>NZ_JAOWHB010000033.1:0-85997 GCF_030332845.1 Citrobacter sp. Cpo061
GTCAGTGGAGGCGCATTATAGGGAGTTATTTCAGGCTGACAAGGGGAAATTTAAAATAATCTTCCGAGTGCGTATTTTTTATTCTTTGCGCTTATTTTAACAACGCTTTGTTGGTTAATTGGGCTATTTCTCGCGCGAATCTCGCAACCTGTTCCCAATCGGTATACACCACTTCTTTATTCGTATCCGTTTCACCGCCCGACATCTTCATTATCAGTTGGATCATAACGCGGTCATACCAGCGATAGCGTGGATACCGCAAAGCACCCGCAATGACTGCGCTGTGGTCTGGTCGCCACGGCGAACTCATCAGGAACTTACGCGCATAGCTGTTGGTTTGCGGCGTACGTTTCTCCGGTTTACGGGCAACCAGGTTTACGGAGTAGAACGCGCTCGGCATCGAATTCAGCCGTGTGGCATGCTTTTTCACAAACTCCTGAAAAGCAGCATGGTAATGACCGTAGCGAATCGAGGCGCCAATTACCACGCTGTCATAATTTTGCCAGTCCGGCTCCGCGGTACGATGCAAATTAACAACATCTGCCCAAACGCCCAGCTCTTTGAGTTCAGAAGCCAGATATTCAGCGATTTCACGCGTTTGTCCGTCCCGGGAAGAAAAAAGAATCAGTGTTTTCACGTGTTACTCCATTATTCACGCCAGAAGGTAGGGGTAAAGAGCACCAGCAGAGTAAAGACCTCCAGACGACCAAACAGCATATTGGCAATCAGGATCCACTTCGCCACAGGGTTCATACTGGCAAAGTTGTCGGCGACAACCCCCAGTCCTGGCCCCAGGTTATTCAACGTTGCCACTACGGAGGCAAACGCGGAGAAGTCATCAACACCGGTCGCAATAATCGCCAGCATACTGATAATAAAGACCAGCGCATAGGCAGAGAAGAATCCCCATACGGCTTCAAGAATTCGCTCCGGCAACGCACGGTTACCCAGTTTGATACTGTAAACCGCATTCGGATGGACCAGTCGTTTCAATTCGCGGTTACCCTGCTTAAACAGCAGCAGGATACGAATCACCTTCAAGCCACCGCCCGTCGACCCGGCACAACCGCCGATAAAAGCAGAACACAGCAACAGCACTGGCAGGAACAGGGGCCAGCGGGCAATACTGTCCGTGGTAAATCCGGCGGTCGTCGCCATCGATACCACCTGGAAAAAGGCCTGGTTGATCGTTGTGAGCGCCGAGCCATAGGTATTGTGTATCCATAGCACCAGCGTACAGACTGCCACCAGCGTCAACTGCACGCCGATAAACATGCGGAATTCCGGATCCCGCCAGTAGACCTTCAGACTACGCCCACTTAATAAAGAGAAGTGCAGACCATAGTTACAACCGGAGATCAGCAAGAAGATAGCAATGATGGTGTTAATCGTGGGACTGTCGAAATACCCCACGCTGGCATCGTGTGTGGAAAAACCACCGATGGCGATTGTGGCAAAACTGTGCCCTATGGCGTCAAACGCGGGCATCCCGGCAAACCATAGCGCCAGCGCGCACGCCACCGTCAGTAATACATAGATTAGCCACAGCGTTTTCGCCGTTTCGGCAATACGCGGGCGCATTTTATTATCTTTCAGCGGCCCCGGCATTTCTGCACGATAGAGCTGCATCCCACCAACGCCAAGAATAGGCAGGATAGCCACCGCCAGCACGATGATCCCCATCCCGCCGAACCATTGCAGCATCTGGCGATAAAAGAGAATCGCGTGTGGCAATGAATCCAGCCCCACCAGCGTCGTCGCACCTGTAGTGGTTAATCCGGAAAAGGATTCAAAAAAAGCGTCGGTTATCGTTAGGTTAGGGCTTTCTGCAAAGATGAACGGTAGCGCACCCACACTGCCCAGAACGGTCCAGAACAAAACGACAATCAGAAATCCTTCGCGCGATTTCAGCTCGCCCTTCTCTTTACGGTTTGGCCACCACAGCATGGAGCCGATCGCCAGAGCAACGAAGAAAGTTTGGGTGAATGCACGCCCTGCCCCATCGCGGTAGATGAGCGCTACCAGTCCGGGGATAATCATTGTCCCCGAGAATAAGATGACCAGTAGTCCAACGATTCGGGTGATGGCGCGAAAATGCATCTCTGCCGCTTCCTTAGTTCTTTAAAATGAGGTGGGGATTATTCTTCAATCGCTAACAATTGCAATGAACCACGACTAAAATCCGCCAGTTTTGCCGAAAACTCATCCACTTTGGCAAAAGGAAGCGCCACCCTGAGCCGAACAAAAGCCTGGTAATCACTGGCAACGACTTTACCGTCAAACTGCCCCAGCAAGGCTTCAATGCCTGCCAGCTGACCGTACTCACACTGCAAAGTATATTCGGTTAATGGCGTCTTGCGCTGTGTCGTTAACTGGCGCAACGCCTGATTCACACCACCACCGTAGGCTTTTACCAACCCTCCAGTACCGAGAAGGATACCGCCGTAGTAGCGCACGACTACAGCGGTAATCTCGCCGACACCGCTCCCCATCAGCTGCGCGAGCATCGGTTTACCTGCCGTACCCGCCGGTTCGCCATCGTCTGAAAACCCTAGCTGCTGCGAGTCATTGGGCGCACCCGCCACCCACGCCACACAATGGTGACGGGCGTCCGGGTGTTCCGCTTTGACTGACTCAACAAACGCCTTTGCCGCTTCTACGCCGTCAGTATGGGCGAGCAGCGTAATGAAGCGGCTTTTTTTGATCTCTTCGACGACGCTAACCGGCGCCGCAGGGATTAACCAACTGTCCATTACGCCAGTTTCAAATCCCGCGTCATGTTTTCGATATTGTTTTCGTGGACCACCACGTTGTCTTCAATACGAATACCGCCGAACGGTTTCAGTGCTTCAATTTTCTGCCAGTTGAAGTGCTTGCTGAACTGTCCTTCACGCCACGGTGCCAACAGAGATTCAATGAAGTAAATGCCCGGTTCGATGGTCAGAACCATGCCTGGTTGCAGTACGCGGGTGCAACGCAGGTAAGGATACTTCGACGGCGCGGCCAGATGAGTACCGCTGTCATCCTGCATAAAGCCTGCGACATCATGTACCTGCAGGCCCAGCGGGTGACCAATACCGTGCGGCATAAACGGCCCGGTAAGATCGTTTTCCACCATCGCTTCTTCACTCATACCGGTGATGATTTGATGCTTACGCAGCAGCTTCGCGATACGCTGATGGAACTGAATGTGATAATCCACGTAGCTGGTGCCTGCTTTCATGGTGGCAATCAGCGCCAGCTCTTCGTCGTTAACGTCTTTCACCAGATGCGCATAGTCGTTGTCGTTTTTCGCCGACCAGGTACGCGTCAGGTCAGCCGCATAGCCGTTGTATTCCGCACCAGCGTCGAGCAGGAAACTGCGGATTTCAGACGGTGCCTGATGATCCAGCTTGGTGTAATGAAGAACCGAAGCATGCTCGTTAAGCGCCACGATGTTGCTGTATGGCACGTCGGTGTCGCGGTGACCGGTGGCAGTCAGGTAAGCGAGGTTGATGTCAAACTCGCTCATTCCGGAACGGAACGCTTCTTCTGCTGCACGGTGTCCATTTACCGCCATTTTCTGCGCTTCGCGCATACAGGCCAGTTCGTATTCCGTTTTATAGGCGCGGTAATAATGCAGGTAGTCGATCACCCCTTTCGGGTTGATGTTGCTGGCCGCGATGTCCAGTTGCAGCGCACGTTCCGGAACCGGGCCGATGTAACCGATATTGCCTCGAGCAGCAGGCAGTTGGCTACCGATACCATCCGCTTTCGGCAGCGCGATGATCTCGATTTCTTCCGTCCAGAAAGAGGTTGGTAGCGGCTCAACGTTGTGCCAGTAATCGACCGGCAGGTAGAACCACAGTTTCGGCTTGTTTACGCCATCCACCAGCAACCAGCAGTTAGGAACCTGTGTTACAGGCACCCAGGCTTTAAATTGTGGATTGACCTTAAACGGATATGGATGATCGTCGAGAAAGACGTTAACAAGTTCGCCAGAGTGAATAAGTAACGCATCCAGTTTGAAGCGATCCAGCGCGTCGCGCGTCCGTTCCTGTAAGGTAACGATATGATTTTTATAGAGTGCGGCCAGCGATTCCATTTTCTACCCTTCTGTTTTTTGACCTCAAGTCTCCGCATCTTAGCACATCGCTTTGTGAGTGCGTGATTTCTGCCGAGCGTGATCGAATCGTCATTTCTTTAATCATTCATTTGCATTTTATTAACATAAAACACACACTTCGATTCATCTGGTATGACCAGATCACCTTGCGGATTCAGGAGACTGACATGCTTTACAAAGGCGACACCCTGTACCTCGACTGGCTGGAAGATGGCATCGCCGAACTGGTGTTCGATGCCCCTGGTTCGGTCAATAAACTCGACACGGCCACCGTTGCCAGCCTGGGCCATGTGCTTGATGTGCTGGAAAAACAACCGAATTTAAAAGGGCTGCTACTGCGTTCTAACAAAGCAGCCTTTATTGTTGGTGCCGATATCACCGAATTCCTTTCACTGTTCCTCGTGCCTGAAGAACAACTGAGCCAGTGGCTGCATTTTGCCAACAGCGTCTTTAATCGCCTCGAAGATCTGCCTGTTCCGACCCTCTCAGCGGTAAACGGCTACGCGCTGGGTGGCGGCTGCGAGTGTGTTCTGGCAACCGATTATCGTCTGGCAACGCCGGACCTGCGCATTGGCCTGCCGGAAACCAAGCTGGGCATTATGCCGGGCTTTGGCGGTTCCGTGCGTATGCCACGTATGCTGGGTGCGGACAGCGCGCTGGAAATTATTGCGGCAGGTAAGGATGTTGGTGCTGAGCAGGCGCTAAAAATCGGCCTGGTCGATGGCGTAGTGAAGCAAGACAAACTGCTTGATGGCGCGATCGCGGTATTACGTCAGGCGATCAACGGCGACCTCGACTGGAAGGCCAAACGCCGGCCGAAGCTGGAGCCGTTGAAACTCAGCAAAATTGAAGCGGCTATGAGCTTTACCATCGCTAAAGGCATGGTGGCACAGACGGCAGGGAAGCATTATCCCGCGCCGATTACCGCGGTAAAAACCATTGAAGCAGCGGCCCGTTTTGGCCGTGAAGAAGCGCTGAATCTGGAAAATAAAAGCTTTGTTCCACTGGCGCACACCAGTGAAGCTCGCGCGCTGGTTGGGATCTTCCTTAACGATCAGTTCGTCAAAGCCAAAGCCAAAAAACTCACCAAAAATATTGAAGCACCGAAGCAAGCTGCGGTGCTGGGCGCGGGCATTATGGGCGGCGGCATCGCTTACCAGTCAGCCTGGAAAGGCGTGCCGGTTGTCATGAAAGATATCAACGACAAATCATTAACGCTGGGCATGACCGAAGCGGCCAAGCTGCTGAACAAACAGCTTGAGCGCGGCAAAATTGACGGTCTGAAAATGGCGGGCGTGATTTCCACTATTCATCCAACCCTCAACTATAGCGGTTTTGAGCGTGTGGACGTGGTGGTTGAAGCTGTCGTGGAAAACCCGAAAGTGAAAAAAGCGGTACTGGCAGAAACCGAAGATCAGGTACGCCCGGACACCGTACTGGCTTCAAATACCTCCACCATCCCAATCAACGAGCTGGCCAGCGCGCTCAAGCGCCCGGAAAACTTCTGTGGGATGCACTTCTTTAACCCAGTACACCGCATGCCACTGGTTGAGATTATTCGCGGCGAGAAAAGCTCGGATGAAACCATCGCCAAAGTTGTCGCCTGGGCAAGCCAGATGGGCAAAACCCCAATTGTGGTCAACGACTGCCCTGGTTTCTTTGTGAACCGCGTGCTGTTCCCGTATTTTGCCGGTTTCAGCCAGCTGCTGCGCGATGGGGCGGATTTCCGCAAAGTCGACAAAGTCATGGAAAAACAGTTTGGCTGGCCGATGGGCCCGGCTTATCTGCTGGACGTGGTGGGAATTGATACCGCACATCACGCGCAGGCAGTGATGTCCGCAGGCTTCCCACAGCGTATGCAGAAAGATTATCGCGACGCGATAGACGCCCTGTTTGATGCGAACCGTTTCGGACAGAAAAACGGTCTTGGATTCTGGCGTTATAAAGAAGACAACAAGGGCAAGCCGAAGAAAGAAGAGGATGCCACCGTTGACGATCTGCTGGCAGAAGTCAGCCAGCCGAAACGCGACTTCAGTGATGAAGAGATTATCGCTCGCATGATGATCCCAATGGTCAACGAAGTGGTGCGTTGTCTGGAAGAAGGCATTATCGCCAGCCCGGCAGAAGCCGACATGGCGCTGGTTTATGGCCTGGGCTTCCCTCCGTTCCATGGTGGCGCGTTCCGCTGGTTGGATACGCTCGGCAGCGCGAAGTATCTCGATATGGCCCAGCAGTATCAGCACCTCGGAGCGCTGTATGAAGTTCCGGCTGGTCTGCGTGATAAGGCGCGCCATAACGAACCGTATTATCCCCAAGTTGAGCCTGCCCGCCCGGTTGGCAGCCTGAAAACGGCTTAAGGAGTCACAATGGAACAGGTTGTAATTGTTGATGCGATCCGTACCCCGATGGGCCGTTCGAAAGGGGGCGCGTTTCGTAACGTGCGGGCAGAAGATCTCTCCGCACACTTAATGCGTAGCCTGCTGGCGCGAAATCCTGCGCTGGAGCCATCCGCGCTTGATGATATTTACTGGGGCTGTGTGCAGCAAACGCTGGAGCAGGGTTTCAACATCGCCCGTAACGCCGCGCTGCTGGCGGAAGTTCCGCACTCCGTTCCAGCCGTCACGGTCAACCGCCTGTGCGGTTCGTCCATGCAGGCGCTGCACGATGCGGCACGCATGATCATGACCGGCGATGCTCAGGCGTGCCTGATTGGCGGCGTGGAGCATATGGGCCATGTGCCAATGAGCCACGGCGTTGATTTCCATCCGGGCATGAGCCGCAACGTGGCAAAAGCCGCGGGAATGATGGGTCTGACTGCGGAAATGCTCTCTCGCATGCACGGCATCAGCCGTGAAATGCAGGATGCTTTCGCCGCACGTTCGCATGCTCGCGCCTGGGCTGCAACACAGTCTGGCGCATTTAAAAACGAAATCATCCCGACCGGCGGCCATGATGCCGACGGCGTGCTGAAGCAGTTTAACTACGATGAGGTTATCCGTCCGGAGACAACCGTTGAAGCGCTCTCCACCCTGCGCCCGGCGTTCGATCCGGTTAGCGGAACGGTCACTGCCGGTACCTCCTCCGCACTCTCCGACGGCGCTGCGGCGATGCTGGTCATGAGCGAAAGTCGCGCCCGTGAGCTGGGTCTGACGCCGCGTGCCCGTATTCGTTCGATGGCTGTTGTTGGTTGCGACCCTTCAATCATGGGTTACGGTCCGGTTCCGGCCTCAAAACTGGCGCTGAAAAAAGCGGGACTCTCCACCAGCGATATCGGTTTGTTTGAGATGAACGAAGCCTTTGCCGCTCAGATCCTGCCGTGCATTAAAGATCTGGGGCTGATGGAGCAGATCGATGAGAAGATCAACCTCAACGGCGGGGCGATCGCTTTGGGCCATCCGTTGGGTTGCTCTGGGGCGCGTATCAGCACCACCCTGCTCAATCTGATGGAACGCAAAGACGTACAGTTTGGCCTGGCGACGATGTGTATCGGGTTAGGCCAGGGCATCGCGACGGTATTTGAGCGAGTTTAATCAAAGCATGCCGGGGGCGCTTCGCTTGCCCGGCCTACGAAATGTTATCTCAAAGCCATTGGTGCCAGAACAAGGCGGCAAGTGAATGACAAATTCGTCAGGAACGAATTTGAACAGCCGAAGGCTGCTTTCAGTGAGGGACACGGATGTCCCTCATTCATCCCGATGAGCTTACGTATAGTAAGTGATTCGGGTGAATGAGCGCAGCCAACACAGTTATGGTGCCAATGGCGAAGAGAGAAAGTTTAGTTGCCGTTCTTCCCGCCTGTCAGGGGCGGGTTTTTTATTTCCCTGAACTACCACGTACCACTAACTGCACCGGCAACAGCAGATTCTCTTCCTGATTTTCTTCCAGCAATAAACGCAGCGCTTCACGCCCCAATTGTTGTTTATCAACCGCAATGGTGGTGAGTGGTGGATGTGACCAGGCCGCAGCATCGATATCATCAAACCCAACCAGCGCAAGATCTTCCGGGATACGTATACCCTGCTGCGCACACACCCGTTGAACAACCAGCGCTGCCGCATCGTTATAGGCAAAAATAGCGTCGGGCGGCTCTGGCAGACTGAGCAATTCATTCACCGCCTCCACCAAAGATTGCTCGGTATCCAGCAGCGGCGGCGCAATGGCTTCATACTCTGGCGGCATCAGCAAACGGGCCTCATACAATGCCTGACGGTAACCCTTCTCGCGCTGACGGATGCTGTAGTGCGCAAGCGTGCTGGCAAGAAAAGCAATACGGCTGCGACCTTGTGCAATCAAATGTTGTGTAGCCAGATAACCGCCCTGGGTGTTGTCCGGATTCACGCAAGGCAGGCCCGGCGCCCAGAGATCCACCAGCACCAACGGCAGCTTCATCTGTTGCAGCAAGCCAAGTAATTCAGGCTCAAAAAATCCGGCACAGATCAGCGCATCAGGCTGGTGCAGCAGCACCTGCTCACTCACTGCATCGCCTGGACCAATGGAGAGAAAGCTCAGCGCAATACCATGGTCACGACAGTTATCTTCTATGCCCAGCAGCAGTTGAGAGTAAAACGGCAATGCCCGGCTGATATTGTGCTGGCGGTGAAGCAAAAACAGGACGCGTTTGATCTTGTCAGTGCGCAGACGGGAAAAATCATAACCCTGCTGCTGCGCCACAGAAATAATACGCAGCCGGGTGTCTTCACGCAGCCCCGGCTGCCCTTTTAGGGCGCGGGAAACTGCACCAACTGAAACACCACAAGCTTCGGCAATATCTCTGATACGTACAGGTTTCGTCATTTCACTCTCATTGATTCTACTATGGCTTGTTGCGCCCCCAGCCAGGCCGCACCGCGTACGCCGCTGCTGTCGCCGTGACGGGCCCGAACGATCGGTGTGCGGCACTGCTTACCAAATACGTACTGCGCCACTCGCGCCTGCAAACCCGAATACAGTAAATCGATATTGGATACCCCACCCCCAAGCACGATAACATCGGGATCGAGCGTATTCACCACGCCCGCCAACGCACGCGCCAGTTGATCGCAATAACGTTCCCATACAAAGCAGGCATCCGCATCACCCGATTCTACCTGTTGCATAATTTGTGGCACACCCACATGCTGCGCGGTGTGATTCAGGTACTGGCGTTCCAGACCGCTGCCGGAAATAAAGCTCTCAATACAGTTCAACTGTCCGCAATAGCATCTCACTCCAGCCCCGTCCTGAGATTCGTGGTAGCGCGGCAATGCATTATGCCCCCACTCTCCTGCGCAGGCGTTAGGTCCAGAGATCAAGCGGTTATCGATGCATAGTCCACCGCCGCAACCGGTACCGAGGATCACGCCAAATACCACGCTATACCCGTGTCCGCTACCGTCCATCGCTTCCGACAAGGTAAAGCAGTTGGCATCATTAGTAACCGGCACTGGCATTCCTGATGCTCGCTCAAGGTCTTGCGCAAAGGCCTGTTGATTGAGCACCAGGATATTCGAATTCTTAATCAAACCTTCGCTATCCACCGCGCCAGGCACCCCAACGCCAACCGATAAAGGCTGATTAACGGCCAGTCTGGCCTTAGCAATCATCTCCGTCACGGCCTGGAAAAAATCACCGTAACTCTGCTTTGGTGTCGCGCATCGCTCGCGGTAAACAATTTCACCCGCGTTATCAATCACCACCGCTTCGATTTTAGTCCCGCCAATATCCAGTCCGAGTCTCATGGTCTTCCTCGTTTGCACCTTGCAATTTGATTGCGTCTAGTTTGCCAATTTTGTTTACTAAACAAAAATAGACCTGTCACAAAAGCTAAGTTTTGTCATTAATAGATAGGAAAAACATGTTTACTAAAAAACGTGGTGAAAAAAAGAAACAACGAGACCGGGCTTGCACCCTGTTAGAAGAAGTAAGGTTGGTGATGAATGCGCCGGAAGGACTCCGGCGCACAGCACTTAAATGAACGCGAAAGCGTCGCCAAACAGGCGATCTTCACGCGCACTGCGTTCATTACAGAACAGATCGCGCGCGATTTTGGCCATTTCGAAACGCCCGGCGATGTAGATATCATGCTCCGCCAGGGTACCGTAATCCTGCAATACTGCCGTTAACACGGTTCCCGTACGACCACGCCAGCCGTCTTCAGGCTGTTCCACCACCGGCTCAACGCGCAGATTCGGGTGGTTCACAGACAGCGCTTCCAGCTCGGAGAGATCGTAGAGATGCTTCTCCTCGCGACCACCCCAGTAAATGGTGATATCGCGATTTGGATTACGCGCCAGCGCGGTAAGCAGAATAGAACGCACGTATGAGAAACCTGTACCACCGGCAATCAGGATCAGCGGGCGCTCGTCTTCATCTCGCAGCCAGGCTTCGCCATGCGGAATGTCGACCTTGATTTCCCGGTCTTTCAGAATACGGTCCATCACAGCCATGGCGTAAAGATTTAGCTCAGAGGCGCCAACATGCAGCTCAATGAATCCTTGCTCGTCCGGCGTTGATGCCATGGAAAACGGACGCTTATCCCTTTCATCCATCACGACCATTAAATACTGGCCAGCACGAAAGGAAAACGCCGCGTCTGGCACTAAACGAACGCGATATACGGTGTCAGTGATAGCTTCTACCGAGGTCACTTTACAGCTTAAGGTTGTCATGCGCTCTCTCTGTCGGATCAATAGGCAAAACGATCGCGCCTCAGGCGCTTTTGCCGTCATTAAAGATGGCCAGTTCATCCCAAATTGCGTCAATGCGCGCAGTCACTTCAGGATCTTTTTTAATCGGACGTCCCCATTCACGTTGGGTTTCGCCCGGCCATTTATTTGTGGCATCCAGCCCCATTTTTGAACCAAGGCCGGAAACCGGCGAGGCAAAGTCCAGGTAATCAATTGGCGTATTCTCTACCAGTACCGTATCCCGGGCCGGGTCCATACGGGTAGTAATTGCCCAAATCACATCATTCCAGTCGCGTGCGTTGACGTCATCATCGCAAACAATAACAAATTTGGTGTACATAAACTGACGCAAAAACGACCAAACACCCATCATGACGCGTTTGGCATGGCCAGCGTACTGTTTTTTCATCGTCACGACGGCCAGGCGATAAGAACAGCCTTCCGGAGGTAGATAAAAATCGACGATTTCCGGGAACTGCTTTTGCAGAATAGGCACGAAGACTTCGTTCAGCGCCACGCCGAGCACCGCGGGTTCATCTGGCGGGCGTCCGGTATAGGTAGAGTGATAAATTGCATCTTCACGCTGGGTAATGTGCGTGACGGTAAAGACCGGGAAGCTATCTACTTCGTTGTAGTAGCCGGTATGATCGCCATACGGCCCTTCCGGAGCCAGCTCGCCCGGTTCAATGTACCCTTCCAGCACGATTTCTGCGCTGGCAGGCACTTCCAGATCGTTGGAAATACATTTAACCACTTCGGTCTTGGTTCCGCGCAACAGCCCGGCAAATGCGTACTCGGATAATGTATCAGGGACCGGCGTCACGGCCCCCAGAATGGTCGCAGGATCTGCTCCTAACGCCACAGAAACCGGGAAGCGTTCGCCCGGATGCGCTGCGCACCACTCCTGGTAATCAAGCGCGCCGCCGCGATGGGACAGCCAGCGCATAATGAGCTTGTTTTTGCCAATCAGCTGCTGACGATAGATGCCCAGATTCTGCCGCTCTTTATGCGGACCACGCGTCACGGTGAGCCCCCAGGTAATCAGCGGCGCGGCATCTTCCGGCCAGCAGGTCATAATCGGAATGCGGTTTAAATCAACGTCATCGCCCGAGTAGATTTTTTGCTGACAAGGTGCACCGCGCAACCGCTTAGTCGGCATGTTCAACACCTGCTTAAACTGCGGCAGCTTATCAAACAGATCGCGGAATCCTTTCGGTGGCTCTGGCTCTTTCAAAAACGCCAACAGTTTACCGACTTCTCGTAGCGCCGAGACATCTTCTTGTCCCATCCCCATCGCAACACGCTTTGGTGTGCCAAACAGGTTACACAGCACCGGCATTGAATAGCCTTTCGGATTCTCAAACAGTAACGCAGGCCCACCGGCACGCAGAGTGCGATCGGCAATTTCAGTAATTTCCAGGTGGGGATCCACCTCAAGCGAAATGCGTTTGAGCTCGCCCTGCTGTTCAAGCAGCGTCAGGAAGTCGCGTAAATCGTGATATTTCATGGCGTCCATTGTGGCCTCTTCGTAAGCGCTTCATTATACGGCGTTCATCATTGTGATGCTGTATTTTTGTTAAATTAGCGTGAACTCTGGCGATACATATAAGCCCCGGGCGTATATACCCATTGGGTTTCAGCCTGCGTTGAGGTGGGTATAATTAACTTAACGCATGGCTTTTGCTATGCTTGCGCTCAGAACAAGCGGATAAGAGTTATTATGCAATCCTGGTATTTACTGTACTGCAAACGTGGGCAACTTCAGAGAGCCCAGGAACACCTGGAAAGACAGGCGGTGAACTGCCTGACGCCTATGATCACCCTGGAAAAAATAGTGCGCGGTAAACGTACCACAGTCAGTGAACCACTATTCCCTAATTACATGTTTGTCGAGTTCGACCCGGAAGTGATCCACACCACCACTATCAATGCCACGCGTGGTGTCAGCCATTTCGTCCGTTTTGGCGCGACGCCTGCGACCGTCCCTTCTCCCGTTATTCACCAGCTTTCTATCTACAAGCCTGAAGGTATTGTGGACCCGCAAACTCCTCAGCCAGGGGACAGCGTGATTATTACTGAAGGGGCATTTGAGGGGCTAAAAGCGATCTTCACCGAACCGGATGGCGAAGCGCGTTCCATGCTACTGCTTAACCTGTTGAATAAAGAAGTTAAGCAGAGCGTGAAAAATACCGGTTTTCGAAAAATTTAAGCCGTTTAGAAGGTCACTTCGAACAACGTTCGGACGTTAGCATCAATGGTTGCTGACAGCCATTGAGGATCTTCTCCGCGCCAGTGGGCAATACGCTCAAGAATATGTGGCAGGTGCGCCGGTTCATTGCGCCGTGACGTCGGTTTAGGCGTTAAGTCGCGAGGAAGTAGGTAAGGCGCATCGGTTTCGATCAGTAGTCTTTCTACCGGAATAAACGGCAGCAGTTCCCGCAGTTCCATCCCACGGCGCTCATCACAGACCCAGCCGGTAATACCAATATAAAGCCCTCGGTCCACACAATCCTGCATCTCCTGCCGCGTTCCGGTAAAACAGTGCAGCACCGCGCCCGGGAGACTATCCAGCCACGGCTCCAGCAACGTCAGAAAACGCTCATGGGCATCCCGACAATGCATGAAAACCGGCATCTGCAGTTCAGCGGCAATGCGCAGTTGTGCCTCAAAAGCACGTTCCTGCTCCTGTGGCGTGGAGAAATTGCGATTGAAATCCAGACCGCACTCGCCAATAGCGACCACCTCAGACTGGTTTGCCAGCGCGATAATCTCGTCTTCCGTTGAGGATTGCCATTGGCTACTGTCATGCGGGTGCACGCCAGCCGTGGACCAGCAATGCGGATAATGTTGCGCCAACTTCAGCGCCTGCTGGCTTTCGTGCAGGTTTGTTCCGGTCAGAAGCATACCGTTTACGCCCGCAGCAAAGGCGCGCGCCACAACATCATCCCTGTCTTTCGCAAATTGTGAACTGGTTAAATTAACGCCAATATCAAACATGCTACCTCCCATATGACAACCGCCCTGACGGGCGGTTGAATTTACTCTTCTGTTTTCTCGGTGGCTTCGGCTTCTTTTGCTTCTTCAGCCTCGTTGTCCTCATCTCGCGTACGTCGCTTACCGACATAGAAACGAGAGAAGAAAACGCCCACTTCAAACAGGCAGTACATCGGTATCGCCAACAACGTTTGCGAGAAGACATCTGGCGGGGTCAGTAACATCCCGACGACGAATGCTCCCACCACAACGTAAGGTCGTTTCTTACGTAAATCTTCAGGTGTCGTAATGCCCATCCAGCATAGCAGCACAATGGCGACAGGGACCTCAAAAGAGACACCGAAAGCCATAAATAGCGCCATTACGAAGCTGAGATAGCTGGCAATGTCCGTCGATACCTGCACGCCTTGCGGAGCCGTGTTAGCCAGAAAACCAAACGCCAACGGGAAGACGACAAAATAGGCGAATGCCATGCCGATGTAGAACAACAACGAGCTGGAGACCAGCAGCGGCACAACCAGGCGACGTTCATGTTTGTACAAAGCAGGCGCAATGAATGCCCATACCTGGTAGAGGATCACTGGCGCTGACAGGATCAGCGACACCATGAAGGTTAACTTTATAGGGGTAAAGAACGGTGAGGCCACATCGGTGGCGATCATCGTTGCACCCTGCGGCATCTGTTTAATCAGCGGTGCCGCAACCATATGGTAAATGTCGTTGGCAAAGTAAACCAACGCCAGAAAGATCACGATAACCGCAATAATGCAGTTCAGGAGTCGCTTACGCAGCTCGATAAGATGCGTAATGAGCGGTTGGGTATCTTCTACAGCCATGTTTACGGTTTATCACTCGACGAGGGGGAGGATTCGACAACAGGTGCGGCAGCTTTCTTTTCTGCATCCATCAACGTGGCGGAAGTGTTTTCCGTCTGCTCTGGCGTTTTAGCACCCGCGGATTCCGGTTTTTGCTCCGGCGAACTGGCCTGGTTTTCAGCGGCGGCAGGGGTGACCCCTTCTCGCTGCGCTTCACCTTCTTTCACCACCGGATTATGGATAGTGTGCGCTTCATCGCTCGCTTTCTCAGGATCGTGCACGCTGTAAGAACGCTTCATCGATTCCGCCGCTTCACGCAGCTCATCCATTGACGCTTTCAGCTCCGGGGTCAGATTTGTCAGGCTCGCTTTCTCTACTTTCTTCAGGCTGTCCTGAAACTCCTGAAGCTTAAGCTCCTGGGTCAGTTCATTCTGAACAGTAGTTGCAAGGGAACGCAAAGCGCGAACCCAGCCAGCAACCGTTTTTACCGCTACAGGTAATCGTTGCGGCCCCAGAACAATGAGGCCGATCACGAACACCAATAACAGTTCGCTAAAACCGATATCAAACACGGATTATACCTGCTCTTTATCTTGGCTTTTGGCGTCTTCCTTTTTCACTTCACCCTGCTTATCGGTGATGGATTTAGCAGTAAAATCAGCGTCCTGGCTGGTCTTATCTTGCTTAGGCTCATCATCACCCATCGCTTTTTTGAAGCCTTTGATCGACGCGCCAAGATCGGAACCGATGGAGCCGAGTTTCTTGGTGCCAAATAGCAGTACAACGATGACGGCAATGATCAACAACTGCCAAATACTGATACCACCCATACATGTTCCTCTGTCATAGATGATGAATTAATAAGGCCGTAGTATACGTTACACGACCTGCCTTGGGCGATGAAAAATTCAGCGCATTTTGCGCCAGCCGATCAACCAGGCTATGACGCCTCCCGCCATTAACCAGCCCGGCATAAGCCCCCACTCAGGGCGGCTTACCAGCAGGAATGTTCCACTTAGCAACAATGTTGCGCCAATGCCCAATAAATAACGGGATTGTCCCTGGCGTACATGATTCGCGTGAAGCTCGCGGGCAATCTTATCAACACTGTGCTGTAAATATTTGCCCTGGCGCAAACTGTCATACACCAGTTCAGGTATTTCTGGCATTTTTTCGACCCAGAACGGTGCTTTTTCTTTAAATGCCCTAACGAGCGCTGGAATACCGACCTGATCTTTAATCCAGGATTCGAGGAATGGCTTAGCCGTTTTCCACAAATCTAACTGCGGGTAGAGTTGTCGTCCGACACCTTCAACGTACAGCAGCGTCTTCTGGAGCAATACCAGTTGAGGCTGAACTTCCATATTGAAGCGGCGCGCAGTGTTGAACAGATTCAACAGCACGTGACCAAAGGAAATCTCCGCCAGCGGCTTTTCAAAAATCGGCTCGCACACGGTACGAATGGCAAATTCAAACTCTTCTACGTTGGTATCCGGCGGAACCCAACCAGAATCTACGTGCAGTTCAGCAACTTTGCGGTAATCGCGGTTAAAGAACGCAATGAAGTTTTCAGCTAGGTAACGCTTATCTTCTTTGTTTAAAGAGCCCACAATCCCACAATCAATACCAATGTATTTCGGGTTTTCAGGGTGCTCATAACTGACAAAAATGTTCCCGGGGTGCATATCCGCATGGAAAAAGCTGTCGCGGAATACCTGAGTAAAGAAGACCTGAACACCACGCTCGGCCAACAGTTTCATATTGGTGCCGTTCTTCTCAAGCGTGGTGACATCTGAAACCGGGATGCCGTAAATACGCTCCATCACCATCATGTTCTGACTGCAGTAGTCGGAATACACTTCCGGGATGTACAGCATCGGACTATCTTCAAAATTACGTCGTAGCTGAATGGCGTTCGCCGATTCGCGCAGCAGATTCAGTTCATCGATCAACGTTTTTTCATATTCACGGACGACTTCTGTTGGTCGCAGGCGACGCCCATCTGGCAGCAGACGAGGAACCCAACGAGCCAGGCGGTAGATCAGTTTTAAATCCGCTTTGATGACCGGAAGTATGTCCGGGCGAATAACTTTGATCACCACCTCTTTGCCATTCGATTTCAACCGCGCAGTGTGGACCTGAGCAACAGACGCAGATGCCAGCGGCGTGATCTCAAAATCATCAAACCATTCCTCGACGGGCAGCCCGCCCATAGCCTCTTCGATTTGTTTTTTCGCTCTAAGCCCATCGAACGGGGCAACCCGATCCTGCAATAGCGCAAGCTGATCGGCGATGTGCGGAGGGAAAAGGTCACGACGGGTAGAGAGCATTTGCCCAAATTTGATCCACACTGGGCCGAGTTCCTGTAAAGCCAGTCTCAGCCTTTCTCCCAGCGGTTTGTCTTTATGTCGGCTGGGCATCCAGAACAACGAGTAACGCCACAACCGAAGCGGCAGCGTGATTCGCATTTTGGGGATGAGTTCATCAAGACCGTAGCTTAAAAAAGTGCGAATGATGAAATAAAGGCGCCGTACTTCACCTGGCGTCATTTGGCCTCCAGTTTTTCCAGCCGTTTGGCCAGAGATTCAACCGCGCGCTCAACGGCTGCCGTTTCTTCAGCAAACCATGCAACCTCTAGTGGACCAGGAGCCATGCGCCACTCTTCAGTGATCGCTTCGGCGACATAGCGCTGCTGGCGCTGAAAGTTATGGCACAGGAACTTCGCTCCACCACGCAAGACTTTGCTGACCCCTTCCGCGACGATATCGCCGGTATAGGGTGCTAACAGTTCTGCAGGATCCAACTCCGCCAGATCGGCCAGCGCAACAAAGTTCTGTACTACCTGGATATCGCCCTGGACTTCCAGCTCACCGCTGCGGATAAGCGTGGTGAGTTGCTGTCGGTCACGCAATTTCGGTAACACACTGGCATATGTGATTACGGTGCAATCGGCTTCGCCTTCCCATGCCCCCAGCACATCGACCTGGCGCTCGCTAAATACCAGGACTAACGGTGTTGAAAATCCTTTGAGATCAACACGTAGCACCTTACCCTGTAAACGCGTTCGGGCTGACTTCAGCGCAGGAGAACGGTACAGAAAGGTGTTGAGCAGATTTTCAACGCCTGCGGTTACTAAGGGTTTTAAAGGCATCCCCACTCTCCTGTCAGAACTTGTAACCACGGTGCAGCGCAACGACACCTGCTGTCAGGTTGTAGTAATCAACGCTTTCGAACCCGGCATCTTGCATCATTGCTTTTAAGGTGTCCTGATCGGGATGCATACGGATGGACTCCGCCAAATAACGGTAGCTGTCCGCATCGCTTGCTACCATTGAACCTATGCGCGGCAGAACATGGAAAGAGTATGCGTCGTAGGCTTTGCTCAACGGTTCGATTATGGGTTTGGAGAATTCCAGCACCAGTAGACGTCCGCCCGGCTTCAATACGCGGTACATGGAGCGTAATGCTTTGTCTTTATCCGTTACGTTGCGCAGACCGAAAGAGATGGTGATGCAGTCAAACGTGTTGTCAGGGAAAGGTAATGCTTCCGCATTCGCCTGAACGTACTCAACGTTACCTACCACGCCAATATTACGCAGCTTTTCGCGACCCATTTTGAGCATTGAGTCATTGATATCCGCCAGCACAACTTTGCCGGTTTCACCAACCATGCGAGAGAATTTCGCCGTCAGATCGCCGGTACCGCCTGCTAAATCGAGAACGGTTTGCCCGCGACGCACGCCACTGCAATCAATGGTGAAGCGCTTCCACAAACGATGAATGCCAAATGACATTAAGTCATTCATAACGTCATATTTAGACGCCACAGAATGAAAAACGTGGGCCACCATGTCAGCTTTCTGCTCTTTAGCGACGGTCTGAAAGCCAAAGTGCGTCGTTTCTTGTGAATTATCCACCATCTCAGTGCCTGCTCATCCAAAAAATGTTCGAGAAGTGTAACAGATTGGGCCAATTTGCCCTACCCTTCTACCGGGTTCAACTACCCCAAATGGACTAGTTTGATTGCTGATTTACCGCTTCATCCTCGGGGTAAGACGCATCTTGTTGCGTCTCAGGGACCGAGCGCAAGCGGTATTCCTCATCCTGTGTAGTAGCTTGTTCAGCCAGCTCAGGATTTATCTCGCGCTTAATTTCCACGCCTAAACTACGAAAAGCTTCTGCCTGCGACAGGACGTTTCCACGACCGGAAGAGAGTTTTTTCATCGCCTGTCGGTAGTTGTCCTGGGCTTTGTCCAGGCTTTGACCTATTGCCGACATATCATCCACAAACAACCGCATCTTGTCATAAAGTTTGCTGGCCCGATCGGCAATTTGTTGCGCATTACGACTCTGATGCTCGTAGCGCCACAGGTTGGCGATCGTGCGCAATGCCACCAACAGCGTGGTAGGGCTCACCAGCATAATGTTATTTCTAAGCGCTTCGGTAATCAGTTCGGGCTGTCTGTCGAGCGCCAGCAAAAAAGCGGGCTCAACGGGGATAAACATCAGCACATAGTCAAGCGTACGCAGCCCAGGAAGCTGCTGATAATCTTTGCGACCCAGCAGTCGAATATGGTTGCGCACCGAGGCGATGTGCTCCTGCAATGCACTTTCGCGGGTGTATTCATCTTCTGCGTTAAAATAGCGCTCATAGGCGACCAGCGTCATTTTCGCATCGATCACCACATCTTTACCCTGCGGTAGCCGAACGATGACATCAGGCTGCATTCGCGAACGGGCGTCGTTTTCGATGCTGACCTGGGTTTCATATTCATAACCTTCACGCAGACCAGAGGCTTCGAGTACCCGCGTGAGTACGACCTCTCCCCAGTTACCCTGCATTTTGTTATCGCCTTTTAATGCCCGCGTCAGGTTTACCGCTTCCTGCGCCATCTGCGCATTCAGTTGCTGGAGATTACGAATTTCGTGTGCCAGGGTATGGCGTTCTTGCGCCTCTTTACCAAAGCTATCCTGAACCTGGCGACGAAAACCGTCCAGTTGTTCACGAAGCGGCGCAAGCAGGCTGTTCAGACTTTGGCGATTTTGCTCATCAACACGGCGGTTGCTGTGCTCAAAAATACGATTCGCCAGATTTTCAAACTGTTCACTCAGACGCTGTTCGCTGTTGATCATCTGGCGGATTTTATCTTCTGCATGCTGTTGCGTTGCTTCCAGCCGGGTAGTGACTTCACGGAGATCGGCTTCCAGAGAGGTGTTGATACTGTGCAGACTGCGTAATTCGTTATTGAGGAGTTCGCACTCATCACGCCAGTGAGCTTCCTGCGAGAGCTGCTGGCGAGCGGCGCTTAGCGCAATATCCAGTTCACGTCGCTCTTCGATGAGGTCGGCGCGGATTTGATCGGCGCGTGCTTTTGTCGCCAGCCACCCTACCAGTAGCCCTGCGGCTAACGCCAACACGGCACTCATCATAATTGAAATATCCACAACGCCCCCTTACAGCAACGACTTACCCGCACAAAATAGAATTGTGCTGTATAAACGTCCAGTTTAAAAGGAATTTCCTGCGAGGCACTACGCAAAATAAAAAGGCCGAACGCGTCGGCCTTTTTGAATAGACGGGAGAATTACAGTAAACGACGCGCGGCTTCCACCACGATTTTCACCGCGTGGCTTTCCGTTTGTTTCATCGTTTCCGCATTAGGGATCTCTTGCTGAGTACGGTTCACGATAACACCCGCGACCATACCGGCACGCAGACCCTGGCTTGCGCACATGGTCAGCAGCGTAGCAGATTCCATTTCGTAGTTCATGACGCCCATAGACTGCCACTCTTCCATTGAGCCTTTGAAACGGCTCACGACGCGACCAGAGAAGGTGTCATAACGCTCCTGGCCCGGGTAGAAGGTGTCAGAAGACGCAGTAACACCCACGTGAGTGGTGGCGCCGATAGATTTCGCCGCTTCCACCAGCGCGGTGGTGCACTCGAAGTCCGCAACGGCCGGGAATTCCATTGGTGCGAAGTGCAGGCTTGCACCGTCCAGACGAACAGATGCAGTGGTAACCAGTACATCACCCACGTTGATATGCGGCTGGATAGCGCCAGTCGTACCGATACGCAGGAAGGTACGAATGCCCAGCTGTGCCAGTTCTTCTACGGCAATAGAGGTGGACGGGCCGCCGATACCGGTAGAGCAAACGATCACGGCTTTACCATCCAGCTCAGCACGCCAGGTGGTGAACTCGCGATGAGATGCCAGCTTAACCGGCTTATCCATCAGCGCGGCGATCTTTTCCACACGCTCCGGGTCGCCAGGGACGATAGCAAGCGTAGCCCCTTGTAAATCGTTCTTAGTGAGGCCGAGATGAAAAACATCAGACTTAGACATAAAAACTCCTCTGTGAATCGGTTTTGTCAGAAGAAGCAAAAACACACTTTACCGAAGGCATAAACATATTTTCGTGACAGTCATCACTATGATGTAAATCAATTGCATTCGATTACCATCAAATAGTGATCTTTATCACATAAATGATGCGATATAAGTAAGCCCTGCACAAAAGATAGCCCGTTTAAGGCAATGTGGTTCGTTGCATGTGTCTATAGTTAACAATGCGCTTTTTTGCTGAATATTTAAGGGTACGGAGAATACCATGACAACACGACAATCTGGCTTTGCACCTGCTGTATCTCCACCGACGTCTACCACGGTTCACACCCCGGATAATGCAATTATCGCCGGTGTAACGTCCATACCTTCACAAGGCGATGATATGCCAGCGTATCACGCACGACCAAAACAGACTGATGGCCTGCTGCCCGTAGTTATTGTCGTGCAGGAGATTTTTGGTATTCATGAGCACATTCGTGACGTTTGCCGTCGTCTGGCTCTGGAAGGGTATCTGGCTATCGCACCAGAACTCTATTTTCGCGAAGGCGATCCCAATGACTTTGCCGATATCCCTACGCTGCTTAGTGGCCTTGTCGCCAAAGTGCCTGACTCTCAGGTACTGGCCGATCTGGACCACGTCGCCAGCTGGGCCTCCCGCAACGGAGGAGATGCGCACCAGTTGATGATCACCGGATTTTGCTGGGGTGGACGCATCACCTGGCTGTATGCCGCACATAATCCGCAGTTAAAAGCGGCCGTGGCGTGGTATGGCAAATTGGTGGGTGACAAAACCCTCAACTCGCCAAAACATCCCGTTGATATCGCAACCGATCTTAACGCCCCCGTTTTGGGGCTTTATGGCGGCCAGGACACCAGCATTCCGCAAGATACCGTTGAAACAATGCGCCAGGCGCTACGCGCCGCCAATGCTAAAGCGGAAATCGTGGTCTATCCCGATGCCGGACATGCGTTCAACGCCGATTATCGCCCGAGCTATCACGAAGAGTCCGCGAAAGACGGTTGGCAGAGAATGCTGGAGTGGTTCGTGCAATACGGTGGGAAGAAATAAACGTTAATTGCCCGGTGGTGGCGACGCCTTACCGGGCCTACAACTATTGCGATTTCCTGTACCCCGGGTAAGCGCAAGCGCTTCCCGGGCAATGAATTACGCCTGACGCAGATTCTGCGCCGCTTTGACCATGTTCGCCAGCGCGGCACGGGTTTCCGGCCAGCCGCGGGTTTTCAGGCCGCAGTCCGGGTTCACCCACAGACGTTCTGCTGGAATGCGCTGCTCGGCTTTCTTCAACAGGGCTTCAATCCACTCCACGCTCGGAACGTTCGGCGAGTGAATATCGTATACACCCGGCCCGATTTCGTTCGGATAGTCGAACTCTTCAAACGATTCCAGCAACTCCATATCAGAGCGCGAGGTTTCGATGGTGATCACGTCCGCATCCAGCGCCGCAATGGAGTCCATGATGTCGTTGAACTCGCAATAACACATGTGGGTGTGGATCTGGGTTTCATCCTTCGCTACCGCCGCGTTAATGCGGAAGGCTTCCACACCCCACTCCAGATACGCCGCCCAGTCGCTGCGACGTAGTGGTAAACCTTCGCGCAGTGCCGGTTCATCAATCTGGATGATGCCGATACCCGCCGCTTCCAGATCCGCCACTTCATCACGCAGCGCCAGCGCGATCTGCTTCGCGATGGTTTCACGCGTCACGTCTTCACGCGGGAATGACCAGCAGAGAATGGTCACCGGACCGGTCAGCATGCCTTTTACCGGTTTGTCGGTCAGCGACTGGGCATATTTCGCCCACTCCACGGTGATCGCTTCCGGGCGGCTGACGTCGCCAATCACCACCGGCGGCTTCACGCAGCGAGAGCCGTAGCTCTGCACCCAACCGTTCTGGGTAAAGACGAAACCGTCCAGATGCTCGCCAAAGTATTCAACCATGTCATTACGCTCGGCTTCACCGTGTACCAGCACGTCGAGACCCAGACGTTCCTGTTCAACAATCGCCTGTTTAATATGTTCCGCAATTCCGGTGCGATAGTTACCAGCATCCAGGTTGCCCTTTTTGAAGTCCAGGCGCAGGCCGCGAATTTCTGTTGTTTGCGGGAAGGAACCGATAGTCGTAGTCGGCCATGCCGGCAGATTAAAGCGGGCACGTTGCGCCTCGGCACGAACCGGGTAAGCGTTAGCGCGCTGGCTGTCCTGGGCGGTGATTGCCGCCAGACGTTTTTCCACTGCGGCGTTGTGTACGCGGGTAGAGTGACGACGAGCCTGAATCGGTGCACTCCACTCGACAATTGCCGCCGTATCACCGCTATTCAATGCATCGCGCAGCAGCGCCAGCTCGCCGCATTTTTGCAGGGCGAAGGCAAACCAGCTCTTCACTTCTGCATCAAGGCGGGTTTCCACACTGAGATCGATTGGGCTATGCAGCAGGGAGCAGGAAGAAGCCACCCACAGGTTACGTTTCCCGACGATATCTTTGATTTGTGCGTATTTTTCGCTGAGATCGGCACGCCATACGTTGCGGCCGTTCACCAGCCCCGCTGACAGCAGCCAGTCGGCTGGCAGACGCGTGTGCAGCTCGGCTGCATCATCTTTGCCGTGCACGAAGTCAACGTGCAGTCCCTGCACCGGCAGGGCGGTAATGGTATCCAGGTTTGGTGTTACGCCTTCGAAGTAAGTGGTCAGTAGCAGCTTCACCTGACCCGTCAGCGCGTCATAAGCAGGTTTGAAGGCGTCCAGCCACGCTTGCGGCAGCTCCAGTACCAGCGCGGGTTCGTCAATCTGCACCCACTCAATACCGCGTTTCGCCAGCTCGCCCAGCACCTGCTGGTAAACCGGCAGAATGTCGTTCAACAGGCTCAGGCGGTCAAACTGTTCGCCTTTCACTTTACCCAACCAAAGGTAGGTTACCGGCCCCAGCAGCACAGGCTTCACCTTGTGACCGAGCGCCAGCGCTTCGTCCACTTCATCCAGCAGTTGGGTCCAGGTCAGTTTGAACTGCTGACCTTTAGTGAACTCTGGCACCATGTAGTGATAGTTGGTGTTAAACCATTTGGTCATTTCTGCCGCCGCCGCGGGTTCACCCGTTGGTGCGCGGCCACGGCCAATGCGGAATAAGGTATCGATATCGACCGAGCCGTCTTTATTTTGATGGCGAGCCGGAACGTTGCCGAGCAGCAGGCTGGTAGTCAGCACGTGATCGTACCAGGCAAAATCACCCACCGGCAGCAGGTCAACGCCCGCCTGCTTCTGCTGATCCCAGTGGCGGGCACGCAGCTCGCGGCCAACGGTCAGCAAATCTTCACGGGAAGAATTTCCCGCCCAGTAGCTTTCTTGCGCTTTCTTCAACTCGCGACGCAGGCCAACGCGAGGGAAACCGAGGGTGTGATTCAATATTGTCATTTTTCTTCCTCTAATTATATGTAAATCCTATGGATTTTGAATTTAGGGAAGGCGGCAAGTTTACTCATCCCCAGGAGCTTACTGAAGTAAGTGACTGGGGTGGGGAAACGAAGCCAACGCACCATAAATTTAAAAGACGAAGGATTTTAGCCGTCCAGATGTTTACACATCCATAATTGGCGGTTACTGTATATTCCTCAAGCGCAATTTGTTCATGCCGAAGTGAAGGACTTTCATGATCGAGATTAAACACCTGAAAACGCTCCAGGCGTTGCGGAATAGTGGTTCTCTGGCAGCCGCAGCGGCGACGTTGCATCAGACCCAATCCGCCCTTTCTCACCAGTTCAGCGATCTGGAGCAGCGCCTTGGCTTTCGACTTTTTATCCGTAAAAGCCAGCCTCTGCGCTTTACGCCGCAGGGAGAAATCCTGCTGCAGTTAGCCAATCAGGTGTTGCCGCAAATTGGTCGTGCGCTGCAGGCCTGCAACGAACCGCAGCAAACCCGGCTGCGAATCGCGATTGAATGTCACAGTTGTATTCAATGGCTGACGCCCGCGCTGGAGAATTTTCGTGCCAACTGGCCGCAGGTGGAGATGGACTTTAAATCCGGCGTGACGTTCGATCCGCAACCAGCGCTACAGCAGGATGAGCTGGATCTGGTGTTAACCTCCGACATCCTGCCGCGCAGCGGATTGCACTACTCACCGATGTTTGATTTTGAAGTCCGCCTGGTACTGGCGCCTGACCATCCGTTGGCCAGCAAAACACAAATCACACCGGAAGATTTGGCCAGCGAGACGCTGCTGATTTACCCGGTACAGCGGAGTCGACTGGATGTATGGCGGCATTTTCTGCAGCCTGCAGGCGTTAGTCCTTCGCTGAAAAGCGTGGATAACACCTTACTGCTGATTCAGATGGTTGCAGCCAGAATGGGTATCGCGGCATTACCGCACTGGGTGGTGGAGAGTTTTGAACGCCAGGGCCTGGTAGTGACCAAAACCCTGGGTGATGGATTGTGGAGCCGACTGTACGCCGCCGTGCGTGATGGCGAGCAGCGACAGCCGGTCACAGAAGCGTTTATTCGCTCAGCGCGGAATCACGCCTGCGATCACCTACCGTTTGTACGGAGTGCGGAACGACCCACTTTCGATGTACCCACAGTGAAGCCACTATCACAGCCGCACCAATGATGAAGCTTGGCCAGTGAGGTTGTTGATGCCAGATAGCCAGGTTAACCAGCAGTCCGGCAGGGACATGCATATTGTTCATGATGCCCAGCGTGCCCGCATCCACCTGGGTCGCGCCGTAGTTCCACATAAAGTAACCAATGCCGGACGCCGCCACGCCAAGAAAGACCAGAATTCCCCACTGTAGCGTGGTTGCAGGCATTTTCTGCGCATTGCCCAGCATGAACCAGGCCACGACAGCCACCATAAAGGCGCCCATATAAAACCAGGCAAAGGCGTTGTGCTGCGGCATTGGCCGCGTCTCCATCAGACGTTTATAGCCCACCATACCAATGGCAAAGCTGATATTGGACAACTGCACCAGCAGCAGACCGGTCCAGAAGTGGCTGGTCACCTGATCGTAACGAATGATCCCCGCGCCAATCACCGCCAGTAACGCACTAAAGGCGTAACTCCAGCGCAGACGACGTCCGCTCATCAGATCATAAATCAGCGTAATGTAGAGCGGCGTCAGCACGGTAAAGAGCAGCAGTTCTGAAACCGTCAGGTACAGATAGGCGTGAAAACTCAGCATGTACATAATGCCAAGCTGCATGGCCCCCACCAGCATATACAGCCCGATCGTTTTTACGCTGTGCCCACGAATACGTAAAAACGGCAGGAACACCAACGCCGCCAGCCCAACGCGCACCAGCACCGCAAAATAGCTATCGACATGACCGGCAAGGTACTCGCCAAACAGGCTAAAGGAAAAGGCCCACAGAATTGTGGTAATGATGAGTAACGCCACAATGGATGTCTCTTAACAAAAGGTACACCCATTGTAGCGGAGTTTTTAGTTGACAACTGGTCAGCTAACGAACAGAAGGTTACTGCAAAAACAGTTCACGCAGATAGTGTGGCACGGCATCGTCGGCATTAAGACCAATGACTTCCAGTTCCGGGTGCAGATCCTTCAGGCGCTGGTGGGCGTTGCCCATGATGCAGCCTTTACCTGCCATGGAGAGCATTTCCGCATCGTTCATCCCATCGCCAAAGGCGATGCAGTCTTTCAGGCTGTAGCCCATCGCTTTTGCTACCGCTTCCAGCGCATGACCTTTTGATACGCCGCCAGCCATGACTTCCAGACAGGTAAGCGTAGAGAAGCTGACGTTGACGCGATCGCCCCAGCGGGCGTTAATCGCCTGCTCCAGCGGCAGTAGCCTTTCGTGAGAGTCGGTGGTGAAGAACACTTTGCTGACGCCCTCAGGCTCCAGTAATGCAGGTTCAAACAGTGAATAGTTAAACACCGCTTCTTTGAAGAAACGCATTTCGTCCGGACGATGGCGATTCATAAACCACTCATCATCACGATATACGTTGGTCACGATGTCCGGGTTTGCATTCACTACGCCAAACAGGTCGCTGGCAATATCGCGATCCAGGTTATGGGAAAACACCAAATTCCCGTCAGAATCATGCACGCGCGCGCCATTGGACGTGATCATGTAGGTTTTAATGCCGAGGTTATCGCGAATTTGCCCCACATCAACATGATGACGGCCAGTCGCAAACACGAAGTTAACGCCGCGAGCGGTCAATAACTTCAGCGTCTCTTTGGCATAAGGGGACAGAGTATGGTCGGGAGAAAGCAGCGTACCGTCTAAATCAGACGCAACAACCTGATACATAAGAAAATTCAACCTCTAGGCAAAGCGGGTTCCGCTGGATGAGTTATGCTTGTCGAAAAATTCGACAATAGCGTTAAGCGCGACTGAGCGCATGGCGTCCTTTTCAAAAAGGATCTCATGGTACGCGCCTTTGATGACAAGCGGCTGCCCCCCTTCGACAGGATGGCCCGCTGCAGCGCGGAGTTCACAAAAACGATCGTGCATGCGGTTATCTACCACACGCTCTTCTTCAGCCTGAATCAGCAGCGTCGGCGTCGCATCATCTCCGGCGCCAGCCAAAACCTGTTCGCCAGCCAGAATCCCTTCACGTACCCAGTGATAGGTGGGGCCGCCAACGCGCAACCGCGGCTCATCAGCATAAAAGCGTAGATTGCGCCGATAGCGCTGTCGACTATGGGTTAACGCATTCATACCGAACGGCAGCGCCCGCCAGCGCCCGGTTCCCATCGCATAGCCTTCGCGGATCCGCGGATGCCCTTCGGCCCAGTCCAGTATATGGCGCACCATCCAGTCGGGAAAGCGCATCACAATACCAAACATCGGTGCGCAAAGCGCGATGGCATCACACTGATTCGGGTGGCGCTGCAGGAATAACGTGGCAATCGCCCCGCCCATTGAATGCGCCAGGATATAGCGTTTTCTCCACGGGCCGGGTAGCACTTCCTGCTGCCAGAAGGCGGTTAGATCGTCGACATAATCATTAAAGTTATCGACATGACCGCGATGCGGATCCGAAAGCATACGCCCGGAACGCCCCTGGCCACGGTGATCGATAATGAGAACGTCAAAACCAGAATGAAACAGGTCATACGCCAGTTCAGCGTATTTCACGTAACTTTCAATGCGTCCAGGACAGACGACGATGACGCGATCGTTTTTTTCTGCATGAAAACGAACAAAATGTACGGGAATATCATCCACGCCCGTAAATTCCGCTTCTTCCCGCTGACGCCAGAAATCTGTCAGTGGCCCCATGGAAAAAGCAGCAAACGCGTTTTCTCTTGTTTCCCAGTCTTTTTGCTGCTGAAACATCGGGTATCCAGCCTCGCTGACCAAGTAAAATCGTTTTTTTCGCCGTCACTGACACAACCTAACGGCAGTAGCGTATTGTGGCATAAAAATAGACAATCCGGGAGTTTCTCATGACCTTTGAATGGTGGTTCGCCTACCTGCTGACCTCTATTATTTTGAGCTTGTCCCCAGGCTCTGGCGCAATCAATACCATGACCACCGCCATCAGCCACGGATATCGCGGTGCCAGCGCGTCGATTGCGGGTTTGCAGACCGGGTTGGGTATTCATATCGTTCTGGTTGGCGTAGGACTGGGAACGCTATTTTCACGTTCGGTGATCGCATTTGAGGTGCTGAAGTGGGCGGGAGCGGCCTATCTGATTTGGCTGGGTATTCAACAATGGCGGGCGGCGGGTGCTATCGATCTGAATACCATGGCGAATACGCAATCGCGCAGCCGGCTGTTCAAACGCGCGGTCTTTGTTAATCTGACCAATCCTAAGAGCATAGTTTTCCTTGCCGCTCTGTTCCCGCAGTTTATCCTGCCGCAAGAACCGCAGTTGATGCAGTACGTGGTGCTTGGCGTCACGACCATCGTGGTCGATATCATTGTGATGATCGGTTACGCGACGTTGGCCACGCGCATTGCTGGCTGGATTAAAGGACCAAAGCAAATGAAGGCGCTCAACAAAGTGTTTGGCTCGCTATTTATGCTGATAGGCGCCCTGCTGGCATCGGCAAGGCATGCGTGATGTGAGTGCCGGATGGCGCTAGCGCTTATCCGGCCTGCTGGTAAATTAGCGCGAAATAATCAGATGGATACCAAAGCCTGCGAACAGCGCACCGGCAAAACCATCAATCCACTTCGCCAGACGCTGATAGCCACGACGCATTTTCGGCAGAGCAAACAGGCTGGCGACCACGGTAAACCACGCCAGCGTTTCCACGATAATCAGAGCAAAGATCCCCCAACGCGCGCCCGTTCCCACGTTGTCGCCAACGAACAATGAGAAGACGGAGCCAAAATAGATAATGGCTTTAGGGTTCGCCAGGTTGGTCAGCAGACCTTTCAAAAAGCTGCGTCCGCTCTGCGCCAGCTCCACCTGCGGAGTGGGCGCTGCAACATCCTGTTTTTTAAACGCGCCGCGCAGCATCTGATAACCCATCCAGCACAGATACAGCCCCCCGCCGACCATAATAATGGTATGCAGCCAGGCCATTTTTTCGATAATCAGATGCAGGCCGAGCAGTGCCACGCCAGCCCAGACCATGACGCCGCAGGTAATGCCCAGCACGCCCATCATAGCTTCTTTGCGCGAACGGCTAACCGCAGTTTGAGAAACAAAAAAGAAATCGGGACCGGGGCTCATCAGCGCAACGATATGCACCAACGCAACGGTGAAAAATAGCGTTAACATAAAAATGACTCGCGGGGGAATAGTTCAGTGAGTCACCATCCTGGCACTTTTTTGCCCGGCTGACTACTCTTCGTCGTCACCATCAACGTGTGTGCGAATAAGCGCCATAAACTCTTTACCGAAACGCTCCAGTTTACGCATCCCCACACCGTTGACGCTTAGCATTTCACTCGGTGAAACCGGCATCTGCTCTGCCATTTCAATCAGCGTGGCGTCGTTGAACACCACGTACGGCGGAATGTTCTCTTCGTCGGCAATGGCTTTACGCAGCTTACGCAATTTGGCGAACAGTTTGCGGTCGTAGTTACCACCTAAGGATTTCTGCATCGCACGCGGTTTCAGCGCTACAATACGTGGTACAGCAAGCTGTAACGCAACGTCACCGCGCAACACCGGACGCGCGGCTTCGGTTAGCTGTAACGCGGAGTGATGAGCAATATTCTGCGTCACCAGGCCCAGGTGAATAAGCTGGCGAATAACGCTCACCCAGTGTTCGTGGCTTTGCTCGCGACCAATGCCATAGACCGGCAGCTTGTCATGGGCCAGTTCGCGAATACGCTGGTTATTTGCTCCGCGCAGCACTTCCACGACGTACCCCATGCCGAAGCGTTGGTTAACACGATAAATCGTCGACAGCGCTTTGCGCGCATCCATGAGCCCGTCGTACTGCTTTGGCGGGTCAAGACAGATATCGCAGTTACCACACGGCTCCTGGCGCCCTTCGCCAAAATAGTTCAGCAACACCAGACGACGACAGGTCTGCGCCTCGGCAAACGCCCCCATCGCATTGAGCTTATGACGTTCGATATCCAGCAGTTGCCCGGCGGGTTTCTCTTCGAGGCAACGGCGTAGCCATGCCATATCAGCCGGATCGTAAAACAGCATCGCTTCCGCCGGCAGGCCATCACGCCCGGCGCGGCCGGTTTCCTGGTAATAGGATTCGATATTACGCGGAATATCGAAATGCACCACGAAGCGTACGTTAGGTTTGTTGATCCCCATACCGAACGCCACGGTCGCCACTACGATTTGTAGGTCATCACGCTGGAATTTCTCCTGCACCTCGGCGCGTACGGCATTTTCCAGCCCGGCATGATAAGCCCCGGCGCTGATGCCACGGCTTTGCAGACGCGCGGCGGTGTCTTCGACTTTGGCGCGACTGTTACAATAGATAATGCCAGACTTACCGCGCTGCTCTTGCACGTAGCGCATCAGCTGATCGAGCGGCTTAAACTTCTCCATCAGCATGTAGCGAATGTTCGGGCGGTCAAAGCTGCTGATCTGAATTAACGGATCGTTGAGTCCCAGCAGACGCACAATGTCCAGCCTGGTTGTCTCATCCGCGGTCGCGGTCAGCGCCACAAACGGCAGCGTCGGGAAACGCTGGCGCAGCTGGCCCAGCGCAGCGTACTCGGGGCGGAAATCATGCCCCCACTGCGAAATACAGTGCGCTTCATCAACCGCCAGCAGCACCGGATTCCAGTGCGCCAGATGTTCAAGGAAGTTATCCAGCATCAGGCGTTCGGGCGCAATGTACAGTAAGCGAATCTGCCCGCTGCGACAGCCCGCCATCACCTCAAGCTGTTGTTCACGACTTTGAGTAGAATTCAGGCACGCCGCCGCCACGCCGTTGGCTAGCAGTTGATCGACCTGATCTTTCATCAGGGAAATCAGCGGGGAAACAACAACGGTGAGCCCGTTTAGCAATAATGCGGGAATTTGATAGCACAGGGATTTACCGCCGCCGGTCGGCATAACGACCAGGCAGTCGCGACCAGAGAGCACGGTATCAATGATTTCTTCCTGACCGGGGCGAAACTGTTGGTAGCCAAAGGTTTCCTGCAAAACCTGTTTAGCGCCCATTTCCAGATTCAACACTTCCGCCTGCGCCACATTAACCCCATTCGCCCGAAATAAAAACAGGCGCTATTTTCAGCGCCTGAGAGAGAAACTGCAATGATTAAAATACTCTCAATACTTATCAGAAGATATCGTTGAGCATCACGCCCACACCAACACGCGTCTGATTGAAGTTGTAGTCAATCAGCGATTCGCCGTAACCACTGTAGACCTGAGTGTATAGACGCACATGCTTCGTGATGGGATAACTGGCCCCCAGCTCTGCGCCGCCGTAGCCGGTATTCCAGTTGTACTGGCCTTTCACGCTGATAACCGCGTCACCCAAGTGATACCCCATTTTCAGCTGATAGTAGCCCATGTATTTAGTGATATCAGGGTTATCGTCGGTGCTACCAATCACGTACCACGGCTTAACTTCCACCAGCCAGTTACCATTTTCAGCCATCAGACGGGTATAAAGACGGTTCCAGCTACGTGACGTGGGATCGGATCGGCCGTTGGAGTCATGGTTATAACCCATTTCGACATCACGAAGAGTCCAACCGGCAAAGCGATAGTCGGTGGCGAAACCGAGGAACAATTGCGGTTCATAGTTGGTTTCGCGAAACGGTGAAGACTCTTCACTGTTCGAAAGCTGCCACCAGGACTTCTGGGTATAGGAACCACCAAGTACCGAGTTTGGGCCTAATATCCCGCGCCAGAGCGGAAACGCCAGGCTTAGCTGAAACTTAACCTCATCTTTGCGCGCATTTTCGGACCAGCTATAACTGCTGATCGCCTCTTTGTTCATGTCGCTGGTATTGGTGTAAATAAGATAGTTGGTGTCATAAGGATAAAGCGTGAAAGGGTTGTCATGTTCCTGCAGCATATTGGCGATAATACTGCCACGAACCGCCGGTGCATCATGAATCTCTTTCACTGTCGCTTCCTGCGCATACGCGGTCAACGGCAGCATAATTGCTGGTAGTAACCATCCCAGAATAGCCCGCATCGGTAATGTTCTCCTGAACCAAAATATTGATGAATTGTATAATTATCTGGCAAGTATTCTACATACTTAGCTAGTTCCTCGTTAGTTATCCCGTCCTAAAGTAGAAAACAACAAATAATAAGCATAATATCAACATTTCATTAACCATAGAGATGTAGGGATCGTATGTCTGCCGTACTTACTGCTGAGGAAGCGCTGAAGTTAGTGGGTGAAATGTTTGTCTATCATATGCCGTTTAACCGGGCGCTGGGACTGGAGCTCGAACGCTATGAGAAAGAATTTGCTCAATTAGCCTTTAATAACCAACCGATGATGGTCGGCAACTGGGCGCAAAGCATTCTGCATGGCGGCGTGATCGCCTCGGCGCTGGACGTCGCCGCCGGGCTGGTATGCGTTGGGAGTACGCTGACCCGCCATGAAACGATCAGCGAGGACGAACTGCGTCAGCGGATGTCACGCATGGGTACAATCGATTTGCGTGTTGATTATCTGCGCCCCGGAAGAGGGAATCGCTTTACCGCCACCAGTAGCCTGCTGCGGGCGGGTAATAAAGTCGCTGTTGCGCGAGTGGAATTGCATAACGAAGAACAGCTTTATATTGCCAGCGCAACCGCCACTTATATGGTGGGGTAAGTGCCTAAAAAAAGGTAAACTGCTGTTACATTTCTGCAATGAGTTTTCCCGATGGATGCTAAACAAACGCGGCAGGGCGTGCTACTCGCTCTTGCTGCTTATTTTATTTGGGGTATCGCTCCTGCCTACTTCAAGCTGATTTACTATGTCCCGGCGGATGAGATCCTGACGCACCGCGTCATCTGGTCATTTTTCTTTATGGTGGTACTGATGAGCATCAGCCGCCAGTGGTCAGGCGTTAAAACGCTGCTACAAACGCCAAAGAAGATCTTCCTGCTGGCGCTCTCTGCAGTGCTCATCGGCGGAAACTGGCTGCTGTTCATTTGGGCGGTCAATAATCACCATATGCTGGAAGCCAGCCTCGGCTATTTTATTAACCCACTGGTGAATATTGTGCTGGGAATGCTATTCCTCGGTGAGCGCTTTCGTCGCATGCAGTGGCTGGCAGTACTGTTAGCCGCCTGCGGCGTGCTGGTACAGCTGTGGACCTTCGGATCGCTGCCAATAATCGCGCTGGGACTGGCGTTCAGCTTTGCGTTCTATGGGCTGGTGCGCAAGAAGATTGCCGTCGAAGCACAAACCGGCATGCTGATCGAAACCCTGTGGCTTTTACCTGTCGCCGCCATCTATCTGTTTGGCATTGCGGACAGCTCAACTAGCCATATGGGGCAAAACCCCATGTCGCTCAACCTGCTGCTGATTGCCGCGGGTGTCGTGACCACCATTCCGCTGCTGTGCTTTACCGGCGCGGCAACCCGCCTGCGTCTGTCCACGCTGGGATTCTTCCAGTATATCGGGCCTACGCTGATGTTCCTGCTGGCCGTCACCTTCTACGGTGAAGTCCCGGGAACGGATAAAATGGTCACGTTTGCGTTTATCTGGGTGGCACTGGCGATTTTCGTGATGGATGCGATTTATACGCAACGACGGGTTCGTCGGAGCTAGGGGAGTGCCGGATGGCGCTTCGCTTATCCGGCCTACAAAAGCACATCGCCGTAGGCCGGATAAGTACAGTTATTACAGCCAGTTCTTGCGCTTAAAGTACAGATACGGCGCCAGTCCCGCGAGCATCATAAAGACAATCGCGCCCGGGTAACCGAAGCTCCAGTGCAATTCCGGCATAAACTCAAAGTTCATCCCGTAGCTGGAAGCCACCAGCGTCGGCGGCAGGAATACCACAGAAACCACCGAGAAGATCTTGATGATGCGGTTCTGCTCGATGTTGATAAAGCCCATCGCCGCCTGCATCAGGAAGTTAACCTTCTGGAACAGCGATTCATTGTGCGGCAGCAGTGACTCGATATCGCGCAGGATCTCACGCGCCTGCTCCAGCTGACTGCCCGGCAAACGCGCTTTACGCACCAGGAAGTTCAGCGCGCGCTGGGTATCCATCAGACACAGACGTACTTTCCAGCCGATATCTTCCAGTTCCGCCAACGTCGACAGCGCTTCGTCATACTCATCGCCCTGACGCCCTTCCATGATCACACGGCTGAGTTTTTCCAGGTCGCTGTAAATATTTTCGATCTCATCCGCCAGCTGTTCAATTTTAGTTTCGAACAGGTCGAGCAACAGCTCGTAGGCGTTGCCATCCACCATCGCCTGGTTACGCGCACGCATGCGGTACAGGCGGAAGGCCGGCAGTTCGCGCTCGCGCAGAGTAAACAGGCGGCCTTCGCGAATGGTAAATGCGACGGTTGAGTTACCCGCGTGATCGTCGGCGTCTTCGTAAAAGAAGAAGGAGTGGATGTGCAGACCGTCTTCGTCTTCAAAAAAACGTGCGGATGCTTCGATGTCTTCCAGTTCAGGGCGCGTAGCCAGATTCTGGCCCAAGTCCTTTTGCACACGGTTTCGTTCTTCGTCATCGGGCTCGACTAAATCGACCCAAACCGAACTGGCCAGGTGCTCGATCTCGTCTGCCTCAAGGCGAGTTAAACGATTGTTTTCCAGTTGAAATGCGCTCAGCATGACCGGGACTCCCAATGCAAAAAATTATCGGACAGTTCGGAGGGCACACAGAAACAAATTGGGTTTCAGACCATTAAACAGCCTGACTCAGCGCGACGGGAAAAAACAGAAGGTCGCTGACAACCGCGAAGGCTATCAGCAAAAAGGGATAGCCTTAGGAGTTGATCCTGGATGACAGGATAATGAGCCAGTATCTACTGGGTGTGTCCAAGGCGAATGTCCTCTTAGCGTAATCGTGCGCGCATGTTACGCCAGCAAAATTTTGACGTCAACACGCAACGGATGGCGAAAAAGTAATAATTTCCCCTTATACAGAAAGGTTAGCAGAGGGGAATTATTTATCTATGATTTCAGAATATTAACCGACAGATAGCCGGATGGCGCCTTTGCCTTATCCGGCCTACAAATCAAAATATTACGTTCCGCGTAGGCCTGATAAGCGCAGCGACATCAGGCGATCATACCGTTTCCAGTCTGGCGTAGGCGGCAACCAGCCATTTGATCCCCTGCCCCTGGAATGCGACCTGCAAACGACTGTGTTCGCCGCTTCCTTCCAGGTTGACGATGGTGCCTTCGCCAAATTTAGCGTGGCGCACGCGCTGGCCAAGCTTATAGCCGGTATCATTTTCCGCCATTGGCGTGCCCATCCGCTGATGGCTCACCGGGCGGCTGACAGTGGCGCGCAGGCGAACCTCTTCAACGCATGCTTCCGGCAGTTCGCCGATAAAACGCGACGGACGATGGTAAACCTCTTTGCCGTACAGACGACGCGTTTCGGCGTAGGTCAGCGTCAGCTTTTGCATTGCGCGGGTCACGCCTACGTAAGCCAGGCGGCGCTCTTCTTCGAGGCGACCACCTTCGTCCAGCGACATCTGGCTGGGGAACATGCCTTCTTCCATCCCCACGATAAACACCTGCGGGAACTCCAGACCTTTCGCCGAGTGCAGCGTCATCAGCTGTACCGCGTCCTGCCAGGTATCCGCCTGCCCTTCGCCCGCTTCCAGCGCAGCGTGAGACAGGAACGCCTGCAGCGGCATTAAGTCTTCGTCTTCTTCGTTGTAGCTGAACTGGCGCGTTGCCGTCACCAGTTCGTCTAAGTTTTCGATACGCGTCTGGCCTTTCTCGCCTTTTTCCTGCTCGTACATCATGCGCAGGCCGGAGTCTTTAATCACCCGGTCAGTCTGCACGTGCAGCGGCATATCGGCGGTCTCCTGCGCCAGTGCGTCAATCAGCTCCATAAAGCGCTGTAAGGCGCTGGCGGCGCGACCAGCGAGGGCTTTTTCCTGCAACAGCTCACGACAGGCCTGCCACAACGTTAGCTGGCGGTCACGGGAGGTCTGACGCACCACATCCAAAGTACGATCGCCAATCCCGCGGGTGGGCGTATTCACCACGCGCTCAAATGCGGCGTCGTCATTGCGGTTGGCGATCAGACGCAGGTAGGAAAGCGCATCTTTGATTTCCTGGCGTTCGAAGAAGCGCATCCCGCCATAAATCCGATACGGCATGCTGGCCTGTAACAACGCCTCTTCCAGTACGCGCGACTGGGCGTTGCTGCGATAAAGAATAGCGCATTGCTCCAGCGCACCACCGTTGTCCTGCCAGGTCTTGATACGATTGACCACAAAGCGCGCTTCATCGAGTTCGTTGAACGCGCAGTACAGCGAGATCGGTTCGCCGTCGACTCCATCGGTCCACAGCTTTTTACCCAGACGCCCGTTGTTGTTTTCAATCAGGGCGTTGGCCGCGCTGAGGATATTGTTAGTCGAGCGGTAGTTCTGCTCCAGGCGAATAGTTTCTGCGCCGGGGAAATCCGTGAGGAAGCGCTGGATGTTCTCCACCTGCGCTCCGCGCCAGCCGTAGATTGACTGATCGTCATCACCGACGATCATTACCTTGCCGGTATCGCCCGCCAGCAGGCGGATCCACGCGTACTGAATGTTGTTGGTATCCTGAAATTCGTCCACCAGGATATTGGTAAAACGTTCGCGGTAGTGCTGCAGGATATGCGGTTTGTTGAGCCACAGCTCGTGGGCGCGCAGCAGCAGCTCGGCGAAATCCACCAGCCCCGCGCGGTCACACGCTTCCTGGTAAGCCTGATACACCTTCTGCCAGGTTTGCTCAACCGGGTTGCCGTAGCTTTGCAGATGATGCGGACGCAGCCCTTCGTCTTTCTGGCTGTTGATGAACCACATCGCCTGACGCGGCGGCCACTGCTTCTCATCAAGGTTCATCGCCTTGATCAGACGCTTGAGCAAACGCAGTTGGTCTTCACTGTCGAGGATCTGAAAATCCTGCGGCAGGTTCGCATCCATATGGTGCGCGCGCAGCAGACGGTGGGCCAGACCGTGGAATGTACCTACCCACATACCGCCCTGGCTGGTTCCCATTATCTGGCCGATACGGTGGCGCATTTCCGCCGCCGCTTTGTTGGTAAAGGTCACCGCCATAATGGAGTACGGCGAGTTGTTCTCAACCGTCAGTAACCAGGCGATACGGTGCACCAGCACGCGCGTTTTACCACTCCCCGCGCCTGCCAGAACCAGCATGTTGCTGCGTGGCGCGGCCACCGCTTCACGCTGTTTATCATTAAGGCTGTCGAGCAGGTAAGAAACGTCCATTGGCACCGCCGCGTAAAAGTAGGTATGGCGGATAAGCGTAGCGCCATCCGCCAAAAAGCTGGGTATATATACAGAGTTCTGCTGGTGATTATATCAGCGAGGTCAGAGATGCCAACTGTGAAATTTCGATATGCGGAAGCAAACGACTGTCTGCGGTTTGCATCAGGTTGGCATTTTCCGGTTTGATCCAGCAGGCCTGCATACCACAACGGATGGCGCCCGCGACGTCCGTCGTCAGGTCATCACCCACGTGCAGAATCTCACCCACAGGCATTTTCAGTTTTTCCGCCGCCAACGTGTACATGTCGCTAAACGGTTTTGATCGCCCGTCGGGACCGGCGCGCAGCACAAACTCAAAGTAATCACCCAGGCCAAACAGTTCCGGCTGCGCGTTACCGTTGGTGATCGCCACCAGCGGCCATTTGCGGGCCAGCGCCTTCAGCGTGTCATGCGTCGTCTGCGGGACTTCAATGCGGCTACGCCATTTGGCAAAATTCATCATCGCCGCATTCGCCCCCATTCTGGCTTCTGCCGCTGACAACCCCGCCTCCAGCATAGCGCGCTCTACGGCACGGTGACGCCATTGGGTAACATCGTGGTAGATTTCCGGCTCGGCGTCACGAACGGCCTGACGTAAGCGCTGTAGGTCGCTATTTTGCAGCGAATTCAACGCCGGATGGTAATTCTGTACAAACGCGAGCGCTTCCTGCTCGGTGCGTGTGATAACGGGACGGTTATCGTAAAGGGTGTCATCAAGGTCAAAGGTGAGCGCAGAAATGCGCCCCAAAGGCCGGTAAAAACGCATTATTTCCCCCGTTTGGCGCGCGGATGCGCCGCATCGTACACTGAAGCCAGGTGTTGAAAATCAAGATGGGTATAGATTTGAGTCGTGGAGAGATTGGCATGACCCAATAACTCCTGCACTCCGCGCAGATCGCCGCTCGACTCCAGCATATGCGTCGCAAAGGAGTGACGCAATTTGTGGGGATGTACGTGGCTGTTCAGCCCCTGCTTGATACCCCATTCAGCAAAGCGTTTCTGCACATTACGCGCCGAGATGCGTTTGCCCAGTTTGGACAGAAATAGCGCATCGTCATCGCTGCCAAATAGCCCGCGTAGATCCAGCCAGTGCTCAATCCACGCCACCGCGTTGCGGCCAATCGGCAGGCGACGCTCTTTACTGCCCTTACCCATCACCCACACTTCGCCGGTGTCGAGGTCAAGATGTTTAATATCCAGCCCAACCAACTCAGATAAACGCAGACCCGCGCCGTACATCACTTCCAGCATTGCTCTATCGCGCACGGCAAGGGGATCGTTGAGATCGATATCCAGCAGACGATTAACATCGTCGACATCGATATTTTTAGGGAGATGACGCGGTGCTTTCGGCGCGGAAACGCTTTTTGCCGGATTAGCTTTCAGCTCGCCCTGATTAACCAGCCAGTCGAAGAAACTGCGTAACGCAGAGAGACGCAGCGCCAGACTCGCCGGCCCCAGTCCTTTACGACGGCTGCGAACAGCAAAACTACGTACCATCGCAGCATCACATTGTTGCCAGCTTTGCAGACCGGTCTCTCCGGCTAACGCAATGATGGCATCAAGCTGACGCTGATAATTAAGCAATGTGACCGGGCTAAGCTGACGCTCAACGCCCAGATAGCGCAAAAAGCGCGCCACATCCTGAGAAAGGGGTGAATCGGTCATACGCGTTCAATCCAGCGCTCCAGCAGTTCCGGCAACATCAGCGAGATTTCCTGCAGCAATTGCGTGCCTTGCCCCTGCTGGTAATGATTAACGTCACGGCTGCTAAACAGCATCACGCCCAGAGAGCCATCTTGCCCGAGCATCGACATCGCCACCGAGCCTATGGCTTTCGCCTCCGGCATCATGACCAGCAATTCCGGACCATTGAGCGGCCCAAGATAGTGCTGTGACTGACCCAGACGCTGGATACGCAGCGGTTCAAAAGCCTGACGGCTTAATGCCAGATGGGTGAATTTTGATGGCGCGCCAAGTCGCCAGCGATCCGGGAACAGACGAACCGTCGCTCCGGCCAGCCCTAACTCACGCGCCCAGCGATGAAATCGCATCAGCATGTCGTCAAGACTGCTGGCCGACACCAGCCGTCCTTGCAGATTTAACAGACGATAGAACAGGCTTTCATTGGCGTTGGCTTGTTCCATCAACAACGCCATGTTCTCTTCCAGCACGTTAATATGATTACGTGCCCGCGCCATATGCCATTCCACTAAAGAGACCGTGCCCCGCACTGGGTGCGGAACTCGCATCGCTTCAACGGCCTGGGCATTACGGATAAAAAACTCAGGATTACGTTGCAGGTAATCGACGACCGCCCGGTCGTCCAGCTCCATGAGCGTTTCCTGTAGTTCTTCCCCTGGTTGCTTCATAAGTGAATAAATCCGTCGTAGACATGTGCCGCCGGGCCAGTCATATACAGCGGATGACCCGGACCTTTCCAGGCGATATCAAGTCGACCGCCCGGTAATTCCACCCTCACTTCTTCTGCCAGCAGCCCCTGCTGGATACCGACCGCAACGGCAGCGCACGCACCGCTGCCGCAGGCCTGCGTTTCACCCGCGCCGCGCTCATAGACGCGCAGTCGGATATGCTCGCGTTTTACCACCTGCATAAATCCGATATTGGCGCGTTCAGGGAAGCGTTCGTGGCTTTCCAGAACCGGTCCCAGTGTTTCTACCGTGGCCGTATCAACATCATCAACCTGAATCACGCAGTGCGGGTTCCCCATTGAAACCACGCCGCACAATACTGTCTGTTCGGCTGCGCGCATAATATAGGTCTTCTCTGCTTTGTTAGCGCGAAAAGGAACCTGCGAGGGTTCAAAATTGGGTTCGCCCATATTCACCCGCACCAGCTCGTCGTCGGTGACGGTTAATACCATACGACCATTCGCGGTACTGACGCGAATATCACGTTTATTAGTCAGCCCTTTCAGGCGAACAAAACGGGCAAAACAGCGGGCGCCATTGCCACACTGTGACACTTCACTGCCGTCGGCATTAAAAATACGGTAGTGGAAATCCAGCTCCGGATCATACGGAGGCTCAACCACCAGCAGTTGATCAAATCCAACGCCGAGATGTCTGTCGGCCAGGCGGCGGATCAGCTCTGGTGAGAAAAAGACATTCTGCGTTACCGCGTCGACGACCATAAAATCGTTGCCAAGGCCATGCATTTTAGAGAATTGCATCATTCACTCCGTTCACGCGGGTACAGAAATGTAAAATCTATTCCTGCCGTTAGTAATTCACCTGAGAAGGCCCATCACTAATCCCACGATCGTTTTTCTCAGGCGTGGTGGATTGCGATTGCGGCTGAACGCTCTTGGTCGGAGGCGGCGCGGTTTTATCAGCTGGCGGGAAATAGAGCGGGCCTTTTAACCCACAGCCCGTCAGGCTGAACAGAGTAAAAATGACAGCGAGTGGCTTTAACACGTTTTTCATTATGGATTGCCTGTAAAGTTCATGCTTTCTGTTTTCTATCATCGCAGGAGAAGGCGTAAAAGCAAGAGTTTGGCTAAAAACTGCATCGCGATTTATTCCACGTTATACTGCGGGCATCACGAAAAATAGGATAAGAAAATGAACGACAGTGAATTTCATCGCCTTGCTGACACCCTTTGGATGACCATTGAAGAACGTCTGGATGACTGGGATGGCGACAGCGATATCGATTGTGAGATCAACGGCGGCGTGCTGACCATCAGCTTCGAAAACGGCAGCAAAATTATCATTAACCGTCAGGAGCCGCTCCACCAGGTGTGGCTGGCGACCAAACAGGGCGGCTACCACTTTGACCTGAAAGGCGACGAATGGATCTGCGACCGAAGCGGCGAAACGTTCTGGGATCTGTTGGAACAAGCGGCAACGCAGCAGGCGGGTGAAGAGGTGAGCTTCCGCTAAGCTTTAGTGCCGGATGCGCTTTGCTTATCCGGCCTACTTTAGCCCGGTAAGCGTCGCGCCACCGGGCAAGTTAACTCACGAGAAATACTGCTGTAACAGCGGCGTGTCGTTGTCCTGACTGGCTGGCGGAACGGCGCTAATCGGCTGGGTGCGGAACGGAATCACCTGCGCGCGCCCGTCGGTTTTCACAATCTGATAGAACTGCGGCAGGTTAAAGTTGATGAAGCTGGAGCCGTAGGTAAAACGATCGTGCGACGATGAGTAGAAACGGCTGACGTCGCGTACCAACTCCTCTTTACTACCTTCGCAGTGGTGATACACCTCAGCCCGATTGCTTTCGTCCAGAATGTAGATATTAAAGCCCTGCTCATCACCCGTTTCTTCGAAAAAGAACTGAATAATCCCTTCGCTGGCAAAACCGTCGACCACCGACGGAAGTTTCACATGGTTGGTCTCAACCTGGACGGAAAGCCCGTGCAGTTTGTTATGTGAAATCGCGCCATAGAATTCAATTGCGTTTTCCAGCTTCTGTACCGAAACGTTCAGGCGCTCGAAGAACAATCCCCACGTCTGGCCGGAAACGCGCAGCGCTTTGAAACGTCCGGTTTCCTGACGGGTGCTGGAGAGACGTAATTCGATGCACTCAGACACCAGTTGCTGGACGCGGGTGCGAATTAAACCGCGCAGATGCTGGCTATAGCAGAACACCTCGACGCTATCTGGCGGCGCGGCATCCTGGTGCATTTTGCCCAGAATCGTTTTTAACGCTTCAATCATCGCCTGCTCGCCGTTGAAGTGCAGCGTACGCACTTCATTCCACGAGTTGCGGTACAGCAGGTCGACGCTACCCACCAGGCAATTTTGCTCTTCGCCAAAGCTGAAGACGTCCAGCTTACGGAAATCAAAATGTACCACCTGATTGCGAAACGCTGCCGTTGGGTCATATTCGAGGTTAACGATAATCGCCAGATGGCGAATTTCGCATGGGCTATAGAGCGCTTTCGGCGTTGGTGCAGGCAGCCGCAGCGGGAAGTGGTGCGACACGTCGGCGACCATTTCCTGCAGCTTCGGCAAATCAACAATGCCGTTGCCCTTAATAAACAAATGCGTACGCGAGGTCAGCAGGCCGTTGAACCAGGCCCACGCCACCAGCTTGTTGAGATAGCGGTTATATTCCAGCGGCTGATGGCTGATGATCGAGTCCATGTTCGGCGCGCGGTTGTAGAGATACCAACCTGAACGGTTGGCACGACCCGGCGGTACATGGATAAAGGTCAGATTCGGTTCCGAGAGATCCGGAGATATCTGTGGGTTCACCAGCGTGACTTTACCCGGCAACGCTTCAAACGCGGCATACAGCTTACGGGTCAGCACGCCGATATCCTGCGGGCTGGCGCTGACGCTGAGGTTATTGCGCCGCGCAAAGCGGATCAGATTACGATAGCTCTGCATCATCGCATCGAGCAGTTCGTTATGTGCTTCGCGTACCTGGTCAATCTTCCAGTTAGCGCGGTTATCCAGCATGGTCAGACGGGCGTCATCCCAGCCCCACTCTTTCACTAACTGACTTAATACTTCACGACGCCAGCCCACGCAGGCGCGCTCACGGCTCAGTTTCTCACACACTTTTAAGTAGAAACATCGACGCACTAAATCCAGGCGCGTCGGATCTTCGATCGCCGTGAGGTACTCGGTAACGCGCTCCAGCATCATGCAGTAAGGATCGAGACCAAAAGAGACGATCTCGCCGTCATGCAGGCGCTGTTTAATATCTTTCGCCAACAGGCGTGGATTTGGGTATTCCCAGGAATAGGCTTCCAGCAGCAGCGTTTTCAGCACCGCTTTGTACGGGGAGTCGATACTCTTGTACAACTGCCAGAGGCTGGCGCCAAAGTACTCTTCGGCGGAAAGCGAACTGAGTCCGCCGAGATCCAGCCATTCGTTTGGCGTTAACACCCCCTGTGCGTAGAGCGTCATGACGTAATCGTCGTAATGCTCTTCTTCGTCGCCCGGCACCATATTCCACAGAATACGTTTACCCGCGAGGCGCACAGCGGTGCGATAGAATTCATCAAGCAACAGGATATGCTGCGTCGAGCCACAGTCTTCACCACCCAGACTGCCGCTTTCATTGTGACGGAAACGGTTTTCATCAATCAGGAAGAAACTGACTTCTACGCCCAGCGAAGCGGCCCAGCTTTCCAGCAGGCTACATTTTCGCTGCAGCAGCTGGCGCTCTTCGCTATCCAGCCAGGATTGATGGCAGACCCAGATATCAAGGTCAGAGGAACAGCTTTGCCCTACCGAAGAGGTGCTGCCCATTGAGTAAACGCCGGTGATCGGCAGTTCGCCCTTGGGAGGATCCTGCGGCGACATACCGCGGTACAGTTCCAGTTCGTTCAGGTAGTGGCGTTGGGTTTCATCAGGCGTGTAAAAGCATATGCCTTTGGGAACGTTACCATCGAGGTAACCCGGCATCAGCGGATGGTGGTAGTGCAATAATGTCGGCAGCAGACTGTATACCTGCTGGAAGGCAGGTCCCATGGCAGCAAGCGCGCGATCCACACGCAGTTGATTTATGGCATCCAGTCTCTGTTTCAGAGTCTCAATATAGAGGTACAAGACGTATCGCCTGATGTTGCTATCCGTCATGTTGTCGATTGCCGCGGCGCAAGCGCTCACAATAATCGCCATCAATTCGGATAAACCGTATGTCAAAAATAACCGTTACCTGTTTTTCGCCCATATTTTTTTATGCTGTTCAGCCGAAAAAATGGTCTAAAACGTGATCAATTTAACACCTTGCTCATTGACCGTAAAGAAAGATGCGCTACATACAAGTGTAGCACCGTTCGTTACGTGTAAATTCCTTCATACGGTCGGGAGGTTTCTCGTCATTATTCACTGCCAGTGATGATGCAGCGCCTTTTCCTCTCACTTACGTTTGAGCGTAACGCTGACATCCCTTTGATAAGGATGTTAGGATGGTCAATGATTGATAATGACGGTAACAAGCATGTTAGACAATGTTTTGAGAATTGCCACACGCCAAAGCCCCCTTGCGCTCTGGCAGGCACATTATGTCAAAGACGCCTTAATGGCAAACCACCCCGGTCTGATCGTGGAACTGGTTCCTATGGTAACCCGTGGCGATGTGATCCTTGATACCCCGCTGGCGAAGGTTGGGGGGAAAGGGTTGTTTGTTAAAGAACTGGAAGTCGCGCTGCTGGAAAAACGCGCCGATATCGCTGTGCATTCCATGAAGGATGTGCCGGTTGAATTCCCTGACGGTCTTGGACTGGTCACCATTTGTGAGCGAGAGGATCCGCGTGATGCTTTCGTCTCAAATAAGTACAACTCGCTGGATGAACTCCCCGCAGGCAGCATCGTCGGGACATCCAGTTTGCGCCGCCAGTGCCAGTTGGCGAAGCGTCGCCCGGATCTCGTCATCCGTTCGCTGCGCGGCAACGTAGGCACGCGCCTCAGCAAACTGGATAACGGCGATTATGACGCCATTATTCTGGCGGTCGCCGGATTAAAACGTTTAGGTCTTGAGTCGCGAGTCCGCACCGCTCTGCCGCCGGAAGTCTCCCTGCCCGCTGTCGGGCAAGGCGCAGTAGGCATAGAATGTCGACTGGATGATATGCGCACTCAGGCACTGTTAGCGCCTCTCAACCATGAAGAGACCGCGCTACGCGTCAAAGCAGAACGCGCCATGAACACCCGCCTGGAAGGGGGATGTCAGGTACCTATTGGTAGCTATGCCGAAATCATCGACGGTGAGATTTGGCTACGTGCGTTGGTCGGCGCGCCTGACGGTTCACAGATGGTATGCGGAGAACGTCGCGGCGCCACACAGGATGCCGAACAGATGGGTATCTCTCTGGCAGAAGAACTGCTGGAGAACGGTGCGCGCGCCATTCTGGCGGAAGTTTATAACGGAGAAGCCCCCGCATGAGTATTCTGGTCACCCGCCCGTCTCCCGCAGGGGAAGAGTTAGTGAGCCGACTGCGCACACTGGGGCAGGTGGCCTGGAGTTTTCCGCTCATCGAGTTTTCACCTGGTCGGGAACTGGCAACGGTTGCTTCCCGACTGTCGGCGCTGACGGAGAACGATCTGGTCTTCGCCCTCTCGCAGCACGCCGTTACCTTTGCAGATGCCGAACTCCGCCAGCAAGAGAAAAACTGGCCATCCCTTCCACGTTATTTTGCCATTGGCCGTACAACGGCGCTGGCGCTGCATACTGTTAGCGGCTTCAATATTCACTACCCTCTGGATCGGGAAATTAGCGAAGTCTTGCTACAATTACCTGAATTACAAAATATTGCGGGAAAACGCGCGCTTATATTACGCGGCAACGGTGGCCGGGAGCTGATAGGTGAAACCCTGACGGCACGCGGAGCCGATGTCGATTTTTGTGAATGTTATCAACGCAGTGCAAAACATTACGATGGTGCGGAAGAAGCGATGCGCTGGCAATCCCGTGGCGTAACCACGGTGGTTGTCACCAGCGGAGAGATGCTACAACAGCTCTGGTCGCTCATTCCGCAGTGGTATCGTGAGCACTGGTTACTACGCTGTCGGCTGTTGGTCGTCAGTGAGCGTCTGGCGCACCTCGCCCGGGAACTGGGCTGGCAAGATATTAAGGTCGCTGATAACGCCGACAACGATGCGCTACTACGCGCATTACAATAACTCTCATAATGGGATGCCATAATGACGGAACAAGAAAAATCCTCCGCCGTGGTTGAAGAGACCAGGGAGGCCGTGGAAACCACGTCACAGCCAGTCAATACTGAAAAAAAGAGTAAGAACAGCACGGCGCTGATTCTGAGCGCTGTGGCGATTGCTATTGCGCTGGCTGCAGGCGTTGGGCTGTACGGCTGGGGGAAACAACAGGCAACAACACAAACGGCAACCAGCGATGCGCTGGCGAACCAACTGACGGCGCTGCAAAAAGCGCAGGAAAGCCAAAAAGCTGAGCTGGAAGGCATTATTAAACATCAGGCAACGCAGCTGGATGAAGCCTCACGTCAGCAGGCCGCGCTGGTCAAACAGCTTGATGAAGTCCAGCAAAAAGTAGCCACCATCTCCGGCAGCGATGCTGGCACATGGCTGCTGGCGCAGGCTGATTTTCTGGTGAAACTGGCCGGTCGTAAATTATGGAGCGATCAGGACGTCACCACCGCCGCTGCGCTGTTGAAAAGCGCCGACGCCAGTCTGGCGGATATGAACGACCCGAGCTTAATTACCGCGCGACGTGCGATTACTGACGACATCGCGAGCCTCTCCGCGGTGGCTCAGGTCGACTATGACGGCATTATCCTGAAAGTGAATCAGCTCTCTAATCAGATTGATAATCTGCGTCTGGCCGACAACGACACCGACGATTCTCCAATGGACTCCGACAGCAGCGAGCTTTCCAGCTCGATTAGCGAATGGCGCGTCAATCTGCAAAAAAGCTGGCAGAACTTTATGGACAGCTTCATCACTATTCGTCGTCGTGATGAAACCGCCGTCCCGCTGCTGGCACCGAACCAGGACGTTTACTTACGTGAGAACATCCGTTCTCGTCTGTTAGTGGCCGCACAGGCCGTGCCGCGTCATCAGGAAGAAACATATCGCCAGGCGCTGGAAAATGTCTCCACATGGGTGCGTGCTTACTACGACACCGACGATGCAGCGACCAAAGCGTTCCTTGAAGAAGTAGACCAACTGAGCCAGCAAAGCATCAGTATGGATGTTCCGGAAACGCTGCAGAGCCAGGCTATTCTCGACAAGTTAATGCAGACCCGCGTACGTAATTTACTGGCGCAGCCTGCCACAGCACCGGTAGCAGCAGCGCCAGCGCCTTCGACAGACGCTCCGGCAACCGCGCCGCAAGGAGAATAATGATGCTAAAAGTATTGTTGCTCTTTGTGCTGTTGATCGCCGGGATCGTTGTCGGTCCGATGATTGCCGGTCATCAGGGCTACGTGCTGATCCAGACGGATAATTACAATATCGAAACCAGCGTGACGGGCCTGGTGATCATCCTGATCGTCGCCATGGTCGTCCTGTTCGCGATTGAATGGCTACTGCGCCGAATTTTCCGCACAGGCGCGCATACCCGCGGATGGTTTGTCGGTCGGAAGCGTCGTCGCGCCCGTAAGCAAACCGAGCAGGCGCTGCTCAAGCTGGCAGAAGGCGATTATCAGCAGGTTGAAAAGCTGATGTCGAAAAATGCCGATCATGCAGAACAGCCGGTAGTGAATTACCTGCTGGCGGCAGAAGCGGCTCAGCAGCGCGGTGACGAAGCGCGCGCCAACCAACACCTTGAGCGTGCTGCCGAACTGGCCGGAAATGATACGATCCCGGTAGAAATCGCTCGCGTTCGCCTGCAACTGGCGCGTAATGAAAATCACGCCGCACGCCACAGCGTAGACAAACTGCTGGAAGTGACGCCGCGCCATCCGGAAGTGCTGCGTCTGGCTGAGCAGGCCTACATACGCACCGGCGCATGGAGTTCCTTGCTGGATATCATCCCATCCATGGCAAAAGCGCATGTGGGTGATGACGAGCACCGCGCCATGCTGGAACAACAGGCATGGGTTGGCTTGATGGATCAAGTCCGCGCCGATCAGGGCAGCGAGGGGCTGCGTGCATGGTGGAAAAACCAGAGCCGTAAAACCCGTCATCAGGTTGCCCTGCAGGTGGCGATGGCTGAACATCTGATTGAGTGTGACGATCACGATACGGCGCAGCAGGTCATCATTGATGGTTTGAAACGTCAGTACGATGACCGCCTGGTGCTGCCGATCCCGCGTCTGAAAACCAATAATCCGGAACAGATAGAAAAAGTGCTGCGCCAGCAGATTAAAGCCGTGGGCGATCGCCCGTTGCTGTGGAGTACGCTGGGTCAGTCGTTAATGAAGCATGGGGAATGGCAGGAAGCTACGCTCGCCTTCCGTGCCGCTCTTAAACAGCGCCCGGATGCCTATGACTACGCCTGGCTTGCTGACGCGCTGGACAGACTGCACCAGCCGGAAGAAGCCGCCACCATGCGCCGTGATGGCCTGATGTTGACGCTGCAGAACAACAATCCCCCGCAGTAATTCCCTCTTGCCCGGTGGCGCCTCGCTTACCGGGCCTACATATTTTTCAATCGCATAAAAAAACGCCCGCTCGGTAAGGAGCAGGCGTTAAACAGGTCTGTATGACAACATAAATGGGTGCTTCACTCAACGTTATGTCCATGGTGTTTGATGAGGCCTGAGCGACATCTGTCTGTGGACGATAAGCACCGTAAACGGCTCTGCATCATTCCTGAGTTTATGAGGCCAGATGGCGAACATAAGAGATGGAATGAGCATCTACCCGCATATTATTGCACAACGCATGCCACGATTGCACTGCAAAAACCAAGTATTCGGACTTTTTAAGACTTCAGGAAATTCGCAGATGCGCAAGCTAAGAAGGGAAATCAGAAAACAAAAAACCCCGCCGAAGCGGGGTTCAAAATTGGTCGGCGAGAGAGGATTCGAACCTCCGACCCACTGGTCCCAAACCAGTTGCGCTACCAAGCTGCGCTACTCGCCGTTTTACTGCTTTTTGAATTTTTAGTTCAATTCTTTAAGTCGTGGTGCGAGGGGGGGGACTCGAACCCCCACATCCTAAGGACACTAACACCTGAAGCTAGCGCGTCTACCAATTCCGCCACCTTCGCATTTCACAACTTTAAATTAATGGGGTGGCTAATGGGATTCGAACCCACGACAACTGGAATCACAATCCAGGGCTCTACCAACTGAGCTATAGCCACCACTGCAAATCTTTTACGCGGTATTAAAACCACCGCAGCTCTGGCACCCTACTTAATGGTGCGCCCGACAGGATTCGAACCTGAGACCTCTGCCTCCGGAGGGCAGCGCTCTATCCAGCTGAGCTACGGGCGCTTAGCGCCGTTGCGGGGCTGGATATTACGGAGGTCTCGGTCTTCTGTCTAGTGCTTTTTTAAAATAAATTATCGTTTGGTCATGGTTTGTGCGTTTTGTCGCTTATTCCCGCAATTTATGGGCTGTGCCATGACGATTCAGACCAAAAACCTTATAAATGAGCGTCACGGCCAGTAAGAAACCCATGCCAACAAAAAGCGACATTCGGGTATCTTCATTAAAGTACATGCCAATTAATACGCAAATCAGGAACGCCATCGTCAAATAATTCGCCCACGGGAACAGAATGGAGCGGAATGGATGACTGGCAATCGCCGCTTTATGCGCCTGACGGAAACGCAGCTGGCTTATCAGGATCACAAACCACGGCACCATCCCCGGCAACACGCTGGCACTATAGACATAAACAAACACGCGCTGCGGGTTAGGAATGATGTAGTTCAGGCATGAGCCAATCAGCAGGATCGCGATAGAAATAGCCACTCCGGCAACCGGCACGCCATGGCGTGATACTTTTCCAACAACGGCAGGAAGCTGGCGATTCTTTGCCAGCGCGTAGAGCATACGCCCACAGCTGTACATGCCGCTGTTACAGCCAGACAGCGCCGCCGTCAGCACCACAAAGTTAATAATCCCTGCCGCAGCAGTAATACCAATCTTGGCAAAGGTGAGAACAAACGGGCTACCGTTGCTGCCAATCTCATTCCACGGGAAAATAGTGACGATGACAAAAATCGCACCAACGTAGAAAATCAGAATGCGCCACAGCACCTTACCCACCGCGCTACGCAGCGTGACCTGTGGATTCTTCGCTTCCCCTGCAGTGATGCCGATCAGCTCCACGCCCTGGTAAGACGCCACAACAATACACAATGCCGTCAGGAAGCCCTTCCAGCCCCCAGCAAAGAAGCCACCGTGCTCGGTCAGGTTGCCAAAACCAATCGCCTGGCCGCCATTGCCGAAGCCGAAGAAAATCACCCCAACCCCAATGACAATCATCACAATGATGGTGGTCACTTTGATCATGGCAAACCAGAACTCAATTTCACCATACAGGCGAACCGCAGCGAGGTTTGCCAACGCAACCAGTCCGACCGCGATCAGTGCGGGTATCCATTGCGCCATTTCCGGAAACCAGAACTGCACATACACCCCGATGGCGGTAATCTCTGAGATCCCCACCGCCATCCACATAAACCAGTATGACCAGGCGGTGAGATAGCCAAAGAAGGGGCTCATATAACGGTGAGCGTAAACAGCGAATGAACCTGCAACCGGCTCGAGGAATAACATCTCCCCCATAGAACGCATAATGAAAAACACGAACAGCCCGGCGACGATATACGCCAGCAGAACCGAAGGTCCCGCCCATTTAAGGGTACTGGCGGCCCCCATAAATAGCCCAACGCCAATAGTGCCCCCAAGGGCAATTAATTCGATGTGACGAGCCTCCAGCCCACGCTGTAGCTCAGGTTTGTTCTCAGCCATAAATCCTCTTGATGTGTTTGCATGCTGTCCGGTATTACCGGTTCTCGTTATGGGTACATCTTGTTATGCCATAACAGGCCATGCGGCACCGACCGCTTTACGGTTGGCGCCAAAAACACCACGGCACTGCAATGATTGTTGCGAATGGTTTCCTAAAATCGCTTAAATGGCAATTAAAGCATTCAAAAAATGAATAGATTGTGCGAGAAAGCAGCGATTATGTTGTGAATAAGTAGCGTAATTAGCAGATCACGCTACTTATCAGAGGAGAGAGGGCGTCAGAGATTGCCGGTATAGTGCCAGCGGAGATAGCGTAATAAGCGAAGTTGCCGAGTAATACGGCTCGGCTGCGACAATAAGCGATACAGCCACTCCAGCCCCAGATTTTGCCAGATTTTAGGCGCACGCTTAACGTGACCGGTAAAGACGTCGTAGGTGCCCCCTACGCCCATATACAGCGCGTCAGGGTGAGTCTTGCGGCAATCACGCATAAAGATCTCTTGTTTTGGCGAGCCCATCGCCACCGTCACAATTTGCGCACCGCTGGCGTGAATACGCTCAAACAACGCCTGACGCTGCTCTGGGGTAAAATAACCGTCCTGACTACCCACAATGTTCACGCGCCACTGCGCACGTAGTTTTGCTTCTGTTTGTGCCAGAACTTCAGGCTTGCCACCAACCAGGAAAACAGGCGTTCCGTTTTGCCCAGCTCGCGCCATCAGTGCTTCCCAAAGGTCAGCTCCGGCCACGCGTGAAACCTGCGCCTGTGGGAATTTTTTGCGCACCGAACGCACCACGCTAATCCCATCCGCATACTTGAACTCCGCGGCATTGATCAGCTCCCTCACTTCAGGATTATCTTCTGCTGTCAGCATCTTCTCAGCGTTAATAGCCACCAGCGTTCCTGACCTGAGGTGTCCTTCGGCAAACAGGTAATTCAGCGCATGTTGCATATCGCGCCAGCCAATCAGTTGTAATCCGCGCAGCGAATACAGCGGCGCAGTTGTGTTATCTGTCATTACGATCCTTCAATCTGTGCCTGGGGCAGCGATTTGATTCGTTTATGAATGAGTCCCGCGCTATCAAACAGCCAGAACAACAATTTTGCCACCAGTAGGCAAACGCCGAAAATCACGAGGAAAAAGACCACTCGTGAGACAAACGAATCCAGCCCTTCACGTGCCAAAACGATCATATTGAAAATGGCGCCAAAACAGAAACTGTGCAAAATCGCCGCCTTATAGCGATTGGTTTCGCGATTGCCAAGCTCATACAGCCAGTCGAACCACTTGATGATGAGCCCAACAACAATCGCGCCTAATGGTATAAACAGCGCCCCGCCCATCACCACCAGTGAACCAATTAACGTCGGCGAAATCGCCAGTCCTGAGTGGTTGTTCAACACTTCCCAGGTAAAGTAGTTCGCTGAGTTGAGTACAATACTCGGCCGCCCAGGCCACAGCCAGGAGGGAATAAAGACGTAGAAGTCACGGACGATCGGCGCCAGCCCCTGGAACTCAATATTGTGGTAATTCTGCAGCAATAGCGCCAGGTTCTCCCACGGTGAGAAGGTGTCGCGCGTAAGGTACAGGAACGTATAGAACGCCTCATCGCCGCTAACGCTCATTCCGTAGCGCTTCAACGCCAGCCAGAACATCCCGACAATGCCCAACACGCCTGCAGCGGCCAACATCCACAGCGAAATCCAGCCGCGAATAATGCCGATAAATAAGAAGATGGCAAACGCGATAATGATATTGGCGCGCGTCCCACCCACAATCATATAGGTCAGCAAACCAAATGCGACGGTACTCACGAGGAAGAACACCCACGCTTTGCTGTCCTGACGCAGGAAATAAACCACCAGCATTGCCGGAATGAAGAAGTAGAAGAAACGCTTCAGAGCGACGCCAGAGACTTCACTGGAAAAAATCTGGCTATAGGATTGCAGTCTGAACAGCAGGAATCCGTTGTGCATAAAGAAGATGCCCACGCTCACCAGCGCAATCGCCATCAGGATAACCCAGGTCAAATGGGCTTCAACGCGATTGATGGTAAACAGCGGCCTGCGCGGCTTATCATCTACTCGTTTGCGTAAGCGCGTTTTATACGTCACGTAGTAGACGGCATAGAAACAGGCGGCTGACAGCAAGGCCTGCAGTAGGATCTCCGGCGGAGCCACTGCCACATCAAAGCGGAATACCAGGATGCTGGTTAACGGGAATCCGAAGAAGAACGTCAGCAAGAACAACAATGAGAAGAAAACATTGAAGTTAAAACGCACGCGGCGGAACTCAAACCAGGTCAGCGTGGCGATAAACAAGGTGGAGAGCAGCCAGACCACCAGAAGACCGCTGAATTGCATCAGGCTCATACGGTTTCTCCTGAAGCAATGCGAAGCGCGTTGTGCCACGGCTGCAGATAATTCGGGCTAAAGAAGGTAATAGTATTTTTATCTACCGATGCCAACTGGCGCTGCGCTTCACGTACGACGCCTTCATTGAGATCATCAGTGGTAAATAACACCGGAAGATTTTGTTCCACCATATCCTGCCAGAAGGGATTTTCACGGTTGAGCACGCATGGGATACCCGCCTGGATCAGTAAACACAGTGTACCGATTCCCTGTTGACGGGCAAAAATAAAGTAACCCAAATCGCATTGACGCAATAACGCGAGATAAGCGTCAAATTCCAGCTTTTCACTCAAAATTTGCAGATTATCAGCGCTAAATAACGCCAGGCCAGCCTGGCGAACCTCGTCGATATAGGCCGCATTATTGGCGGGATAACCCATCGGCACAATCACATTCACCGTGTCGCCAAACTGCTGATGGACGGCGCGAAGCGCGGCAACATGCTCATTGCTGCGATCGCCAGAGTTGCCAACCAGCACCGTCATCTTGCCGCTGCGCTGGCAATCATTGCTCATGTTATTGAGTGAAGGATCCATTCGCGTTGGGAAATAGAGCAACTCACCCCGCACACGGGGATGTTGCTCGGCGAAATAACGTAAATCGCCCCGTGTGGCAAACACGCAGCCCACACGATTCTGCGCCATGCGGCGAATCGGGTAAAACAGGCGGAATTTCAGTCCACTGGAGACTTCGTATAAATCAGCGCCCCAGATATGCCAGTAAAACTGCGCCGGTTTAATCCCGCCACTCAGCAGCGCCAGCCACAGGCTGGTGTTGAACTGACCGTGGAAGAAGAAACGCTGTTGGCGATCCGCTTTTGCTTTCGCGATCACAGCGTCAGCAAGCGCCTTTTTCCCGCTGTAGAAGCTTAGCGATAACGCCGGGCAGCTCTCACTGAGTCCCGCATCCTGACCGGCAACCATAAACGTGCGCGCATGCTCGCTCGTCGCGGCCAGCGAGTCGTTGAAAAACCGCAACACGGTTTGGTTATGATGAGGGATATCCGATCCCAGAACGTGAATCAGTACAGTCATGCCCGCCTACGCCAGAGTAAAAACACGCCACAACAAAGAGAAAAATAGACGATGTACGTTGCCATATAAGCCTGTGCCGCTCCCAGCGCACCGTGTGCAGGGATCAGCCAGTGAGCAAACACCGTCAATAACATGAACTGGCTAATTTCAGCCAAAATATAAAACCGCAGCGATGCTTTCGCGATCACCAGATACCCAAAGACATACGCCCCAACTTTCAGTACATCGCCGACCAGTTGCCAGGCAAACAGATCGCGCATGGCGGTGAATTTTGCGGAGAAAAGCAGCCAGATCGCAAAATCACGCAGCAACCAAACAGTAAAGCTCGCTGCGGCAACCGCCGGTAACACGAACTTCAGCGACTTAACCACCTCGCGCTTAATGTCGCGCTTTTCGGTCAGTCGAGACAACGTCGGAAGCAAGTAAACGCTGAATGAGGCGGTAATGAATTGCAGATAAGCATCAGAGATACTGCTTACTCCCTGCCAAATCCCCACATCATCCCAACTGTACTGCGCCGCCAGCAGGTTTCGCATCATCACGTATGCCACAGGCAGCGTTACGGAGGTAATCAGCGCCATCAGGGTAAACTTGCTTAGCTGTCCAGCCAGACCGTTATCCCACGAGGGTTTCAGGTAATGCAGGGGAATTGCCCCACGCTTAATCAGCATAATAGCGGCGGGGATAACGACCAACGCGGGCACTAACGCCAGTCCCAGCAAAGCGCCTTCATACCCTCCCAGGCGATAACAGCCATAATAGGCCACCACACCCACCAGGCTACCCACAATCAGCGACAGCGCGTTACCCGCCGCATCGCGAAAGCCCTTCATCAACGCCAGCAGCAGGTTCGCCCAGGCAATACCCATCTGCACCAGCGCAACCAGTCTTACCAGCCCCTGATAATGAGTATGGCCAAACAATCCCTGACTGATTGGCGCGGCCGCCAGCAGAAAAATCACCGCCATCAGCGTAGAGAATCCCAGCACCATCGCGGAAGATGTACCGACTACCTTACGGAGCCAGGTCGGATCGTCATGGTGCTGCGCAACATATTTCGTGACGCCGTTGAAAATGCCAGCCCCCGCCAGGACACCAAGCACGGTGACCATCTGGCGGAAGTTACCCGCCTGCCCCACGCCTGCCGGGCCAAACGACACCGCCAGCAGCTTCACGACCAGCAAACCTGCACCAATTTTTACCAGCGTACTGGCTGCCGTCCATAAGGACGCTTTAGCAAGCGACATATCAGGCGAAGTAGTTGAGTAAGGTCGAAATGACCGTTCGCTGGTTTACTGGCGACAGGTTGTAAAACAACGGCAAGCGCAGCAAACGCTCGCTCTCTTTAGTGGTGAAACGATCAACACCGGCAAATACGCCGAATTTATCGCCAGCCGGACAATCATGTAGCGGGATATAGTGGAACACCGCCATAATTTCAGCTTCTTTCAAGAAGTTAATCAACGCCGTGCGATCGTCGATATCGCGCAGCTTGATATAAAACATATGGGCATTCTGCACGCAGTTTTCCGGGACAGAAGGCAGATCAATGCGTCCGGTACGCGCCAGCGGTTCGAGAGCATCATAGTAGTTCTGCCACAGCGCCAGACGCTGCTGGTTAATACGGTCAGCCGCTTCCAGTTGTGCCCACAGATAGGCAGCCTGCAGATCGGACATCAGATAGCTGGAGCCAATATCACGCCAGGTATACTTATCCACCTGACCGCGGAAAAACTGGCTGCGGTTAGTTCCTTTTTCACGGATGATCTCTGCACGTTCGACTAATTTTTTATCATTAATCAGCGTCGCACCACCTTCACCGCCTGCGGTATAGTTTTTGGTCTCATGGAAGCTAAAGCAACCGATGTGACCAATCGTCCCCAGCGCCCGACCTTTGTAAGTCGACATGACGCCCTGGGCCGCATCTTCCACGACAAACAGGTTATGTTTGGTCGCCAGCGCCATGATGGTATCCATTTCACAGGCTACGCCCGCGTAATGCACCGGAACGATAGCGCGGGTCTTGTCGGTGATCGCCGCTTCAATCAGCGTTTCGTCAATGTTCATGGTATCCGGCCGGATATCAACAAAGACAATTTTCGCGCCGCGCAGCACGAAAGCATTGGCCGTGGAGACAAACGTATAGCTCGGCATAATGACTTCATCGCCAGGCTGGATATCCAGCAGCAATGCCGCCATCTCAAGCGATGCGGTGCAGGAAGGCGTCAGCAATACTTTCTCGCTGCCAAAATGCTGTTCCAGCCACTGTTGGCAGCGACGGGTAAAACCACCGTCGCCACACAGTTTGCCGCTGTTCATCGCAGACTGCATGTAATCGAGTTCAGTGCCCACCACCGGCGGTGCGTTAAATGGAATCATCGTGTCACCTGTATAACCAATACGCGGTGCTTTCCACATTCGCACCACTGTGTATATAACGTTTAAGCGCGGCGGTATTGCCCATTTGGGTCGCCACGCGCAATGTTGTTTTACCGCGAGCCTGCGCCCAGCAAAGGGCAGCCTGCATCAGTTCTGCTCCCACCCCACGCCCGGCCAGCAGGCCAATTCGCGCATCGGTCGCATTCAGTTCACGCAGCGAGACATAGCCACGAATATCACCTGTTGGTGTACGAAAAACGAGGCATTGATGATCGAATGTCCCCAGCACCGCGTTTTCAATCCACTGCGCGTAAAAACGCGCGCTGGCATCTGCTGCATACCATGGGGCGCGAAAACGACTTTGCGCGAACGCCTGTCCTGCCAGTTGGCGTAATGCAGGGATATCCGTAGTTTGTGCGGTCTGCGCACCGGGGTCGCCATGCGCACACATCACCGGCAGCACAAAATCCACTTCACCTTCAACCAGTGAGAAGCCCAACTGTTGCAGGGCGTCTAATTCATGGGTATTGGCGGCAGGAATTTTTGCCTGTACCCGCGACCAGGGCTGCAACATATCCGCAGTCAGAACCGGCGCGTGTTGGTCAAAACGCACAATGGCGCTATTCACGCCAAAGAACGTATTTTCCCAGCTAAGCGGCTCAATACTGGCGTGGACGAGCACGGAGCAGCTCCAGCAGGTATTGACCATAACCCGTTTTGGCCAGTGAACTGGCAGCACGCTTCACGCCTTCGTCATCCAGCCAACCGTTACGCCAGGCGATTTCTTCCAGACAGGCTATTTTAAAGCCCTGGCGTTTTTCCACCGTCTGCACAAAAGTACTCGCTTCGATAAGACTGTCGTGCGTACCGGTATCCAGCCAGGCAAAGCCACGCCCGAGCAATTCTACCGTCAGATGTCCGTCATCAAGATACATCTGGTTGATAGACGTAATCTCCAGCTCCCCACGCTCAGAAGGTTTTACGCGTTTTGCGTATTCCACCACCTTGCTGTCATAGAAATAGAGACCGGTCACCGCCCAGTTTGATTTTGGTGCTTTCGGCTTCTCTTCCAGCGAGATAGCTCGAAAATTGTCGTCAAACTCCACGACACCAAAACGTTCAGGATCCATCACCTGGTAACCAAACACCGTCGCGCCTTGTGTTCTGGCGGCTACATGACGCAGTTTTGGACTGAATCCCTGACCAAAGAAGATATTGTCTCCTAACACCAGACATGATGGTTCCCCGTTAAGGAACGTTTCACCAATGATAAACGCCTGTGCTAATCCATCCGGACTGGGTTGCTCAGCATAGTGCAATTCAATGCCGAACTCAGATCCATCGCCCAGTAAGCGCTGGAAATAGCCTTTATCTTCCGGTGTAGTGATAATCAGGATTTCGCGAATTCCCGCCAGCATCAATACTGATAACGGGTAGTAAATCATCGGCTTATCGTAAATAGGCAATAGCTGCTTCGATACGCCACGCGTAATGGGATACAGGCGAGTACCTGAGCCACCCGCCAGAATGATACCTTTCATGCGTTGTCTCCTCCGGGAGCCAAAACCAGGCTGTTAGCCCTTCAGACCTAAACGTTCGCCCTGGTAACTGCCGTCCTGCACGGGTTTCCACCATGCCTGATTAGCCAGATACCACTGCACGGTTTTGCGCATTCCGCTTTCAAACGTTTCTTGCGGCATCCAGCCTAGTTCACGCGCAATTTTCGACGCGTCAATGGCATAACGCAAATCATGACCCGGGCGATCGTCCACAAAAGCGATCAAGTCGCGGTACTGCGCGATACCCTGCGGCTTTTGCGGTGCCAGCTCTTCCAACAGGCTGCAAACCGTTTCGACAACTTCCAGGTTTTTACGCTCGTTATGGCCACCGATATTATAGGTTTCTCCCACCGCGCCCGTTGTCGCCACACAATAGAGCGCCCTGGCGTGATCTTCTACATACAACCAATCACGGATCTGTTGCCCATTGCCGTAAACCGGCAACGGCTTCCCCGCCAATGCGTTGAGGATCATCAGCGGAATCAGTTTTTCCGGGAAATGGTACGGACCATAGTTGTTAGAACAGTTGGTTATCAGCGTTGGCAGACCGTAGGTACGCAGCCAGGCGCGAACCAGATGATCGCTGCTGGCTTTCGACGCGGAATAAGGGCTGCTCGGTGCATACGGTGTGGTTTCAGTGAAGAAATCATCCGTAGAATGCAGGTCGCCATACACCTCGTCAGTCGAGATATGGTGGAAACGAAACGCTGATTTTTTCTCGCTGGTTAAATCACTCCAGTAAGCGCGCGCCGCTTCCAACAGCGTGTAGGTTCCCACGATGTTAGTTTCGATAAAGGCGGCCGGACCATCAATTGAGCGATCGACGTGGCTTTCTGCCGCCAGATGCATCACGCAGTCCGGCTGATAGTGTTGAAACACCCTGTCGAGCGAAGCTCGATCGCAGATATCGACTTTCTCAAAGGTAAAACGAGGATTCTGTGCAACCGGCTCCAGCGACATCAGGTTTCCGGCATAGGTCAGCTTATCGACCACAATTGCCGCATCCTGAGTCTCCTGAATGATATGCCGTACAACCGCCGAGCCGATGAATCCCGCTCCACCGGTAACCAGAATTCGTTTCATTAGCGCCAGACCCCTTTGGTATCAACGATATATTGCTGGTGAACCGCATCGCCTTTAATGGCTTTAAATTCATTATGGTCGACCAGCAAGACCAGCACATCGGCGCTAGCCAGGGCATCGTCCAGCGCTGCCAGTTGGCACAGACCGTCCAGTTTTTTCGGCAGTTGATGGATGTTCGGTTCCACCACCAATGTTTCGCCTTTGTGCCAATGCGCGATGCTTTGCGCAATTCCCATCGCCGGGCTTTCACGTAAGTCATCAATATTCGGTTTAAATGCCAGACCAAAACAGGCAATGTTCACTTCGCTGGCCCGTTTATTGGTATCCGCCAGACAGTCGGCCACGGCAGCTTTTACCTGATCAACCACCCAATGAGGTTTACCGTCGTTTACCTCACGCGCGGTGCGAATCAATTTCGCCTGCTGCGGGTTCTGCGCCACGATAAACCACGGATCAACCGCGATACAGTGCCCGCCAACCCCCGGACCCGGTTGTAAAATATTCACGCGCGGATGGCGATTTGCCAGTCGAATCAGTTCCCAGACGTTGATCCCCTGATCGGCGCAAATCAGCGACAGCTCATTGGCGAAGGCGATATTGACGTCGCGGAAGCTATTTTCAGTCAGTTTGCACATTTCCGCCGTACGGGCGTTGGTCACGACACATTCGCCCTCCAGGAAAATGTTGTACAGTTCGCTAGCACGCGCGGAACAGACGGAGGTCATTCCCCCAATCACGCGGTCGTTTTTAATCAGTTCAACCATCACCTGGCCCGGCAGCACGCGCTCTGGGCAATAAGCAATGTTAACGTCCGCGTGTTCACCGACTTGCTGCGGGAAACTCAGGTCAGGACGCATTTCAGCCAGCCATGTGGCCATCTGTTCAGTGGCCCCGACAGGCGACGTCGATTCAAGGATCACCAACGCGCCTTTTTTCAGCACCGGTGCAAGAGATTTAGCCGCGGCTTCCACATAAACCATATCGGGTTCGTGCTCCCCCTTAAACGGAGTAGGCACAGCAATCAGATAGGCATCCGCATCTACAGGGGTTGTGGTCGCACGCAGAAATCCATTTTCGACCGCCGTTTTCACCACGGCGCCCAAATCTGGCTCAACGATATGAATTTCACCGCGATTAATGGTATCCACCGCGTGTTGATTTACATCTACGCCAATCACATGCTTTTGACGGGAAGCAAAGGCAGCCGCCGTCGGCAGTCCGATATAACCCAGCCCAATGACAGAAATGGTCGTAAAACTCATAGCGATATCCGATTATTTTTTAACGCGTGTAAAATGCGGCCACATGCCTGCCCGTCACCATACGGATTATGGGCGCGGCTCATGGTCTGATATTCATTGTCGTCATGCAGCAAACGCGTGACTTCTTCGACAATACGCTGCGGGTCGGTCCCTACCAGACGTACTGTGCCTGCAGTAATCGCTTCCGGACGTTCCGTCGTTTCGCGCATCACCAGTACCGGTTTCCCCAGAGATGGGGCTTCTTCCTGAATCCCGCCAGAGTCGGTAAGGATCAGCCAGGCGTGATTCATCAGCCAGACAAACGGCATGTAATCCTGCGGTTCAATCAGGATGACGTTTTCAACGTGACCCAGAATGCGATTAACCGGTTCGCTGACGTTAGGATTCAGGTGCACCGGATAGACAATCTGTACGTTCTGATTGGCCGCGGCAATTTCCGCCAGCGCATGACAAATGTGTTCAAAACCACGACCGAAGCTTTCCCGACGATGACCGGTCACCAGTATCATCTTTTTATCCGAGCTCAGGAATGGGTAATGCTCTGCCAGTTCAGCTCGTAATGCATCACTCGCCAGAACGCGATCGCGTACCCAGATCAACGCATCAATAACCGTATTACCTGTAACGAAGATACGGCTATCAGAAATGTTTTCCCGTAACAGGTTTTGGCGCGAGTTTTCTGTTGGTGCAAAATGATACATCGCCAGATGCCCGGTCAGCGTACGGTTCGCCTCTTCCGGCCAGGGAGAGTAGAGATCGCCTGTACGTAAGCCTGCCTCCACATGCCCTACCGGGATGCGCTGATAGAACGCGGCCAGGCTAGTAGCAATGGTGGTTGTGGTATCGCCGTGAACTAACACAACGTCAGGTTTAAAATCAGCCAGAATTGGCTTTAATCCTTCCAGTATTCGGCAGGTAATTTCTGTTAGTCCCTGACCTGGCTGCATAATATTGAGATCGTAGTCAGGTACAATGGAAAAGAGGTTCAACACCTGATCGAGCATCTCCCGATGCTGCGCCGTGACGCAAACTTTTGCCTCAAAATCAGGATCTTTTGCCAGCGCATGAACCAGAGGTGCCATTTTTATGGCCTCCGGTCGCGTGCCAAATACAGTCAGTACTTTCACATCGATTCTCTTCGGATTGGCAGTGAGGGCCCAGCCCCTCACTGCAACGATATTGCTAAATCGTGCGGCGACGGGTTAACGCGACACCAGCACCGATCAGAGCCCCAACGATGCCCCACATAATCATCAGGAAGGCACGACGAGGGCTGTCACGTTTTACCGGTTCCTCCGGCGTACGCAAATAACGATAGGTCTGAAAACGCGGATCCAGAGTTGGCCCAACGTTCAGTGTGTTAAGCATGGCTCGGTTTTGGAAGTAGTCCAGATCGAAATCGGGACCAACAGATTGCAGGTTTTCGAGTCGCGCCTGCAGCATAGGACGTCCAAGCAAAAACAGTTCAGAATCGGGTAGCTCTTCAGCCGGAACGTCAGTGGAAGTACGCGAAATATTATGCTGTTCAGCAATTTTGAGAGCCTGCTCAATGTTGTGAACTCGGCGAGAGAAAATCGATTTCGCCACTTCTTCCTGGCGTTTAACCTGCGCCTTCATCTGCACAGTGCGCGCAGCCCAGGCTCCCTTTAACTCGTCGTTCAGATGACGCGCCGCACGCTGGCTGGCAAACGCGACGTACTGACGCAACAGATTGTTGGCATCAGGTGCCGTTTCGGCAATCAGCTTCACGCTGTCATTGGTATTACGAACCGCATCGCCGGGCATAAACTGAATGTTATTAATCAGTTCATCCAGCATCGCCGCATCGGCTTTACTGTTCCCCACCATACGTTGCTTGTAGTAATCAGTCTGCTGCCAGAATTCACGGCGCGTATCCCATGAGGCAAGCTGCATGATAAATTCTTTATAGGCCTCATCCATCACTGACGGCTGATCCGCAGATGCGAGACTGGCCTTGATGTCCAGGTTACGTAAGAACTGCTGCTGAGAGTAATAGCCGCCCAACATATTAACCGTTGGCCTGTCTGAAATCGCCGTCGCGCTCCACTCCTGACGAGCAAAAAACGTATAGGCGAGAGCGACTAACGCGAAGGCGAGAGCCATACCGACGATCCACACCTTCCCTGTCCACAAAGTACGAAACAACCCACGGATGTCCAGTTCATTTTCAGCGCTCATGGCATGTTCCCCCGGTAATGGTTGTGTCATCGTACCCTCAATTTATTTGGTTAAGTTTGGTTTACTGTCACGGTTTCTACGCAACTTGCGCTTCCAGCGTTTGATAAATCTCGCTACCTTCCAGGCACGTTTAATACAATAGTCATACAAGACAAATGCCAGTAAAAAGAGCACCAGCATCACCCATTCCGGAACGACCCGAGAATATTCAGCCAACACGCCGATAGAAGCCAGGATCGCAGCAGCCAGCGTAATCAGGACAAAAGCCTGTCGGGAAGTAAACCCGGCGCGCATAATTAAATGGTGAATATGTTGGCGGTCCGGGGAGAAAGGGCTCATACCTTTACGTAAACGACGATACATGATCGCAACCATATCCATTAACGGAATGGCAATAATCCACAGTGCGGTGACCGGGCTAATAGGATGCGTTTTACCTTGAGTGGTCTCCAGCAGGATCCAGATGACCGTAAAGCCAATCAGCGTACTCCCCGCATCACCCATAAAGACCTTATAGCGACGTCCGAGAATACCCAGGTTCAGCATGATGTAAGGCAGAATGGCGGCGATCATGGCAAAACACCAGATAGCCAGGCTTGTCTGGCCGTCAAACCACAAGATAAGCCCCATTGCGGCGAATGATACGCTGGATAGCCCGCCTAACAGACCATCAATCCCATCCACCATGTTAAAGGCGTTAATTGCAGCCCAAACGGCGAAAAGGGTAAGGAAATAGCCAAAAGGACCGAGCACCATTTCCCAAGGGCCAAAAATGAACCCAAGGCTCAACAGATAGAGCTTACCTACCGCCATCATAATGATGCCGATGATAGCCTGGATGGTCGCACGGATTTTTACACTGATATCAAAGCGGTCGTCCAGCGCACCGATAAACACCAGTACACCGGCACAAGCCAGGTAGAGAGTTGCATGCGGGATATAATAATCGGCGATGAGGAACGTAAAGCAAATGCCTGCGTAAACCGAAATCCCCCCAACCAACGGAATCAGTCCCTGATGACGTTTGCGGAAGTTGGGTTTATCCACCAATCCTATCTTTTTCGCAACCTTACGGGCAAAGAAAAGAAACAGCGTTGTGAATAAAAAAATACTGATGAGATCAGTACTTGCTGTCAGTAAATTCACTATACATACTCTCAAAGAATATCAATATATGAAGTATAACCATCCAGGCGATTATTCAGAAGAGAAACCCGATTCCATATCAGGTGGTTCTGTATGATTATTAACCACAAAATACGAATTACAACCCTTCGTCGCCAGGCGGTATGTCATACCGGATTATTATTGTGTCGTTAAGATTACATCCACAAAAGCAAAACGCCACGTAAAAACGTGGCGTTTTCAGATGATGCCCGAATCAGGAACGCTTCATCATATCGAAGAAGTCGTCATTGGTCTTGGTCATCGCCAGTTTGTTAATGAGGAATTCCATTGCGTCGATTTCACCCATCGGATGGATGATTTTGCGCAGGATCCACATTTTCTGCAGCTCTTCCTGGGTGGTGAGCAGCTCTTCTTTACGAGTACCGGAACGGTTGTAGTCGATAGCCGGGAAGACGCGTTTTTCAGCAATCTTACGAGAGAGATGCAGTTCCATGTTGCCGGTACCTTTAAACTCTTCGTAGATAACTTCATCCATTTTAGAGCCGGTATCAATCAGCGCAGTCGCGATGATGGTCAGGCTACCGCCCTCTTCCACGTTACGTGCAGCACCAAAGAAACGCTTCGGACGATGCAGGGCGTTGGCGTCTACACCACCGGTCAGTACTTTACCGGAAGCCGGAACCACGGTGTTATATGCACGCGCCAGACGGGTGATGGAGTCAAGCAGAATGATAACGTCTTTCTTGTGTTCAACCAGACGTTTCGCCTTCTCGATAACCATTTCCGCAACCTGAACGTGGCGGGAGGCAGGTTCGTCAAAGGTAGAGGCAACCACTTCACCTTTCACCAGACGCTGCATCTCGGTAACTTCTTCCGGACGTTCGTCAATCAGCAGCACCATCAGCACGCAGTCAGGATGATTGTATGCAATGCTCTGCGCGATGTTCTGCAGCAGCATGGTTTTACCCGCTTTCGGCGGAGCAACAATCAGACCACGTTGGCCACGACCGATCGGCGATGCCAGATCCAGTACACGCGCCGTTAAGTCTTCAGTAGAACCGTTACCACGTTCCATACGCAGACGAGAGTTTGCGTGCAGAGGCGTTAAGTTCTCAAAGAGGATTTTGTTACGGGCGTTTTCTGGTTTGTCGTAGTTAACTTCGTTAACTTTCAACAGCGCAAAGTAGCGTTCACCTTCTTTCGGCGGGCGAATCTTACCAGAAATGGTATCACCAGTGCGGAGGTTGAAACGGCGGATTTGGCTGGGAGAAACGTAGATGTCATCAGGACCGGCGAGGTAGGAGCTGTCTGCAGAGCGGAGGAAACCAAATCCATCCTGCAATATCTCCAGCACACCGTCACCAAAGATATCTTCGCCACTCTTTGCGTGCTGCTTCAGGATGGCAAAAATAATGTCCTGCTTGCGCATACGAGCCAGGTTTTCAAGGCCCATATTTTCGCCGAGAGTGATCAGCTCAGAAACCGGCGTATTCTTTAATTCGGTAAGATTCATAATGGTGTGAGTTCTTAAACTTGGGGTAAATCTCGAACTTAATGTTGTGAATGGTATGGCAGGGTCATCCATGCCTGTTTACGGCCATCAACTCATGTCTGTTCGCTGTCTGGTCACAGGAAAGTACGCAGAACTGAAACGACAAGACGGATTGAGTGACAAGCCAGGAATCTGTCCACTCCTCGCGCGAGAAACAACGGGAAGTATTGGATATAACTAGATTCAAACTTAATAAGGTATGTTTAATACGAAGTCAACACTAACTTAGCACGACTCAAGTCGGGCGTCCAGTCATCCGAATCATTTCGAAGTAGGGTCGCCCGATCATGAGACTTCCTTACGCTAAATTAGCGTCGAGGAATTCTTTCAACTGACCTTTGGACAGCGCGCCGACTTTCGTCGCCGCAACTTCGCCGTTTTTAAACAGCAGCAGGGTCGGGATGCCACGGATACCATACTTCGGCGCGGTGCCTGGGTTTTGGTCAATGTTCAGTTTAGCAACCGTCAGTTTGCCCTGATATTCGTCAGCGATTTCATCCAGAATCGGAGCGATCATTTTGCACGGACCGCACCACTCTGCCCAGAAATCAACGAGGATTGCTCCGTCCGCTTTGAGTACATCCGTGTCAAAACTGTCGTCAGTCAGGTGAATAATTTTATCGCTCATAATAACTCCACAGGAATAAGCCTGGTGCATTGGTGTAGCATTAATCAACGACGTGTTGATGTAGCATTAACCAACTAAAGGTTGACTTTATTTCACCGGATACGCTTTCGTAAAGCAATAGTAAGCTGATATTCTACCACACTATGAGCAAAACACATTTAACAGAACAGAAGTTTTCCGACTTCGCCCTGCACCCAAAGGTGATAGAAGCCCTTGAAAATAAAGGCTTTCATAACTGTACGCCCATTCAGGCCCTCGCGCTGCCGCTAACGCTGGCTGGTCGTGATGTTGCCGGGCAGGCGCAAACCGGTACCGGAAAAACGATGGCGTTCCTGACGTCAACGTTTCATTATCTTCTCTCTCATCCCGCGATTGCCGATCGCAAGGTGAACCAACCGCGTGCGTTAATTATGGCGCCAACGCGTGAGTTAGCCGTGCAGATCCACGCAGATGCCGAGCCGCTGGCACAGACCACTGGTCTGAAATTAGGCCTGGCGTATGGCGGCGACGGTTACGATAAACAGCTGAAAGTGCTGGAAAGCGGCGTCGATATTCTTATCGGCACGACCGGTCGTCTCATCGACTATGCAAAACAGAACCACATTAATCTGGGCGCGATTCAGGTCGTGGTGCTGGATGAAGCCGATCGTATGTACGATCTGGGCTTTATTAAAGATATCCGTTGGCTGTTCCGTCGTATGCCGCCAACCACCCAACGTCTGAACATGCTGTTTTCTGCAACCCTCTCATACCGCGTTCGCGAACTGGCGTTCGAACAGATGAATAACGCTGAGTACGTTGAAGTCGAACCGGAACAGAAAACTGGCCACCGCATTAAAGAAGAGCTCTTCTACCCTTCCAACGAAGAGAAAATGCGTTTGCTGCAAACGCTGATTGAAGAAGAGTGGCCAGATCGCGCCATTGTTTTTGCTAACACCAAGCATCGTTGTGAAGATATCTGGGGCAGCCTTGCTGCGGACGGTCATCGCGTCGGTCTGCTGACCGGTGACGTAGCACAGAAAAAACGTCTGCGTATTCTTGATGAGTTCACCCGTGGCGATCTCGACATTCTCGTTGCGACGGATGTCGCTGCGCGTGGCCTGCATATTCCAGCCGTAACGCACGTATTTAACTATGACCTGCCGGATGACTGTGAAGATTACGTTCACCGAATCGGTCGTACCGGACGTGCTGGCGCAAGCGGTCACTCTATCAGCCTGGCCTGTGAAGAGTACGCGCTGAATTTACCCGCAATCGAGACCTATATCGGCCACTCGATTCCGGTCAGCAAATATAACCCGGATGCGCTGATGACCGATCTGCCGAAGCCGTTGCGCTTAACGCGCCCGCGTACAGGCAATGGCCCACGCCGTACCGGTGGTGCTCCTCGTAATCGTCGTCGTTCAGGTTAAGAAAAGTTATGCCATACACAAAATCATTCAGCCTGTATCAAGGCGGCAAGAAAACGAATCCCGATGAGCTTACTTTAGTAAGTGATTCGGGTGAGAGAACGCAGCCAACACAGATACAGGTTGAAGGATGAAGTGTATGAATTCTACTTCGCTGTATGCAGCAATCGATCTCGGCTCGAATAGTTTTCATATGCTGGTTGTACGCGAGGTGGCAGGAAGCATCCAGACGCTCACGCGTATCAAACGCAAAGTGCGTCTGGCCGCTGGACTCAACGGTGACAACGAGCTCTCTGTTGAAGCGATGGAGCGCGGCTGGCAATGTTTGCGCCTGTTTGCTGAACGTCTGCAGGATATTCCGCATCCACAAATCCGGGTGGTCGCCACGGCAACATTACGCATCGCCGTAAATGCCGATGTGTTTATTGCCAAAGCGCAAGAGATCCTTGGCTGCCCTGTCCAGGTGATTAGCGGTGAAGAAGAAGCGCGACTGATTTATCAAGGTGTAGCCCATACAACCGGCGGTGCCGATCAGCGTCTGGTTGTGGATATTGGTGGCGCCAGCACTGAATTAGTCACCGGTTCCGGCGCACAAACCACCTCTCTGTTCAGCCTGTCGATGGGCTGCGTCACCTGGCTCGAACGCTATTTTACCGATCGTAATCTGGCACAGGAAAACTTTGACGAGGCAGAGAAGGCCGCACGTGAAGTTCTGCGCCCGGTCGCCGACAAACTGCGTTTTCATGGCTGGAAAGTTTGCGTTGGTGCCTCTGGTACTGTCCAGGCGTTGCAGGAAATCATGATGGCGCAGGGTATGGATGAGCGTATTACGTTGGCCAAACTGCAGCAGCTTAAGCAGCGCGCCATTCACTGCGGTCGTCTGGAAGAGCTGGAAATCGAAGGGTTAACGCTGGAACGTGCGCTGGTTTTCCCCAGCGGGCTGGCCATTCTGATTGCTATTTTCACCGAACTGAACATTCAATGCATGACCCTGGCCGGCGGCGCATTACGTGAAGGTCTGGTCTACGGTATGCTGCACCTGGCGGTGGATCAGGATATTCGTAGCCGCACATTACGCAATATCCAGCGTCGCTTTATGGTCGATACAGAGCAAGCACATCGTGTTGCTAATTTAGCGACTAAATTTCTCGATCAGGTAGAAAAAAAGTGGCATCTTGAACCGATTAGCCGCGAACTACTGATTAGTGCCTGTCAGCTGCATGAAATTGGCCTGAGCGTTGATTTTAAACAGGCACCACAGCATGCCGCTTATCTGGTGCGCAATCTCGATCTCCCGGGTTTTACCCCTGCGCAAAAGAAACTGCTAGCAACGCTGTTACTCAATCAGACTAATCCCGTCGATCTCTCTTCGCTCCACCAGCAAAACGCAGTGCCACCGCGCATCGCGGAGCATCTTTGCCGTTTGCTACGTTTGGCGATCATCTTCGCCAGCCGTCGCCGTGACGATCTTGTGCCGGAAATTCAAATGGATGCAAGAAACGAGCACCTGACGGTCACGCTACCAGAAGGCTGGCTGGAACATCATCCGCTGGGTAAAGAGTTAATCGATCAGGAAAGTCAGTGGCAAAGCTATGTCCACTGGCCACTGGACGTTCATTAGATGTTGGTTGCCGGATAGCGTTTACACGTATCCGGCCAACAAAATACCTACTTCGCTTTGGCTTTCGCCATCATTGCCCGAATATTAGCGATGCTGGCCTGCCCTTTTTGCATCCGCTCCTCAGCGCTCACCACTTTACGCTCTTGTTCCCAGATAACGTCATCCTGTGGCAGCTCCAGCAGGAAACGACTCGGTTCCGGACGCACCAGCTCACCGTACTGACGACGCTCTTTACACAGCGTGAAGATGAGTTCTTTCTGTGCACGCGTAATCCCTACGTAAGCCAGACGACGTTCTTCGTCGATATTGTCTTCATCGATACTGCTCTGGTGCGGCAAAAATCCTTCTTCCATTCCCACCATAAACACGTACGGGAACTCCAGCCCTTTTGAGGCATGCAGCGTCATCAACTGCACCTGATCCAGCTCTTCTTCACTCTCTCCACGCTCCATCATGTCGCGCAGAGTAAAGCGGGTAACGACCTGGGTCAGGGTCATCGGCTCTTCCAGCTCACTGCCTTCCAGCATCTCCGTCATCCAGCTGAACAGCGTATTGACGTTTTTCATACGCATTTCAGCCGCTTTCTGGCTCGGCGAGGTTTCATACAGCCAGGATTCGTAATCAATACCGTGGATCAGATCGCGCACGGCGGCAACCGGTTCGCGCTCCGCCAGGCGCTGAATTTCACCCAGCCAGTGCGTAAAGCGGGTCAGAGAGTCATACCCGCGCCCGGTCAGTATCTGGCTAAGCCCCATATCAAAGCTGGCGGTAAACAGGCTTTTATTACGCGTCATCGCCCATTCACCCAACTTTTGCAGCGTGGCTGGACCGATTTCACGCTTTGGCGTGTTTACGATGCGCAAAAATGCGCTGTCGTCATCCGGGTTGCTCAGCACGCGCAGGTAGGCCAGCAGATCTTTAATCTCCGGACGCGAGAAGAACGACGTTCCGCCGGAAATTTTGTACGGGATACGGTTCTGCATCAGAAACTTTTCGAACACGCGCGACTGATGGTTGCCGCGATAAAGGATGGCGTAGTCTTTATATTGCGTCTTGTTCACAAAGTGATGGGCAATTAATTCACCGGTCACACGTTCGGCTTCATGCTCTTCATTATTTGCGCTCAGCACCTTCAGCTCAGCGCCGTAACCCAACTCGGAAAAGAGCCGCTTTTCAAAGACGTGTGGATTGTTCGCAATGAGGATGTTCGCCGCCTTAAGAATGCGACCTGATGAACGGTAGTTTTGCTCCAGCTTCACCACCTGTAAAGCCGGAAAATCTTTGCTCAACAGTACCAGGTTCTGCGGACGGGCGCCGCGCCAGGAGTAGATCGACTGATCGTCATCGCCCACGACGGTAAAGCGCGCACGTTTCCCTACCAGCAACTTCACCAGCTCGTACTGGCTGGTGTTGGTATCCTGATATTCATCCACCAGCAGGTAGCGGATTCTGTTTTGCCAGCGCTCACGTACTTCTTCATTGCGCTGTAGCAGCAGCGTGGGAAGCAGGATCAGATCGTCAAAATCGAGGACGTTACACGCCTTCATATGCGCGTCATACAGACCATAGCAGTGGGCAAAAATACGATCGCGCTCGCCCTTTGCGCTGGCTGCCGCCTGCGCCGGAGTCATCAGATCGTTTTTCCAGTTGGAGATCGCCGAGATCAGCTGCTGGAGAAAAAGCTTATCGTCTTCGATTAGCCCTTCGGTCAGTTCCTTAAGCAAGGCCACCTGGTCAGTATCGTCAAACAACGAGAAGTTAGACTTCATCCCCAGCGCCGCGTATTCACGCTTAATGATATCCAGTCCCAGGGTGTGGAAGGTGGAGATCATCAACCCACGCGCCTCTTTACGACCCAGCGTTTGCGCCACGCGCTCTTTCATCTCGCGCGCAGCCTTATTGGTAAAGGTCACTGCCGCAATATGTCGTGCCTGATAGCCACATTCACGGATCAGATGGGCTATTTTGTTGGTGATAACACGCGTCTTGCCGGAACCCGCTCCCGCCAGCACCAGGCAAGGTCCGGTGACGAATTCGACGGCTTGTTGTTGTCCGGGGTTCAAACGCATAAAGGGTCACTCATGAAAGTCGGGAGGGGAGAATAACAGCGTGGTAGTATAGCCAGCCTTAACCACCCCACTCAAGGCACGATCATGGCAAAAACAGCAGCAGCAGTGCATATCCTTGTTAAAGAAGAGAAACTGGCACTGGATCTTCTGGAACAGATTAAAAACGGCGCCGACTTCGGCAAACTGGCGAAGAAACACTCCATCTGCCCATCAGGCAAACGCGGCGGTGATTTAGGCGAATTCCGCCAGGGCCAGATGGTTCCGGCGTTCGATAAAGTGGTCTTTTCCTGCCCTGTGCTGGAGCCAACCGGCCCGCTGCACACTCAGTTCGGTTACCACATCATTAAAGTGCTGTACCGTAACTAATAGAAAGCCCGGTGTTTAAACACCGGGCTTTTTTTGCCGGATAGCGCTTCGCTTATCCGGCCTACGAAGCGCTGTTGATATGCCATTCCTCTATGAGGAATTATCCTGCGACCGCAATGCGCTTCATATCGGTCATGTAGCCACGCAGTTTCTGGCCCACTTTCTCGATAGCATGGCCGCGAATCGCATCGTTCACGTCACGCAGTTGCGCGTTGTCTACCGCGCCTTCAGCAATCGCTTTGCCCAGGTCGCCGGTCTGCAGGGTGGTCATGAACTCTTTCAGCAGCGGTACGCAAGCGTAAGAGAACAGGTAGTTGCCGTATTCTGCGGTATCAGAGATAACCACGTTCATTTCGTACAGACGCTTACGGGCAATAGTGTTGGCGATCAGCGGCAGTTCGTGCAGTGATTCGTAGTAAGCAGATTCTTCGATGATGCCGGAATCCACCATGGTTTCGAACGCCAGCTCAACGCCCGCTTTCACCATCGCAATCATCAGAACGCCTTTATCAAAGTATTCCTGCTCGCCGATTTTACCGTCGAACTGGGCAGCGGTTTCGAACGCGGTTTTGCCGGTCTCTTCACGCCAGGTCAGCAGTTTCTTATCGTCGTTGGCCCAGTCAGCCATCATGCCGGAAGAGAATTCACCGGAGATGATGTCGTCCATGTGTTTCTGGAACAGCGGCGCCATGATCTCTTTCAGCTGTTCGGACAGCGCGTAAGCACGCAGTTTCGCCGGGTTAGACAGACGGTCCATCATCAGAGTGATGCCGCCCTGCTTCAGCGCTTCGGTGATGGTTTCCCAGCCGAACTGAATCAGTTTTTCAGCATATGCCGGGTCAGTACCCTCTTCCACCAGCTTATCGAAGCACAGCAGAGAACCGGCCTGCAGCATACCGCACAGGATAGTCTGCTCACCCATCAGGTCAGATTTCACTTCCGCAACGAAGGAGGACTCCAGCACACCCGCACGGTGACCGCCAGTAGCCGCAGCCCAGGCTTTAGCGATCGCCATGCCTTCGCCTTTCGGATCGTTTTCCGGGTGAACGGCGATCAGGGTCGGTACGCCGAAACCACGTTTGTACTCTTCACGCACTTCTGTACCCGGACATTTCGGTGCCACCATCACAACAGTGATGTCTTTACGGATCTGCTCGCCAACTTCCACGATGTTGAAGCCGTGGGAGTAACCCAGCGCTGCACCGTCTTTCATCAGCGGCTGTACAGAACGCACAACGTCGGAGTGCTGCTTGTCCGGCGTCAGGTTAACCACCAGATCAGCCTGCGGGATCAGCTCTTCGTAGGTACCCACTTTGAAGCCGTTTTCGGTCGCTTTACGCCAGGAAGCACGCTTCTCAACAATGGCTTCTTTACGCAGTGCGTAGGAAATATCCAGACCGGAGTCACGCATGTTCAGGCCCTGGTTCAGACCCTGGGCGCCACAGCCGACGATGACCACTTTTTTACCCTGAAGGTAGCTCGCACCATCGGCGAATTCGTCGCGACCCATAAAGCGACATTTACCCAGCTGTGCCAGCTGCTGGCGCAGGTTCAGTGTATTAAAGTAGTTAGCCATGATGGTGTACTCCGTGATGTTGTGTTGTGGTGCTTATTATTCGGTTCGCAGATTTGTATTTGCGAGATTGAATCCACATTACAACAGGAAATTTATTGCGGAAATTGATATATTCACAACGTCACATTGCAATTTATGCAACGTAGAAAATCGGAGGCTCGTCTGTGGATTTACGCGATCTGAAAATGTTCCTGCATTTGGCTGAAAGTCGTCACTTTGGCCGCAGCGCGCGGGCAATGCACGTCAGCCCATCCACGCTTTCCCGGCAGATTCAGCGCCTCGAAGAAGACCTCGGCCAGCCGCTGTTTGTGCGCGATAACCGCACGGTTACACTGACCGAAGCAGGTGAAGAGCTGCGCGTGTTTGCCCAACAGACGCTGTTGCAGTACCAGCAGTTACGCCACACCCTCGATCAACAAGGGCCGTCGCTGTCAGGAGAACTGCATATCTTCTGTTCGGTAACTGCCGCCTACAGCCATCTGCCGCCAATCCTTGACCGTTTCCGCGCCGAGCATCCGTCAGTGGAAATTAAGCTCACCACCGGCGACGCCGCCGATGCGATGGATAAAGTGGTCACTGGTGAAGCCGATCTAGCAATTGCCGGTAAGCCCGAAACGCTGCCTGGCGCGGTGGCGTTCTCGATGCTGGAGAATCTGACAGTTGTGTTGATCGCTCCGGCGCTGCCCTGCCCGGTGCGAAATCAGGTATCGGTCGATAAGCCGGACTGGTCGACGGTGCCGTTTATCATGGCCGATCAGGGTCCGGTACGCCGCCGTATCGAGCTGTGGTTCCGCCGTCACAAAATCAGCAACCCATCGATTTACGCCACGGTGGGTGGCCACGAAGCGATGGTCTCAATGGTGGCGCTGGGCTGCGGCGTGGCGCTGCTGCCGGAAGTGGTGCTAGAAAACAGCCCGGAGCCGGTACGTAATCGCGTGATGATTTTAGAGCGCAGTGACGAAAAAACACCGTTCGAGCTTGGCGTCTGCGCGCCGAAAAAGCGGCTGCATGAACCGCTGATCGACGCGTTTTGGAAGATTGTTCTGGAACGTAAATCCGCAGAGTAGCACCAGCGTCAGGTCTAAAATCAGTGGTAGATTCAGTATTGGCGCTCCTTTTCTGTATAATGTCGTGATCCATTGTAGTGGGGGGCTTGTTAACCATCGCGTTAAGCAGGCCAGAACAGACGGTGTCATTGCGCACTTGACAGCGAAAATACAAACTTAATTAGCCATCATTATGATAATCAAACCAAAAATTCGTGGATTCATCTGTACAACGACCCATCCGACTGGCTGCAAAGTCAACGTGGAAAAGCAGATCGAGTATGTTAAGCAGAACGGGAAAATCGAGAACGGCCCGTCTCGCGTGCTGGTGATCGGTGCTTCCACCGGTTACGGTCTGGCTTCCAGAATTTCCGCCGCCTTTGGCAGCGGTGCCGCCACTATCGGCGTATTTTTCGAAAAACCGGGCACGGATACCAAACCAGGTTCCGCAGGCTGGTATAACTCTGCAGCTTTCGACGAAGCGGCCAAGCGTGAAGGTCTGTACTCCAAAAGCATCAACGGCGATGCGTTCTCTGACGAATGCCGTGATGAAGTGATCAAACTGATCAAAGAAGACCTGGGTCAGATTGACCTGGTGGTTTACTCACTGGCTTCCCCAGTGCGTAAAATGCCGAAAACCGGTGAAATCGTCCGTTCAGCGCTGAAGCCAATCGGTGAGGTTTACACCTCTAAAGCGATCGATACCAACAAAGATCAGATCATCACCGCCAGCATTGAGCCGGCAACCGAAGAAGAAGTTCAGAACACCGTCACCGTCATGGGCGGCGAAGACTGGGAACTGTGGATGGGCGCGCTGAGCGAAGCGGGCGTGCTGGCTGATGGCGTGAAAACCGTAGCCTACTCCTACATCGGTACCGACCTGACCTGGCCAATCTACTGGCACGGCGCGCTGGGCAAAGCGAAAGAAGACCTCGATCGCGCGGCGGGAGAACTGCGTAACCAGCTGGCACCGCTGAACGGTTCCGCTAACGTTGCCGTACTGAAGTCCGTCATCACCCAGGCATCTTCTGCGATTCCGGTAATGCCGCTGTACATCTCCATGGTCTTCAAGCTGATGAAAGCGCAGGGGATTCACGAAGGTTGTATTGAGCAGATCAACCGTCTGATGACCACCAGCCTGTACGGCGATAAAGTGGCGCTTGATGACAACCAGCGTATCCGTATGGATGACTGGGAACTGCGTGACGACATTCAGCAGGCATGTCGCGATCTGTGGCCGCTGATCACTACCGAAAACCTGGCGCAAGAAACTGACTATGCAGGATACAAGCAGGAATTCCTGAATCTGTTCGGTTTTGCCCTCGACGGTGTGGATTACGATGCTGACGTGAATACCGAAGTCGAATTCGACGTTATCACGCTGTAATCTGCTGATACAGTAGCAAAAAGGGTTCATGTTTTTACATGGACCCTTTTTTAATGGCTGTCATTAACCCGCCAGGAAGAACCTGAACGCCGGGTTATGTGTTTCATCATGACAGTCATAACCCAGTTCATTCAGCCGCGTTTCGAAATCAGGCTCGTGTTCACCCAACTCAAACGCCGCCAGCACACGACCATAGTCAGTGCCGTGACTGCGATAGTGGAACAATGAAATATTCCAGTGCGTCCCCAGGGTATGCAGGAATTTGAGCAACGCCCCCGGCGACTCCGGAAATTCGAAGCTATAAAGACGTTCCTGTAAGGGTTTCGACGGACGTCCACCGACCATATAGCGCACGTGTAGCTTCGCCATCTCGTCATCGGACAGATCCACCACGCTATAGCCGCCCTCATTGAGCAGTTGCAGGATTTCCTTACGCTCTTCCAGCCCACGGCTCAGACGTACGCCGACAAAAATGCAGGCGTCTTTCGCATCAGCAAAGCGGTAGTTAAACTCGGTCACCGAGCGCCCGCCCAGCAGTTGGCAAAACTTCAGGAAGCTGCCCTTTTCTTCCGGGATGGTCACGGCCAGCAAGGCTTCGCGCTGTTCCCCCAGCTCGCAACGTTCGGAAACGTAGCGCAGGCCGTGGAAGTTAACGTTAGCGCCGGAAAGAACATGCGCCAGACGCTCACCGCGAATATTATGCTGGGCGATGTATTTTTTCATCCCCGCCAGCGCCAGCGCCCCGGAAGGCTCCGCCACCGCGCGTACATCTTCGAACAGGTCTTTCATTGCCGCGCAAATAGCATCGCTATCCACGGTAATAATATCGTCGAGGTATTCCTGGCACAGACGGAAGGTTTCATCGCCAATACGTTTGACCGCCACGCCTTCGGCAAAGAGACCCACTCGCGGCAGATCCACCGGATGACCGGCATCCAGCGCCGCTTTCAGACAGGCCGAATCTTCCGCTTCCACGGCAATCACTTTGATTTGCGGCATCAGCTGTTTAATTAGCACCGCAACACCTGCCGCCAGACCGCCGCCGCCAACTGGCACAAAGACGCGATCGAGATGCGCATCCTGCTGAAGTAACTCCAGCGCCAGCGTGCCCTGCCCGGCAATCACCATCGGATGATCGAACGGCGGCACCCAGGTAAAACCCTGCTGCTGCGACAATTCAATCGCTTTGGCTTTGGCTTCATCAAAGTTCGCGCCGTGCAGCAGCACTTCTCCGCCGAAGCCGCGAACGGCGTCGACTTTGATATCGGCGGTAGCCGTTGGCATGACAATCAGCGCCTTCACGCCTAATCGCGCAGAAGAGAAAGCGACGCCCTGAGCATGATTACCAGCCGATGCGGTAATGACGCCATGCGCTTTTTGCTCTTCGGTCAAGCCCGCCATCATGGCGTAGGCCCCGCGTAGCTTGAAGCTGTGAACGGGTTGACGGTCTTCGCGCTTCACCAGAATGACGTTGTCGAGGCGCGAAGAGAGTTTTTCCATTTTCTGTAGCGGCGTTACCTGTGCCGCTTCGTATACCGGCGCACGCAGTACCGCTCTGAGATACTCGGCGCCCTCAGGAGCGCCGGATAGAGGTTGTGAATCCGCCATGGTCATTATCCCCCGAGCTTCGACTTATCGCGCACCGCACCTTTGTCGGCACTGGTTGCCAGGCTGGCGTAGGCGCGCAGTGCAAAGGAGACCTGACGCTGACGATCTTTTGGCGTCCAGGCTTTGTCACCGCGAGCTTCCTGCGCTTCACGGCGCGCAGCGATTTCCGCATCACTCAGTTGAAGTTGAATACCACGATTCGGGATATCGATGGCAATCATGTCACCATCTTCGATAATCGCGATATTACCGCCGCTGGCCGCTTCCGGAGAAACGTGACCAATGGAAAGCCCCGAAGTACCGCCGGAGAAACGACCGTCGGTAATCAGCGCGCAAGCCTTACCGAGGCCCATCGATTTCAGGAAGGTGGTGGGGTAGAGCATTTCCTGCATGCCAGGCCCGCCTTTCGGCCCTTCGTAGCGAATGACAACCACGTCGCCAGCCACCACTTTACCGCCGAGGATGGCTTCAACCGCATCGTCCTGGCTTTCATACACTTTTGCCGGGCCGGTGAATTTCAGGATGCTGTCATCCACGCCTGCGGTTTTTACAATACAGCCGTTTTCCGCGAAGTTACCGTACAGAACTGCCAGACCGCCGTCTTTGCTGTAAGCGTGCTCCAGCGAGCGAATGCAGCCTTCAGCGCGGTCGTCATCCAGCGTATCCCAACGGCAATCCTGTGAGAATGCCTGGGTTGTACGAATGCCGGCCGGGCCAGCACGGAACATTTTTTTCACCGCGTCGTCTTTGGTCAACATCACGTCATACCGATCGAGCGTTTGCGGCAGAGTCAGCCCCAGCACGTTTTTCACGTCGCGGTTCAGCAGTCCAGCACGATCCAGTTCGCCTAAAATACCCAGTACGCCGCCTGCGCGGTGCACGTCTTCCATATGGTATTTCTGCGTGCTCGGCGCCACTTTACACAGCTGCGGGACTTTGCGGGACAGCTTGTCGATATCACTCATGGTGAAGTCGATTTCCGCTTCCTGCGCGGCCGCCAGCAGGTGCAGAACTGTATTGGTGGAGCCGCCCATGGCGATATCCAGCGTCATGGCGTTCTCAAACGCTGCCTTGCTGGCAATGTTGCGCGGCAGCGCGGAAGCATCATCCTGCTCGTAATAGCGTTTGGTCAGCTCGACGATGCGCTGGCCTGCAGTGAGGAAAAGTTCTTTACGGTCGGCGTGAGTCGCCAGCAGTGAACCGTTACCTGGCTGCGACAAGCCCAGCGCTTCGGTCAGGCAGTTCATCGAGTTAGCGGTGAACATACCGGAACAGGAGCCGCAGGTTGGGCAAGCGGAACGTTCAACCTGCTCGCTTTGTGAGTCGGAAACTTTCGGGTCAGCACCCTGAATCATCGCATCAACCAGGTCGAGCTTGATGATTTGGTCAGAGAGCTTGGTTTTCCCGGCTTCCATCGGACCGCCGGAAACAAAGATCACAGGAATATTCAGGCGCAAAGAGGCCATTAACATCCCGGGGGTAATTTTGTCGCAGTTGGAGATACAGACCATCGCATCGGCGCAGTGGGCGTTAACCATGTACTCAACGGAGTCAGCGATCAGCTCACGCGACGGCAGTGAATACAGCATGCCGCCATGGCCCATGGCGATACCATCATCCACAGCAATGGTGTTGAACTCTTTCGCCACGCCGCCTGAGGCTTCGATTTGTTCGGCAACCAGCTTACCGAGATCGCGCAGGTGGACGTGACCCGGCACAAACTGGGTAAAGGAGTTCACCACAGCGATAATCGGTTTACCGAAGTCATCATCGGTCATCCCGGTGGCGCGCCACAATGCGCGGGCACCCGCCATATTGCGGCCGTGGGTGGTGGTAGCAGAACGATACTTAGGCATGCTTGATTAACTCCCGTCTGTCTTTCCCCTGCATACTTCACGCCGCAGGTGCGTTGGCCGCCTCGCTCACCCCAGTCACTTACTACAGTAAGTTCCTGGGACTTGCTGCGTTGCCGTCTTCCTGCAACGTGAATTATTTTGGGGAAATATTAATTTTGTTATTGGTTTACTGAATCCAACCAGCCGTATTTATCTTCCGTTTCACCGGTGAAGAGCCCAAAGAAGGCCTGCTGGATGCGTTTGGTGACCGGACCGCAGCGGCCTTCGCCCACCTGGATACCATCGACACTGCGTACTGGGGTGATTTCGGCCGCGGTACCGGACATGAACACTTCGTCGGCCAGGTACAGTGATTCACGAGACAGCACCTGCTCACGCACTTCGATATCGAGATCTTTCGCCAGCTTAATGATCGCGTCACGGGTAATACCCGGCAGTGCAGAAGAGGTAAACGGCGGGGTAAACAGAATACCGTCTTTTACTTCAAACAGGTTTTCGCCCGCACCTTCGGAGATGTAACCATTCACATCCAGCGCAATGCCTTCCTGATAGCCATGACGACGCGCTTCGCTACCCACCAGCAGCGAAGACAGATAGTTACCGCCCGCTTTAGCAGCAGTAGGGATGGTGTTCGGCGCAACGCGGTTCCAGGAAGAAACCATCGCGTCGATCCCCTGCTCCAGCGCTTCTGCACCAAGGTAAGCACCCCACGGGAACGCGGCGATGATCACGTCAGTGGTGTATCCCGCTGGCGGGTTAACGCCCATCCCCACGTCGCCAACAAACACCAGCGGACGGATATAGGCGCTGGTCAGATTGTTTTTACGAATCACCTCGCGGCAAGCTTCCATCAGCTCATCAACGCTCTGAGAAACCGGAAAACGATAGATCTTGGCTGAATCACGCAGACGCTGCATATGTTCGCGATGACGGAACACCACCGGCCCTTTGTGAGAATCGTAGCAACGGATGCCTTCGAATACTGAAGTACCGTAGTGCAGCGCGTGGGACATCACGTGAACCTTCGCGTCTTCCCAACGAATCATCTCGCCATTAGACCAAATGTAATCAGCTTTTTTCGTCGTCATTTTTCTTCCTTTTGCGCTCAGGCGCGGATTTGTTGTGATGTGGTTGTGCTCTGGCAGATAGCAACGTGTGCAACGTCTACCAGTTTACTTAACTGACTAAACAGTAAGTCGACCGACCGGGGGCTGGCAACGGTCAATTCGATATTTATATTTTGCGCATCGCTGGCGGCTTCCATATTCATGGAGCACACCTGAAAACCGCGATGGCGTACCACGCGTAAAACACGTTCTAACGTTTCCGGATTGAAACGAGCCTCAACGGCGACCTGATGTTGCATCATGATAATTTCTCCAGCATTTCTGAGTTACTGGCACCTGGCGGTACCAGAGGCCAGACATTCTCAAGTTCGTCGATTGAGACATGAAGCAGGTATGGCCCCTCGCTGTTCAGCATGGTGTCGAGTGCCGCTTCAACCTGGTCTTTACGGGTGATGTGTTGACCTGGTATGCCGAAGGCGCTGGCCAACATGAGGAAATCGGGGTTATCAGTAAGGGTGGTTTCGCTATAACGTTCCTGGAAAAACAGCTGCTGCCATTGTCGCACCATGCCTAACCGCTGGTTGTCGAGTAAAACTATTTTCAGCGGCAACTGCTTGCGTTTTACGGTGCCCAGCTCCTGTACATTCATCATGAAGGAGCCGTCACCGGAGATACAGATTACCGTATCGTTCGGGCGAGCAACCTGCGCACCAACCGCTGCTGGCAGGCCAAAGCCCATCGTACCCAGGCCGCTTGAGGTGATGAAATTTTCCGGGCGGGTGTAGGTCATATGCTGCGCCGACCACATCTGATGCTGACCAACATCCGTTGTCACTACGCTGTCCGCAGGCTTGCGATCGGACAACTGCTTCAACAACAGTGGCGCGTAGATAGCCTCACCGGGATGATCATAGCGCCAGGTATGCTCTGTGCGCAGTTCAGCGCTATGCTGACGCCATGCGTCAATCTTCAGAGATTGCTGCAATGCCGGCAGCAGAGAATTTAAATCACCCTGCAGGGCGACGTGCGCCTGGCGCAGCTTGTTCATTTCCGCAGGGTCGATATCCATGTGGATCACGCTGGCGTTCGGCGCGAAGGTATTCAGCTTGCCGGTCACCCGGTCATCAAAACGCGCGCCCACGGCAATCAGTAAATCACATTCTTGCACCGCGAAATTTGCCGCTTTAGTGCCATGCATTCCCAACATACCCAAATAGTATGGGTAGTCAGCTTCTACTGCGCCCAGACCTTTCAGCGTGCAGGCGACCGGCATTTGGGTTACCGCGATAAATTCACGCAGGGCCGGGACCGCCTGCGCCATACCAACGCCGCCACCGACGTACAGGATCGGTTTTTGCGCCTGCGCCAGCATTTTACGCGCCTGCTCAACGTCAGCGTGCGGGAAAACCTCTACGTTTTCGACGGTCGTAAAATACGGCTCCAGCGTACCGCTGGCCAGCTGGATATCTTTCGGGATATCAACCAGAACCGGACCCGGACGACCGGAGTTCGCCACAGCGAAAGCCTCTGCCATGATGCGCGGCAGCTCTTCCAGTGACTGCACCAGGAAACTGTGTTTGGTGCAGGACAAAGACATACCCAGAACGTCCACTTCCTGGAACGCATCCGTTCCGATGAAAGGTGAGGCCACCTGGCCGGTGATCGCCACCACAGGAACAGAATCTAACAGCGCATCGGCAAGGCCGGTGATCAGGTTAGTAGCACCAGGTCCGGAAGTGGCGATACACACGCCGGTTTTACCGGTCGCACGGGCATAGCCAATTGCCGCCATTGCCGCACCCTGCTCGTGTCGGCACAACAGGTGTTCTACGCCGCCGTCATACAACGCATCGTAAACCGGCATAATTGCGCCACCAGGATAACCAAAGACGGTTTGAACCCCTTGTGCACGCAACGCATGTACCACCCACTGTGCCCCATTCATAGTTACATCCCCGCCGTAAATCTTGAGAAACAGAATTTTATGCTACCGTTCACTTTCTGCTCCTCATGTATGTTTTTAAGGTCAAAAAAAACCCCCGGACCTTTCGGTGCGGGGGTCTTAGTTCGTTAAGGCTTGTTTTCTAAGCCTTTCCTCGTCCAAGTGCAGCCCCGCACGGTGGGATAATAATCACCACCACGCTAATCACGACCAGGCTAATCACTCGTAGAAGGGCTGTCATTTTTGTATTTTCTTGCATCTTGTTCGAAGGAATACCTAAAGAGTTACCATAGAATTTGCAAATGACACAAGATATTTTTTTATTCGTTTTTCTGACGCCGTTAACGGTTTAGATAAATATCGTTGTTTTTTATACAAAAAATCAAAAGTGAAAATATTTCACGTTTCAGGTGATTCTCGGCAACCCATTTCCTACTAAAAACGTTATTCAAAAGCGTTTGCGAGCGCTATTCCAGGCTTTATGCAAGCAGTATTGAACTACATAAAAACACAGGAATAAGCCTCTAAAAACCGTAATTATGTGAAATCTTGCCGCGATGTATTGCGACATAATGCTTTCATCAGGAGGGCTTATGTCACTATCGATTGTTCACACACGCGCTGCGCTGGGCGTGAATGCGCCAGCCATTACCATCGAGGTACATATCAGCAATGGTTTGCCTGGTTTAACCATGGTGGGATTACCCGAAACAACGGTAAAAGAGGCTCGCGATCGAGTTCGCAGTGCGATTATTAATAGCGGTTATGAATTCCCGGCGAAGAAGATAACCATAAACCTCGCTCCGGCCGATCTCCCGAAAGAAGGGGGACGATATGATTTACCTATCGCAGTTGCGCTTCTGGCAGCGTCTGAGCAGCTTACAACCCATAACCTCGATACATATGAGCTGGTAGGCGAATTAGCGCTTACAGGCGCGTTACGCGGCGTTCCCGGTGCGATATCAAGTGCAACTGAAGCTATTCGCGCAGGCAGGAGAATTATTGTCGCAAAAGAGAATGCAGCTGAAGTGGGACTGATACACGGTGAAGGGTGCCTGATAGCCGATCATCTACAGGCCGTATGCGCATTTCTCGAAGGTAAGCATGATTTAGACAGACCATCATCGGCAGATTTTATCCCCTGCGCATTAGCAGATGATCTGAGCGATGTTATCGGCCAGGAACAGGGTAAACGCGGGCTGGAGCTTACCGCAGCTGGCGGTCATAACCTCTTACTCATCGGGCCGCCGGGAACGGGTAAGACCATGCTGGCCAGTCGCCTGAGAGGATTGCTTCCGCCACTGAGCAATGATGAAGCACTGGAAAGCGCCGCGATTCTAAGTCTGGTCAATTCCGACACGCTACAAAAACAGTGGAAACAACGCCCTTTTCGTTCGCCGCATCACAGTGCTTCATTAACTGCCATGGTCGGTGGCGGCTCTATTCCTGCGCCAGGCGAGATATCTCTGGCGCATAACGGCATACTGTTTCTGGATGAACTTCCCGAGTTTGAGCGGCGCACGCTGGATGCACTGCGAGAGCCCATTGAGTCCGGGCAGATTCATTTATCCCGCACTCGGGCAAAAATAACTTACCCCGCGCGTTTTCAGCTTATTGCTGCCATGAATCCCAGCCCAACAGGACATTATCAGGGGAACCATAACCGCTGTACCCCAGAGCAGACACTACGCTACCTCAATCGATTATCAGGCCCATTTCTTGACCGCTTCGATCTCTCCCTCGAAATCCCCTTACCGCCGCCCGGCATACTCAGCCAGAGCCAGGTAAAAGGGGAAGATAGCGCAACGGTGAAGCAACGCGTTATAGCAGCACGAGAGCGTCAGTATCGGCGGCAGAATAAGTTAAATGCGCAACTGGACAGTCAGGATATCCATAAATACTGTCCACTGCGTAGCGACGATGCGCAGTGGCTTGAAGAAACGCTCGCGCATCTCGGATTATCCATCCGCGCCTGGTTACGCCTGATAAAGGTCGCTCGAACGATCGCGGATATAGAACAATCTGACCATATCTCTCGCCAGCACTTACAGGAGGCTGTTGGGTATCGGGCGATAGACAGATTACTCATTCATTTGCAGAAACTACTGGCATAAAAAAAGGGCTTTCGCCCTTTTTTATTAATCATCAGATTCGGTGTAGTCTTCCGCACCTTCCACCTGAGGTTTCCCACCAGACAGCGTGTGGAAGCGTTTTGGACGCTTAATGCGCGTCATGTATTTGGACCACACACGTTCAGCTTCGGTAACCGGTTCGCGCTCACCACGGCATACCGCAACAAACAGTTTTTCTTCTTCCGTTACCGGCTCACGCTTGCCCAGATCCAGCTCGTTGAAAGCATAACCGTGACGCTCAAGCAGTTGTGCTTCTTTAATGGTGAAATCACCATGACGGGAGAATCCGCGGGGATAATATTTATTATCGAAATATCGATTAGTCGTCGTAAAGCTTTCCGCCATCCTGCACGCTCCTAATTCTTTGGCCGAGCTATTTATGGCGCGGAGTATTAGTTACGCTTGACAGAGCGTCAAACAAAAGATTTAAATCATAACGACAAATAATTTTATGGAGCGAGTTGTGGATACGGAATTGTTAAAAACTTTCCTGGAAGTTAGCCGGACACGCCACTTTGGCAGGGCTGCTGAAGCGCTCTATCTGACCCAATCAGCGGTTAGTTTTCGGATCAGACAACTGGAAAATCAATTGGGTGTAAACCTGTTCACCCGACACAGAAACAATATCCGTTTAACCGCTGCAGGTGAAAAATTATTACCTTACGCTGAAACGCTGATGAATACGTGGCAAGCAGCACGTAAGGAGGTTGCGAATACCTCGCGGCATAACGAGTTTTCTATTGGTGCCAGCGCATCCCTCTGGGAATGCATGCTTAATGGCTGGCTGGGGCGTTTGTACCAATCCCAGGAGCCACAATCCAGCCTGCAATTTGAAGCGAGGATCGCGCAGCGACAGTCGTTAGTAAAACAGCTTCATGAACGACAGCTTGATCTATTGATTACTACCGAAACGCCCAAAATGGACGAATTTAGCAGCCAACTGTTGGGATATTTCACGCTGGCGCTCTATTGCAGTTCTCCTTCACAAACCAAAGATGAACTGAATTATCTGCGTCTGGAATGGGGACCTGACTTTCAGCAACACGAGGCTGGATTGATTGCGGGAGATGAAGTGCCGGTACTTACCACCAGTTCGGCAGAATTAGCCAGGCAGCAACTTTCAGTCCTCAAAGGTTTTAGCTGGCTACCGGTCAGCTGGGCTAAAGGTAAAAGCGATCTCCATACGGTTACCGACAGTACAACGCTTTCACGCCCGTTATATGCAGTTTGGCTGCAAAATAGCGATAAACATGCGCTGATTTGCGATCTGCTGAGAACGAATATTCTGGAAGATTAAGGAAAACGCTGGCAAGGATGCCGGGAGTAAAATAGAAAGAAGGAAAAACTCAAATTACAGGTAAAAAAAAATCCTTAGCAATAATGCTAAGGATTGTTTCTGGCAGGGGCGGAGAGACTCGAACTCGCGACACCCGGTTTTGGAGACCGGTGCTCTACCAACTGAGCTACGCCCCTAAATCTTCTTATCATTAAGCCTGCTTAGTAGCAGGCTTAATTTTCTAATAAGTGGCGGAACGGACGGGACTCGAACCCGCGACCCCCTGCGTGACAGGCAGGTATTCTAACCAACTGAACTACCG
>NZ_JAOWHB010000034.1:0-484999 GCF_030332845.1 Citrobacter sp. Cpo061
ACGCGCTTTAGCGCTCTGTCGCGAGGTGGCGTATATTACGCTTTCCTCTTTCAGAGTCAACCCTCATTTTCAGGTTTTTCCCTTCAACCGAACCGGCTGTTTGTGTGAAGTGATTCACATCCGCCGTGTCGATGGAGGCGCATTATAGGGAGTCGACTCAGGAAGACAAGCGGAAAAATGCATTTTTGTTTCAACCGCTCACCTTTTATCCACAACGCTTACTTTTGCTGCTTTTTGATCGCCATTGGCAGGTCTGCCAGACTATTTATGACCAAATCTGCTGCATTTTCTGCTTCCGGCGTGACGGGTTTGCCTGTGCGCACCAATACCTTCGTGCCAACATTCGCAGCTGTCGCCGCCTGCATATCTTCAATTTTGTCGCCAACCATATAAGAAGCGGCCATATCGATGTGCAAGAAGTCTCGGGCGGAGATAAACATGCCAGGATGCGGTTTACGGCAGTCGCAGACCTGACGATACTCTTCTACAGTACCCTGCGGGTGATGCGGGCAGTAGTAGATACCATCCAGCTCAACGTCGCGATCGGCCAGCGACCAGTCCATCCATTCGGTCAACGTTTCAAACTGCGCCTCAGTAAATTTACCACGCGCGATACCAGACTGGTTCGTCACGATAATAAGCGCGTAACCCATCTTTTTAAGTTCACGCATGGCATCAATAACGCCGTCGATAAACTCAAACTCGTCGATCTCATGTACATAACCGTGGTCCACATTAATGGTACCGTCACGGTCGAGAAAAATTGCGGGTACAGACTTTGCCACCTTTTATAGCTCCTGAATAAGGCATGTGACTCTAGTATCGCATGTTTCAGCGGGCAAGAAAGTGCTCATCGTGCAAAGCCCGATTGATTTAGACGTCTGGATGCCTTAACATCCATCTTGTTGACGGCTTCGACCGTACCTGACAGACGAAAATGCCACGGCTAACTTAATTACGATAATAAATAACCAATGATTAAACTTTCGAATATCACCAAAGTGTTCCAGCAGGGGACTCGCACCATTCAGGCGCTAAATAATGTCAGCCTGCATGTTCCTGCCGGGCAGATTTATGGCGTTATTGGCGCCTCCGGCGCCGGTAAAAGTACGCTCATCCGCTGCGTTAACCTACTCGAACGCCCTACCGAAGGCAGCGTTCAGGTTGGCGGTCAGGAGCTGACCACGCTTTCTGAGTCGGAGTTGACTAAAGCTCGCCGTCAAATCGGCATGATTTTTCAGCACTTTAACCTGCTCTCTTCCCGTACGGTGTTCGGTAACGTCGCACTACCGCTGGAACTGGATAACACGCCAAAAGAAGAGATCAAACGCCGCGTAACAGAACTGTTGGATTTGGTTGGTCTTGGAGACAAGCACGATAGCTACCCGGCCAACCTTTCCGGTGGACAAAAACAGCGTGTGGCAATCGCCCGTGCGCTGGCAAGTAATCCCAAAGTGTTGCTGTGCGATGAAGCCACCAGCGCACTCGATCCGGCAACGACCCGCTCGATTCTGGAATTATTGAAAGATATTAATCGTCGTCTGGGACTCACCATTCTGCTGATTACCCACGAAATGGACGTTGTAAAACGTATTTGTGACTGCGTGGCGGTCATCAGCAATGGTGAACTGATTGAGCAAGACACCGTTAGTGAAGTGTTCTCACATCCGAAAACGCCGCTGGCACAGAAATTTATCCAGTCCACGCTGCACCTGGATATTCCGGAAGATTATCTGGAACGTTTGAAAGCGGAGCCGGAAGCCGACAGCGTGCCGATGCTGCGTATGGAATTCACCGGCCATTCGGTCGATGCACCGCTACTTTCTGAGACGGCCCGTCGGTTTAATGTGAATAACAACATTATTAGCGCGCAGATGGATTACGCCGGCGGTGTGAAGTTCGGCATCATGCTGACTGAAATGCACGGCACACAGGAAGATACACAAGCAGCCATCAGTTGGTTGCAGGAACACCATGTAAAAGTAGAGGTACTGGGTTATGTCTGAGCCGATGATGTGGCTGCTGGTTCGCGGCGTATGGGAAACGCTGGCAATGACCTTTGTGTCCGGTTTTTTTGGCTTTGTGATTGGTCTGCCGGTCGGCGTGTTGCTGTACGTAACGCGTCCGGGGCAAATTATTGAGAACGCGAAGCTCTACCGTACGCTCTCTGCGCTGGTGAACATTTTCCGTTCCATCCCGTTCATCATCTTACTGGTGTGGATGATTCCGTTCACCCGCATGATCGTAGGCACCTCTATCGGACTGCAGGCAGCTATCGTTCCGCTGACCGTCGGTGCCGCGCCGTTTATCGCCCGTATGGTGGAAAACGCGCTGCTCGAAATCCCGACCGGGCTGATAGAAGCCTCTCGTGCGATGGGCGCCACGCCGCTGCAAATTGTACGTAAGGTATTACTGCCAGAAGCGCTGCCAGGACTGGTCAATGCGGCCACCATCACCCTTATCACGCTGGTTGGTTACTCCGCGATGGGCGGTGCCGTCGGTGCCGGTGGTCTTGGACAGATTGGCTATCAGTACGGCTATATTGGTTACAACGCTACCGTAATGAATACAGTACTGGTATTGCTCGTCGTTCTGGTTTATTTAATTCAGTTATCCGGCGATCGCATCGTCCGGGCTGTCACGCACAAATAACGTTGCACACAACACTAAAAACTCATTAAGAAAAGGAAATAAGCATGGCGTTCAAATTCAAAACCTTTGCGGCAGTTGGAGCCCTGATCGGTTCTCTGGCACTTGTGGGTTGCGGTCAGGATGAAAAAGATCCTAATCACATCAAAGTGGGCGTTATTGTTGGCGCAGAGCAGCAGGTTGCAGAAGTCGCGCAGAAAGTGGCAAAAGAAAAATACGGTCTGGACGTTGAGCTGGTCACGTTTAACGATTACGTTCTGCCTAACGAAGCGCTGAGCAAAGGCGATATCGATGCTAACGCCTTCCAGCACAAACCATACCTGGACCAGCAGATCAAAGATCGTGGTTACAAGCTGGTTGCTGTAGGCAATACTTTTGTTTACCCGATTGCGGGCTACTCAAAAAAAATCAAATCACTGGATGAGCTGCAGGACGGTTCCCAGGTCGCGATTCCAAACGACCCGACTAACCTTGGCCGTTCCTTGCTGCTGCTGCAAAAAGTGGGCTTAATCAAACTGAAAGACGGTGTTGGCCTGCTGCCAACCGCGCTGGACGTGATTGAAAACCCGAAAAACCTGAAGCTGGTTGAACTGGAAGCACCGCAGCTGCCGCGTTCCCTGGACGATGCACAAATCGCACTGGCGGTCATCAACACCACCTACGCCAGCCAGATCGGCCTGACTCCGGCAAAAGACGGTATCTTTGTTGAAGATAAAGATTCCCCGTACGTAAACCTGATTGTAACTCGTGAAGACAATAAAGATGCTGAGAACGTGAAGAAATTCGTTGAAGCATACCAGTCTGACGAAGTGTACGAAGCAGCAAACAAAGTCTTCAACGGCGGTGCTGTTAAGGGCTGGTAATTTTAGGCTGTTTACAGAATCTGTAATATCATCAGGACGGGCGCTTGCCCGTCTTGTCATTTATGCAAGCACCTGATTCAATATCTGACGTTTAGATCATTCATTGAGGAAATATTATGCGTGCTTTACCGATCTGTTTAGTAGCACTCTTGCTGAGCGGCTGTTCTATGTTAAGCAGATCCCCTGTTGAACCCGTTCAAAGCACCGCAACCCCGCCGAAAGCGGAGCCGGAAAAACCGAAAGCACCGCGCGCTACGCCGGTAAGAATCATTACTAACGCTGAAGATTTAGTAGGCAAACCGTTCCGCGATCTTGGCGAAGTTAGCGGTGAATCCTGCCAGGCTTCAAACCAGGATTCCCCTCCGAGCATTCCAACCGCACGCAAACGCATGCAGATTAACGCATCAAAAATGAAAGCTAATGCGGTATTGCTGCACAGTTGCGAAGTGACCAGCGGAACGCCGGGTTGCTATCGTCAGGCGGTTTGCATCGGTTCTGCACTGAACATTTCGGCGAAATGAGTCATTTTCAGTTCGAGCAAATAGGCGTTATCCGCTCACCTTATAAAGAAAAGTTCGCCGTTCCACGCCAGCCCGGTCTGGTGAAAAGCGCCAGCGGTGAACTGCATTTGCTCGCACCTTATAACCAGGCCGATGCCGTTCGCGGCCTGGAAGCCTTCAGTCATTTGTGGGTGATTTTTGTTTTTCACCAGACAATGGAAGGTGGATGGCGTCCGACCGTGCGCCCTCCCCGCCTTGGCGGCAACGCCAGAATGGGTGTCTTTGCCACGCGTTCAACGTTTCGTCCTAACCCTGTTGGCATGTCGTTGGTTGAGCTACGGGGCATCCGCTGCCATAAAGAGCACGTGATCCTCGAACTCGGTGGGCTGGATCTTGTTGATGGCACGCCAGTCGTAGATATAAAACCGTATCTGCCGTTTGCCGAATCGTTACCCGATGCTCGCGCCAGCTATGCTCAGGATGCCCCCAAGGCCAGCATAGACGTGACGTTCAGTGAAGATCTCGCGGAGCAGCTACCGAAGCTCGAACAACGTTACCCGCATCTTCGTCAGTTTATTGCCGAAGTGCTGGCGCAGGATCCGCGTCCTGCCTACCGTAAAAACGAGGAAGAAGGCAAAACCTACGCCGTCTGGCTGCTGGACTTTAACGTCCGCTGGCGCGTCACGCCGTCAGGATTTGAGGTCTTTGCTCTGGAAGCCCGCTAATTTGCGTCGCGTACTCTTTTGACATCCCTTTCTCGCTGGTAAACTAAACCACTTTTGTTTTGTGCCAGGCTCGTTTTGAGCCTGTTCGATCGTTCAACTGGAACCGTAACAACATGCGTACTAGCCAATATCTGCTCTCCACTCTGAAGGAGACACCTGCCGACGCCGAAGTCATCAGCCACCAGCTGATGCTGCGCGCCGGGATGATCCGCAAGCTGGCCTCCGGGTTATATACCTGGCTGCCGACCGGCGTGCGCGTCCTGAAAAAAGTCGAAAACATCGTGCGTGAAGAGATGAACAACGCCGGTGCGATCGAGGTGTTGATGCCGGTCGTTCAGCCTTCTGAACTGTGGGAAGAGAGCGGCCGTTGGGAACAATACGGCCCGGAACTGCTGCGTATTGCTGACCGTGGCGATCGTTCGTTCGTCCTCGGCCCAACGCATGAAGAAGTGATCACCGACCTGATCCGTAACGAGCTGAGCTCTTACAAACAGCTGCCGCTGAACTTCTATCAGATCCAGACCAAATTCCGTGACGAAGTCCGTCCGCGCTTCGGCGTGATGCGCTCCCGCGAATTCCTGATGAAAGATGCATACTCTTTCCACACCTCTCAGGAATCCCTGCAGGAAACCTACGACGCGATGTACGCTGCGTATAGCAAAATCTTCAGCCGTATGGGGCTGGATTTCCGTGCAGTACAAGCGGATACCGGTTCTATCGGCGGCAGCGCCTCTCACGAATTCCAGGTGCTGGCGCAGAGCGGCGAAGACGATGTGATCTTCTCCGACTCCTCTGACTATGCGGCGAACATCGAATTTGCCGAAGCCGTTGCGCCGAAAGAGCCGCGCGCGGCAGCAACCCAGGAAATGACGCTGGTAGATACGCCGAACGCTAAAACCATCGCCGAACTGGTTGAGCAGTTCAACCTGCCTATCGAAAAAACCGTGAAAACCCTGCTGGTGAAAGCGGTTGAAGGCAGCAGCTACCCGCTGGTCGCCCTGCTGGTTCGTGGCGATCACGAGCTGAACGAAGTCAAAGCGGAAAAACTGCCGCAGGTTGCCAGCCCGCTGACCTTTGCCACCGAAGAAGAAATTCGTGCGCTGGTGAAAGCAGGTCCTGGCTCGCTCGGTCCGGTGAATATGCCAATTCCGGTGGTTATCGACCGTACCGTTGCAGTAATGAGCGATTTCGCTGCCGGTGCCAACATCGACGGAAAACACTATTTCGGTATCAACTGGGATCGCGACGTGGCCACCCCGGAAGTTGCTGACATCCGTAACGTGGTCGCCGGCGACCCTAGCCCGGACGGCAAAGGTACGCTGATGATCAAACGCGGTATCGAAGTCGGCCACATCTTCCAGTTGGGTACCAAGTACTCTGAAGCGATGAAAGCCGCTGTTCAGGGCGAAGATGGCCGTAACCAGACGCTGACTATGGGCTGCTACGGTATCGGGGTCACTCGCGTAGTCGCTGCTGCTATTGAACAGAACTTTGACGATCGTGGCATCGTATGGCCAGATGCCATCGCCCCGTTCCAGGTTGCTATTCTGCCAATGAACATGCACAAGTCCTACCGTGTGCAAGAGTTGGCTGAAAAGCTATATGCTGAGCTGCGCGCGCAGGGTATCGAAGTGCTGATGGACGATCGTAAAGAGCGTCCGGGCGTGATGTTTGCCGATATGGAACTGATCGGTATCCCACACACCATCGTGCTGGGCGACCGTAACCTCGACAACGACGATATCGAATACAAATACCGTCGTAACGGCGAGAAAGAGCTGATTAAAACCGGCGACATCGTCGACTTCCTGGTCAAAGCCATTAAAGGCTAATACCAACAAAAAGGCCCTGATTATCAGGGCCTTTTTTCTATCGATTAATTACACGCTTTACCAGGGATAAATTTCGCGTCTTTATCCGCCATCAACGTTTTCACTTTCTCACCCGTATCCGGATTTGACTCCAGCGTGAAATGCGCCTCAAGCGTCAGCAGTACGGACTGTCCGTTTTCCGCACGAGCGGCTAAATAGTCGCGTTCAAGCTGAGCGTTATTCGCCACCGGCATCCGTTTACCCGTTGCGCAGTCGGTAAAGATTGCCGCGTCAGCCATATAGAAATACATGCCTCGCATCGGCATTGGCGTCACCGGTAAGCTGGCGGAAACCGGCTGGAGCGTGTAGTTAAACTGTGACTCAATCGGGTTACCTTCACGATCGAGCATTTCCAGCGCCTCGCCTTTAGCCCGGTAGTACGATTTTTCACCTTTGCTGTCGGTCAGCACCAGTTTGTCGGCTGTACGCGCCCATGTGCCATAAGAGGCAAATGAAGACGGTTCATCCCGCACGCCCTGATAGCGTTCGTTCATCACCCATGTACCGTCTTTTTCCAGAAACAGAGAGGTTTCAATCCCTTCGCAGTCCGCGCAAGGTAAGATGCCACGCCAGCTTTGCTGCATCGGTTTTAATTCTGCCGCCCGCGTCGGCTGTAGTACTTCAACTTCAGTACGGTTATTACAGCCGATCAAGGAAAAAAGCGTGCATGCAGCGACCACGGACAATATTGCTGTTTTCACTATCAATTCCTTATTAATTTTTATTCCCGCTCGTCAGTCTTGCGTTCGACGAACTCTCCCGCGCAGTGCTTTCACTGTGGATTTTTGCGCCTTCGATGACAACCTGCGCTCTTTCGAGGCGCGCGTAGGGCGAGTTGCCTGTCGGCTTTTTTGCACCGCGGTTAATTCTTTTATCACCGCCACCAGTCGGGAGATTGCCGCTTCCCGATTGAGCTCCTGGCTACGGTATTCCTGCGCCTTAATGATAATAATGCCATCGCCGCTAATCAGATGATGGCTGGCGGCCAGCAGGCGTTCCTTGTAATACTCTGGCAGGCTCGAGGCCCGAATGTCAAAGCGCAAATGGATAGCCGTCGAGGTCTTGTTAACGTGCTGACCACCCGCGCCTTGTGCCCGAATCGCCGTGATTTCCAGCTCATTATCAGGGATAGAGACGTTTCGGGAGAGAACAATCATGAACGCGGCTGCCACGCGGTCAGATGAATTTCCAGATTGTTCTGAGAGTCGGACAGCCAAATAGCGCCGTCCTGAATAGTCGCCTGCAGCGCCATTGTACGACCAGCAAAATCACTCAGTTGCGCCAGCTGTTCATCATCCAGATACCACACGGTGAGATTTTTAAACTGCGCACATTTGTTCTGGTTTTGCTGCCACCAGATCTGAGCCGCACGACTGTTGTAGGCAAACAGAGCAACCTCACCAGACTGGGTACAGGCTTTCTTGATACGGCGCTCATCCGGCAGACCCAGCTCAATCCAAAGATCGATGCCCAGATGGTCGTTACGCAGCCATGCTTCAGGCTCGTCTTCCGCGCTCAGGCCACGCGTGAACTGCAGCCGTTCATCGGCATATTTAATCCAGGCCAGCAGGCGCAGCATCATGCGCTCCTGGGTTTCAGAGGGGTGACGCGCCAGCGTCAAGGCCGCGTCAAGAAACTGGTTACGGTCAAGATCCGCTACGTTGACGACGGCTTTATAAATTGTCGCTTTAAGCGCCATGGGAGAACTCCTTTCGAATCAGGCGCACATTGTAGCGAAAACTGCGGCAAAAGGCTGCTAACTGCTCATCTATCAAGGCGCTGATATTGCTTGAATGAGTATGGTATAGTCACCTTGCTAAACAGAGTTTATCTTCGTAGGCTTAGACTTGCATCCACGGTTAAGTCAGAGTGCTGACAGGAGGGCATGTGGAAAAATATTGTGAGTTAATACGCAAGCGGTACGCGGAAATCGCCAGCGGAGACTTAGGGTATATCCCGGATGCGCTGGGTTGCGTATTGAAGGTGCTTAATGAAGTGGCGGCAGACAGCGCCCTTCCAGAGTCGGTCAGGGAAAAAGCGGCCTATGCTGCCGCGAACTTACTGGTGAGCGATTATGTCAATGAATGAAACGTATCAACCCATCAATTGCGATGATTACGACAATCTTGAACTCGCCTGCCAGCACCATTTGTTACTGACGCTGGCGTTAAAAGATGGCGAAGTTTTGCAGGCGAAAGCGAACGACCTGGTTTCACGCAAAAACGTGGAGTATCTGGTCGCAGATGTCGCAGGTGAAACCCGGGAGCTTCGCCTCGACAAAATTGCCAGCTTCAGCCACCCGCAGATCGGTACCGTGGTGGTCAGCGAATCCTGATTATTTTGGTGCCGGATGACGGTGCAAAGCACCTTATCCGGCCTACTTTCCACGCCAAACCAGACTCACGCCTTCTTCATCTTCCGCCGCTCCCTCACGCGTCACGAAAACACCCGCAGCCGCAATCAACGTTTCGCCGTAAAACAGCAGCGGTGTGGTATCTCGTCGCCAGGGCGGGATCCCCTGCTCCTGCCAGATTTTCTTTAATTTCCGTCCACCGTTACGCCCAACAATATGCAATAACCCTGGTGCTTTGAAACGAATGCTGACAGCTTCATCCGCTTGCGGCATGCGCAATTCACCCGCAGAGATTAACTGAACCGAACCCAATCCGGCAGGCAGCGCCAACGGTGTTTTCCACTCTAGCCATGGGATAACGGTTTCGCTTTGCCCATCGACTGACTTCACCCACCACAGCTGTGACTGATAACGACGGACCTCGTACTCCCCGAGGCGAAAACAGGGTGAGGCATCTTCCCGCGCCAGCGCCACTTCCTGCCAGATACGTTCCAGTCCATCACGAGAAGGCATCGGCGCATTTAACCCCGCCAGCCAGCGACGAAGCAGCGCGGCACGACGCACGTCGCTCATCATCATTAACGGTACCAGTAGCAGTGTGCCGTGGGCTGTGATGCAATCGGCTAAATCGCTGGCCAGCAGTTCATCCAGTAAACTCTCCTGCTCAGCACACAGCGCGGCGCTGCGGGCTACGGCTTGCGCGAAGTGCGGCCAGCGCTGTTGCAGCAATGGGGTAACGCGCAATCTGAGAAAATTGCGATCGTAGGTATCATCCTGATTGCTTTCATCTTCAATCCAGCATAATTCATGCTGCCGCGCCCATGCTTCAAGCGCCTCTCGCGTTTGCGCCAGCAGCGGTCGAATCAGCTGGGTTCCGGCGAACGGTGAGTTTTCGCCCATGGCGGAAAGTCCGGCAGGGCCGCTGCCGCGCTTAAGCGCCAGCAGAAAGGTTTCACACTGGTCATCGAGATGCTGGGCAGTCATTAGCACCTCGCCCGGTAGTAAGGTCTGCGCAAATGCCTGATAGCGCGCGCGTCGTGCCTGAGCTTCGATGCCCAGACCATCATCCTCAAGGTGTACCCGCTCAACCACCAGCGGCACCTGCCACTGCATACATACTGACTCACAGTGCTGCACCCAACTGTCTGCATGTGGGCTTAATCCGTGATGAATATGGATTGCGCGTAAAGCGACCTCAGGATGCTGCGCTCGCCACTGCACCAGCTGATGCAGGAGTACGGTTGAGTCCAGCCCGCCGCTAAAGGCGACCAAAATCGATTGAGAATTCAGCAGTGAAGTGTTCAGCGTGAGTGTCGTCATGATGGTTACTTACAATGGCATTGCCCGGCACGTTACCGGGCTAACGCCACAATGACAAGCCTTACAGCTCGTACAGTTCGAGGGGCAATCCGTCCGGATCGTTGAAAAACGTAAAGCGTTTACCTGTAAATGGATCGATACGTATGGATTCACACTTCACGTGGTGTGCTTCCAGATGCGCGATCGACTTTTCCACATCCTCCACGCTGAACGCCAGATGACGCAAACCGCAGGCTTCCGGTCGGCTCGGACGGCAAGGTGGAAACGGGAAAGAAAAAAGCTCAATCACATACTGGCCGTTCAATGCCAGATCGCCTTTCCACGAGTCTCTCTCTTCCCGATAGGCTTCGCTCATCAGTGTAAAGCCAAGCACATCGCAGTAAAATGCCTTACTTGTCGCGTAGTCCGTCGCAATAATGGCAATATGGTGAACCTGTTTTAATCCCAGCATAGCGTCATCGCCTCTTTCATTTTTCTGTCAGCACGTTACTCGTACGTCTTAGGGTCAGGCAAGTCGTTATGCCATTTTTAAGACTCTCACGCGATACACACCATCCTCGCCCAGTTTAGCGCCATGGATATCGGTTTCAAATCCCGGGTAGCGCTGCCCCACTGAACACAGCATCAGAAGAAAATCGAGGACAGCCCGGCTTTTGGCAGTGATCATTTCCCCAGGCATCAAGAGCGGCACGCCAGGAGGATAAGGCAGGATCATATTGGCGGACACGCGCCCTACCAGTTGATCAAGCGCCACGGTTTCCACCTCACCTTTGATCTGCCGCTGCCAGGCCTGGTGCGGTGTCATTTTCATTTCCGGCAAAGTATCAAATGCCCGCAGCATCAGTCCGGAGAGATCGTGCTGGCGGATCAACTTATGGATCCCCTGTGCCAGATCCTGAATACGCATATTGCGATAGAAATCGGGATCTTCAGCATACAGATCCGGCAGCATATTTTTTACGCGTAAATTCAGATCGTACGAGCGCTTAAATTCCGTCAGGCCACGTAGCAGCCCCATCGCCCGGGTTTTATCTATGCCAATACTGAACAGGAACAACAGGTTATACGGTCCCGTTTTTTCGACGACGACGCCGCGTTCATCAAGGAATTTCGCCACCAGCGCCGCGGGGATCCCCTCTTCGCTCATATTTCCCTGTTCATCCATTCCCGGCGTCAGAATCGTGACCTTCACCGGGTCGAGGAACATGTGGTCGGCATCAGCATCAACAAATCCGTGCCAGTCTTCACCTGGCGCTACCGGCCAACATTCTGCTTCATCGACCTTTTCCGGCTGCCAGATATCAAAGAACCAGCCATCCGACTCTTCGCGTAGACGCTGTACTTCTTTACGGAAATGCAACGCCCGTTCCACCGAACGATTGATTAACCGCTTGCCGGAATTGCCACGCAGCATTGCCGCTGCCGTTTCTATCGACGCCACAATCGGATAGCTCGGAGACGTGGAGGTGTGCATCATAAAGGCTTCGTTGAACGTGTCTTCGTCGTAGTCACCCTTAATGTGGATCAGCGAAGCCTGTGACAACGCCGCCAGCATCTTGTGGGTGGACTGTGTTTCAAAAATCACCTTTCCCGGTACCCGTTCGCCGCTCATCCCGCTTTTCCCCTGATAGATCGGATGAAAATGGGTATATGGCACCCAGGCTGAATCAAAATGGATGGAGGGCACATCCAGGGTTTGCTTGATCCAGTTGGTGTTATAAAGCAGCCCGTCATAGGTGGAGTTGGTGATCACCGCGTGTACCGGCCATTGCGCCTGAGTCGTCTCTTCTACCTTACGTTCAATACTTGCATGGGTAAATTCCCGACGGGGTATACCGCCGAGGATCCCCAACGCGTTACGCGTAGGCTTCAACCAGATTGGCACCACATCGCTCATCATCAGCAAATGCGCCAGCGACTTATGGCAGTTGCGGTCAATCAGTAGCGTACTGCCTGCAGGCGCAGCATACATGCCGACAATTTTGTTCGACGTCGAGGTGCCGTTGGTCACCATATAGCTCTGTTCGGCACCAAAAGTACGCGCGATATACTCCTCCGCTTCGAGGTGCGGACCGGTATGATCAAGCAATGAACCCAGTTCGGTTACGGAAATGGACACGTCGGCTTTCAGCGTATTGCCGCCAAAGAAATCATAGAACAGGCAGCCGACCGGGCTTTTCTGGTACGCCGTCCCCGCCATGTGCCCGGGCGTACAGAAGGTATACTTTCCTTCCTTCACATAGGTAAACAGCGCCTTGGTGAACGGAGGCGTGATGTTATCGAGGTATTCGCTGGTGTACTGGCGAATGCGGGTGGCAATGTCTTCAGACTGACCCAGCGCATACTCAAAAAACCACAGCGCCATGCGCAGGTCGTGCGCACTGACATCCATCGTCGAATGGGTATTAATAAAGGCGTAGAGCGGGAGATACTCGTTGAGCTGGTTGATGTCACTGCACAGCTCCAGGCTATATTCATCCCAGTCAAAAATGACGCCGCAAATTCGCGGGTTGTGTTCGATAAATTTCAGCAAGTCAACGCTATTCTGCGGCCAGATAATCTGAAATCCCTGCTGTTGCAGCGCACGTTCAAGTTCCTTGATGGGCTCATCTTTATAAAAGACGCCATGCGGTCCCATGATGGCAATGATATTCATGCGTTCCTCCTGGAAAAACCTTAGTTAATCATAGCCTGGCCAAACCACAGGTAAAAAAAAGGGCCACAACGTTGTGGCCCTTTTCGGAATTAATGCAGTTTACGCGTAACCGTAGCTCATCAGACGCTGGTAACGACGGTTTTTCAGATCGTCTTTGCTTAACACGTCGAGATCGGCGAGATCGGCCAGCAGCTGTGCTTTCAGGGACGCAGCCATCACTTCCGGATTGCGGTGTGCGCCGCCTAACGGTTCCGGAATGATAGAGTCGATAAGCTTCAGCTCTTTCAGACGCGGGGCAACAATTCCCATCGCTTCTGCGGCCAGCGGTGCTTTGTCGGCGCTTTTCCACAGAATTGAAGCACAACCTTCCGGGGAGATAACGGAATAGGTGCTGTATTGCAGCATATTCACTTTATCGCCTACACCGATCGCCAGCGCGCCACCGGAACCACCTTCACCGATAACGGTACAGATTACCGGTACGCTCAGACGCGACATTTCACGCAGGTTGCGTGCGATCGCTTCTGACTGACCACGCTCTTCCGCGCCCACGCCCGGGTAAGCCCCTGGGGTGTCGATAAAGGTAATGATCGGCATGTTGAAACGCTCGGCCATTTCCATCAGACGCAGCGCTTTGCGATAGCCTTCCGGCGCTGGCATGCCGAAATTACGGCGAATCTTTTCTTTGGTCTCACGGCCTTTCTGATGACCAATGATCATCACCGGACGGCCATCCAGACGCGCGATACCGCCGACAATAGCTTTATCATCCGCATAGGCACGATCGCCCGCCAGCTCATCAAATTCATCAAACGCCAGGCGGACATAATCCAGGGTGTACGGACGCTGTGGATGGCGCGCCAGTTGGGCTACCTGCCATGCGCCAAGATCGGCGAAGATTTTACGCGTCAGTTCTACGCTTTTTTCACGCAGGCGATGCACTTCTTCATCGATGTTAATATCCAGTTTCTCATCCTGACGGCTAACCGCAGTCAAAGAATCGATTTTTGCTTCCAGCTCTGCAATCGGCTGTTCAAAATCAAGGAAATTCAGACTCATAGTATTCCTGTATTAGTCAAACTCCAGTTCCACCTGCTCCGAACCAATAAGGCCACGGAGATCGTTTAGCAAACGATCGCTCGGAGAAACACGCCACGTCGCGCCAAAACGCAACCGCGCACGTGCATCCGCCCTCTGATAGTAGAGATGTACTGGAATTGTCCCCGAGCGGTGGGGTTCCAGAGACTGACGGAGTCGGTTTAAAAGCTGGTCATCAATTTGCCTGTCCGTCAGCGAGATAGCAAGCCCGCGAGCATATTTTTCCCGGGCTTCGTCAATATCCATGACTTCACGGGCCATCATTTTAAGCCCGCCGCTGAAGTCATCAAAGCTGACCTGTCCGCTGACGATAAGTATGCGGTCTTTTTCCAGCAATTGCTGGTATTTATCCAGAGCATCGGTAAACAACATAACTTCCAGACGTCCGGAACGGTCATCCAGTGTACAGATGCCGATACGATTGCCGCGCTTGGTGACCATTACCCGCGCAGCAATGACGAGCCCCGCAGCCGTGGTGACTTTACCACGTTCTGTCGGATGCATGTCTTTCAGCCTGTAGCCTCCGACATAGCGCTCAATTTCTTTTAAATACTGGTTGATGGGGTGTCCCGTCAGGTAAAGCCCCAACGTTTCACGCTCACCATCTAATACCACCTGCTCCGGCCACGGTTGGCAACTGGCATAGGATTGTTCAATTTGCTCCGGTTCTTCCGCCAGCACGCCAAACATATCGGCCTGACCGATAGCTTCGGCTTTTGCATGCTGATCGGCGGCTTTTAACGCATCGTTGAGCGAATTCATCAACGCCGCGCGATGCGGGCCAAGGCGATCAAACGCCCCGGACATAATTAGCTTTTCCAGCACCCGGCGGTTAAGTTTTTTGATATCCGTGCGCGCGCAGAGATCAAACAGCTCACGGAAGTAACCGCCTTCGTTACGCGCCTCAATAATAGCTTCAATTGGTCCTTCACCCACGCCTTTTATCGCGCCGATGCCATAAACAATCTCGCCATCATCATTCACGTGAAAATGGTAAAGCCCGGAGTTGATGTCCGGCGGCAGGATTTTGAGCCCCATACGCCAGCATTCATCTACCAGCCCGACCACTTTCTCAGTGTTATCCATATCGGCGGTCATTACCGCCGCCATAAATTCAGCAGGATAATGCGCCTTCAGCCACAGCGTCTGGTAAGAGACGAGCGCATAGGCTGCGGAGTGCGATTTGTTAAATCCGTAACCGGCGAATTTCTCCACCAGGTCAAAGATTTTCATCGCCAGTTCGCCGTCTACGCCGCGCTTTTTCGCCCCTTCTTCAAAGGTGCCGCGCTGCTTAGCCATCTCTTCCGGCTTTTTCTTACCCATCGCACGACGCAGCATATCCGCGCCGCCAAGGGTGTACCCGGACAACTCCTGGGCAATCTGCATAACCTGTTCCTGATACAGGATAATGCCGTAGGTCGGCTCCAGTACCGGTTTCAGACACTCATGCTGCCATTGTACGTCCGGGTAGGAAATCTCTTCGCGACCATGCTTACGGTCGATAAAGTTATCTACCATCCCCGACTGTAGCGGACCTGGGCGGAACAGAGCCACCAGTGCGATCATGTCTTCGAAGCAGTCAGGCTGCAGACGTTTGATCAGGTCTTTCATACCGCGGGATTCAAGCTGGAAGACCGCCGTGGTCTCCGAGCGTTGCAGCATATCGAAGCTTTTCTTGTCATCCAGCGGGATAGCCGCAATATCCAGCGGTGGCTCACCGTTCTTTTCACGGCGCGCGTTGATCATTTCCAGCGCCCAGTTGATGATAGTGAGCGTACGCAGGCCGAGGAAGTCGAACTTCACAAGACCGGCATATTCCACGTCGTTCTTATCAAACTGAGTAACCGGGTGCAGCCCCTGCTCATCGCAGTACAGAGGCGCAAAATCAGTAATTTTTGTCGGTGCGATAACCACACCACCGGCGTGCTTACCAGCGTTACGCGTGACGCCTTCCAGCTTACGCGCCATATCGATCAGCGCTTTAACCTCTTCATCTGCCTCATAGATTTCCGGCAGTTGGGGTTCGGCTTCAAAGGCTTTTGCCAGCGTCATGCCCGGGTCGGGCGGCACCAGTTTCGAAATACGGTCAACGAAACCGTACGGATGCCCCAGCACGCGGCCCACGTCGCGGATAACCGCTTTTGCAGCCATCGTACCAAAGGTAATAATCTGCGAAACCGCATCACGACCGTACATTTCCGCCACGTGCTCGATAACCTGGTCGCGTTTCTCCATACAGAAGTCAACGTCGAAGTCGGGCATTGAGACACGTTCCGGGTTAAGGAAACGTTCGAACAGCAGGTCAAACTCCAGCGGGTCGAGATCGGTAATTTTCAGCGCATAGGCGACAAGTGAGCCAGCGCCGGAACCACGTCCCGGGCCTACCGGTACGCCGTTATCTTTCGACCACTGGATAAATTCCATAACGATCAGGAAGTAGCCTGGGAATCCCATCTGGTTGATAACTTTAAGTTCAACTTCCAGACGTTCATCGTAAGGCGGGCGCTTCTGCGCACGAACTTCAGGGTCAGGGAACAAAAATTCGAGACGTTCTTCCAGCCCTTCGCGTGATTTCGCCACGAGGAAATCCTCGGTGGTCATATCGCCGGTCGGGAACTGCGGCAGGAAATATTCGCCCAGACGCACCGTCACGTTGCAGCGTTTGGCTATCTCGACGGTGTTTTGCAGTGCTTCCGGAATATCGGAGAACAGCTCGCACATCTCATCTTCGCTGCGCATGTACTGCTGCGGCGAATAGTTACGCGGGCGTTTCGGGTCATCAAGGGTGAACCCGTCGTGGATCGCTACGCGGATTTCATGCGCATCGAAATCTCCGGTTTCCAGGAAGCGGACATCGTTAGTCGCCACCACCGGTAGACCACGCGTTTCGGCCAGTGCTACAGCTGTGTGCAGATAATTTTCTTCATCTTGCCTGCCGGTGCGAATCAGTTCGAGGAAATAGCAATTGGGAAAATGTTCTTCGTAAAACGCCACGCACTCGTCAACCAGTGCGCTATTGCCGCGCAGCAGGCTGCGTCCGACATCGCCCATGCGACCGCCGGAGAGCAAAATCAAACCTTCTTTTAGCTCAACCAACCAGTCCCGGTCGATAACCGGTCCTTCTGCGCCATAGCCGCGCTGATAGGCTTTCGAAATCAACAACGTCAGGTTCTGATAGCCGGTATTATTTGCGGCCAGCACGGTGAGCTGCGTGAGTTCATCACCCAACAGCTCACTGCGGACATGAAAATCTGCGCCAACTATCGGCTTGATACCCGCGCCGTGGCCCGCTCCGTAAAACTTCACCAGACCACACAGGTTGGTAAAATCGGTGATCGCCAGCGCAGGCATGCCTAACGCGGCCGCCTTTTTCACCAGCGGCCCGGTTTTCGCCAGCCCATCGATCATGGAGTAGTCGCTGTGCACCCGTAGGTGGACGAAACGTGGTTCAGACATCTTCAGATTCCTTCGACACAAGAATCAGGACGAGAGTCCCAGTGCGCGTTTGACGGGGCCAAAGCTGCGGCGATGGTGCTCAGTCGCACCATGCAGTGCCAATTTTTCCAGATGAAATGCGGTTGGATAACCTTTGTGCTGTGCAAAACCATACTGTGGAAAAACCGTATCCAGCGCCGCCATTTCAGCGTCACGGGTCACTTTTGCCAGAATCGATGCGGCGCTAATCTCCGCCACGCGGCTATCACCTTTGACCACCGCCATCGACGGTACCGGTAATGCCGGGCAACGATTGCCGTCAATCAGCACGTATTCAGGCGCAATATGCAGACCCGCAACCGCACGCTGCATGGCCAGCATGGTGGCATGCAAAATGTTCAGCTCGTCGATTTCATGCGGTTCCGCCCGACCCAGGCTCCAGCTTAACGCTTTTTCTTTAATTTCATCAAACAGCGCCAGGCGACGTTTTTCTGACAGTTTTTTTGAGTCGTTAAGACCGATAATAGGGCGAGCCGGATCCAGAATGACGGCAGCAGTGACGACTGCGCCAACCAAAGGGCCGCGCCCGACTTCATCCACACCCGCGACTAAATGCGTATGCGGATACACAAATTCAATCATTGCGCTAACTCCAGGACCGCATCCGCCGCCTGCTCATCAGCATTGCAACGGATCTGCTGGTGCAGTTCACGGAATGTGTCGTGCATCGCATGGCTGGTTTTACCATTTGCCAGCAATGGCAACAGCGCTTGCGACAGCGCCTGCGGTTCACACTCTTCCTGCAACAGCTCTTTAACCAGTTCTCTTCCCGCCAGCAGGTTAGGTAGCGAAACGTAATCCGTTTTCACCAGGCGCTTCGCCAGCCAAAAGGTGAAGGGTTTCATACGGTAGCCAACCACCATCGGGCATTTTGCCAGCATACACTCCAGCGCGGCGGTACCTGAAGCCAGCAGTGCGGCATCGCTGGCCACCATTGCTTCACGTCCCATACCATTGAGCAGATGTACAGAAAGCTCCGGTGCAACTTCCGCTTTAATGCGTTCAAACTGCTCGCGACGTTTGGCATTCACCAACGGCACCACCACTTCGAGATCCGGATAATGCTGGCGTAATAGCTGCGCCGTTTTCAGAAAATCGGCGCTGAGCATCTCCACTTCTGCACCGCGGCTTCCTGGCAGTAGCGCCAGGCAGTGAGCGTCATGAGGAATGCCCAGAGCATCACGCGCCGCATTTTTATCCGGGTCCAATGGCATGGCATCCGCCATGGTATGACCGATAAAGCGGCACGGGACGTTAAATTTGTCATAAAACGCTTTTTCGAAAGGCAGAAAGGCCAGCACCATGTTGGTGGATCTGCCTATTTTGAAAACGCGTTTCTGTCGCCACGCCCAGACGGACGGACTGACATAATGAATGGTTTTAATGCCCTGTTTTTTCAAGTTCCCTTCGAGGGTAATGTTGAAATCAGGTGCATCAATGCCGACGAAAACATCCGGCTTTAATTCGGTGAATCGGCGAGTGAGGTCGGCACGAATATGCAGTAAACGGCGCAGGCGTCCGAGCACTTCAACAATGCCCATGACCGCCAGCTCTTCCATTTCGTACCAGGCTTCACAGCCTTCGGCCTGCATCAGCGGCCCCGCCACGCCAACAAAGCGCGCATTGGGAACACGAGCCTTGAGTGCACGGATTAACCCTGCACCAAGAATATCGCCGGAGGTTTCTCCGGCGACGAGGGCAATCGTTAAAGGACGCTGTTCAGTCATTAACGAATCAGGCCACGCGTTGAGCGCTCAAAGAAGTCGCTGAAAGCCTGAACTTCGGGATACTGTTTCGCCAGTTCCGCGATTTCTGGTTTCACTTCTTCCAGCGTTTTACCGCTACGGTACAACGCTTTGTAGGCGTTACGAATCGCGGTAATCGCTTCGCGGGTGAATCCACGACGCTTCAGACCTTCGATATTGACGCCAAACGGCGTCGCGTGGTTGCCCTGGGCGATAACGTACGGAGGCACGTCCTGGGCTACACCAGAACAGCCGCCAACCATCACATGTGCACCGATGATGCAGAACTGATGCACCGCAGTCATGCCGCCGATGATAACAAAATCATCAAGCGAAACATGTCCGGCAAGCGTGGCGTTATTCGCCAGAATACAGCGGTTGCCTACCGTACAATCATGCGCGACGTGCGCATTAATCATCAGTAAGTTATCGCTGCCCACCTTCGTCACTCCACCGCCCTGCACTGTGCCACGATGAATGGTGACGCTTTCGCGGATGCGGTTGCGATCGCCAATTTCCACACGGGTCGGTTCACCAGCATATTTAAGATCCTGGTTAACTTCACCGATGGAGGCAAACTGATAGATCTCGTTATCGCGACCAATTTTTGTATGGCCATTCACGACAACGTGAGACTTCAGTACGGTACCCTCACCAATTTCAACATGGGGTCCAACAATACAAAATGGGCCAATGTGAGCATTGGCACCAATGCTGGCGCCCTCTTCTACAATGGCGGTCGGGTGAATAAAGGCGGATTTATCAATCACGTATCAGGCCTCCCGGCTACGGGCACACATCATCGTTGCTTCGCACACAACTTTACCATCGACCAGCGCAACCCCTTTAAAACGGGTCAGGCCACGGCGCGTTTTCTCGAAAGTCACTTCCATGATCATCTGATCGCCAGGCACGACAGGACGCTTAAAGCGTGCTTCATCAATACCCGCGAAATAATACAGTTCGCCTGGTTCCAGTTTTCCTACGCTTTTAAACGCGAGGATACCGGTAGCCTGTGCCATCGCTTCCAGAATCAATACGCCAGGGAAAATAGGTTTACCCGGGAAGTGGCCCTGAAAGAAAGGCTCGTTGACGGATACATTTTTCACTGCGCGCAGAAAACGACCTTCTTCAAAATCCAGCACGCGGTCAACCAGCAGAAACGGAAAACGGTGCGGCAGAAGTTCTAAAATCTCTTCAATATGCAGAGTATGAGTGTTAGTAGTCAAAATACTCTTCCTGTCAAAATATACTAAAAGGCAATAATAACACGGCCTGTCGCAATCGTATGAATGGGACAGGCCGAAAAGTCAGACATGCAAAAAAGGTGCTTTAGTCTTGTTGATTAACCTTGCGCTCAATCGCTTTGAGGCGCTTGCTCATATCATCAATATTCATCACCAGTGCAGCTGTTTTACGCCATACCTTGTTGGGTTGTAGCGGAATGCCTGAGGAGTAGACGCCAGGTTCAGTGATAGGACGCATCACCATACCCATGCCAGTTACCGTAACTTTGTCGCATATTTCCATATGCCCATTGATCACGCTGGCACCGCCAATCATGCAATAACGGCCAATCTTCAGGCTACCCGCCATAATGACGCCACCGGCTACCGCCGTATTGTCGCCAATCACAACGTTATGCGCAATCTGGCACTGGTTATCAATGATAACACCATTACCGATCACAGTATCGTCCAGAGCACCACGGTCAATGGTGGTACAAGCGCCGATCTCGACGCGATCGCCGATAATCACGCGACCAAGCTGGGGGATCTTCACCCAGTTACCACGATCGTTCGCGTAACCAAATCCATCAGATCCAACGACAGTGCTGGACTGGATCAGGCAATTTTCACCGATCTGGATGTCGTGGTAAATCGTCACATTCGCCCACAAGCGTGAACCTGCACCGATTTTGGTATTTTTTCCGACGAAGCAACCTGCACCGATAACCACGTTATCGCCCAGTTCTACGCCAGACTCAATGACCGCATTTGCGCCCACAGAGACATTATTACCCAGCTTCGCCGTCGCATCGATCGCTGCACTGGGTGCAATGTTCTGTGCAGGCTGAGGCGTGGTATCTAAAATTTGCGCCATACGTGCATAGGTCAGGTAGGGATTCTTCACTACCAGCGCCGCACTCTTAGCAAAAGGAAGATCGTCCTGCGTCATCACAACGGCAGACGCCTGGCATACGCCTAAATGTTCACGGTATTTAGGATTCACCATGAACGTGATATTGCCAGTTTGCGCAGATTGCATGGACGCTACGCCGGTGATGACGATATCGCCATCACCGTGTAATTCTGCATCCAACTGCTCTGCTAAATCAGCCAGTCGAATTGAAGGCATTACTTATTTAACCTGTTTCAGTACGTCAGCGGTGATGTCTTTTACATCGCTGCTGTTGTATGCAACGGTGTTTGCGTCAACGACCAGATCAATGCTCTGGCTGCTGGCAACAGATTTCACAGCTGTCTGGATACGAGTAACCAGTTTGCCACGTTCTTCGTTGGAACGACGTGCACGATCCTGCTCGAAAGCCTGAGCTTTCTGAGAGAAAGTCTGGCGCTGAGCCATGACGTCTTTTTCCAGCTTGGTACGATCGCTACCTGCTTTCATTGATTGCAGACGCTGCATTTTAGATTGCAGATCGGATTCCATACGCTGCAGTTCGCTGGCACGGCCTTTGAACTCGTTTTCCAGAGTAGCAGAAACACCCGTCTTCTGTGCAACCTGTTGAAACAGGCTACCCATATTGACGATTGCAATTTTGTCAGCAGCCTGTGCGGACGTTGCCATCGCTAAACCGAGACCTGCAGCTAATAACCACTTTTTCACAATTAACTCCTTACCATCCCATTTGCACCCGAAGGTGCAGTTCTTTGCGTGGCCAGGCGATCCCATGCAAGATCGCCTAAAGTCATCGCTACACTACCACTACATTCCTTTGCGAAGAACAGTTACCAGGTTTTACCAATGTTAAACTGGAACTGTTCCGCTTTGTCTCCATCGTACTTCTTGAACGGCTGGGCGTAGGAGAAAACCAACGGCCCCAATGGGGACATCCATTGTAACGCGATACCCGCTGACATACGGATATTGCTCGGATCACTATAGTCCGGCACATCCGACGGCGCAGATGACGGATCCCAGTTCGTATCCCAAACGGTACCCATATCCCAGAAGAAGGAGGTACGGACCGAGTTAGCATACTTATCGCTGATGAACGGCGTCGGGGTAATAAATTCCAGGCTGGCAACAGCCATGGCGTTACCACCTACCGCATCATCTGATTTACAGCCTGAATCCTGAGTACAGTCTTCGTAATCATCATTGTCATCATTAGGATCAGTGTGAGCACCCTTTTTATAAACCGCTTTCGGACCAATGGTGTTGGACTGGAAGCCACGCACGGTACTGGAACCACCGGCGTAGAAGTTCTCGTAGAACGGCATCTCTTTGCTGCCAATGCCATCCCCATAACCTACCTTGGTACGACCCAGAACAACCCACTTGTGATCGTCATCGATCGGCACATAGGTCGCGGTATCCATCGACAGTTTGTAGTATTCGTTGTCTGAACCCGGAATGGTGACTTTACCGTTCAGGTTGACACGCGAACCGTCTGTCGGGAAATAACCACGGTCTAACTTGTTGTATGTCCAACCGTAGTTAAAGGTGAAATCATCAGCGGCAAAACTGCTGGTATCAGCGGATTGTCCCATCGACTCAAGATAACGATCCATTGCGATCTGCGGCTGCATATTGGACAGTTTGTTATGTACATAACCCAGGCCCGCACGCAACGTGTTGTATTCGTTGACCGGGAAGCCCAGCGTCACGTCTGTACCATAACTTTTGTTGGTATAGTCGGACAGGTCTGCATCATCCGCTTCAAAGTCGTTATAGAAGACGCGGCCACCAAGGCTCACACCATCAACGGTGAAGTACGGGTTAGTGACAGACAACTCAGTATAGGTCTGGTAGTCGTTTTTGGTGCCGTTAATCCCGACAGAATAACCGGTACCTAACCAGTTATCTTGCTGAACGCCAGCCTGGAAACTCACGCCGCTCTCGGTACCGTAACCGACGCCGAAGTTAAAGCTACCGGTGTTACGCTCTTTGACCTTGTAGACCACATCAACCTGATCCGGACGGCCTGGAACACGCTGAGTATCGGTATCAACGGTTTCAAAGTAACCCAGACGGTTCAGACGCTCTTTACCCTGATCGACCAGATCGCTGCCCAACCATGCACCTTCCATCTGACGCATTTCGCGACGCAGAACGGAATCTTTAGAAGTGTCGTTACCTTCAAAACGGATCTTACGCACATAGAAACGGTTACCCGCATCCACGTTTACACGTAATTTAACGGTTTTGTCGGCGTCGTTGATTTCAGGCTGCGACTGAACGCGCGGATAGGCATAGCCATAGCGACCCAGAAGCTTCTTGATATCATCTTCCATTTTGGTCACTTTGGTGCCGTTATAGAGTTCACCTGGCTCGATCTTCGTCAGGGTCTCAATTTCGGCGGAGTGCCCGGCCAGGTTACCGCTCACCTGAACCCCAGAAAGCTTGTACTGCTCGCCTTCAGTGATGTTAACGGTGATGTAGATGCCTTTTTTATCCGGCGTCAGGCTGACCTGAGTGGAATCAATGTTGAAACGAGCATAACCGCGATCCAGATAGTAGCTACGCAGGGTTTCAAGGTCGCCCGCCAGCTTCTGTTTCTGGTATTTACGATCGCCCACCACGTTCCACCACGGCACTTCGTCACGCAACTGGAAGTGAGAGATAAGTTCGTCAGTCGAGAAGGCATGGTTGCCGACGATATTGATCTGTTGGATCTTCGCCGAAACACCTTCCTGGAAGACCAGCTTGAGGTCAACGCGGTTACGCGGCAACGGCGTCACCACCGCTTTCACACTGGCGCTGTACTTACCGACGCTATAGTAGAAATCTTCCAGGCCCTTTTCGATATCGGCAAGCGTTGTGCGATCCAGAGACTCGCCAACACGCACGCCAGACGCCTCGAGGTTTTGCTTCAGCATGTCATCTTTCACCGATTTGTTACCGGAGAAAGTAATGCTGGCAATCGTCGGACGTTCTTTTACCTGAACCAGAAGGGTATCACCATCGCGCAGGACGCGGACATCCTCAAAGTTTCCGGTGGCGAACAGAGCACGAATGGTATTACTGATGTCTTCATCATTAACCGTGTCGCCTGTGCGCACCGGCATACTGAGGAGAGCCGCACCAACGGCGACTCGCTGTAGGCCTTCGAAATGAATGTCCTTCACTACGAACCCTTCAGCACCGTATACGGTGGCGCTGCTAAACAGCAGCGACGCTATGAGCAACTTTTTCATCGCCATCGTTATTATGCGTTCTTCCTAACACTCTCTTACAACCGAGAGAAATCATTGAAAAGTGCAAGCCCCATTAACAACACCAGCAAGATAGAGCCAATGCGATAACTAAAGTCTTGAACCCGCTCGGATACCGGACCGCCCTTCAGCTTTTCAATCGCCAGGAACAGCAGATGCCCCCCGTCAAGAACGGGCAACGGAAACAGGTTGATTATCCCTAAGTTCACGCTGATAAGCGCAAGGAACATCAGGTAATAAATAATCCCGAACTCCGCTGACATCCCAGCCCCCTGGGCGATAGAAATCGGCCCACTGAGGTTGTTCAGTTTTACATCACCGGTAATCAATTTTCCCAGCATACTGACCGTCAGCTTCATCAACTGCCACGTTTTATCCGAGGCTTCGAGGATGGCGCTGAAGGGCCCATACTGGCGTACAGTCTTATACTCATCAGGCAGAGGAATAACTTTAGGCACCACGCCCGCAAACCCTTCTGCCTTACCGTTAACCTGTTTTGAATCTGGGGTTAACGTTAAAGACAAGGAACTTCTTTGTCTTTCAATATCTAGCGCTAACGGCGTATCCGGATTATCGCGCACCAGCGTCACGAACGTCATCCATTGCGTCAGCGACTGACCATTGACTTTAACGATCCTGTCGCCCGCTTGCAAACCCGCCTTACTTGCAGCGGAATTAACCTGCACTTCTGACAGTACCGGTTCAATCTGCGGACCACGCGGACGCATGCCCAAACTAGAGACAGGATCCTCTTTGTCTGGCTCAAATGCCCAATGGCGTAAATCCAGCGTTTTGTCCTGTCGCTGGTTACTGCCAAACTGCGCCACGCTGAGGGTCGTATGCTCATCGCCAATTTTGGATACCAGTTGCAATCGCACGGCATCCCAATCAGGGGTTTCGATGCCATCAACCGCTTTTAGTTCCGTACCCGGCTGAATTTGCGCCTGTGCAGCAATCGAGTTGGGTGTTATTTCACCAATAACCGGACGAACGCCAGGGACGCCAATGATAAACACCAGCCAATAAGCAAAAATAGCAAAAAGGAAGTTTGCAATCGGACCTGCGGCGATAATAGCAGCACGTTGTCCAACCGTTTTATTGTTGAAGGCGTAATGGCGCAATTCCGGTGCGACCGGTTCAGCGCGCTCATCCAGCATTTTGACGTAACCGCCGAGGGGAATCATGGCGATGACGTATTCCGTACCTGATTTATCGGTACGCCGCCAAAGCGCTTTTCCAAAGCCAATGGAAAAGCGTTCGACGCGGACTCCGCAGCGCCGTGCAACCCAGAAATGACCAAATTCATGCACGGTGATAAGCACACCAAGTGCAATGATGAATGCAGCCAAATTCCAGAGAATACTCAGCATAAGACCATCCGTTAGAGCGTCCTGAACACCAGTAACAACAGGCAGGCAAAGACCGGTACCGCAGCCGTCAGGCTATCAATACGATCCAGAATACCGCCGTGTCCTGGAATTAAGTGACCACTGTCCTTAATACCTGCTTCACGCTTAAACATACTCTCGGTCAGGTCACCCAGCACGGAGGCCAGGGCTGCAACGATGGAGCAAATGAGCAAGGTGACAGGCGCAACTTCAAGATTCGCCCACATGCCATAACCCCATGAGATTACGGCCGCAGTGGCGAGTCCGCCAAAAAAACCCTGCCAGGTTTTTCCAGGAGAAACCTTCGGCGCCAGCTTATGTTTGCCAAATAGCTTACCAAACATATACGCACCAGAGTCCGCTCCCCAGACGAGGATCATGACATACAGCAGCCATAGCGCGCCACTATAATGATTCTCATCATAGTGCCATGCACGTAGCGCCAGCATTCCCCAAAAGAACGGGACAATGGTTAACACGCCGAAAATTATGCGTAATGTTTTGGAATTACGCCAGACCGACGCAGACTCTGGGTAAAACAATACCAGTAACAGTGCTACGACCCACCAGCCCAGCGACGCCCACAGCGATACTTCAACCAGCGGTTGATGGATATCGCGATGGTACTCTGGCAGCAAAAATAGCATCAGTGCCAGCAATAGCCCGCACAAAACCGCCAGCCAGACTCGCTGCGTACGCGTGGTAAAACCGCTTAACTGTCCCCATTCCCAGGCGGCCAACATACAGACGACCAACGTAACAATGGCGAACCCCACCGGCGGCAGCAAAAACAGCGCCGCGATGACAACGGGTATTAAAACAAAAGCAGAAATCAGGCGATACTTCAGCAAAAGCGACCCCCATCAGGCTTTTTCATCACCGGGTTCGGTGCCGCCGAAACGACGCTCACGATTAGCAAAGGCATGCAGCGCACCTTCAAAGTCTTGTTCATCGAAATCGGGCCAGAGAACATCGGTAAAGTAAAGTTCGGCATAGGCAATTTGCCACAACAGAAAATTACTAATTCGGTGCTCTCCCCCAGTCCTTATCACTAAATCCACAGGAGCCAGCTCATGCATACAAATTTGCTGCCCAAGCATCTCTTCATCGATTTGCTCAGGATGCAGCACACCGTCCTGCACCTGTTGTGCCAGTTGCCTGACTCCCTGGACAATATCCCACCGTCCACCGTAATTCGCTGCAATATTCAGCGTCAACCCGGTATTCTGGGCGGTAATCGCTTCTGATTTGCGAATCCGTTCTTGCAAACGTGAGTTAAATCGACTGATATCCCCGATAATACGCAGGCGTACGTTATGGCGATGCAGGTTTTTCACTTCGCTATCAAGTGCCCACACAAACAGTTCCATTAACGCGCTCACTTCCTGCGCAGGTCGGTTCCAGTTCTCACTGCTAAAGGCATACAGCGTTAACGCATCAATACCGTTATTGGCAGCAAAAGAGACAGCCCGGCGGACGGATTTTGCTCCAGCCTTATGCCCAAAGGCGCGAATCTTCCCTTGCTTTTTCGCCCAGCGGCCATTGCCATCCATGATAATTGCGACATGGCGACAACCATGTGCTGGCAAATTTTCGCTTAATGGTTTAGTTGCAGACAACATAACGCGTTATTAGTCCCTGAAAGGATTTACGGTACTCAGGAATACTGAAGCCTATCCACAAAAAAGCCGTGTCAAACCACGGCTTACCCGACCGAAAAAAAGCAAATACCCGCGATCGGGTGGCGCAGACTATATCACTGAAGCCCAACGCTAACAAATAGCACGATTCTCCGTAGAGGGATTATCATCAGCTTGAGAGTCGCATCACTTCTTTTCTGGCGACTTCCCGCGCGGTGGCATCGACCTTCAACACGTCGTCAACGCTCTGCGGTTCCTGCAAATCCATCTTATCCAGTACAGATAAATTGAGATCGGCAATATCGGTAAATCGGATCTGCTGCGCCAGGAATGCGGCAACGGTAATTTCATTCGCGGCATTGAGTGCGGTCGTCGCCGCCTGACCTTGCTCAAACGCGTCCATCGCCAGTTTCAGGCACGGATAACGCTGGTAATCAGGTGCGGAAAACGTCAACGCACTGAGTTTGCAAAAGTCGACAGGCTTAACACCGGACGTCACACGTTCTGGCCATGCCATCGTATGGGCAATAGGTGTACGCATATCAGGTTCACCCAACTGCGCCAGAACACTACCATCCTGATAACGGACCATCGAATGAATAACCGACTGCGGATGAATCAGCACTTCTATCTGGCTTGCACTGGCATTAAATAACCAACGCGCTTCAATGTATTCCAGACCTTTGTTCATCATGGTGGCGGAATCGACAGAGATTTTTCGTCCCATCGACCAATTCGGATGACGGCATGCCTGATCGGGGGTCATAGAGACCAGATCGCGCAATGGCGTTTCACGGAATGGGCCACCAGACCCGGTAAGCAGAACTGACATGACGCCGTTTTGCTCAAGGTCAGCGTATCCCAGATTGTGTTGGATAGGTTGCGGTAAACTCTGAAAAATCGCGTTATGCTCGCTATCTACCGGCAAAAGCTGCGCTTTGTGGCGTTTCACGTCGTCCATAAACAGACGACCGCAGGTCACCAGAGATTCTTTATTCGCCAGCAAAATGCTTTTGCTCGCACGAATTGCCGCCAGCGTCGGCAGCAAACCCGCTGCGCCGACAATCGCTGCCATGACCTGATCAACATCATCCAGCGCAGCCATATCACAGGCAGCCTGCTGCCCGCTCATCACCTCGGTACGGCTACCCTGTGCCAAAAGAGCAGCTTTTACCTGTGCCGCGCTTTTTTCATCATCCATTACCGCATAGCGAGGCGCAAACTCCAGGCATTGCTCTACCATACGGGCAACATTTTTACCCGCCACCAACGCAGCAACACGAAATTTTTCCGGGTTATGGCGTACTACATCCAGCGTACTGCAACCAATGGAACCGGTTGATCCCAGGATGGTTAATTGCTTCATCGGACATCCAGAAGAATTTTACTCGTCATACTTCAAGTTGCATGTACGTTGGCTTTACTCGGCCTTTGGCGTCACCGCCTTCCTGCAACTTGAATTATTTAGAGTATGTAGACAGAAAAAAGCAAAACGCCGCCATCCAGCCTTCTCAGGCCTTCTAAGCGGCGTTTTTAGCGTACAGGCGAATCAGAACTGCATCAGTTCTGCTTCTTTCTCTGCCAGCGCCGCATCAACTTTTTTGATTGCTGCGTCAGTCAGTTTCTGTACGTCGTCCTGAGAACGGCGATCGTCATCTTCGCTGATCTCTTTTTCTTTCAACAACGCTTTCACTTTGTCGTTTGCATCACGGCGTACGTTACGTACCGCAACACGCGCGCCTTCAGCTTCACCACGTACGATCTTGGTCAGATCTTTACGACGTTCTTCGGTCAGCGGCGGCAGCGGAACGCGGATGTCAGAGCCCGCAGAGCTTGGATTCAGACCGAGGTCGGAAGCCATGATTGCTTTCTCAACGGCTGGACCCATAGAACGGTCAAATACGTTGATTTTCAGGGTACGGGAATCTTCAACCGTTACGCTTGCCAGCTGGCGCAGCGGAGTCGGCGTGCCGTAATATTCCACGACAATACCATCCAGCAGGCTAGGAGAAGCACGACCCGTGCGAATTTTGCTGATTTGGTTTTTGAACGCTTCGACGCATTTGTCCATGCGTACTTCAGCATCTTTTCTGATATCGTTGATCACGTTACGAATCCTTGAAAGCTTGTTTCAGTCAGACCATACCCGCCACGCAAGATGTGACAAGTATAGTCTTGATTAATTTTGAGGGACGTATCCCGCGACATTAAAGCGGAATATTACCTGCATTTAGCCGCAACGGGAATTATTCCGTGATTAACGTGCCTTCTTTTTCACCCATAACAACACGGCGCAGTGCACCTGGTTTGTTCATGTTAAAGACACGAATCGGTAATTTGTGGTCACGAGCCAGCGTGAACGCGGCAAGATCCATTACTTTCAGCTCTTTATCCAGTACTTCAGTGTAGGTCAACTGTTCGTACATAGTCGCCGTTGGATCTTTAGCCGGGTCGGCAGTAAATACGCCATCGACTTTGGTGGCTTTCAGAACCACATCCGCTTCAATTTCAATACCGCGCAGGCAGGCTGCAGAATCGGTGGTGAAGAACGGATTGCCGGTACCCGCAGACAAAATAACAACGCGGTTGTTACGCAGCAGGCTGATAGCTTCGGCCCAGCTGTAGTTATCACACACGCCGTTCAGAGGAATTGCGGACATCAAGCGAGCGTTCACATAGGCGCGGTGAAGCGCATCGCGCATCGCCAGACCGTTCATTACGGTGGCTAACATGCCCATGTGGTCGCCCACAACGCGGTTCATCCCCGCTTTCGCCAGACCAGCGCCACGGAACAGGTTACCACCACCAATCACTACGCCAACCTGAATACCCAGCTCAACCAGCTCTTTGATTTCCTGAGCCATGCGGTCGAGGATGCTTGCATCAATACCGAAGCCTTCTGAACCTTGCAGAGCTTCGCCACTTAACTTAAGCAGAATACGTTTGTAGACGGGTTTTGCATTGGTAGCCATGTTTCTTTCCTGAGACTGTCAACGAATGAGATGAGTTAATTCCGGCGACATTGTATGTCGCTTTTCAGCATGACCACTATAGCGGTTCGCTGAATTTACAAGCCAGACACAAAAAGAAGCCGCCCTCAGGCGGCTCCTTTAAAAATTAAGACTGCTTGGACATCGCAGCAACTTCTGCTGCAAAGTCAGTCTCAACTTTCTCGATGCCTTCACCCACTTCAAAGCGGATGAAACCAGTTACGTCAGCGTTATGCTCTTTCAGCAGCTGACCAACAGATTTGCTCGGTTCCATGACGAAAGGCTGACCGGTCAGAGAAACTTCGCCGGTGAATTTCTTCATGCGGCCTTCAACCATTTTCTCTGCGATTTCTTTCGGCTTGCCAGACTGCATAGCGATGTCCAGCTGAACCTGGTATTCTTTTTCTACCACTTCAGCGGAAACGTCTTCCGGCTTAACGAATTCTGGTTTGCTTGCAGCAACGTGCATTGCCAGCTGTTTAACCAGTTCTTCGTCAGCGCCAGTTGCAGCAACCAGAACACCGATACGAGCACCGTGCTGGTAGTTACCCAGAACTTCGCCTTCCAGGGAAGCAACGCGACGGATGTTGATGTTCTCACCGATTTTAGCAACCAGAGCAACACGTTCTTCTTCGAACTGTGCTTTCAGAACTTCAACGTCAGTGATTTTGCCAGCAACGGCAGCGTCCAGTACTTTGTCAGCAAATGCCTGGAAACCAGCATCTTTAGCAACGAAGTCAGTCTGGCAGTTAACTTCCAGAATGAAAGCGATGTTGCCGTCGATTTTGGTTTTGATTACGCCGTCAGCAGCAACGTTGCCTGCTTTTTTCGCCGCTTTGATTGCACCGGACTTACGCATGTTTTCGATTGCCAGCTCGATGTCGCCATTAGCTTCAGTCAGTGCTTTTTTGCAATCCATCATGCCTGCGCCAGTACGCTCACGCAGCTCTTTTACCAGGGATGCGGTAATTTCAGCCATTCTAAAATCCTCGGAAGATTTGATCTGCCCGGCATGAAACCGCACAGATTTAAAAGTGAAAAAGGGGGCCATATACAGGCCCCCTAACCAAACGTGATACTACCTGGTCTATAAGGGCTCTAACGAGCGTGCCTTATTATTCAGCTTCTACGAAGCTTTCTTCCGCCTGGGAAGCCAGATCCTGAGAACGGCCTTCACGAACGGTAGTAGCTACAGCGCCCAGGTACAGGGTCACAGCACGGATTGCGTCGTCGTTACCCGGGATAACGAAGTCAACACCGTCCGGATCAGAGTTGGTATCAACGATAGCAAATACTGGGATACCCAGGTTGTTTGCTTCTTTGATAGCAATGTGCTCGTGGTCAGCATCGATTACGAACAGAGCGTCCGGCAGACCGCCCATATCTTTGATACCGCCCAGGCTGTTTTCCAGTTTCTCAAGCTCACGAGTACGCATCAGCGCTTCTTTCTTGGTCAGCTTTTCGAAAGTACCGTCCTGAGACTGAGTTTCCAGATCTTTCAGACGTTTGATGGACTGACGAACGGTTTTCCAGTTAGTCAGCATACCGCCCAGCCAGCGATGGTTCACGAAGAACTGGTCGCAGCTGTTAGCAGCTTCTTTCACCGCTTCGCTTGCAGCGCGTTTAGTACCAACGAAAAGGATTTTACCTTTACGAGCAGAGATCTTGTTCAGTTCAGCCAGAGCTTCGTTGAACATCGGTACAGTTTTCTCAAGGTTGATGATGTGAACTTTGTTACGCGCACCGAAGATGAACGGCTTCATTTTCGGGTTCCAGTAACGGGTCTGGTGACCGAAGTGAACACCAGCCTTGAGCATGTCGCGCATGGAAACAGTTGCCATGATTAAAACCTCTATATATAAAAGTTGGGGTTAAGCCTCCACGCATCCCATATTACCGACCCCAAAGGGCACCCCGGAATATGTGCCGATACGTGTGTGTTGTTACACAAAGTGAGATTTGTCGCTCCCGTCCATCGTGTGTAGTCTTCGAATGGATCGGAAGTCCGGCGCGCTTTATACCACAAATACGCCACCGACACCAATAATTGTTGGCGGCCTGTGCTGAATGAACGATGAATTTCGTGTTACAGGAAGGCGGCAAATTTTTGAATCCCCGGGAGCTTACAACCAGTAAGTGACTGGGGTGAAAAAATGTAGCCAACGCATCTGTGGCACGAAAGGCGAAGTTCAGAATGATTCTCAATTTGGCAGGGTACACCCCAGACTGATACCATTGGCAGCACTTAAACAATTATTGCCGATATCATCGGCACTGATGGACAGAATTTATGGCTATCTCAATCAAGACCCCTGAAGAAATCGAAAAAATGCGCGTCGCTGGCCGCCTGGCCGCTGATGTACTGGAAATGATCGCGCCGTTTGTTAAACCGGGCGTCAGCACCGGCGAGCTGGATCGCCTCTGTAATGAATACATCGTGAATGAGCAGCAGGCTATTTCCGCCTGCCTGGGCTATCACGGCTATCCGAAATCCGTATGTATCTCTATTAATGAAGTCGTGTGCCACGGGATCCCGGACGACGCCAAACTTCTGAAAGACGGCGACATCGTCAACATCGACGTAACCGTGATTAAAGACGAGTACCACGGCGATACCTCCAAGATGTTTATCGTCGGCAAACCTACTATTCTGGGCGAGCGTCTGTGCCGCGTCACACAGGAAAGCCTGTATCTGGCGCTGCGAATGGTAAAACCGGGCATTCGCCTGCGCACGCTGGGCGCTGCGATTCAGAAATACGCGGAAGGCGAAGGTTTCTCTGTTGTTCGTGAATACTGCGGTCACGGTATCGGTCGCGGCTTCCATGAAGAGCCACAGGTTCTGCACTACGATGCAGACGACGGTGGTGTGGTACTGCAGCCGGGCATGACGTTCACCATAGAACCGATGCTGAATGCCGGTGATTACCGCATCCGCACCATGAAAGACGGCTGGACGGTGAAAACCAAAGACCGGAGCTTGTCTGCACAGTACGAGCATACTATTGTAGTGACGGAAAACGGCTGTGAAATTCTGACGTTACGCAAGGATGACACCATCCCGGCGATCATCACACACGGCGAATAATGTTTTGCCTGATGGCGATGCATTCGCATCTTATCAGGCCTACAAATTGTACTACTTAGTAGGCCGGATAAGGCGTTCACGCCATCATCCGGCTTTTTAATGGGTGGCGCATAATGAATACTCTTCCTGAACAGCACGCAAATACTGCCCTCCCCACCCTGCCTGGCCAACCGCAAAACCCAGGGACATGGCCACAGCAAGATCTCAACTGCTCCGGCATTAAAGCGCATATCGACACCTTCCAGAACTGGTTAGGCGAAGCGTTTGACAGTGGAATTTCCGCAGAACAGCTCATTGAGGCCCGCACCGAATTTATTGACCAACTGCTACAGCGTTTGTGGATAGAAGCTGGGTTCGGGCAAATAGCCGATCTGGCGCTGGTTGCCGTTGGTGGCTACGGACGAGGCGAATTGCACCCGCTTTCCGATATTGACCTGCTGATCCTGAGTCGTAAAAAGCTGCCTGATGCGCAGGCCGAGAAAGTCGGTGAGCTGTTAACGCTGCTATGGGACGTGAGGCTGGAGGTTGGGCATAGCGTGCGTACGCTGGAAGAGTGTCTGCTGGAAGGATTGTCAGATTTAACCGTCGCCACCAACCTGATTGAAACACGCTTGCTGATCGGCGATGTGGCGCTGTTTCTGGAGCTGCAAAAGCATATTTTTAGCGAAGGTTTCTGGCCTTCCGACAAGTTTTACGCCGCTAAAGTGGAAGAGCAGAATCAGCGCCACCAGCGCTATCACGGCACCAGCTACAACCTGGAGCCGGACATCAAAAGCAGTCCCGGCGGCCTGCGCGATATCCATACCCTGCAATGGGTGGCGCGTCGCCATTTTGGCGCCACCTCACTGGACGAAATGGTCGGCTTCGGCTTTTTGACACTGGCTGAACGCGCCGAGCTGAATGAATGTTTGCATATCCTGTGGCGGATTCGCTTCGCCCTGCATCTGGTCGTTAGTCGTTACGACAACCGCCTGCTGTTTGACCGCCAGCTCAGCGTGGCGCAAAGGCTAAACTACGGCGGCGAAGGCAACGAGCCTATCGAGCGGATGATGAAAGACTATTTCCGCGTCACCCGACGGGTCAGCGAACTGAATCACATGCTGTTGCAACTGTTCGACGAGGCGATCCTCGCCATGCCCGCCGATGAAAAACCGCGCCCGATTGATGACGACTTTCAACTGCGCGGCACGTTGATCGATCTGCGCAACGACGATCTGTTTATCCGCAAACCAGAAGCGATACTGCGGATGTTTTACATCATGGTGCGTAACAGCGCGATCAGCGGAATTTACTCCACCACGCTGCGCCATCTGCGTCATGCCCGCCGTCATTTAACGCAGCCGCTGTGCTACATCCCGGAAGCACGATCGCTGTTTCTCAGCATGTTACGCCATCCGGGCGCGGTGAGCCGCGGTCTGCTGCCGATGCATCGCCACAGCGTGTTGTGGGCCTATATGCCGCAATGGTCGCATATTGTCGGCCAAATGCAGTTTGACCTGTTTCATGCCTATACGGTGGATGAACACACCATCCGCGTAATGCTCAAGCTGGAAAGTTTTGCTAACGAAGAGACCCGTCAGCGCCATCCGCTTTGTGTGGATCTATGGCCGCGTCTGCGACAGCCGGAGTTGATTCTTATTGCCGCTCTGTTCCACGATATCGCCAAAGGCCGCGGCGGCGATCACTCAGTACTCGGCGCTCAGGACGTGCTCAAATTCGCCGAACTGCACGGCCTGAATTCCCGCGAAACGCAGCTGATCGTGTGGCTGGTGCGCCAGCATTTGCTGATGTCGGTGACCGCTCAGCGCCGCGATATTCAGGATCCCGAAGTGATCAAGCAATTCGCCGAAGAGGTACAAACGGAACACCGTCTGCGCTTTTTGGTGTGTCTGACCGTCGCGGATATTTGCGCCACCAACGAAACGCTGTGGAATAGCTGGAAGCAAAGCCTGCTACGTGAGCTGTACTTTGCAACGGAAAAACAACTCCGTCGTGGCATGCAAAATACGCCGGATATGCGTGAGCGTGTACGCCATCATCAGCTTCAGGCGCTGGCGCTACTGCGGATGGACAACATTGATGAAGAAGCGTTGCACCACATCTGGTCACGCTGTCGCGCCAACTACTTCGTGCGTCACAGCCCAAATCAGCTGGCCTGGCATGCGCGCCATCTGCTGAAACACGATCTCAGCAAGCCGCTGATCCTGCTCAGCCCACAGGCCACGCGCGGCGGGACAGAAATTTTCATCTGGAGCCCTGACCGCCCTTACCTGTTTGCCGCCGTCTGCGCCGAACTGGACAGGCGTAATCTTAGCGTCCACGATGCGCAGATTTTCACTACCCGCGATGGGATGGCGATGGATACGTTCATCGTACTGGAACCGGACGGCAGCCCGCTGTCTTCAGACCGACATGAAGCGATCCGTTTTGGACTGGAACAGGCCATCACGCAGCGCAGTTGGCAGCCACCGCAACCGCGTCGCCAGCCGGCAAAATTACGCCACTTTACCGTCGATACTGAAGTTACCTTTTTGCCGACCCATACCGACCGAAAATCATTCCTGGAGCTTATCGCTCTCGACCAGCCCGGCCTGCTGGCGCGGGTCGGGCAGATTTTTGCCGATCTGGGAATTTCGCTGCATGGCGCCAGAATTACAACCATTGGCGAGCGAGTAGAAGATTTATTCATAATCGCCACCGCCGACCGGCGCGCCCTTAATAATGAGCTGCAGCAGGAAGTGCATCAACGGTTGACAGAGGCCCTCAATCCAAACGATAAAGGGTGATGTTTTTATTTATTATGGAAAGAGTTTAACAATGCAGCAGTTACAGAACGTTATTGAGTCCGCTTTCGAGCGCCGTGCCGACATTACTCCGGCAAATGTAGATACCGTAACCCGCGAAGCGGTGAATCAGGTTATTTCTTTACTGGATTCCGGTGCACTGCGCGTCGCAGAGAAGATTGAGGGTCAGTGGGTCACACATCAGTGGCTGAAAAAGGCGGTCCTGCTCTCTTTCCGTATTAACGATAATCAGGTCATCGAAGGTGCGGAAAGCCGTTACTTCGATAAAGTACCGATGAAATTCGCCAACTACGACGAAGCGCGCTTCCAGAAGGAAGGTTTCCGCGTGGTTCCGCCTGCGGCCGTGCGTCAGGGTGCGTTTATCGCCCGTAACACCGTGCTGATGCCATCTTACGTAAACATCGGCGCTTATGTTGATGAAGGTACGATGGTTGATACCTGGGCGACAGTCGGTTCCTGTGCGCAAATCGGTAAAAACGTACACCTGTCCGGCGGCGTTGGCATCGGCGGCGTACTGGAGCCGTTGCAGGCTAACCCAACCATCATCGAAGACAACTGCTTCATCGGCGCACGCTCTGAAGTGGTTGAAGGCGTGATCGTCGAAGAAGGTTCTGTTATCTCCATGGGCGTGTACATCGGTCAGAGCACCCGTATTTACGATCGCGAAACTGGCGAAGTGCATTACGGTCGCGTTCCGGCAGGCTCCGTGGTCGTCTCCGGCAACCTGCCGTCGAAAGATGGTAAATACAGCCTGTACTGCGCGGTGATTGTGAAGAAAGTCGATGCCAAAACGCGTGGCAAAGTGGGAATCAACGAACTGTTGCGCACTATCGACTAACAGCGATTTGAAAAAGCGGGCTTAGCCCGCTTTTTTTACATCTGCGAGTGGCATAAACAAGGCTTTTCGTTAATTATTCAATGGTTATAGTGAGCTTAAGGGTACCGCTATGTATGACAATCTGAAAAGTCTGGGCATTACTAATCCTGAAGAGATCGATCGTTACAGCCTGCGGCAAGAAGCCAACAACGATATCCTGAAAATCTATTTCCAAAAGGATAAAGGCGAGTTTTTTGCCAAGAGCGTGAAGTTCAAATATCCCCGTCAGCGCAAAACGGTGGTAGCTGATGGCATCGGCCAGGGTTACAAAGAAGTGCAGGAGATCAGTCCCAACCTGCGCTATGTGATCGATGAACTGGATCAGATCTGCCAGCGCGATCGCAGCGAAGTCGATCTTAAACGCAAGATCCTTGATGATTTACGTCATCTCGAAAGCGTCGTGACCAACAAGATCAGCGAAATTGAAGCCGATCTGGAAAAACTGACGCGTAAATAAGCCGTTTGTTGCCGGATGGCGGCGTCTTACGCCTTATCCGGCCTACAGGTATATCCTCGTAGGCCTGATAAGCGTAGCGCCATCAGGCAATTAATCAATGCTGCTCATCTAACTGTAACGCCACATACAGCAGCAGTCTGTCGTCAAAATTCCCCAGATCCAGCCCGGTCAGTTCTGAAATACGATTCAGGCGATATTCCAGCGTATTGCGGTGAATAAACAGTGCCTTTGAGGTGGCCAGCGGCTGGACGTTATGACGAAACCATGCCGCCAATGTCCGACGCAGCAACCCATTGTTATCCATCGCTTTCAGCCTCACCAACGGACGCGCCAGTTCATTGGCCTGCCAGCCACCGCGCAGGCTGTCCAGCAGCACTGGCAACATCAAATCCTGATAGAAATAGCTACGGCTTTCCGGCATCCGCTGTTTACCGACCATCATGGTGGTGCGCGCCGTACGATACGAACGGGCAATGCTACCAGGCCCGGTAAAATAGTTGCCCAGCGACACGCGAAAACGCAGCTGTCCGTTCTCTTTCATGCGGGCAATAAGCTGCTCAACCCGCTTACGATGATCTTCAGCGTCCCAGCGGCCAAACTGATTGAGCGCCGGTTTCAGCACCACCATCTCGGTCAGAGAGACAATCGCAATCAGATTATTACGTTCGGGCGTGGTCAACGCATTCTGCAATTGCTGTAACTCCGCCATCGCACTGTCAACGCCAAGCTGGCCACTATCGACCTCCAACACCGCCACCACGCGTGGCTGGTTCAAATCAATGCCTAAACGCTGGGCCCATTCCATCAGCGCTGGCGTATTCTCTTCCGCCTGAATCAGGTTCATCACCAGCTCTTCACGCAGACGGCTATCCTGCGCTAACAGATGCATTAAGCGCGACTGTTCCAGCATCATTTCGGCGGTCATACACACTAACTCGCCGTATTTGCGCAGATGCTCCGGCTCGCCGGTAAGGCCGATAACGCCAACGATTTCGCCTTCCAGACGCAGAGGCAGGTTTATCCCCTGTCGTACACCGTGCAAGTGACGTGCCACCGCATCGTCGATATCGACCACCCGACCCTGCGAAAGCACCAGCAGCGCGCCTTCGTGCAATTCACCAATACGTTCGCGATCGCCGCTGCCGATTATCCGCCCACGGGCATCCATTACGTTGATATTGGTATCAATGATGCGCATGGTACGCGCCACGATATCCTGCGCCATTTTGGTATCAAGATGCCAACCAGCCATAAACCCCTCCTGTGAGCAGAGCTCAAGCATAGGGAAGATAATAAGCGGCGACATTGTGCAAATGCACAAAGCGAAAGGGAGAAGTATGGAGTTGTGGGAAGTATCACAAAAAGAAACCCCTTCCTGTGCAGGAAGGGGTGAGGGAGATTACTGCATCAACAGATAGATGGAGCTGTCACCGCGCTGAATGTTCAGCGCCAGTACAGCCGGTTTGCTGTCGAGGATTTTGCGCAGTTCAGCGATGTTTTTCACCGGCTGCTGGTTCGCGCCGATAATCACATCCCCTTTCTTCAGGCCAATCTGTGCAGCCGGAGAATTCGGTTTCACGTCGCTTACCACGACACCTTTGTCCTGGCCTTTGTTGCTCATATCGGCACCTTCGATGCCTTTAAAGATAGAGCTGGAGTCAACCTGAGTCTGGCTGCTCTGCTGCAATTCCAGGTTCACGGTGACCGGCTTACCGTCACGCAGCAGACCCAGGGTGATTTTGCTGCCAACCGGCATCGTACCGACCTGCGCACGCAGGGCGGCGAAGCTGCTGATAGGTTTGCCGTTCAGGGAGGTAATCACATCCCCGGCTTTAATCCCCGCCTTCGCTGCGGAAGAGTTCGGCATCACCTGGCTGACGAATGCGCCACGCTGGGCGTCAACTTTCATCGCTTTCGCCAGCTCAGAGCTCAGCTCGGTACCCATAATACCCAGCTCACCGCGTTTAACCTGGCCAAACTCAACCATCTGCGAAGTCAGGTTTTTCACCATGTTGCTTGGGATCGCAAAACCGATACCGATGTTACCGCCGTCCGGTGCGAGGATCGCGGTGTTAATACCGATCAGCTCACCGTTCAGGTTGACCAGCGCACCACCGGAGTTACCCCGGTTGATCGCAGCATCCGTCTGAATAAAGTTTTCGTAGTTCTCCGCGTTCAGGCCACTACGGCCCAGCGCAGAAACAATACCGGAAGTCACCGTTTCACCAAGGCCAAACGGGTTACCAATTGCCACGGTGTAATCACCCACGCGCAGCGCATCGGAATCTGCCAGCTTAATCGCCGTCAGGTTTTTCGGATCCTGAATTTGGATCAGCGCGATATCGGAGCGCGGATCTTTACCCACGATCTTCGCGTCAAATTTACGACCATCGCTCAACTGAACTTTAATCACCGTGGCGTTATCTACCACGTGGTTATTGGTCACGACATACCCTTTCGCGGCATCAATAATTACGCCGGAACCGAGTGCCATAAATTTCTGCTGCTGGCCGCCGCCATTGTCAGCGCCCGGTGCGCCGCCCTGGCAGAACGGTGAACTCTGGAACGGAGAACCGTCCTGGCAGAACGGTGAATTATCACCGAAGAACTGCTGGAAATTACGCGGCATGCGCGGCGTATTTACCGTCGTGCTCCCCTCGACGTTAATACTTACCACCGATGGCATCACTTTTTCGAGCATCGGGGCCAGGCTTGGCATCTGTTGGGCGGTCATTGCTGAAGACGACGTCTCAGCCGCTGTAGCAGACAGGGGGGACAACGCCAAACCTAAACTCAGAGCCAGTGCACTCATTGCTAATGTGGTTTTTTTCATGTGTTTCGTTCTCGATTAACAGGTAACGCAAAATTGCTGTATACGTCAGAGTCGTTTTATAGCGCTAAGTTCCAGAATTAAGTTTAAGGAAAAAGTAAAATTTTATTGTCCGTCTTTACAAATGAGTATTTATTGTTCTACGGCCATCAAGCGACGATATTCATCCCAGGCATACAAATCTGTCATTCCGCTGATATAATCCTGAATCAGCCGACAGCGATAATAATATTCCAGAACCGAATACTCGGCGCACCCCGTCGATATTTTACTAACCGCCTCAACATATGCAAGACGATGGCGGGTAGACAACTTCTGAAATAAACGGGACTCGATAGGAAAACGTTTTACTCTTTCATTGTCGACCAGTTCAGAAAAATCTGACTGAGACATTTTTAATAACGGCTGATAGATCTCCAGCAACCCGCTGATCACCCGATAGCCCTGTAGTTCCAGTTGTTCAACATCCGGATGGCTAAACACATGTTTTACCGCCACATTTTTATAAACACCCAGTAGCTGGCTGAAGCTACTGGCATCTTCTAGCAGCGCATGATTAAAGCTGCCTTCATAAATCTGCGGCAAATTATCAATAAACCGCTGGGCCGCATATGGCACCAGTTTATTCAGCGTATTGACGCGTAAATACATAAAGAACTGATCTTCGGTACTCCGGCTTAATGTATTTGAACGTGACTTCTCCCAGGCGTTTTCAACAACCTGGCTAAACAGGGAACCTTTTTCATGCTGCCCCCACGCCTCATGCAGGTGGTGATAAAGTTGCTCGACGCTAAAGATTCTTTTCTCAACGGCATCTTCCAGATCCGCCACGCAATAAGAGATATCATCGGCAGCTTCCATAATCCAGGTTAATGGAAAGCGACTGTAAGGCGCTAATGATAATTCTTTACGCAACCGCTCAATATACGGTTCTTCAGAAAGGTAATAACCCGGCTTCTTCATTAAATAGTTGTGTGTCTCGGGTGCACTGCCGCGCCACCACGCCGGACGGGTATATTTTAAAATACCGCCAACCTGCGCCCAGGTAAGGTTCATACGCATCAACGTATGCACAAGGCGAATACCCTGCGCATTGCCTTCAAAATGGCACAGGTCCTGGCGCACCTTGCGGCGAATATCATTCAGCGACTCTTCGCCTTCACGCAATCGTAATGCCGTCACCTGGCAACGGTCATCACTTAGGGGCTGACTTTCTGCGTCTGCGGGATACAGTCGCTGGCGAAACCAGTCATTAATTGCCGCCTCCCCAAAATGGCCAAACGGCGGATTACCAATGTCATGCATCAGGCAGGACATTTCGACAATACTCTCAAATGGCCCTGTCAGTTCATCCAGGCCATACTGCTCCAGCAGCTTTAGTTCTTTCAGTCGGCTGAGGATCTCTTTCGCGATATAGCGCCCAACCTGCTGAACTTCCATCGAGTGCGTCAAGCGCGTGCGTACTGCCGCATTACGCTCCAGCGGAAAGACCTGCGTTTTTTGTTGCAGTCGGCGAATGGCCGGTGAATTGATAATACGTCCGCGATCGCTTTCGAAAATACGCAGGATCTCATACTCAGTCTTCACGCCCTGCGGCGAACGGTAACGACGATGCCAGTTTATTTTTTTTCGGAAATCGATCTGTGCCATGTCCTCTCCCGCCTGAGAAATGCGCTACCCCTTAAGCGCATGATAGACTATGCCCTCAAATCTGGCTTATCGCGAGTAAATCTATGAAAATCGGCATCATTGGTGCAATGGAAGAAGAAGTTACGCTGCTGCGTGACAAAATCGAAAACCGTCAGACCATCGCGCTCGGCGGTTGTGAAATTTACACCGGCCAACTGAACGGTACAGAGGTTGCGCTGCTGAAATCGGGTATCGGTAAAGTGGCTGCGGCACTGGGCGCTACGCTGCTGCTTGAACGCTGCAAGCCGGACGCCATCATTAATACCGGTTCTGCGGGTGGCCTGGCCTCTACGCTGAAAGTCGGGGATATCGTAGTTTCTGACGAAGCGCGCTATCACGACGCCGACGTCACTGCCTTTGGCTATGAATTTGGTCAGCTACCGGGATGCCCGGCTGGTTTTAAAGCCGATCCTGCGTTGATTGCTGCCGCAGAGTCTTGCATCGCCGAACTCAATCTGAACGCCGTTCGCGGACTTATCGTCAGCGGCGACGCATTCATTAACGGTTCCGTGGGGCTGGCTAAAATTAAGCATAACTTCCCACAGGCGATTGCCGTTGAGATGGAAGCGACCGCAATTGCGCACGTTTGCCACAACTTTAACGTGCCATTTGTCGTGGTTCGCGCTATCTCTGACGTTGCCGATCAGCAGTCCCATCTCAGCTTTGACGAATTCCTGGTGGTTGCCGCGAAGCAGTCAAGCCTGATGGTTGAAACGCTGGTACAGAAACTGGTGCATGGCTAAATTACTCTCCAGGGCGCTGGTCGCCCTGCTTTTCACTCTCCCGGCGTTCCTTTACGCCGCGCCGCGTGTTGTGACGCTTTCTCCTGCCAATACTGAACTCGCTTTTGCCGCTGGCATTACCCCCGTTGGCGTCAGCAGCTATTCAAACTACCCGCCAGAAGCCAAAAATATTGAGGAAGTCTCAACCTGGCAAGGGATGAATCTTGAACGTATTGTGGCGCTGAAACCTGATTTGGTCGTCGCCTGGCGCGGGGGAAATGCTGAGCGGCAGGTGAATCAACTGACCTCTCTGGGAATTAAGGTCATCTGGGTGGATGCCGTTACCATTGAGCAGGTTGCCGATGCGCTACGCCAATTAGCAGCATGGAGCCCCAAGCCTGAACAAGCTAAACAGGCGGCGCAAACCATGCTTGATGACTATGCTTTACTTAAATCTCAGTATGCCAACAAACCGAAAAAACGCGTGTTTCTCCAGTTTGGTGCCAATCCTCTGTTTACCAGTGGAAAAGGTTCTATTCAGCACGAAGTTCTTGAGGTATGCGGCGGAGAAAACATCTTTGCCGGTAGTCGGGTTCCCTGGCCGCAGGTTAGCCGTGAGCAGGTCCTGGCACGAGCCCCCCAGGCTATTGTTGCCACAGGCGGTCCGGGCGAAACTCTGAAAATTGAGCAATACTGGGGAAACCAGCTAAAAATACCCATTATTACACTTAATAGTGACTGGTTCGAACGCGCGAGCCCGCGTATTATCCTCGCCGCAAAACAACTCTGTAATGCGCTTTCACAGATAAATTAGCGCCTGCCCCCACCAGGTCTGTTGTGAGGATTTAAAAATGCTCGTCTATTGGCTTGATATTGTCGGCACCGCGGTATTTGCAATCTCTGGCGTATTACTGGCCGGAAAATTACGTATGGATCCGTTTGGCGTCCTGGTACTCGGCGTGGTTACCGCCGTTGGTGGTGGTACGATCCGCGATATGGCGCTGGATAATGGACCGGTTTTTTGGGTTAAGGATCCGACCGATCTGGTGGTGGCGATGATCACTAGCATGCTGACGATCCTGTTGGTACGTCAACCAAGACGCATACCGAAATGGATCCTTCCGGTGCTGGATGCCGTTGGTCTGGCTGTGTTCGTGGGTATTGGGGTCAACAAGGCATTTCTCGCAGGAACAGGGCCGCTGGTGGCGATTTGTATGGGGGTGATTACCGGCGTTGGTGGTGGGATCATTCGCGATGTGTTAGCTCGTGAAGTCCCGATGATTTTGCGCACCGAGATCTACGCCACAGCCTGTATTATCGGCGGGATCGTGCATGCGACAGCGTTTTATACCTTTGATATTTCACTGGAAAACGCCAGTATGATGGGGATGATTGTCACCCTGCTGATTCGGCTTGCCGCCATTCGCTGGCATCTGAAATTGCCGACGTTTGCGCTGGATGATAACGGGCGTTGATATGACGATACAGAACATGTAGGCCGGATAAGGCGTTTACGCCGCCATCCGGCACATTGCCCGGTGGCGTTGCGCTTACCGGGCCTACAACATCAGACCATCAGTATTACAGACAGCAATCAGATGCTGAAAGAAGAACCACACCCGCAGGTGCTTTTCGCATTCGGGTTAGTCACAACGAAGCGGGAACCTTCCAGACCTTCGGTATAGTCAACCGCGCCGCCCACCAGATATTGCAGACTCATCGGATCAACGACCAGACCAACACCTTGTTTCTCGATGGTCATATCACCTTCATTGACCTGATCATCAAAGGTGAAACCGTACTGGAAACCGCTGCAACCACCGCCAGTGATATACACGCGTAATTTCAGATTCGGGTTATCTTCGTCAGCGATCAGGCTTTTAACTTTATTGGCTGCTGCTTCAGTAAATTGCAGTGGCAGCGCTACGTCATCACTCATATTTTGCTCCAAACGACATCGGCAATTGGGTAAATTTCAACCCAATATTTTGGGCCATTATCTAATACCCTGGTATTTCGTTCAAGTATTCTCGCCAGCGGCAGTACCCTGGCTTTTTGCCGCCTGCTCCGCTTCCTGTTTTGCCAGCGTGCGGGCAAGGATAGTCGAGTATAGCGGCTTTCCGCCCATAAATTGGGCTAATAGTGTTGCGCCAAGACAGGTAATAATCATTGGCAAAATGAGCTGATAGTTATCGGTCATCTCCAGCACCAGTACAATACCCGTTAGCGGCGCACGCACCGAAGCAGCCAACAAAGCCCCCATTCCGGCAATGGCAAAGGTTCCGGCCTCCAGGTGATACTGCGGAAAAGAGGCCGCCGCAGCCATACCGAACGCCGTACCAAGCAACGTCCCCAACGCCAGCATCGGGGCAAAGATCCCACCGGGCGCGCCGGATGAGAAGCACAGCAGCGTGGTGACGACCCGGGTGATAAATATAAACAGCAGTAGACCGACGCTAAAATTGCCTGCTGCGGCAATCGGGATCAGGTTAAAGCCACCGCCTGCCGCTTCAGGTTGAATTAATCCCAGGATCCCGCACAGACCGCCGATCGCGCCGCCCATCAGCACCCATTTTTTAATTTCACCGCCGTGAAAGCGCTGGAACATATCCTGGGTGCGCAACACCATGGTGTTGAACAATGGCCCGACACAGCCAAAAATAAGCCCGAGCACGAGATACAGCCACAGCGTATTTACCGGCGCATTGGAGAGCTTCCCAACTTCAATAATCGGCGCTTCGCCGTTGAACACGCGAAACACAATGCTCGACATAATAACGCCGGTAAACACGGCTTTGATCGACACAAGGTTATAGCGAAACTGCGGGCGCATCTCTTCAATGATGAACAGGATCCCCGCCAGCGGAGCGTTAAACGCCGCCGAAAGGCCCGCAGCCGCACCGGTAGCCAATAAGGTATGCCGCGCTTCGGCGCTACGCATGCGGAAAATATCCAGCACCATGCGCCCGAGGTTACCCCCAATCTGCACGGTCGGACCTTCACGCCCAAGCACCATGCCAGCACCCAGCGTGCCCATGCCGCCGATAAATTTCACCGGCAGGACACGCCACCAACGCACAGGTCGCAGCTCTTCCAGCGCACCTTCAATCTCTGGGATCCCCGAACCACCGGCTTCCGGCGCAAATTTACGCACCAGGAAATAGCCGACCATCGCCAGCAACGCCGAGAGAATAAACGCCAGCGGCCACAGCAGAATGTCATGGTCCGCAACCTGAGCCAGCGTGCCAATGCGCTGATTCTGCACCCAGGTCACCGCTTTCTCAAATGCCACGCCAACAAGCCCTGTCACAGTACCTACTACTGCAGCCATCAACAGGATCGCCAACGGCGTTTTGTCTCGTTCCAGGAGACGACGAATTTGATCCCTGCGGCGTAAACGCACAATTTGCTGTGCTTCAAAAGAGGGAGTGTCTGTCTTCATCAGATGATCATTAATTGGTAATACAAATACGGAATCGGCATTCTACTCGCACATTTCGCGAAAATCCCCTGCAAATCGCATTGTTTCAAATGCGTAAAACTTTCATAACCTTCTCTGAATAACTAGAATAGCGGGCATTTACTTTTTCTACGAACCAGGACCCCATCCATGAGTAAGTCTGAAAATCTCTACAGCGCAGCACGCGAACTTATCCCAGGCGGCGTCAACTCCCCCGTTCGCGCCTTTACTGGCGTGGGTGGTACTCCGCTGTTTATCGAAAAAGCGGACGGCGCGTATCTGTACGATGTCGATGGTAAAGCCTATGTCGATTACGTCGGTTCCTGGGGACCGATGGTACTGGGTCACAACCACCCGGCAATCCGTAATGCGGTGATTGAAGCTGCGGAGCGCGGTTTAAGCTTCGGTGCACCGACCGAGATGGAAGTGAAAATGGCGGAGCTGGTCACCGAATTAGTGCCGACCATGGACATGGTGCGCATGGTGAACTCCGGTACGGAAGCGACAATGAGCGCAATCCGTCTGGCGCGCGGTTTCACCGGTCGCGATAAAATCATCAAATTTGAAGGCTGCTACCACGGCCATGCCGACTGCCTGCTGGTTAAGGCCGGTTCAGGCGCATTAACGCTGGGCCAGCCGAACTCCCCAGGCGTTCCGGCCGATTTCGCGAAACACACCCTGACCTGCACCTACAACGATCTCGCTTCAGTACGTGCGGCATTTGAACAGTATCCGCAGGAGATTGCGTGCATCATCGTTGAGCCGGTTGCCGGCAACATGAACTGCATCCCACCGCTGCCGGAATTCCTGCCGGGCCTGCGTGCGCTGTGCGATGAGTTTGGCGCACTGTTGATCATCGATGAAGTGATGACCGGTTTCCGCGTAGCGCTGGCCGGAGCACAGGATTATTACGGCGTCGTGCCGGATCTGACCTGCCTCGGTAAAATCATCGGTGGCGGGATGCCCGTTGGCGCATTCGGCGGTCGCCGCGATGTGATGGACGCACTGGCGCCGACCGGTCCGGTTTACCAAGCGGGGACACTTTCCGGTAACCCGATCGCGATGGCGGCAGGTTATGCCTGTCTGACCGAAGTCGCCCAACCGGGTATTCATGAAACGCTGAACGAACTGACGACGCGTCTGGCGGAAGGTCTGTTGGAAGCTGCCGAAGAAGCGAATATTCCGCTGGTGGTTAACCATGTGGGCGGAATGTTCGGGATTTTCTTCACCGATGCAGAAACCGTAACCTGCTATCAGGATGTGATGGCATGCGACGTTGAACGCTTCAAGCGCTTCTTCCACATGATGCTGGATGAAGGAATTTATCTGGCGCCGTCCGCGTTCGAAGCGGGCTTTATGTCCGTGGCGCACAGTGAAGACGATATCAATAACACCATCGACGCCGCGCGCCGGGTGTTTGCGAAATTGTAAACAAGAGAACGTGCAGAAATGTAGGCCGGGTAAGGCGAAGCCGCCACCCGGTTTTTTTGGTTCATCGCAGGTTAGCCTGAACCGCACCAAACACCCTAAAGCTCATCAATAATATACTGGAAGCTACATGTCGACGTGAACTGCCCGGAGCCAATGTTGCTGGTGTTCACCGCCACATTAATGTCATGAAGTTCAACATCGGTTATCGGATGATCAACGGCGCTGGTCGTGACGCTCGACTGGTCGCAGCCCAGCACATTGAGCGTAATCCCCGATGAGACAAAACGGCAATAAGCGCCACGGTCGTCAAATTTGCTGCCATCGCAAAGTTTCCCCCCCTCCATCAAATAGGTATGTAACGTGCGATTCACCGTACCACCGGTGGCATCAAGCATGAGGGTTGTTTTCTGTTTCGAAACGTTCGCATCCCAGGAGATATCAAAAGTATCAACGGGAACTTTCGGGCAAACTGAGCTGCGCGTATCCGGTGGACTATAGGTTACGCCAGGATAAATAAGATCCGTCGCAGTTGTATGAGTGGCAGCCAGCCACGGGCAACTATAATTATCATTTTGTACCGTAATATCCACAATAAAAGAGCCACAACCATACCAATCCGCAGGAAGATTTTTACAAAGGGAGCGAGAAACGGTGTTATCAAAATCCCGCATAACTATTGTTGGCGCGGGCTCTGGTCCGGACCATGAGATTAAGATCGCAGTATCTCCTTTCCTTGATGCTCTGAACTTCCAGGAACCATAGTACACACCATCTGACGTGGTCACTGTGCTATTCAGTATAATCGATCTATCTGCTAAACTAGGACCTATGCCGTAATAGAGCGTGGTACTTGAAAACGTCGCTTTCAGCATGGGTTTGGCCACTACCGAACTGCCATAAACGGCAATCAGCAGCAAAAATAAAGTCCGTATTATTTTCATCATAAATACTCAAATGTAACCAGTGCACTTGCGAAGAACGTTCCCGGAACCAGATCTTCGCCAGGAAGGTGCTGTACCCAGGCATTCAGGCTTAGCGAGTTATTCCCCGGCACCAGCATGAATATCGCCCCCTCTTCATCGTTCATGCCCACGGGAACGCCGGATAGCGTTTCAATACCAATCCCGATCCCGGAAGCGCCTGAATGGCTATCGATGGCCAGGATACCGCGCATTCCGGTCGCTTCGGTTCCAGTGAAATTCACCTGCACCCCGTTACTCAGCGCCGAATCGCAATCCGTGAGTTCAAACACTAAAGGCTTACGAGCAGACTGGCCATCGGGAGTGAAATCAGAACTGTCAAGCGACGAAAAATCGACTTCGGCAATCCCCGTCCCCTGCATCGTGAGCGTGCAAGGACTGGCCAGCAGGCTACCGGAAAAATGCAGGTTATCTGCCGCTGAGACCGGCAATATCAGCGCCCCACAGAGAATGCAGGTCGCGCCGTGTAATAACGCCTGTCTTTTAGCCATTACTGATAATCCACCTGTAATGTTGCCGTCGCATCGAAGCCGCCTTCTGTCAGCGAAGCACCGCTCTTTTTAACCGGTATGGCTTTCAGAACAGGTATCGATTGTTCATTCACCTTAATGGTGGACCCCAACGTAAAGGGTTGGTCGTTCTGCCTGAGTTCAATCCCCAGTCCCGCCACGCTGGTGTTTACCGCCGCCTGATTAAAATCACTCACGGAACCGCTTAGCGTCAGGGTCATCGCCATCGCCTCATCGCGCACCGTTGAATCACAGGTGATCTCATACGGAACATTCTGCGCATAACGCGTACCATCTATTTTATTAATCAGCATGTTACCGAACTCAACATCGATCGTCTGATCATTGTTAATCGTACAATTCGGCGGTGATATTAACGTACCGTGAAACTTAAGGTTCTCAGCCGACTGCGCGGCAAAACTGCTGCTTATTAACACTATCAAAGCCATTTTTTTCATTGGTAATCCACCACCAGCGTAGCGCCTGCGTTAAACGCGCCACCTGTTAACGTTACGCCATTATTTTTGACGGGAATTGCCTCAATGGCCGGACCGCTGCCACCGCTATATTGAAATGACAACCATTGCGTATTGCCGGGTGAAATCAGCGCGCCATCCGTGGCGGTTTGCAGACGGATTCCCAATCCATCAACATCGGTTTGCAACACCGACTCGCCATTGATAGCCACAGCATTTCCCTGAATCTGTAACTTCAGGTAATCGCTCACTCTGCCGTTACAGCTCAGGCGATAGCCCACCGCCTGCCGGTAATTCACCCCATCCACTTTCGTCGTCAACACATTGCCAAATTCCACCTCACCGCCGGTCACAGTACAGGGCGGCGCGGCATTAACGAGTATCGTCAACGTCATGTTGACCGTCTTACTTTCCGCTGCCAGCGGCATACTGACCGCACTCAGCATGGCCGCACACGTTACCGTGCCCAGCCGTAACCGCCATTGCCTCATCTTGCGTCTCCTTGTCGGTTACGACTTTCTGCTTTTTGCTTCATCTACCGCACAACTGTTGTCAGTACAGTTAAAAATCAGCGGTAACCGCGCGCCATAATCGTTGACGTAAGTCAGCACAGGCGAGCGACCTAATTCACTGGCTTCCCCTCCCAGCGTCACGTTGCTTTTTGGTGCAATCACCATTGGGCTAAAACCTCTGGCCGGTGCGCCGTCCATGCGGCTGCTGGCGTTGCTTAACACCACGTAGTAACCGGTCGGATTGCTCACCTGATAGCCATTGCCCTGACGCTGAAGGGTGATCTTGTATTGCCAGGGATGCTGCATATCGATTTTCGATAGCGCCTGCGGGCGGTAAAAAACTTTGATGCGCGTTTGCAAGGCAATTTGCAGCGTATTGGGCTTGTCGCTTTGCGGCGGAATTTCACGCACGTTGTAATAAAAAAGGGTCTCCCGATCCTGGGGGAGCGACGCCAGTGCCGGCATCCCCTGAATTTTGACCTGTCCGATTCCCGACGGCTCAATGCGCTGGACCGGCGGGACGACGATTAAAGGCGATGTGATTTTGGCGCCCTTCTCATCTTCCACCCAGGACTGCGCCAGATAGGGCAGTTTGCTGTTGGCGTTTTTCAGATCGACGCTTATCGATTTATCTTCGCCGCGAAACACCAGGCGGGTGCGATCGGGCGCGATGGCGGCCTGAGCGCTACCGTAGCCGCCCAGCAAAAGCAGCAAAACAGCGGCCAGGTTATAACGTTTTAATGGCATCATGAATGCGATTTCCTGAATCAATGTGTTGGATAACGAGAAGAGAGCGCTTCGGGTTGCGTTGAAGACGTCAGCCGCTGCGTATGAAGCTGGAGTAATGGTTTCTCTTCGGGCTGCGTTGCCATAGGTGATGAAGCGTCGCCGATGCACGGCAGCAGCAGGCCGCTAAACAGATCACCCGGCAGAGGATCGGGCAACGCCGCTTCACACTGCGTTTTACCTTCCCATGTCACCTGCAACCGCTCGCTAGGGTTAATGCCGATCAGATAAACGCTGCCGTCTTCACCTACGATCCCTAACTGTTGCTGGCGACTGTTGTAAACCTCCGCGCCGAAGGGCGGCGTGCCGCCATCGCGCAAGCGGATACTGGCCATGGCTTTTTTACCGCTGAGCACCTCCATGCGGCGATAACCGATCGCCCCTTCCGTCAGGGTCGCCTGAGCAATGGAGAGGGTTGCTTCCGCGTCTTCCGGCAACTGGGTAATGTCGATTTTCACCTGATTGCGGTAGTAGTCGTTGACGTCGACAATGACGGCTTTACCAAACGCGTTGGTATATACCGGCGTGCTGTAGCCGGAGATGGGTACGTTCGCTTCATCGCCGACATCCACCATCAGCCGCGAGCCGCCGTTGACGCTGGTGCGGTGCAGTGCCCCGCCTTTAGCAGTCAGCGTCGCGCCGCCCTGGATGTTCAGCCCGCCGGAGGTATAGTCGCCTTCCTGATAGTTCGCACTGACGTCAATGTCGGCATAGCTCGCTTGATGACGGTAGTAGCCGTCGAGAGTCGCGCCGTTATCCGCGCGGCCAGCGTTGATCTGGTAGTTATTGCGATCGTCAATGCGCTCGTAATAGCCGACCTGATTACTGTTGTTGTCATCGCTAAAAGAACCGTTGTAGCTCAGTGTGCGGTTGTTGTCCCACGGAATACTTAGCGAAACGTACACGCCGTCATCTCGCTCATCATCATATTCATTGCGAAAACCGTTCACCGACAAACTGATCCCGCGCACCTCACCGACATAGAAATAGTGCGACAGCGTCATGTTATAGCTGCCCTGGTTGGGTTGATTCCAGTAGGTACGATGGGTGTAGTTGATATAGGCGTTGACATTTATTGTCGAAAAGTTCTGGCTGTACGTCAGGGTATACATCTCTTTATCATGGCCGGTACGCTGACGATCGTTATCGTCATTATGCGTATCGATAAACTCGTCCATCGTCATGTAGTTTTCTTCGGAAAAGCGATAGCCAGCAAACGTCAGACGGCTGTCTATATCATCAAAATCTTTAGCGTAGCTGGCACGGAACGAGTTACCCTGAATGGTGCCGTCGCCGTAGGCGCTACCCTCTGGCAGCGTCGCACGGGAATGGGTGACATCGACGGAAAACGCGCCCAGCAGCGCCAGATCGCGCCCCAGTCCTAACGCCAGCGCCTGATAATCCTGCTCACCAATGGCACCGCCGTACAGCGACCAGCCATTAGCGATCCCCCAGGAGGTTTCGGCTGAAGTGAAAAAGCCGCCTTCCATATTGTGATCCCAGTCCTGCGGTCGCCCGGCTGCCAACTTGTAGCGCACCTGGCCGGGGCGGGTCAGAAACGGAATGGAGGCGGTGCTGACATCATATTCCTGCACCTGACCGCTTTGTTCTTCAATTTTGACGTGTAGATCGCCGGATACCGTTTCATTAATATCCTGAATGCGAAACGGCCCCGCCGGGACCTGCGACTCATAAATCACCCGCCCGCGCTGAGTCACGGTGACTTTGGCGTTGGTGCGCGCCACGCCGGATATATCCGGGGCGTAGCCGCGCAGATTAGGCGGTAACATCTGATCGTCGGTAATAAGGCTACCGCCAACATAGTTAAAGCCGTCGAAAATATCGGATTCCAGCGATCCTTCGCCCTGCGTTAGCTGCGCCTGAAGTTGCGGGATAGCCCTGTAGGCGTAATAACGGTTCCAGTCCCAATTCTGTTCTGAGCTAGAGCCAAAGTTGTCTTTATCTTCGCTGTCATTTTCGTGACGGTAATTAGACTGCCAGTCCGCGCGCAGACGCCACGCGCCGAGGTTGGCACCCACCGTACCATTGCCGCTGATGTCATATTCATCGCCGTCATCATGTTCAGCATGTCGCCACTGGCTGTTAATATTGTAGTCAAATAACACGCCGGGAATCCCCTCGTCCCAGCGGGAAGGCGGGTCCCACTCTTCATCGCTGTATTCCAGATACGCCTGCGGAATAATCACCGTCAGCGTTGACTGGCTTAAATCAGTTTGGGTTTCCATCCCTTCCAGTTGTCCCATTTGCAAACACTGCCCAGCATTTATCCAACTCATTTTTTCCGCTATTTCGGGTTTTAACCCCAGCAGCGACACCAGTTCAGGTGATAAACAGGGATAAGTATTGTCAGGATCGCCATTATCAACGGAATACGTAATAATATTATCTTGGGCAATTTGACTCTGATTGACCAACACCTGGAGATTATAACTCCCCGGCATAATGTAGCCCTTACGGGAAAAACGGGAAAGATCCAAACTAGCGTCATCTTTAACATCAAGAAACCGGGTATTAAATTGAATGGGCGCTTCCGCATAACTATTATCCGGGCCAACAGCCAGAATAATACCCACCACAGACGCAAGCGTGCTCAGACGAAATTTTTTATAGTGAGCCATCAGACAATCTATCCCTGAAAAATATAATCCATTTTTATTTTAATCATTATCCTGCGGCAGATTGCCGCAGGATGGCATTTCACTTACAGATAGCTGATCGTGAAGTTTACAGTACTGCTAAATTCGCCGGTCTCAATAGAAGGTGCCGCTGAATCGCCTTTCACCCAGGCTTTGAAGTTCAAAGTCTGTTTCGCTGCGGCTACGCTGCCATTCATCGTCAAGTTTTCGCTGTAAGCGTCGCCCAGTTTGATCGCGGAACCCAGGTGGTTACCGATGACAATGCTGGAACCCGCCATTTCGCCGCCGCCGATACGCATCAACGCAACGTTGCCCGGATTAGCGCTGGATTCGTTACCGATCGCAGAGAAAACGGTAGATGCTTCTTTCTCAGTGGTGAACGCGCAGTTTTCCAGACCAATATGGAAATCGACTTTTGAAGATTCTTTACCGCCCATCAGAGAACCGGTACCGATATGACCCAGGTTGACGGTCTGGTGTTCATCACCGACAACGATTGAACACGGAGAATCTTCAATCGTACCGGTAAAAGTAACCGTACCAGTATTACTGCCCGCAGCATTGGCAAAGCTGGAAACCCCCATAACCAGTGCGGCAGTAACCGCAGCTTTTACAGCTGTATTCATTTTTCATCCTTATTAAAAGTTGGTGAGTATTTTTACGCTATTCACATGAAGTTATACTCAATACCCCATGTTTATATTAGTAGATATATATTATATGACGAGTTATAAAATTTCCGACGCAACATTCAAAAGAAGCAAACAACACGTTAATAAATAACATCACTTAAGCTCAGTGAAGTATTTTCCATTAAAAGCCCAAAGACAAGTGTTTTTATTTAAAGGATTATCAGAATTAAATAACAATTATTTTTTACTGTTCAAAAAACAAACAAAGCAAGCAGAATGGAAGAGCAAAAAAAACAATAAACATGTCAAAATGAATAAAAAAAGATCTGAATCACAGTACTGAATGTATATTAATGACGCATAACATTTATTATGGGTATAAATTCCATAAAAAAAAAACAAAAAATGCTAAGTTACATTTTTTTTGTTTACTCGTGGCAATTAATTTATTTTAATAGAATTGTTTTTATTACTTTAATAGAAAAAATAATATTTTATTATCAAAATTCTATAATGAAAACTTATTATTAAATAAAAATTGATTTACGAGAAGTATCAAAAATGCGACATCTACACCTTAATATTTAAAAAGCATAATGCCCGAATCCGATAATTTTTATTATTGGATAGTTCATGTCGCAATTTATCATCAACGTTTCGAGCCTGGATATGCTGAAATTAGTCACCCTGTTCAGGGGGCAGCAGCGGCGCGCTACTGAAATAGCAATGACTTATCGATACAGAGATAACACCTGCTTCTTCCTGAAAATCAAAGCAGCGTTCCCCGGTAAAATGCGATGAACCTTTTTTATTGCCGGATGTCGACGCAAAGCGTCTTATCCGGCCTACATGAAAGGGGTCAGCCTCAGCGACTCTGCTTTCTCAGCAGATAGATAAAGTACGGCGCACCAATAAACGTCGACAATAATCCCGCCGGGATCTGATACGGAAACAGCACCATCCTGCCGCACCAGTCAGCAAAGACCAGCAACACGCCACCCGCCAGCGCCGAAATCAGCATATGCGGCATCGCCCGACGAAAACCCATCATACGGGCAATATGCGGAGCCATCAGCCCGACAAAGCTCAACGGTCCAATTGTCATGGTGGCTGTCGCCGTCAGCCCTGCCGCCAGCAGCAGTAACCCCACGCGTGATGGCGTGATAGCCATACCGACAGCCCGCGCCGTATCGCCGCCGAGCGGTAAAATTGTTAGCCAACGGCGGCACAGAGGCGTCATCGCCAGCAGAATCACCATCACAATCCCGGTACGCAGTACTTGCTCTCCGCTCGCGTTATAGGTTGAACCGGAAATCCAGGTCAACACGCCCGCCATGCGCGGATCGCCGCTGGCCTGCAGCATCATCAGCAGCATAGTAAAGGCCGTACTGAGCGCCATGCCGGCCAACAGCATACGGTGCGGTGAAAAACCACCGCGCCCGGCAGCAATCATAATGATAAGCAGAGTAGCCGCGGCCCCGAGGCTTCCGGCAGGCAGCAGCCAGCCAAAAGCATTTCCGGGGACCAAAAACAGCATGAGCACCACGCCAAATGCCGCACCGGAGCTAATGCCCAGCACTTCCGGGCTGGCCATCGGGTTGCCCGTCAGACGTTGAATAATACAGCCCGCTACCGCCAGCATCACCCCGGCAATCAGGGCCGCCAGAATGCGAGGCCAGCGCCAGGGCATCAGCTCATCCAGCATCGCGCCGCTGGCCCATGTCCAGCCATGTGCGTCGCGGCCAAACGACAGCGCCACCACGAGGGTTAGCAGCAAGATTACGCCACCCGCCAGCGCAAACATCAGCACATTCTGACGCTCAGCGGCGATGCGATTACTGGCGTTCATATCCGGGGCGCTCATACTCCTCAAGCGCGGCAACAACCACAGTAGCAACGGTGCGCCAATCAACGCCGTCACTGAACCGGTGGAGACTTCCATCCATACGCGGGTCAGCCACAGAATGATTTGGTCGGAGAGCCAGAGGATCAACGCACCAATCAGCGGGGCCAGTACCAGACGTGCCAGCAAACGACGCGCACCGAGCATTTTCGCCAGCAGCGGTGCAAACAGGCCAATAAAGCCGATAATCCCAACTGCGTTAACCAGTAAGGCGCTGATGACAATGGCCAGCGATAACGCCGCCAGACGTGCCAGCGACAGCGCCAGACCGAGGTTGCGCGCCACGCCGTCATCCAGTCCCATCAGCGTCATTGGGCGTAATAACAACAGAGTCAGCATCACACCGCCCAACAGCTGCGGCCACAGACGCTGTACGCCGCTCCAGTCGGTTTGCGTTAACGTGCCGCTGCTCCATAAAAACATGCTTTGCAGCTGATCGTGATGGAAGATAACCATCAACTGGTTAATCGCCCCGCAGTACAGGCTGACCACCAGCCCGGCAAGGATTAACGTCACCGGAGAAAGACGCTTGCCCCAGGCAACGCCAAACACCAGCGCCCCAACGACACATGCTCCCGCCAGCGCCGCAAATTGCGTGGTCAGCGCACCAGGAATAGCCCACAGCGTGGTAACCGTAATGCCCAACTGCGCACCAGTCGCAACGCCCAGCGTGGTTGGCTCCGCCAGAGGGTTACGCAACACCTGCTGAAACAACACGCCGACCAGACCCAGCCCGGCGCCGACCAGTAGCGATATCGCCAGCCTCGGCAGCAGGCTATAGTGAAAAACCATCTGCTCAATGATGTCGATATCCGGTGACCAGATAGCCTGTTGCCACTGACTGCGCGGTAGCGCAACGGAGAAGTTAACCCATGTCAGCCAGCAGGCAGCAACAAACAGCACCAACAACAGCAACGCCGGATGGCGGCTTCGCCTTATCCGGCCTACAAAGCGCCCAAACCGTAGGTCGGATAAAGCGCTTTTCGCGCCGCCATCCGGCATTTCAAGTTTCCTGCTCACGCTTTGCCTCCCAACGCATTATCCAGAATACGGGCAAAATGCATGGCCGATAGCGTTGCGCCGTAGAACCAAACGGCAGGCACACGTTGAAAACGTCCGCCACGGACAAACGGCATCGCCTGCCATAATGGCGTAGACATCAGCGCAGCCATCTCTTTATCGTTGCCGTGATCAAAGCACAATACATCGACATCCTTATAAGCAGCCAGACGGTCAATACTCACGGCAGTGCTGCCCCAGAAGTTTGTTTCTCCCTGCCAGGCGTTAGGGATCCCATATTCGTCCAGTACGTCCTGGAACAGGCTGTTTGAGCCAAACACCAGCATATGTCGCGAATCAAGCAAGGATGTCAGGAGCACGGGACGCGCGCCGCGTTGCATAAAGCGCGGTTTCAGGCTGGCGATATAACGATCGTACTCAGTCAAATGGCGTTCAGCAGAGGCTTGCAGATTGAACAATTGCGCCATTTCCTGCAGCGACTGTTGCGCAACGACCAGCGGCTTTTTGCCATCGCTGAAGTTAAATCCCCGGCCAGGTGCAATCCGCGCCAGCTTTTCAGGAGAAGGACCGTAACCTGCCGACCAGAGCAGAAACGAGGGCTTCATTTCGGTCAGCAGTTCGAGATTGGGTTCCGTACGTAGCCCGACATCAATTACCGAGTCCGGCAGAGGAGGCTCACTGACCCACAGCTTGTAGTTAGGGATATCTGCGATGCCATACGGCGTAATACCCAGCGCCAGCAGCAGCTCTACAGGCAGCCATTCCAGCGCTACAATGCGCTGGGGATCAACCGCCGCGGCGTGCGCCGTATTCATCCGCCACAGCAGAGGCGACAGCGCCATCGCCGTAAGCAGCCGCCGACGGGTAATATGATGTAATCCGATCATTAATAGACAAAACTCACGGGTGCGGCACCTGCCGGATGCGGCAAAATGCCCATCGGGATACCGTAAATTTGTTCCAGAGTTTCACTGCGCATCAGTTCAGCAGGCGTTCCTTGAGAAATCATCTCACCACCGCGCAGCGCAACGAGGTAATCGCAGTAACGGGCCGCCATATTGATATCATGCAGCACCGCAACCACCGTCAGCCCGCGCTGCTGGCTTAAGCGGTGCACCAGCGCCAGCACGTCAACCTGATGGGCGATATCCAGCGCGGAAGTCGGTTCATCAAGCAGCAGACAGCGGCTGTCCTGTGCCACCAGCATGGCAATCCACGCGCGTTGGCGTTCCCCACCGGACAGGCTATCGACCAGACGGTGCGCCAGCGGCTTTAAACCGACCAGCGAAATTGCTTCTTCTACCTTCTCTCTGTCGGCAACGCCAAAACGCCCCAACGCCCCGTGCCACGGATAACGACCAATCGCCACCAGTTCGCGTACGGTCATCCCTTCTGCCTGCGGCAGCTGTTGCGGCAGATAGGCGACCTTGCGGGCAAACGCTTTGCTACTCCAGCTCTCCAGCGGCTGTTCGTCGAGCAGGATTTCACCTTCTGACGGCGGCTGATGACGTCCCAGCATTTTCAATAATGTCGATTTACCGGAACCGTTGTGGCCGATAAGACCAGTCACTTTCCCTACAGGAAAAGTTAATGAGAGAGGATGCAAAAGCGTGCGGCCAGGCACACGAAAGGAGACATTACGCAACGCAAAAGTGGTGTCGGGATGGGATCTGTTTTCCTGCATAGCAGCCAACTTGTAAAACGGGCACGCAAAGCGTGCCCAAAGAGAAATTAGAAACGGAAGGTTGCAGTTGCAACGACCTGACGTTCTGCGCCCCAGTAACATGCGTATTCGCTGTAGCAACTGGAAACGTATTCGCGATTAAACAGGTTGTTAACGTTCACCGCAACAGACGAACCCGCCATGCCGAAACGAGCCAGATCGTATTTCACCATCGCGTCGGCAACAGTATAGCCACCAACGTTAAAGGAGTCGTTCTTCTTCGCCGCATCGTTTTTGTAGTAACTCACCGTTGAACCGGTGTAACGCACCCCTGCGCCAAGAGTCAAACCGCTAAGTGCCGTTTCATAGAACGTATAATCGGTCCATAAAGAAGCCTGATTACGAGGTACTTCTGCCGGACGCTTGCCTTTGAAGATGGTGTCCTCGGTATATTCCGCATCCGTATAGCTGTATGCCGCCGTAATGTTAACGTTGGCATTGACCGCAGCTTTAGCCTCCAGCTCAACACCACGAGAACGAATTTCGCCGCTCTGAACGCTGTACAGCCCAGTTGGATCGTTCGGGTCTGCGGTCAGATTTTTGTCTTTCGTCAGCTGATAAACCGCAGCTGTCAGCACGACAGGCATATCCTTCGGCACATATTTCACGCCAGCTTCGTACTGCTTACCGCGTGACGGATCAAACGGTTTTCCTTCTTTCGTTGAACCTGATGTCGGTTCGAAAGATTCGCTATAGCTGAAGTATGGTGAAATTCCATTATCAAACAGGTAGTTAACACCACCGCGCCAGGTAAACTGTTGATCGTTAACTTCGGCCAGAGTATTACTGGAGCGAGTCAACGTAGAGGTTGTTGCGTAATCATAACGACCACCCAGCGTCAGCACCCACTTATCCCATTCCATCTGGTCCTGGGCGTAAAGTCCGGTCTGCTCCATACGGTTCAGCACGGCGTACTTCGCATACGGTCCGCTGACATCAATATTCGGATTACCGTACTGCGGGTTATTCATATCCAGTGGATCTGCGGAGCCATAAAGTGCATTCACGTCGTTACGCATGCGCGAATAATCAACACCTGTCAGCAGAGTATGTTCCACATCGCCGGTGGCAAAAGCAGACTGAAGCTGGGTGTCGACAGTGAATGCACTGAGATCTTCGTCAGAACGCACATACTGGCGATTAATTTTGCCAGGGGCAATGTAGCCGTAGCCATACACGGAACGGTAGAGTGTTTTCACTCGGTCATATCGCAGATTCTGGCGCACAGTGAAGGTATCGTTCAAGGCATGCGAGAAGTTGTAGCCTACCATTTTCTGACGACGCGCCATCTTGTTATCGTCTTCGCCTTCATTGAAATCAGTTGGCAACTTGTGCGGATTACCGTTCGCATCGTAGTAAGGGACAAGCGTACCTTCACGCGGCAACCAACCGTAATAACCCGCATACGGATCGTTTTGGAAGTTACTAAGGAAGGTGAAATCTGTTTTATCATCAGGACGCCAGCTAAACGCAGGCGCAACAGCGTAACGCGTTGATTTTGACATTTCCTGTTGAGAATTCTGGCTGTTGCCTAATCCCGTTAAACGGTATGACCACACACCGTCATCATCAATAGCATCGCTGAAATCGAAACCGGTTTGCCAGAGGTTGTTAGTCCCCATTTTGAACTGAATTTCTTTCAGAGGTTCAGTGGTCGGACGCTTGCTTACCATGCTTACAATGCCGCCAGGGTTACTGTTACCGTACAATACAGATGTTGGCCCACGCATGACTTCTACGCGTTCCAGAAAATATGGGTCCATTGATACTTCAGAGTAGTTATTTCCCTGAAGTTTCATCCCATCAAGATACTGGTTGGTATTGACGGTGGTTGGCGCAGTGAAACCTCGAATTGTCACCACATCATAGGTAGTTGAACTACCACGCGTGGCAAAAACACCCGGCGTGTAAGCAATCGCTTCTTTCACCGTCGCGGGCTGTTTGGTGTCCATCTCTTCACGCGTCACTACCGAAACAGATTGCGGGGTCTTTTCGATAGGCGTATCGGTCTTGGTTGCAGTGGCAGACCGCTTCGCAGCGATGGTTGGGGACGGTCCCCATGCGCTTTCTTGTGCGGCAGGTGCAGCAGTTACGGTGATGGTTTCTTCTTTCGGGTCAACCGCCGCCTGTGCATAGACAGACATGCCGCTAACCGCTGTGGCTACCACTACTGCGATTTTACGCAGCGATGAACTTGGCTGAGCAGTTTTAAGACGCGCCATTGGTATTTCTCTGATGAAAGTGAATGATAACGTAAACGAGAATTATTATTATAACGGCAGCATAATATTCGAAACTCTGGCGAGATAGCAAGCAATACGCGTCCCTACTAAAACTGAGGGGTTAAGAAATAACCAGATGAAAAGAAAGGGTTAATAAATTAGGCTGGAATGTTGAAAAGAAAAGCCTGCAAATACACAGGCTATTTTTGGCTAGCGGTAAAAAACGTTAAATGTCGCAACAGAGTCAACCTTTCCCGCTTTTACAGTTCCTGTTTGTACATATCTTACTTTCAAAGGGATAGTGACAGACTGCCTATCGGTTGTTTGCGCTACCGCGTTGTAATCTTGATCAAATTTCAGCACATTATTGTTGCTGTCGAGAATTTGTAATCCGACCCCTTCGGCCGCGTCATTACCACTGGCGATCTCCAGGATGTCGCTATTGCCACTCACGCCAGTTGAACCGGCAGTGGTGAATTTATAATCAAGTTTGATGCCCGCGACACACTGTTCCAGCTGAATCTTGAAACTATCATCAGATACAACATCGGAATAACCGTCCACAATATCGCTAGTCATGATTCTCTTAAGCGGCACTGTGATATTTTTTTCAACCAAATTGCAGGTGTTAGCAGTAACGTTAATCGCTATTGGCGCAAAGCGAATTTGAGCAATAACCTGCGAATCATAAATCCAGTCCGCATTGAGCATGTTGACGTCAATAACCCCTGACTGCACAACACCAGTGACGACAAATTCAGCTCTCGCACGTGATTGAATACTATAGTCACTTAAGTGGGTTGTTTTTGCCGTCCCTAGATGCATAGGGGTAACCAGCGATCCTTCTGTTAGGGCGGAAGAGCTATCTTTAGACCAGGCAACCCGAAAACCTATTCCCGGAACATTTGTTTGATAAACACGGCTAAGGGGATTATCCGTGCGGGCATCGCTACTCGTGAATACGGTATAACCTGTATAGATATCGCCACTATCTGTACAGTCCACGACTTTAATAAGATCGCCAGTCACTTCCTGGGTTGCAATGATCGTACCTGGAGCGGCGTCCGCATTTACCGTAAACGACGGCATATTGAACGTAGAGGTTGACGGCGACGCATCATTCTCAATTTTGCAGGATGCCTGAACTGATTGCTGTGCGAACAATAGACCGCAACATAGAATCAATCTAAAAATCATATAATTATTCATATTCCCACAGTCCATTTTATGTTTTCCCTTTACACTATCGACACTCAACCGCAGCCTGGTAAATAGAGGACTCGATATCGTCTGGGATCTGCGCATTTCCTTCACAGCGCTGTTCTGGAGCACTACCCCACTGTACTTTAAACGGTACATTACCTTTCAAACCGGTCAGATAAACTTCGCCACCATCTCCGACTATTGAGGAGCCCCCCTCAATTGACAGTACCGCGCCGAAAGGCACAAAACTCGATCCATGGTGAAGTGTTAATAAGGCGCGAATACCCTGGCGGGCAGAGAAATTAGCTGCGACAACTGCCCCTTTCGTAGGTACGACATCTTTGGCCGGTTTTTCGATATCCAGATCGTCGCGTTCCCCGCTGTTCACCGTGACGGTATTACGACGATAATTAGTTAGATATGGTACGACCGCATTTCCCCAGTAGTCAGTGTAAATACCTTGCATATTCTGGACCTTAACATCTGCTCCCTCGTCAATATGGACAATAGCAAAAGCATCCTGGACAGATTGCCCCAGCGTAATACCATAAGGATGTGCGACGACGGATCCTTGCGCGCTGTAGTTCCACTGTTTGCTATCTTTGGCATAGCTATAGTTCGCCCCAATTTCACCGTATGAGCCACGATAACGCCCCGTCATGCTCGCACCATATCCAGTATCGTGATCGGTATAGCTTTGCTGCAGGTTATAACTTAAGTTGTTATCTTCCAGCGCAGTCCCGCCAATCCCAACCTGATGCACGGTATTGCCATTTTTAGCGCTGTTTAGGTTGTAGGTCGCCCAACTGTTTGACAGCCAACGTGACAAAGGAATATTGACGGAAAATGCAACCTGCTGGTCATTATCGCTGTTTGGTGTTTTTGTCAGGCTATAGTTCACGGACCAGGTGATGTCCTGCCAACTGGAGCTGAACCCCATACTGGCACTGCGTTCATGCCCACTCATATCCCAGTAATCTTGTTGATAACCATTGATATACACAGACCCTACAGAGCCCAATGATTGCGACATACTCAACTGTAAACGGCTACGACGATTGTTTGTTTTACGGTAATTGTAAATTCCATCATCTTCGCCTCTATCACGTTGATCGAGTGCTTCCTGGAAGGTATAAAAACCAGAAGTGGAATAACGGTAACTGGCCAGCGTCACCGTGGTATCTGTTGCAGAAAAGTCTTTGGAATATTGTGCGCGCCAGGATAAACCATTGGCATTACCACGCCCGTCGTCAAACTGAGTTCTGGCCGCAGTAACATCTACAGACACAGAACCAAGCTCACCGAGATCGGCCCCCGCCCCGACCAGACCGGCACGATAAATTGATGCTTCGAGCGCTCCGCCATACAGCGTAATGCCATGAGGCATGCCGTAGATTACCGTCGCCTGACCAAACCCAGGTTCCTCGCCGTTATCGCTATCGCGGTATTTTCCACCAGCAAGGCTATATTTCAGCGCACCTTCACGCTGTAAGATGGGTACCGAAGCACTTGCCTGAATAAACGAATGCTCGCTTCCATCAGCTTCTTTAACGGTAACTTGTAAATCTGACCCTGCTGTTACCTGACTGAGATCTCTGATTTCAAAGGGGCCGCTGGAGACATAAGTCTGATATATCGTGTAGCCATTTTGCTTAATCGTTACTTTTGCATCGCTATTGGCAATTCCGCGTACAACAGGCGCAAACCCTTGTAAGCTATTGGGTAACATGCTGGTATCGGTTTCCAGCTTCACTCCTGTCATCTGTACGCTGTCAAACAGTTCGCCGTTGGTATATGTCTGGCCGATTTCAAGCTGGCTTTGCAGAAATTTAATATCCCGCTCCAGCGTGGTGCTGATCGCATCCCAGCCATCCGAATTGCTGTAGGTACTTGAATTACGAAGCCGCCAGGCGCCAAGATTTAGACCGGAATTAAGGCTTGCCCAGTTCGAGTTATCGTTCTCGCCATTTACTTGCTGGCGGTTACCGCTAATGTAATAGCTGCTCCATGCCGCAGGAATGCCATCGTCCCAGTCTTTAATAGGGATAGCGCCAGCGACTTGCTGGTCGCGATAAATTTGCGGGATCCGAATGAAAAGAGTTTGGCTATCGAGTTGAAAATCAAACTTTGCTCCCGATATGTACTGGGCGATGTCGCCAACTGGAGCCGTATCAGCCAATGATTTCAAGCCGGGAAGGCTATCGACCTTCACCCCCAGCTCTCTGAGATCCCCTTTGCTGAACTGCGGGAGTAACTGCGTCTTATCCTGTGATAGTACGTAAGTAATATTTCGCTTATCAATGCGATCATAATCCCACATAACTTCAGTCAAATAAGTCCCTGGTTGTAACCCATTATTTTGCAAAAAGGTTTCCAGTGTTGACGTATTCTCTAACGGTGTACCGAGTTCCAGAATATGCAAATTGAATTCATCTTCAGCACTCGCTGGGTGCAAAAATGAGCATAATGCCAGCGTAATGCTGTTGAGCAAAAAGAGTCGGCAAGATCGCAAAGGATAAGGCTGCATATAATAAAGTCCCTTTAATTTTTACCCATACGCGTCATTGCGTTTATAGTTGTTGGTGCTTTTTCACCGTTGCAGCACCATAGTCATTCACTGCAGCCCATGACACATCACCTACTGCAGCTGCAGGTATTGAAAATATTTGTTCCCCAAAGGGAGGAATCGTCATTGACAATGACTCAGGTACAGAACTGTCTGCGAGAGGTTTTACCCGCTTTCCACCAACAGAGAGTTCTAATAACGAAACATGAAATGGCGTTGGATTTTTTGCGGTTAATTGAGAACCCTGACGGCTAAACCGTAATTTTTCCCACGCACCGGCAGCGGCCGATTCTTTAAGACTCACTGGCCGCCAGAAAAGTTTCAGCTGTGTTTTCATCGCAAACTGCAGCGTATTTTTATCTTTTAATTCATCAGGCATAGCCGAAACAGATTTAAAGTTGGCAACAAACATCGATTCACGGTCTTGTGGTAGCGATCCTTTATCGCCAATAAAGACGATATGCAGCAGAGCCTGGCCATTAGCGTCCATTTTATAAATCGGCGGAGTGATAATAAAAGGCGCTTTTGTGTTATCTGTCTTTGTTACCCAGCTTTGTATCAGATATTTATTGGCATCTTCTTTATTCTTAATAGATATCTGTACTTCTTTTTTATTCTCCGGGTAAATGATTCTAGTTCCCCCCAGGACAATGCTGGCCTGTGCATTTATGGCAATAAGCCCAATGATGGCAAAACAAATTCGCGCATATAATTTCACCCGCAATACTCCCTGGTCAGGCAGCCCTGAAGGGCTGCCTGTCATACTTAACGATAGAACACGGTAAAATTCGCGGAGGCGTGATATTTACCTGCAGTCGGTTTGTCATTACCAATCTGAATCACTTTCGCGGTATAGTTGAAAATAGAAGGCGTTGCTTCATCGCCAGTATTCGCCACATCAGTGGTTGATACCGGAACGGAGTCATCAAACACAACGTCAGTATTACCACCATTATTATTGGTTACGGTAATACCTACATTTGTTGCAGCACTCGCATCACTAAGGTCGTTCTTCAGGCGTAAATTCTCGCCGTCAGTAGTGTCACCACTGAACCTCAGGTTTAAACTTGCTATGGCAGGGTCACATTTAGCCAAAGAAATCTGGAAATCTTTTGTCGGGCCAATTGCCCCATCAGAACCAAAATTCTCCGGGTAAGCATCAGCAAAAGTCACCACGGTATTTGCTCCTGCGCCATCGACATCAATAACGCAAGTGTCGGCAACAATACGGCCAGAAAACTCTACCTTACCCGTATCTTCTGCAAATGCAGACGTATTTACAGCGGCAATCAGGCTTCCGGCCATCAGCACAGTAAGAAGCTTTTTATTCATTAGAATCCCTTAATCAGAACGATTGAATGACAAAGTCCCATTACCAATAATAAATTACTGGTGAGAAATATTGAGGGTGAGCACGGAGAGAAAAGAATAAAGATATGCAAAAAAACATGATCTTCTGAAATCCATTCGTCAAATCAATACAATGAATCGCGTATAATGAATATTGTATAGTGTTCACTCGCGGATTAAATCAAACCACCGGAGAGACTGTCTATAGCCTGCGATTTTTCACACACCATAAAAGAAGTTAACTATTTAATTTCCAATGTCTTTTGCAAACATTTGTTTTACTTAATTTGTTCTTAATAAAAATTAAATCAATACAATTGCATCATGAAAAAATAAAAATCATTTTACCCAGAAATAAAAACACCCGCTAATAGCGGGTGTTTAGGTCTAATTTATTACTGAATTAATTACTACCAAACATCTCTTTAATCCAACCGGCTACGCCATCGCCGTCCTTCTTCTCCTGCTGCGGCGGTTGCTGCTGTTGAGGCTGCTGTTGCTGCGGCTGCTGAGAAGATTGATCGAACGGATTACCCGACTGCTGCAGCATCTCACCTTGCTGACACAGTGAATCCGGATCGGTGGTCCAAACAGGAAGCGTGCGCATACCCCCGCTACAAACGAAGTTACCGTCGTAGTCTACGCCCATATCCACCACATCCTCCGGTGGCGTCAGCACCAGCGGTGTTGGCGTCTGGTTGGCCAGATAACGCTGATAAATCGACATCGCGCCGCTGGCACCGTACAGCTTGGTTGGCTGGTTGTTATCGCGGCCCACCCAGGTGATGGTCACCTGGCTGCCGTCGATCCCGGCAAACCAGGTATCCACGTTGTTGTTGGTGGTCCCGGTTTTCCCTGCCAGATGCAGACCCGGATACTTCGCGCCAAGCTGGCGACCCGTACCACGCTGAACCACCTGCTGCATAGTCCACAGCGTCATATACGCCGCCTGCGCCGGAACAGCACGCTCGGCCTGTGGGAAGCTCTGGTACAGCACGGTACCATCTTCGGCAATCACCGAACGCAGCGCCGACAGCGGCGCGCGGTTCCCACCGCTGGCGATAGTCTGGAACGCCTGCGCCACTTCGATTGGCGTCAGGTTTAACGCACCCAGCAGCATGGCCGGAACCGGGTTAAGCTGATCTTTCGGCGCACCCAGCTTCAACCAGGTATCGGTTACAGCAGGCAGGCCCAGCGCCATCCCCAGATTTACCGTTGGCACGTTCATTGAACGCGTTAACGCATCCACCAGCATTACTTTGCCGCTTTCGCTATAGCGACGGTCATCGTTCTGCGGTGACCACACCTGGCCGTTCGGCTGACGCAGCGCAATCGGCGCATCGGCAATCCAGGTATTCAGGCGGTACAACTTCGGCTGGCTGAGCGCGGTCAGATAGGTTGCAGGCTTGGCCAGAGAACCAATCGAACGACGCGCCTGCATCGCACGGTTATAGCCCGCAAACTGCGGTTCTGCTCCGCCGACCATGGCGCGAACTTCACCACTAAAGCGGTCAACGACCACAATCGCGGTTTCCAGATCGCTCAGCTTACGCTGTTTCTTCAGTACCGGAATGCCTTCCACCGCCGCTTTTTCTGCGGCATCCTGCGCCACGGAATCAAAGGTGGTGAAAATCTTCACGCCGGAGAGATCTTTAACTTTATCGCCCAGCTTCGCCTGGAGCTCCTGACGCACCATCTGCATAAAGGCAGGCTGCGGGGAGATCACCCCACCACGCGGCTGTACGCCTAACGGACGCGCACTCAGCATGTCATACAGATCCTGGTCGATAATCTGCTGCTGTTGCAGTAGACGCAGAACCAGGTTACGACGCTCCAGCGCCAGTTTCGGGTTACGCCACGGGTTGTAGATCGACGCCCCTTTAACCATCCCCACCAGCAGCGCCTGCTGGTCGAGGCTCAGCTCTTCTACCGGACGACCGAAATAATAAAGGCTCGCCAGCGGGAAGCCGCGAATCTCGTTATCACCGCTTTGGCCGAGATAGACTTCGTTCATGTACAGCTCAAGAATGCGGTCTTTGCTGTAACGCGCATCCATGATCAGCGCCATATAGGCTTCGTTGGCCTTACGCCAGTAGGAACGTTCGCTGGACAGGAACAGGTTTTTCACCAGCTGCTGAGTCAGCGTACTGGCCCCCTGTACCGTACGACCCGCCGTCAGGTTCGCCAGCACCGCACGGCCAATGGAATAGAGACTGATACCGTCATGCTCATAGAAGTGACGATCTTCGGTCGCCAGCAGCGTGTCCACCAGCAGATCCGGGAAGCCGCTACGCGGAACAAACAGGCGCTGCTCACCGTTAGGTGAAGAGAGCATGGTGATCAGACGCGGATCGAGACGGAAGAAACCGAACTGGCGGTTGTTATCCATATTCTCGATGGTGTCCAGATGATCGCCGTCAAAGGTCAGACGCGCACGCACCTGCCCTTCTTTACTGTCCGGGAAGTCAAACGGACGACGAATCATCTCGATGCTCTTCGCCTGCACGGTAAATTCGCCCGGACGCGTCATCTTCGTCACCTGACGATACTGCGTGGCCTCCAGCAGCTTCACCATCTCGTTTTTGCCGATAGGCATTTCTGGCTCAAGGTTAACCATACGGCCATAAACTGCCGCAGGAAGCTGCCAGACTTTGCCATCAATACGGCTACGAATTTTTTGGTCCAGATAAACGCCGTAAATGGCGATCAGTACCAAAAAGACAATCGACAGTTTTACCAGCAGCCAGAACCAGCCGCGCTTACCACGAGGCTTACGCCCTTTGCCTTTACCCTTACGCGGCATCGGTTCTTCATCCTCATAGTCATCATCATCATAATCGTCGTCATACTCATCATCTCTGAGTTGACGACGGCTCACCTTTTGTTTCACCGGACGCGAGGGTTTTCCTTTACGTCCAATTGGCTCGCGGTCATTCCCCGCCATGCTTTTTCTCCGCAACATTCAGGCGCAAGGGCCCGATTCTCTGTTCTTCCGTCCTGCGACAGAAGAAGAAATCTCTCAATTATTATCGTTCTTTCGCCGGAGGCGGCATAACGCCTTATCCGGCCTAAAATTACATTACGAATACTTTTTGGTGCGCCGCGTTGGCGCGGTATTCGCCGGATCGTCCGGCCAGACATGTTTGGGATAACGCCCTTTCATCTCTTTTTGCACCTCGCGGTACGATCCCTGCCAGAACGCGCTCAGATCGCTCGTCACCTGTAGTGGTCTTTGGGCCGGAGACAGCAGCTCCAGCACCAGCGGCACGCGCCCCTGGGCAATGGTTGGAGTCTTTGCTTCACCAAACATTTCCTGCATCCGAACCGCCAATACTGGAGGATTATCCTCATGATAGCGAATAGCAATCCGGCTTCCCGTCGGCACAGTGTAATGCGCAGGCAGCTCACTATCCAGACGTTGCAACATTGACCAGTCCAGTAAACCGCGCAACGCCTGTCCCACATTGAGTGCTTTTAATGCGCGTAACGAGTGCACACCGCTCATGTGCGGCAGCAGCCAGGTCTCAAGCGACGCCAGCAGAGAATCCTCATCTACCGCAGGCCAGTCATACTCTGGCAACCAGTTTGCCGCACATTGCAGACGCAGTCGAAACTGCTCGGCTTCCGGCGTCCAGTTGAGCACACTTAGCCCTTTATCGCGAATGCCATTCAACATCGCCTGATGCAACTCCTCTTCCGAGGGTTTGGCCAATGGCTGTACTTTTACCGTGAGCTGACCAATGCGCGACCGACGCAATGCCTTTAACGTTCCCTGGGTTTCATCCCATTCGATGGTGTCGGACTGTTGCAGCAGCTCAGGACATGCCTGCATCAGCGACTCGATATCCAGCGGCAGAGCCAGCAAAATACGCGCGTCTGGCGAAGCGCTGCCCTGCAACAAAAGTGGCGCTATCAGCCATTCATGGCGTCCTGAAGCATCATCGGCATCCAGCATAGCGCCCATGCCATTCGCCAGTTGATAGCGCCCTTCCTGCCCGCGTCGACGCGCGATCCGATCGGCAAACGCCCGCGCCAGCAATGAGGGGAGCAGCGTGCTGTCGGGCTGCCCGCTGCTAACGTTAAGCCGTTTCAGCAACTGTTGACTGCGCTGCTGCCAGGCGGGCTGATTTCGTGCAAACGCCACGGTCAGATCGGTACTTCCACCGCGCGGCGGCTCTTCCAGAATCGCGGCCAGTTTTGCCGCCGTAGCCGCTTCGGTATTATTTTTGGCACCGACCAGCATCGCCGCTAAACGAGGATCGTTACCCAATGCCGCCATTTTCTGCCCGCGGGCACTGAGCCTGTCGCCCTCAAGCGCGCCCAGCATCTGCAACAGCCGTTTTGCCGCCTGCAGGTTGATGGCGGGCGGCATATCCAGCCAGTTCAGTTGTTCAGGTTCGGTACATCCCCATTGCAGCAACTCCATCAGTAGCCCGGACAGATCGCTCTGCAATATCTCCGCTTCCCCCTGCGCTGCCGCTCTTTCTGCCTGCTCTTTGGCAAGCAGATGCAGGCAAATACCGGGCTCCAGACGACCCGCACGTCCCGCGCGCTGAGTCATCGAAGCCTGGCTGATGCGCTGGGTAATCAGTCGCGTCAGACCGGTACGCACGTCATAGCGCGCCACGCGTTCCTGGGCGCAGTCCACCACCAGTCGGATACCTTCGATCGTCAAGCTGGTTTCAGCAATATTGGTGGCCAGCACCACTTTGCGTTTGCCTTGCGGCGCGGGCACAATCGCCTGACGCTGCTCGGCAAGCGTTAACGCGCCGTACAGTGGACACAGCACAACATCGCTGCCTACACGCGTAGCCAGCTGCTCCTGTACACGCAGGATTTCGCCCACACCCGGTAAAAATAGCAGCAGTGACCCGCTTTCATGGCGCAATAGCTCCGCCGTCGCAATCGCCACCGCTTCATCAAAACGCAAATGCGCCGCCAACGGCTGATACCGCCGCTCAACGGGAAATGCGCGGCCTTCAGAAACGATCGTCGGCGCATCGGGCAACATCTGCTGCAAACGCCCGTTATCCAGAGTGGCGGACATAATCAACAGTTTCAGATCGTCCCGCAGCCCTTGCTGCACATCCAGCAATAGCGCCAGCGCCAGATCAGCCTGTAAACTCCGTTCGTGAAATTCGTCGAGGATCACCAGCCCGACGCCTGTCAGTTCAGGATCGCGTTGGATCATCCGCGTCAGGACGCCCTCTGTTACCACTTCCAGCCGGGTCTGCGGCCCTACGCAACTTTGTGCGCGCATGCGATAGCCCACGGTTTCACCAGGCTTTTCGTTCAGCAATTCCGCTAATCGTTGCGCCACATTGCGCGCTGCCAGGCGGCGCGGCTCCAGCAAAATAATCCGCCCCGTAATACCGCGATGCTCAAGAAGTCGCAACGGCAGCCAGGTCGATTTCCCGGCACCGGTCGGCGCCGTCAGCAGAACCTGCGGCGAGGCATCAAGGGCGGTAAGCAGTTCAGGCACTACGGCAGCAACGGGCAACAACGTCACAAATGGCTCCAGAGGGTTAACATTCTTCGCGCTGCATTGTAGCATCGCGTTAATTCATAACCGAGTATCCATCATGTCTGAGCCAAAAAGGCTGTTCTTTGCGATTGAATTGCCAGCCGGGGTTCGGGAGCAGCTAATCCACTGGCGGGCCGCGCAGTTCCCCCCTGAAGCGGGTCGCCCCGTCGCGGCTGATAATCTGCATCTGACGCTGGCCTTTTTAGGCGACGTCAGCACTGAGAAGCAACAGGCGCTGTCACAGCTCGCGGGGCGTATTCGCCAGCCAGGTTTCACGCTCAAATTCGATGATGCCGGGCAATGGCTGCGATCCAGGGTCGTGTGGCTGGGTATGCGTCAGCCGCCGCGCGGGTTGCTGCAACTGGCGAATATGCTACGGGCGCAGGCAGCGCGTAGCGGGTGCTATCAAAGCCCGCAGCCGTTTCACCCGCATATCACGCTGCTGCGCGATGCCGGTCACGCGGTTCCAATCCCTCCACCGGGCTTTGGCTGGTCATTTCCGGTAACGGAGTTCGCACTTTACTCCTCCTCATTTTCACGAGGACGCACGCGTTATACGCCGCTGCAACGCTGGACGCTGACTGAATAATTAAAGGGACTGCTTATGCAATTTTCTCCACCTTTACAACCTGCAACGCTCATTCAGCGCTATAAGCGCTTTTTAGCGGATGTGATCACACCCGATGGCACAGCGTTAACGCTACACTGCCCAAATACCGGTGCGATGACCGGATGCGCAATGCCAGGTGACACCGTTTGGTATTCGACATCAGAAAATACTAAACGCAAATATCCACATACCTGGGAATTAACGCAAACCCAATCCGGTGAATTTATTTGTGTTAACACGCTGTGGGCCAACAGATTAACGAAAGAGGCGATTCAGCAGGCGTTAATTTCGGAAGTTTCAGGCTACAGTACTTTGAAAAGTGAAGTAAAATACGGCGCCGAAGGGAGCCGCATCGACTTTTTGTTACAGGCAGATTCCCGACCTGACTGCTATATTGAAGTGAAATCAGTCACGTTGGCGGAAAAAGAGCAGGGTTATTTTCCCGATGCCATCACTGAACGAGGTCAGAAGCATCTTCGGGAATTGATGAGCGTAGCGGCTGAAGGCAAGCGGGCAGTGATATTTTTCGCCGTGCTACATTCAGCCATTACACGGTTTTCACCCGCGCGCCATATCGATGCAAAATATGCGCAATTATTAGTTGAAGCACAGCTTAAGGGGGTTGAAATTCTGGTTTATAAAGCGGAACTTTCTGCCCACGGTATGACTCTTAAAGAGCCGTTGCCCATTACCTTGTAATGGTGTAAATATCTGGTCAATTAGTATTCTGGGCGCGTGGGCAAATACGCTTTTCCTCACAGGGTTGTCAAGTGTTACGTTTAGATAATTGCTATCCGGAAAAGCATCTGCTATTTATAGCGACCTGATTTTTCCCCCGAACATGGGGATCGATAGTGCGTGTTAAGGAGAAGCAACATGCAAGAAGGGCAAAACCGTAAAACATCGTCCCTGAGTATTCTCGCCATCGCTGGGGTGGAGCCGTACCAGGAGAAACCGGGCGAAGAGTATATGAACGAAGCCCAGCTGTCGCACTTCAGGCGTATTCTTGAGGCATGGCGCAATCAACTTAGGGATGAAGTCGATCGCACCGTAACTCATATGCAAGACGAAGCGGCTAACTTCCCTGATCCGGTGGACCGCGCCGCACAGGAAGAAGAATTCAGCCTTGAGCTGCGTAACCGTGACCGTGAGCGCAAACTGATCAAAAAGATCGAGAAGACGCTGAAGAAAGTAGAAGACGAAGATTTCGGCTACTGCGAATCATGCGGCGTAGAAATTGGTATTCGCCGTCTGGAAGCGCGTCCGACAGCCGATCTGTGCATCGACTGTAAAACGCTGGCAGAAATCCGCGAAAAACAAATGGCAGGTTAATTCCGGTCATTTTTACCACGTTTACTACAGGCGGGAGCTTCTCCCGCCTTATTATTTGTTAGTCCGCAAAATGAGTGATTCACACTATATAGGCCGCTTCGCCCCTTCCCCTTCTGGCGAACTGCATTTCGGTTCACTAATTGCCGCCCTCGGGAGTTACCTGCAGGCCCGCGCACAGCGCGGAATCTGGCGAGTGCGCATTGAAGATATTGACCCCCCTCGTGAAGTTCCCGGTGCTGCAGATACGATTCTGCGTCAGCTGGAACATTACGGACTGCACTGGGATGGCGATATTTTATGGCAATCCCAACGTCATGATGCCTACCGCGAGGCGCTCGCCTGGTTACATCAACAGGATCTGAGCTATTACTGCACCTGTACACGGGCGCGTATTCAAAGCGTCGGTGGTATTTATGACGGCCATTGCCGTGAGTTACGCCTCGGACCAGAGCAGGCGGCAGTCCGCATAAAGCAACGTCACCCGGTGATGCAGTTTACTGACCAACTGCGCGGTGAAATTCAGGCAGATCCACAGCTTGCATGCGAAGATTTTATCATTCACCGTCGCGACGGGCTGTTTGCCTATAACCTCGCCGTGGTGGTTGATGACCACTTTCAGGGCGTAACAGAGATTGTACGCGGCGCCGATCTTATCGAACCCACGGTGCGGCAAATCTCTTTGTATCAGCAGTTTGGCTGGCAAGCGCCTGACTATATTCATCTTCCGCTGGCGCTCAACGAACAAGGCGCTAAACTTTCAAAACAAAATCATGCACCTGCGCTGCCGCAAGGCGATCCGCGTCCGGTGATTATTGCCGCGCTGCGCTTTCTCGGCCATCGTGCCGATATCCCGTGGCAGGATATGCAGGTTGATCAGATCCTGGAGTTTGCCGTTGAGAATTGGCGTCTGACAACGGTGCCTGAATCGGCGATCTTAAATCCGGCATTCTCAAATGCATCATGCTGAGCTATGATTAGCCGCTATTTTTACACAGCAACACTTGTTCTGATTGAAGTTTGACACTACCGAGGTGCACTATTTTTACCCGAGTCGCTAATTTTTGCCGCAAGGTGCTAAGCCGCGAGGAGCGCGAGGCTGAGCTCGCCGTCGCCCGTCCACATATGACGGTAATTCCGCGTGAGCAGCACTCTATCTCCCGCAAAGATATCAGTGAAAATGCCCTGAAGGTAATGTACAGGCTCAATAAGGCCGGATACGAGGCATGGCTGGTTGGCGGTGGTGTACGCGATCTTTTGCTGGGCAAAAAACCGAAAGATTTTGATGTCACCACTAACGCAACGCCGGATCAGGTGCGCAAACTGTTTCGTAACTGTCGCCTGGTCGGTCGCCGTTTCCGTCTGGCCCATGTCATGTTCGGCCCAGAAATTATCGAAGTGGCGACGTTTCGCGGCCATCATGAAGGCAGCGAATCCGATCGCACAACATCGCAGCGCGGACAAAACGGTATGCTGCTGCGTGACAACATCTTCGGCTCCATCGAAGAAGATGCACAGCGTCGTGATTTCACGATTAACAGCCTGTATTACAGCGTGGCCGATTTCACCGTACGTGATTACGTTGGGGGAATGCAGGATCTCGAAGAGGGCATCATTCGCCTTATCGGTAATCCGGAAACGCGCTATCGCGAAGATCCTGTGCGCATGCTGCGCGCCGTACGCTTTGCCGCCAAGCTCGACATGCGTATCAGCCCGGAAACCGCAGAGCCAATCCCACGTCTGGCAACCTTGCTTAACGATATTCCTCCTGCACGCCTGTTTGAAGAAGCGCTCAAGCTGTTACAGGCGGGCTATGGGTACGAAACCTATAAAAAACTGCGTGAGTACAGCCTGTTCCAACCGCTGTTCCCAACCATTACGCGCTACTTCACCGAAGACGGTGACAGCCCGATGGAACGCATCATTGCCCAGGTGCTGAAGAATACCGATAACCGCATTCACAATGATATGCGCGTTAACCCGGCGTTCTTGTTTGCTGCCATGTTCTGGTATCCGTTACTGGAAGCCGCACAGAAAATTGCGCAAGAAAGCGGTCTGGCCTATTACGATGCTTTCGCGCTGGCAATGAACGACGTGCTGGACGAAGCCTGCCGCTCGCTGGCGATCCCGAAACGTTTGACCTCACTGACCCGCGATATCTGGCAGTTGCAGTTACGTATGTCCCGTCGCCAGGGCAAACGCGCCTGGAAGCTGATGGAGCATCCAAAGTTCCGCGCAGCTTACGACCTGTTAGCGCTGCGTGCTGAAGTCGAACACAACGCGGAATTGCAGCGACTGGCGAAATGGTGGGGTGAATTCCAGGTTTCTGCGCCGCCAGAACAAAAAGGCATGCTGAACGAGCTGGATGAAGAGCCAGACACACGTCGTCGCCATCGTCGCCCGCGTAAACGCGCGCCACGCCGTGAAGGCTCCGCATGACCTATCACGTATACCCAACAAATTTCGAGTCGCATCAAGGTGGTGACACAGATGCAGCTTGAAAAACGACGGGTATATATCGCCCTCGGCAGTAATTTAGCCTCCCCTCTGGAGCAGGTTAATGCTGCCGTGAAAGCGATCGGGGAAATCCCTGACAGCCGAATCGTGGCTGTCTCCTCATTTTACCGTACGCCACCATTAGGCCCACAGGATCAACCCGATTACCTGAACGCCGCCGTCGCACTGGAAACCACCCTCGCGCCGGAAGAATTACTCAATCACACCCAACGCATTGAGTTACAGCAGGGGCGGGTGCGCAAAGCCGAACGCTGGGGACCACGAACGCTGGACCTCGACATTATGCTGTTTGGCGATGAAGTGATTAACACCGAACGTCTGACCGTACCGCACTACGACATGAAAAACCGTGGTTTTATGCTGTGGCCGCTCGCTGAAATCGCGCCGGATCTTATCTTTCCAGACGATAAACAACCACTTGCGTTTTTCATCCAGCAAACCACTCCTCGTCCGGCGCAATGGTAACCGCGTTATATAATAAAATTAATTATGAAAAGCCTCACTCAAATTAATTAAACTACATTTTCCTTTCAGTAAATCTAATTAACACATACTGCTCAGACATCATCCATGCAAAACAATTATTATTAAAGACCAGTAGTTGTTTGTTCCTTGCGCTTTATCACACAAACCTATATCCCATAAAAATATATTTCAAAAAACAAAGAAAGCCCTCCTACAATAATTTTAAAATAAAATGATTTTATAAAACTCATAGGCCCAAGTTATTTTACAAAACATTACTAACCGCTAGAATATGCCCCTGCTATTTAATATAGCAAAGTAGTAATTATCTAATATTTCAAATCCTGTAAGGATACAGTAATGAAAAAAGCAATTTTGGCAGCAGCTATGGTTATGGCAATGGGCTCAACTTCGGCAATGGCAGCGGATGCAGAAGGCGGTCAGCTTAATTTTCACGGTTTAGTCAGTGCTACAACCTGTTCTAAAGTCGTTTCCACCAGCCGTGGTGATGAATCCACTGATGGCAATATCTATCTGGAAACCGCAACCCCGGCGGATATCACCACTGAAGTCGCTGATGCTACTTACGGCGCAAAAGCAGAACCTTTCTCCATCGTTCTGAACTGTAAAGATGCATCCGAAGTGACCACCGGAACTAAGGCCAGTCTGTCAATGGTCTCTTCTTTTGGCAATACCAAAGGCACGCTGGATAACGACACCAACCTGACTGCCGCCGGCATGGCTGCTGCGAAGAACGTAAACATCGCGATTCACGATGCAGACACCAAAACGCTGATGAAAGTTGACGGTGCAGACGTTCACGAAGCCACCTTCGATGCCAGCAAAATCGCTACCTACCACTTTGTAGCTTCCTATGTGAAAGCGGTACTGGGTGATGACGTAACCCCAGGTCACGTTACCACTAACGCAATGTATACCTTTACTTATCAGTAAGCATTAACGCTTTACTGATGAAATAAGTATACAAAAAAGCGCGTTAATAGCATTAACCGGAATTATTACACCGTTTGTCATTAACACAGCTTGTAATAACGAGGTGAGAATTACGATTACTATCGCACCTCGTTTCTTAAATTAAGAACACCAAATCATCCACTGGCAAGGAATGCTCATGTTGAATTTTAAGAAAACGCTTACCACATTGGTACTAGCAGGAAGCTTATTGAGTAATACCAGTCATGCCGATATTATCATTTCCGGCACGCGCATCATTTATGATGAAAATAAAAAAGATGTCAGTATCCGCCTGGAAAATAAAGGTACCCGACCGCTGCTGGTGCAAAACTGGATTGATCTCGGGAATGATAATGCCGATCCAGGCAGTATTAAGGCCCCATTCGTCTCCACTCCTCCCGTTTCACGTATAGAACCAAAGCACGGTCAATCCGTGAAAGTCATGTTTACCCAAACCACAGCATTGCCAAAAGACCGTGAAAGCGTGTTCTGGTTTAACGTGCTGGAAGTACCGCCAAAAGCAGACGCCAACAAAGAAGAAAACAAAAGTTTGCTGCAGTTAGCTTTCCGCACTCGTATCAAACTGTTTTACCGCCCTGCCGGTTTACAGGGTTCGCCTGCAGAAGCCACCAAACAGTTGAAGTGGCAGATGGGGAATGAACAAGGCCATACGACGCTAAAGGTTAATAACCCAACACCTTACTACGTTTCATTTAATGATGCTGTCGTTACGGTTGGCGGGAAGCGCTATACCGTTGATGCCACCATGGTTGCGCCTTTGAGCAATGCCTCTTTTAACGTCAAAGGTCTACAAAATACCGTATCAGGCAAACTGGACTACCACGCCATTAACGATTATGGCGGCATGATCGAAGGCTCTGTTTCACTGTAATCGATTAATCAAAACGCAGGATGCAAAAGACGGTGCAAAACTTTCCTTATACCGAATCGATGCCGAAAAAAACGCTACTGGCGATGTGCTGTGCACTGCTTTACAGCCAGCCCGGTTTTGCCGCAGAAAGCGTCGAGTACGACAGCTCATTTTTAATGGGAAGTAGCGCGGCTAGTATCGATATCAGTAAATATTCCGACGGCAACCCTACGCCAGCGGGAACCTACAGTGTGAAAGTTTTCGTCAACGAGAAATCAGTAGCAAGCCTGACCCTACCCTTTGTTGATGTCGGTAAAAATAGCGCACAAGCCTGCCTGACATCGAAGAATCTGGCACAGCTGCACATTAAGCAGCCTGAGATCGGCAACGAACACGCTATTCTGAAAAAAGGCGATGAAGATGGGGATGACTGCTTAAACCTACCTGCACTTATCGAGCAGTCAAACGTAAGCTTTGATATGGGTGAGCAGCGCCTGGATATCTCCGTTCCTCAGGCGTGGCTCATTAAAGGTTATTCTGGATATGTCGAACCCTCCTTGTGGGAAAGCGGCATCCCGGCAGCCCTGTTTTCCTATACCCTTAACGGCTACCACAGCACCAACCACGATACTGACAGCGATAGCTTGTATGCTGCATTTAATACGGGCATCAATCTCGGTGTATGGCGTCTTCGTGCCAGTGGTAACTACAACTGGGCGAAGGACGGCGGCAGCAATTTCGAATACCAGAACCGTTATCTGCAACGCGACCTCCCGGCACTACGCTCACAGCTGATTGTCGGCGAAGCCTATACCACTGGCGAAACCTTTGACTCGGTGAACATCCGCGGGGCACGTCTGTATAGCGACACGCGTATGCTGCCTTCACAGTTGGCTAACTATGCGCCTATTATCCGCGGCGTCGCCAACACTAACGCCAAAGTGACCGTGACTCAGGGCAGTTATAAGATTTATGAAGCGACCGTTCCGCCGGGACCTTTCGAGATCAACGATATCAGCCCTTCCGGCTACGGTAGCGACCTGATCGTCACTATCGAAGAAGCTGATGGCAGTAAACGTACTTTCTCCCAGCCGTTTTCTTCGGTCATGCAGATGCAGCGCCCGGGCGTCGGACGCTGGGACGTGAGCGTCGGGGAAGTCAATAACGACGAACTTCATGACAAACCTAACCTGGTACAGGGCTCATACTACTACGGTCTGAACAACTTTCTGACGGCCTACACCGGTATTCAGGCAACGGACAACGACTATTTCGCTGGACTCCTCGGTCTGGGTCTGAATACACCCTTTGGCGCACTGGCGGTTGACGTTACCCATTCACGCGCAGATATCCCTGACGACAATACCTATCAAGGCCAAAGCTATCGCTTGACCTGGAACAAACTGATTGAAGCGACCGATACGTCGTTCAACGTCGCGGCCTATCGCTACTCGACGCGAGACTACCTGGGCCTGAATGACGCGCTAGAGCTAATCGACGATGCCAAATTCAAAGGTACTGACGCTGAACGCAATACCATGAATAACTTCTCACGTATGAAGAATCAGGTCACCGTCAGCATGAACCAACCTTTGCAGTCCGCTGAGGTTGATTACGGTTCATTTTATCTGTCAGCCACCTGGACAGACTACTGGGCAAGCAACGAGAGCCGCAGCGATTACAGCCTGGGTTATGGCAAAGGATTTTCCTGGGGCAGCATGAGTATCAACCTGCAGCGCACCTGGGATGAAGAAGGCGATAAGGATGATTCGCTTTATATCAACTTCAATATTCCGCTGGAGAACCTGCTGGGTGGTGAACGTCGCCGCTCAGGATTCAGCAACTTGAGCACCCAGATGCGTACCGATTTTAACGGTGGGCACCAGCTCAGCATGAACAGTAGCGGCAGCAGCGAAGACAATAAGCTGAACTACAGCGTGAATACAGGCTACACCATGCAAAAAGAGGGGAAAAACATCTCCGATATTGGTGGATATACCAGCTATCAGTCCCCATGGGGAGATCTTTCAGCATCCGCCTCGGCGAATAACGACAGTAACCGTCAGTATTCGCTCTCCACTGACGGCGGTTTTGTGTTGCACAGCGGTGGCTTAACGTTTACCAACGACAACTTTGGCAACAGCGATGCCATTGTGCTGGTGAAAGCGCCTGGCGCTAAAGGCGCTCGGATTAACGGTGGAAGCAGCACAATTGATCGTTGGGGTTATGGTGCAACGAACTCACTGACGGCCTACCGGGAAAACCAGGTCAATCTCGACATCGATACGATGGATAACGACGTCGAGCTGAAGAGCACCAGTACCACACTGGTACCACGCGATGGCGCGGTCGTTTTCGCCAGTTTCGAAACCGATGAAGGACGTTCAGCCATTCTCAACATGACGCGCAGCGATCACCAGACGATCCCATTCGGCGCCGAAGTTTATGAGAACAATGTACAGATCGGCAATATGGGCCAGGGCGGCCAGGCTTTTGTCCGCGGTATTAGCGATAACGGCGAACTTACGGTGCGCTGGTTTGAAAATAACCAACCCGCAACCTGTACGGCAACCTTCCTGTTGCCAGCAACGCAACAAACGGTCGGCACCAGCCAGACCCTACTGTTAGACAACATTACGTGTCGTGTCATTAACCACAATACAAATGGAATCCCCAATGAAAAGGAATAAGCGCTTTTTAGCTGCCTCCGTACTCGCGATGATATTTCCGCTAGCCAGTCACGCAGAATCTATCAACGTCGACTTTACTGCTACGGTAATAGCATCAACCTGTAACATTAAATTAACAGCACTCAATGGTTCGAGTGTTACAGACAATGGTGGGGATAAATACACTTTAACAATCCCTAATGTCGGCCTGGATAAAATTGAAAATGCAACGACTGCTGCGCAAGCCTATTTTAAATTAGTCGCGACGGAATGCAGTGCTGGCCTTAATAGTATTGTGACCAAAATATCGGGGACGACTATTTCCGGTAAGTTAATTAAAAACACGCTCACCGATACGACCGCTGCAGAAAATCTTGGCATGGGATTTAAACTTGTTAATACAGAGGATTCAGAGTTTATTACTCCAGATGGTTCAAGTAGTGTGACATGGGACGCCAATAATATTGCAAATGGCTTAGACATGACCGTTGCATTACGTGAAATCACGCAAGGGCAAGGGACTCCTGGTGACTTTGAATCCTCAGCAACTTTTAGCTTTACCTATAATTAACAAGGACGAATAGCATGAGCCTAAAACTAACTAACACACTCTTGTTTAGCACACTATTAACAATAGGTACAGTGCATGCTGCTGAAACCAGCAGCCTTGAGCTAAAAGTAAAAACGACCGTCACATTGGGAACATGTTCTGCTCAGGTTATGGATGGTGATATTGCTACCAACACCATCGCTCTGGGAGATGTAACTTCATCGCAAGTTATAGCAAAAACATATACCAAACCGTTTAAAATTCGATTCAGTAATTGTGCTGGTTTGCCAGAGAGTAAAGCAACCATCAAATTTGACCGCAAGTCTGGAACCTCCTGCGCAGGTAGTAACGGGCCAGGGTTTCGAAATATTGGAGGAACATCATCCAGTATAGGACTTGAGCTATGGACAACAGAACAACCATCTGGTGCAGATAGCGTGCAATTGCTTTGTAACACACCCAACGCACAGGTAGTTGATGTATCTACAGCGAAAGGAAATACGAACTTCGACTATAAACTAAGCGCTCGATTGTTTGATGTTAGTGGTTCGGGTAAAATAGGTGCTGGTACATTCACATCGCCAACGACTTTGACAATTACATACCAATAATAGTTGATATAAATAGAACAACTATTTACTAAAAAATATATTGGGGTAAATATGTCATTGCATAGAAATTTCTATTTATCTTTATACTTAGGGCTGACAGCAGCCCTTTTTTCGCTATCCTGTCACCCCAGTATAGAGTTAGATCTTACAGCTAACATTATTAACAATACGTGTAATATTGAGGTTAGTGACGGCGGTACTGTTACTTTTCGTACAGTAGGGCTCGGTTATTTTGTACCTGGCATAACCTCTGAATCTGATTACGAAGGTGGTGAAATATTTTCCATCAAACTGTTGAGCTGCCCTGTCAGTGATAACGAAATAACCAAGGTGACGTTTGAGTTCACGCCGCAAAGCGGGCAGTTTGCCATCGGCAATCAACAGGTGTTTGCCAACGAGCTCACCAAGAGCGCAGGTGGGGCAGAAAACGTCGGCGTGGTGATATTTACCACGGACGTCCCGCGTAAGAATGTGTTGAATACTGATGGTACATCGCGAGCAACCTTTAGTGCAACGTCCTACAGCGATACCAGCTGGACCTTTTATTCCAGAATGCAAAAAATCCTTGATAGCGGCACGGTGACGCCAGGTCAATTAAGTAGCCATGTACTTGTCAATGTCACCTACCAATAAAATTCGGAACGACCATTAATAGGGAAATTAGCCATGAAGAAAAACATAGTCCTTTTAATATCATCTCTATTTTTATGGTTAGGAGCCAGCAACGCTTATGCCTGGTCTGTCTATATTGGGCAAGCGACCTCGTATCAAGGAGGTGCAGAATATGCAGATGTACAAGACTACTCAGCTCCATTCTCATGGAACCTGCTCCCTTCAGTTGCCGCCCATACAGAATCAGGCTTACGCGAACTTGCCGTTTCTGGTGCGACAGAATTTGATCCCAAGCATGGGCTTAATTGTAACTATAACCACGATGTTCATAGTGTAAATCTTTATCATGGTTTTCAGAGTGCGGGTATTAAAAATAATAGCGGCAATCCATTATGGAAAACAAATACTACCGGTTTGTATCTTGGTATGGAAATTACCAAGATTAACTTTGGCACCGCCTATTATCCAGGGAGTTCATTTTGGGTTGACTGGAACGGCGGTGGTACGGATTATAAGTCCTTTGATCTGAATTTCATTAGTACCTCTTATGCAGATTTCTCCACTTTCTGTGATTCAATCGCATGGAAGAAAGGTTATTTTGAAATGGGGGGAATTGTTCTGTGGATTAAATTCCATCTTTATGCTGATGATACATTTAAGCCAACCACATCAGCAGTTAACGTTACCTTTCCAACAAGTACCGGATACAACTTCCGATTTAAGCTTTCAGACACCAGTATCGGTGGTGGCAACCACTACCTTGATTACGTCATCAGTCCAGGTTCAATAACGATTCACTACCCAACATGTACCGCCACTGCCGTTACAGGTGAAGGTGTTTCAGGATCTACCGTGCCTTTTGGTAGTCGCAACGCAGAAGAACTGAAAGGCGACGGTGTGACAAAAGACTTTTCAATAAAATTAAGTAACTGTACCTACATTAAAAATGTCGAAGTGAAGTTAGGATCAACAATAACAGGCAGCAGTGACAACGCATTATTGGGTAATACTTTAACATCTGGTGCCGCCAGCGGTATTGGCGTGACGGTTGCCGGCGAGAAGAATCCAGCAAGCATCAGCGACTGGATGACGATCATGCCAAACAACTCCAGCTCCGTTTATAAGTTTACGAATATGGAAGACTATACCTATAGCAATATCGGTAACCCCGATCAGATTCTGAATTTCAGAGCAACGCTGAAACAAGACGGTAGCAACACCATCAAACCCGGCGAGTTCAAAGCGACAGGCAGCTTCACTATCGACTACCCCTAAGCGCGTTAATCCGGCGGCTCTCGCTGCCGGGAATACACACAAAGGGCTAACGCTTTTCTGCTTCATTCCCCTACAATGCGGCCATTATATTCATCAATATTATGGCCGGAGAGGTTATGAGCAAACCCACCACTATCGCTGTGTTGCAGAAATGCAAACAAGAGAAAAAGCGCTTCGCGACTATCACCGCCTACGACTACAGCTTCGCTAAGCTGTTTGCCGATGAAGGCATCAACGTGATGCTGGTCGGTGATTCGCTGGGCATGACGGTACAGGGGCACGACTCCACCCTGCCCGTCACCGTTGAAGACATTGCTTACCACACCCGAGCCGTGCGTCGCGGTGCACCGAATTGTCTGCTACTCTCCGACCTACCGTTTATGGCTTATGCCACTCCGGAGCAGGCGTTTGAAAACGCTGCGGTGGTCATGCGCGCGGGCGCTAATATGGTCAAAATCGAAGGCGGCGCCTGGCTTACGGATACGGTGAAAATGCTCACCGAACGCGCGGTGCCGGTTTGCGGTCATCTGGGATTAACGCCCCAGTCGGTGAATATCTTCGGCGGCTATAAAATTCAGGGCCGCGGCGACGCCGGGCAGGTACTGCTGGATGATGCGCTGGCCTTAGAAGCCGCTGGCGCTCAGTTGCTGGTGCTGGAGTGCGTGCCGGTTGAACTGGCGAAGCGCGTCACTGAAGCGCTGTCGATTCCGGTGATTGGTATCGGCGCCGGTAACGTCACCGACGGACAAATCCTCGTCATGCATGATGCCTTTGGCATTACCGGTGGCCATATCCCGAAATTTGCGAAGAATTTCCTCAATGAAGCAGGCGACATGCGCGCCGCAGTGCGGCAGTATATGGCTGAAGTGGAGTCCGGCGTTTATCCGGGCGAAGAGCACAGCTTCCACTAATTTTCTGACCGTGCCGGATGACGACGCTACGCGTCTTATCCGGCCTACGGTACCTCAGGCAACTCAAGGAGTCTTGTCGTGTTAATCATTGAAACCCTGCCGCTGCTGCGCCAGCATATTCGTCGTCTGCGTCAGGAAGGCAAACGCGTCGCACTGGTTCCCACCATGGGCAACCTGCACGACGGCCATATGAAACTGGTCGATGAAGCAAAAGCGCGGGCTGATGTGGTGTTCGTCAGCATTTTCGTTAACCCGATGCAGTTTGACCGACCGGATGATCTGGTGCGCTATCCGCGTACCCTGCAGGAAGATTGCGAAAAGCTGAACAAGCGTAAAGTCGATTATGTCTTTGCTCCGGCCGTTGAAGAGATCTACCCGCAAGGTCTGGAAGGCCAGACTTTCGTTGATGTTCCCGGCCTCTCTACCATGCTGGAAGGCGCCAGCCGTCCAGGCCACTTCCGTGGTGTTTCCACTATCGTCAGCAAGTTGTTTAACCTGATCCAACCCGATATCGCCTGCTTTGGTGAAAAAGATTTCCAACAGCTGGCGCTGATCCGCAAAATGGTAGCGGACATGGGTTATGACATTGAGATCGTTGGCGTACCGATTATTCGCGCCAAAGACGGTCTGGCCCTCAGCTCACGTAACGGTTATCTAACGGCAGAACAGCGTAAAATTGCGCCAGGCCTGCACAACGTGATGAACGGTATCGCTGAAAAGCTGATTGCGGGTAATCGTGAGCTGCAAGAAATTATTACCATTGCCGAACAAGAACTGAATGAAAAAGGCTTCCGCGCCGACGATATTCAGATTCGTGATGCCGACACGCTGCTGGAGTTGACTGAAACCAGTAAACGCGCGGTGATTCTGGCCGCAGCATGGCTGGGTCAGGCTCGTCTGATCGATAATCAAAGCGTTACATTAGCCCAGTAGACAGGGGTTAAAAATCGGGCAATACTGCCTGAAGATTTCTCAAAGCAGGCCAGTCGCGCCTGCTTAGCCAAGGTAAACGACAGGGTATAGAAGTTATGATTCGCACCATGCTGCAAGGCAAGCTCCACCGCGTAAAAGTCACGCAGGCGGACCTGCATTACGAAGGCTCCTGCGCCATCGACCAGGATTTCCTCGATGCCTCAGGTATTCTGGAAAACGAAGCTATTGATATCTGGAACGTGACCAATGGTAAACGTTTCTCAACCTATGCCATTGCGGCTGAACGCGGCTCCAGAATCATCTCGGTGAACGGTGCAGCGGCGCACTGTGCTGAAGTTGGCGACATTGTGATTATCGCCAGCTTCGTCACCATGTCTGACGAAGAAGCCCGTACATGGCGTCCGAAAGTGGCCTATTTTGAAGGCGACAACGAAATGAAACGCACTGCAAAAGCCATTCCGGTACAGGTCGCCTGACAGCCCTTACCCCTGCGGCTGATTGACTATCAGCCGCGACATTGTTTCCAGCGAATCCGTCCGCAGGATATACAGCCGCTTTAGCAACATCGGGTTATCGCCAGGCTTCACCTTCCCTTTCACCGTCGTCACCGCCAAATGAAAACCGGCATCATGCGCCGCTTTCACCGCCGTCGCGTTATAGCCGCCAAACGGATAGGAAAGATAGAGCACATGCGGATTAAACTGCCCGAGCGCCCGACGGGAGTGTTCAAAATCAAACAGAATATTGTGATAGTTACGGCTGAGTAAAATAGGTCGTCGCTGGCCATCCACCCGATGCAAGAAATGGGTGTGCGACTGGAAGTCGAACACGTCTTTGATCCCTTCCAGCTCGGAAATACTCATAAACTGCAGCGATTTCGGATCCCACTTTTGCGGGTGACGCTTGATACGTGAGCTAATGATAAACGCCGTCGCCTTAAAGCCATACTGCTTGAGGACGGGATGCGCATAGCGGCTAACGGACTTCAGGCCATCATCGAACGTAATAACGACCGAACGCGCCGGAAGGTTTGCGCGATTATTGAGGTAGTCTTCTAACTGATACATCGTCAGCGTGGTATAGCCCATATCTCGCAGCCAGGTCATCTGGTTACTGAACGCGCGCACTGATGTGGTGGTGGAGGTATGACGAAAACGTGTGTTCTCTTCATCGCGCAGAATATGATGGTAAGTCAGAATCGGGATACCGTTATCCTGCTGAGCATCCAGCGCGCTGATATAGGCCAGCCGTTCGCCGATGCGAATCTGATACCAGGTCTGATTCAGTCTGTCTTTCAGCCGACTGAGCACCGGGTAACGTAGATTCTCAGCCAGCGTACCAAACGGCGCACTGCCTACGTCCGGCGCGTTATAGACCGGGGTATCTTTCCAGGTAATCAGGTTCTGGTTACTCAACGGTTTATTTAAGTCACCCAGGCCGTCTTCCACACGCTGACGCCCCTGCACAGGTTCCAGGTGCCCTTTGTCGATGTAGCCTTTACCAAAACCGAAGTTGAAGGTGTAGTAATCCTTTGCATCCGGTTCAACGGCAATAATCTGTCCCGCGCGTAAATTACCGACAGTCTCCGTCTTATTGCCAATATGCGCCCAGATCACCGCATCTTCCGTGGTTTGCATATAGCGAGCGGGCAAGGCCGCACCTACGCCACCAGAAAACAGGAGCAACAGAACAAACAGAACGCGCATAACCATATGATTTAACCGAGGCGAGAAACCTCGGTTATTGTAGCAAAAGCATCATCAATACCAATGATTAATACTCATACAAATCATGCTTCAACACGAAGGGGGGATTTTTTTGTTGTTGATGCCATAGGCTGGAGACGTCGGGGCCGCCAAGCGCGACGATGCAATCGCGAAACGCAGAACTGCTCAGTAATTCCCGCGACGAAAGCATTCGCTCAAGCAATGGATAGGTGATACCTGAAATCACTTCACACTGGGGATGTTTATGACTCATTAACGAGGCTACACGGTATGGCGCAGCCCCGGCCATATCCGTCAGGAATACTACCCCTTCACCAGAGTCTGTGGCATGCAGGGCATGGCACATCATGCGGCTTAACATATTCGAGCTGAGCCCACGCCAGAAACTTACCGCCTGACATTGCTCCAACGGACCGTACTTTTTCTCCAGACGATGCAGCATATCCTGTGCCTTATCGTCATGACAGGTAATTACCCAACCTAACATTGCCTACCTCCTTAGCAGGCAAGTAGTTTATCAGGGTGATAAATCGGTAATGGTGATAAGCATCAAAAGTCTTCCTCTCCCGAGTCAGGAGAGGAAGAAAGAATTAGCTACGCAGGCCGCGTCCGCGCTGAATCAGGTACCAGCACAGCAAGTAAAACGCCGCAATGAACACCACCAGCACGCCAAACGTGGTGACCAGCGGAACATCATGAATACCCAGGAAGCCGTAGCGGAAGCCGCTAATCATGTAGACAATTGGGTTCAGATGCGACAGTCCCTGCCAGAACGGCGGCAGCAGCGTTAACGAATAGAACACGCCACCCAGATAGGTCAGCGGCGTCAGCACGAAAGTTGGGATCAGGCTGATATCGTCAAAGGTTTTTGCAAAGACTGCGTTCAGCAAACCGGCCAGCGAGAACAGTACCGCCGTTAACACCAGCGTGAGCGCCACAAAGACCCAGGAATGCACCTGGAACGGCACGAAGAACAGTGAAATAGCCGTCACCAGAATGCCTACGCACAGGCCACGCGCCACGCCGCCGCCGACAAAACCGGCGATAATCACGTGTGTCGGCACCGGGGCGACCAGCAGCTCTTCGATATTGCGTTGAAACTTGGCGCTAAAGAACGACGAGGCCACGTTGGCATACGAGTTGGTGATCACTGCCATCATAATCAGCCCCGGTACAATAAACTGCATGTAGCTAAAGCCATGCATTTCGCCGATACGCGAGCCGATCAGGTTACCAAAGATAATAAAATAGAGCGTCATGGTGATGACGGGAGGCACCAAAGTCTGGATCCAGATACGCATAAAGCGGTGGATCTCTTTCGCCCAGATGCTTTTCAGCGCAACCCAGTAAAGCTGCATCATGCGCGATCTCCTTGTTTTTCATGCACCAGAGAAACAAACAGTTCTTCCAGTCGGTTCGCTTTGTTACGCATACTCAATACCTGAATGCCCTGCGCGCTCAGCTGAGAGAAGACGCTGTTGACCCCTTGTTCACGCAGAACCTCCACTTCCAGCGTGGAAGTGTCGACCAGTCGGTACTGATAACCTTCCAGTTTCGGCAGCGGACTTTTTGGTGCCAGATCGAGGATAAAGGTCTCGGATTTCAGCTTGGAGAGCAGACTCTTCATCGAGGTGTTTTCCACCAGCTCGCCGTGCTGAATAATGCCGATATTACGACACAGCATTTCCGCTTCTTCGAGATAGTGAGTGGTCAGAATAATGGTGGTGCCTTTGTCGTTTAAATCCTTTAAAAAGCCCCACATTGAACGACGCAGCTCAATGTCGACGCCCGCCGTTGGTTCATCCAGAATGAGTAATTTCGGCTCGTGCATCAGCGCACGGGCAATCATCAGACGACGTTTCATCCCACCAGACAGCATGCGCGCGCGCTCGTTACGTTTTTCCCATAAATCGAGCTGCTTTAAATATAGTTCGCTGCGTTTGACCGCTTCTTTATGCTCAACACCGTAGTAACCCGCCTGGTTGACCACGATCTGCTGCACGGTTTCAAACGGGTTAAAGTTAAACTCCTGCGGTACCAGGCCAAGCTGGCGTTTAGCATTAACCGTATCTTTTTCAAGATCGTATCCGAAGACACACACTCGCCCGGAGGTTTTATTCACCAGCGAGCTGATTATTCCAATGGTGGTGGATTTTCCTGCGCCATTCGGTCCCAAAAGCGCATAAAAATCACCCGCTTCGACTTGCAAATCTATCCCGCGTAACGCCTGAACGCCACCGGGGTAAGTTTTTTTAAGTTGTTGAAGTTCCAGAGCAATGGTCATGTTTTTATACTTACCTTACGTTCTGACATTTTATATATAGTTTAAATAATGATGGAGTTACCCTATATTAGCCCATCGAATTTATCTGGCTTCGGGTCGTGCTACTCCATGAAAGACATAGATACACTCATCAGCAACAATGCACTATGGTCAAAGATGCTGATAGAAGAAGATCCCGGATTTTTTGAAACGCTGACGCATGCCCAGAATCCGCGTTTTCTATGGATTGGATGTTCCGATAGCCGCGTTCCCGCTGAACGATTAACCGGTCTTGAACCGGGCGAATTATTTGTTCACCGCAATGTTGCCAATCTGGTTATTCACACCGACCTGAACTGTCTCTCAGTGGTTCAGTATGCGGTGGATGTGCTGGAAGTGGAACATATTATTATATGCGGCCACTATGGATGCGGCGGCGTCCAGGCGGCGATTGAAAATAAAGAACAGGGGCTGATTGATAACTGGTTACTGCACATCCGCGATATCTGGTTCAAACACAGCTCACTGCTGGGCGAAATGCCGCAGGAACGTCGTATGGACACCCTGTGCGAACTGAATGTCATGGAACAGGTCTATAACCTGGGCCACTCAACCATTATGCGTTCAGCCTGGAAGCGCGGTCAGAAAGTGACCATTCACGGCTGGGCTTACGGTATTCATGATGGCCTGCTGCGCGATCTCGACGTCACCGCCACCAGCCGCGAAACGCTGGAACAGCGCTATCGCCAGGGGTTGTCTAACCTGAGTCAGAAACACAGTAACCATAAATAATGTGACATTGCCGGGAGGCGGCGACGCCTTACCCGGCCTACAAACCTGCGCCATCAGGCGCTCTAGCCAGTTACTCGTCCAGCAGCACCACTTTGCCAACGTACGGCAGATGGCGATAACGCTGGGCATAGTCAATGCCGTAACCGACCACAAACTCATCAGGAATTGAGAAGCCGATAAACTCGACCGGAACATTCACTTCACGACGAGAAGGTTTGTCCAGCAGCGTACAAATAGCCAGGGATTTCGGCTCGCGCAGGCTCAGAATTTCACGCACTTTGGACAGCGTATTGCCGGAGTCGATGATGTCTTCGACAATCAGCACGTCCTTGCCACGAATGTCTTCATCCAGGTCTTTCAGAATTTTAACATCACGCGTGGTAGACATTCCGCTGCCATAGCTGGATGCCGTCATGAAATCGACTTCGTGAGAGACATGCACTTCACGGCACAGATCCGCCATAAACATAAATGAGCCACGTAACAGACCAACCAGCACCATATCGCTGCCGCTGTCCTTGTAACGTTCGTTAATCTGACGCCCCAGTTCAGCAATACGCGCTTTGATCTCCGCTTCCGGGATCATGACTTCAACAGTATGTTTCATATATCTAACCATATGATTTAAAAACAAATCACTTAATGCTTACTTTAAATAAGCCAGCATCTAAGCGCAAGGCACGCAGTATACCAGCAAAAGCATTCATACGCGGCATCTGTTGATAAAGTTCATAATGTGACAATGGTCACGCGTTTTAGCTCCTATAATTAACTGCTATTAAAGAAATAACACATGTGATGGTATTTTTTATGGCAAATAACAACGTACGTTCTCAACGGCTTATCGTGACCCTGAGCGCCGTATTCGCGGCACTTTGTGGACTGTATCTCCTGATTGGCGGAGGTTGGCTCGTCGCCATTGGCGGCTCTTGGTATTACCCGATCGCGGGCCTCGCCATGCTCGGTGTGGCGCTTCTTTTATGGCGCAGTAAACGCTCTGCCCTTTGGCTGTATGCCGCCCTGCTTCTCGCCACCATGCTTTGGGGCGTATGGGAGGTCGGATTTGATTTCTGGGCGCTGACGCCGCGTAGCGACATCCTGGTTTTCTTTGGTATCTGGCTTATCCTGCCTTTCGTCTGGCGTCGCCTTATTATCCCTTCCAGTGGCGCAGTAGCGGGGCTGGTGGTGGCCCTGCTGATTAGCGGCGGTATCCTGACCTGGGCTGGCTTCAACGACCCACAAGAGGTTCACGGAATGTTGAGTGCTGATGCCACCGTGGCCGAGGCTATCTCTCCGGTTGCCGATGAAGACTGGCCTGCTTACGGCCGCAATCAGGAAGGTCAACGCTACTCTCCGTTGAAACAAATCAACGCAGACAACGTTCATCAGTTGAAAGAAGCCTGGGTATTTCGTACCGGGGATTTAAAACAACCCAACGATCCCGGTGAAATCACCAATGAAGTCACGCCCATAAAAGTAGGCGATACCCTTTATCTGTGTACCGCCCACCAGCGACTTTTTGCCCTGGACGCAGCCAGCGGTAAAGAGAAGTGGCATTTCGATCCTCAACTTAATACCAATACCAGCTTCCAGCACGTAACTTGTCGCGGCGTTTCCTATCATGAAGCCAGACCGGATACGGCTTCAGCAGAGGTGATGGCCGACTGTCCGCGCCGTATCCTTTTGCCGGTCAATGATGGACGACTGTTTGCATTGAATGCCGAGACCGGCAAGCCATGTGAAACCTTCGCCAATAAAGGCATTTTGAATCTGCAGACCAATATGCCGGATACCACGCCGGGTCTGTATGAGCCGACATCACCGCCCATCATCACTGATAAAACCATTGTGATTGCCGGATCGGTGACTGATAACTTCTCCACCCGCGAAACCTCCGGCGTTATCCGTGGCTTCGATGTGAATACCGGTAAGCTGCTGTGGGCGTTCGACCCAGGCGCCAAAGATCCTAATTTCATTCCTTCAGATGAACATACCTTCACCTTTAACTCGCCGAACTCCTGGGCGCCTGCGGCCTACGACGCGAAGCTGGATCTGGTATATCTGCCCATGGGTGTCACCACGCCGGATATTTGGGGCGGTAACCGCACACCGGAGCAGGAACGTTATGCCAGCTCCATCCTGGCGTTAAATGCCACTACCGGGAAATTGGCCTGGAGCTATCAGACCGTTCACCACGATCTGTGGGATATGGACTTACCGGCGCAGCCAACTCTGGCGGATATCAACGTCAACGGAGAGAAAGTTCCGGTCATTTACGCCCCGGCAAAAACCGGTAATATCTTTGTGCTCGACCGCCGTAATGGTGAACTGGTGGTGCCAGCCCCGGAAAAACCGGTGCCGCAAGGTGCAGCCAAAGGTGATTATGTCAGCAAAACCCAGCCGTTCTCCGACCTCAGCTTCCGTCCGCATAAAGATCTCAGTGGCGCGGATATGTGGGGCGCAACCATGTTTGACCAGTTGGTGTGCCGCGTAATGTTTCATCAGTTGCGCTATGAGGGCATTTTTACCCCACCTTCAGAGCAGGGCACACTGGTGTTCCCGGGTAATCTCGGCATGTTCGAATGGGGCGGCATCTCTGTTGATCCTAACCGTCAGGTCGCCATTGCCAACCCAATGGCGCTGCCGTTTGTTTCGAAGCTGATCCCACGCGGTCCCGGCAACCCAATGGAACCGCCAAAAGACGCCAAAGGTACAGGCACGGAGTCCGGTATTCAGCCGCAATACGGCGTACCGTTCGGCGTAACGCTTAATCCGTTCCTTTCACCATTTGGCCTACCGTGTAAGCAGCCAGCATGGGGTTATATCTCCGCGGTGGACCTGAAAACCAATCACGTGGTGTGGAAAAAACGTATAGGTACACCGCAGGACAGCATGCCGTTCCCAATGCCGGTTCCGGTGCCGTTCAATATGGGGATGCCGATGCTGGGCGGACCTATCTCAACCGCGGGGAACGTGCTGTTTATCGCCGCGACTGCAGATAACTATCTGCGTGCGTACAACATGAGTAACGGTGAAAAACTGTGGCAGGGCCGTCTGCCGGCCGGTGGTCAGGCAACGCCGATGACCTATGAAGTGAACGGTAAGCAGTATGTGGTGATTTCCGCTGGGGGCCACGGCTCATTTGGTACGAAGATGGGCGATTATATCGTGGCATACGCGTTGCCGGACGACGCGAAGTAAAATGGTTAACGCCCGCGATTCAGCGGGCGTTTTTTTATTCAAACTTCAGTGACAGTAGCGACGCTTTTGCGGCTTCCTGATACTGAGCCACCAGATCTTTGGTCATATTGAAGGAGACCTGCACCGCTTTCTCATTTTGCGAGGTAATCAGCAGCATATTGAGAATTTCAGTATCCGGCGCTTGAGAACGGAAGGTAATCAGCCACGCTTTATGCCCATCAACCGTGACAGGTTCGGCCTGCGGATTGAAGTTGGTCAGCATCTTCAGCGTCGCATCCTTTGCCATATCCAACTGAGCGGCAGGCAATGCGTTGCGCCCGGCGGTAATACCTAAAGACGCTTTACCGCGTTCGTCACCGTAAATCACCTGTGGACGGTTTTCAGAAGGGTATTTGATTTTTGCCATTTCGTCCGACATCGGCGTGAGCGTCTGAGGAATTTCAAGGCTTAAATTCAGTTTTGAAATCTGTTGGCGTTCCATCTTCATCGCAGCTTGTGCCGAAACCGCCAGAAGCATAATAAAAGATGCCGTCAGTACTTTACGCAAAAGGGTCATGCATACCTCGTGATAAGTGATTAACCTCATCAGTATATGCATGCTTCTACTGGACGATAGGGTAATAATCCGTTTTTGGAATAAACATTTAGCGGATAGCGCCACCGCTATCCGCCGCTGTTTATACGGTGAAGCCGAGCATCATCCCGGTATCTTCATGCTCTAACAGATGGCAATGCGCCATATAGGCATGCTCTTTTGGCGCGTCGTGGTCAAACTTCACTAACACCTCGCTCACGCCGCCTTCTACCCGCACAGTGTCCTTCCATCCCGCGCGGTGTGCGGCAGGCGCTTTGCCATTCTCAGACAGAATGCGGAACTGCGTGCCGTGAATGTGGAACGGATGCAGCATCATGTCGCCCTGGCCGGAAATCACCCAGCGTTCGTGCTGACCTTTCGCCGCGGCAAACATCGGTTTATTCATATCAAATGCCTGGCCATTAATCCGGTTGGCATTATGGAAATCGAATGTTCCATGCTTCATGTTGCCCATGTCGCCATGCTGCATATTCCCCATCTTACCGTGGTTCATATTGCCATGATTCATATTGCCGTGGCCCATATTGTCATTATTCATATGGCTCATCATCTTCCCATGATCCATACCCGCCATGGCCTGACCGCCGTATTTCTTCATCAGCATTTGCATGCCCATCATATCGAGCATCGGATCCATCGACAGCTGCAGCTTGCGCACCGTCAGACCTTCCAGTGACGGCAGCGATGGCATGGATGTCAGCGAATCTGGCAGCGTGCCGGAAGCGGTAATCAGCAACGGTTGAACGCGCATGACTGGATGCGGCTTATCGAATGGCGCAATCGCCATCCCCATCTGGCTGACTGGCAGAGTGACCAGATCAAAAGCTTTGCCGTCGCTCACATCCACCAGCACTTCAAAGCGCTCGCCCATCAGCATAGGAAGCTCGGTCACTTTTACCGGTTCCGCCAACAGTCCGCCGTCGCTGGCAATGACGTACAAAGGACGATTGTCGCTGGCCGCAATGTTCAGTGAGCGTGCGTTACAACCATTCAACAGGCGTAGACGCAACCAGCCACGCGGTGCGGCATGCTGAGGATAAATCGCCCCGTTGGTCAGCAGCGTATCGCCAAACCAGCCGACGGCGGCGGTCATGATGTCCAGTTGATAATCAACCTGCCCATCAGCAGAGAACTGTTTGTCCTGAATAATCACCGGCACATCATCAATGCCCCACTGCTTAGGCAGCATCAGCTTGCGAATCTCTTCATCTTCAATCAGCACCAGTCCGGCCAGGCCCATCGCCACCTGGCGACCAGTCTTCCCATGCTGATGCGGGTGGAACCAGCAGGTTGCTGCGCGCTGATCCGGCGTGAAGGTCACTGAACGTTTCCCGCCCGCCGGGATAATGCCCTGCGGCCCACCGTCAACCTCTCCGGGGATTTCCAGCCCGTGCCAGTGCAACGTCGTTTCTTCGGCAAGCTGGTTGTGGATATCCACCGTGACCGCCTGCCCTTTGCTCAGCTTGACCGCTGGCCCGAGCAAGTTGCCGTTATATCCCCATGTGGTAGCAGTTTTACCTGCAAAGCTCGACTGCCCGGCTTGTGCAATCAACTGAATGCGATTAGAAGCATCGGCGGTTAACAGGTCTGGAATGGGTAATGCGGGACGGTCTGCGGCGAATACGCTACGGCTCCACAGAGGTAATGCTGACGCGACGCCCAGCGCCACGGAGTACTTTAAAAAGTCACGACGTTGCATAATCACTTCCTTATATTCAGCAGCTTAAGCAGGCTATCTTTTAAGCATAAGCCTTCCCCTTACGGGAAGGTCAAGTAAACGGCTAATAATAAAGGTCGTCGCTTCGCTCGCAGTGTGCTAACGTTTAAATTCCGTGATGCAGTGGTAGAAGCAATGAAGACGTTTTTCAGAACAGTTTTGTTCGGCACCCTGATGGCCGTATGCGCAAATAGCTACGCGCTCAGCGAGTCCGAAGCCGAAGATATGGCCGATTTAACGGCAGTTTTTGTTTTTCTGAAAAATGACTGTGGATACCAGAATTTGCCAAATGGGCAGATCCGTCGCGCACTGGTCTTTTTTGCCCAGCAAAACCAGTGGGACCTGAGCAATTACGACACCTTCAACATGAAGGCACTGGGTGAGGACAGCTATCGCGATCTCAGCGGTATCGGCATCCCAACAGCAAAGAAATGCAAAGCGCTGGCGCGTGACTCTCTGAGCCTGCTGGCCTACGTTAAATAATCTCCGGCGCAATCAGGGTTGAGATTGCCGTTACTCTGGCTGTACCAGCGTCAGGGCAACGGATTGCGCTTTTAATTCAGTCTGCGCGTTTGGCGGTAGATTCACATCGGTAACAACATCGGTAAAGCAACTAAGCGGCGCGACGTTAAATAACGAATGTGCGCCGTACTTACTGCTATCCGCCAGCAATACCTTCCGTTGGGCATTCGCAATAATTTCCTGCTTTAATCCCGCTTTGTCTTCCGTTGGCGTGGTTACACCCTTTTCCATACTCCAGGTGTTACAGCTCATAAAAGCAATATCAGGATAGACGCTGCGCAACATTTTCCGGCCAAACTCACCAATACAGGACTGGCTGCTGTCATCGATGCGTCCACCGACGATCGTCACCTCTATCTGACGGAATTCTGACAAAAACAGGGCAATATGCAGATCAACGGTAATCACTCGCAGCGGCAAATGAGTCAGACATTTTGCCAGCTCCAGCATTGTGGTACCGGCATCAAGCACCACGGCATCACCCGCACGCACCATTGAGGCAGCAAAACGCGCAATCGCCCGTTTCTCAGCAGGCGATCGCAGTTGCTTTTCGTTTGTGGTTGGCTGCGCAGCTTCAAAGCGTCGTAACGCAACACCGCCGTGGCTGCGGCTGATCACACCCTGTTCATCCAGCTTGATGAGATCGCGCCTGATCGTTGCTGGAGAGGCGTCAACCGCGTCAACCAACTGTTCCACAGTAACCAGCGTATGATTTTTCAAATACGCCACAATCTTATCCAGACGGTGTTGCCCTTTCATAACAGTAAATTACGCCAGTTGCATTGCCAGTTTGATCGATACGGCCATGCTCTCAGATTTTGCTTTTCCCGTCCAGGCGATATCAAATGCCGTACCGTGATCGGCAGAGGTACGAATAAACGGTAAACCTGCTGTGATATTTACACCATCATAGAAACCCAGCAATTTCAGCGGGATATGCCCCTGATCGTGGTACATCGCCACCACCATGTCATACTGACCTTCATAAGCCTGTAAAAACACGGTATCCGGCGGGCACGGACCGTAAACATCCATCCCCTTCGCTCTCATATTCTCAATCGCGGGTCCGACAATACGAATTTCCTCATCGCCAAACAGGCCATTCTCTCCGGCATGTGGATTCACCCCCGCAACGGCAATACGCGGGTGTGCAAAGCCTACGCGCTTCAGGAAGGTATCTGCGATACCAATCACCGTTTCGACACGTTGCCCATTGAGCGTATCAAGGAATTTGCGCAGTGCGATATGCGTCGAAACATGGATAACTTTCAGCTTATCGGTGTACAGCACCATCGCATAGTCGCGGCTTTCGGTTAGCGTTGCCAGCAGTTCGGTATGTCCAGGATAATTGTGTCCGCCGAGATGCAGCGCTTCTTTGTTCAACGGCGCGGTCGCGATGGCATGTACATCCCCCTTCATCGCCAGTTCAGTCGCCCGCTTCACACAGCGATAGGCCAGATCGCCCGCCTGCGCCTGCACTGTACCAGGGACCAGTTCGTCAGGTTTCGCCAGCGGTTCATCAATCACATGAATCGTATCTGGCGTGAATCTGGCATCGGCGACCTGTTCAATAGCGCGAAATGTTACTCCGTCAGCCAGCCCCTGAGCCTGTAACCGCTGCAGCGTTTTTAGGCACCCAACCACCACCAGCGGTGCACCATTAAGTTCATCTTCGCGTAGCGCTTTAACAATAATTTCCGGACCAATCCCCGCCGGATCTCCCATCGTAATCGCAATTGTTTTAGTTACCACGGTACATCTCCTCAATAAAATACAGCGCATCGCAAAGGGTCGTATCAGAACCGAATCCACCCGCTTTGGTAATAACCGGCAAGTCGTCAATCTCGCTATTCACAAACGTTCCGCACGGAATACAGGGGGCGACCTCACTGTGGATGCGATACCCTTCAGCACCCAACGCACTGGCGACCGCCGTGGCAATATCGCCTCCGGTCAGGAACAATCCGCCGATACGTGCTTGTTCAATAATGCGCAGCGTTATCTCCCCTAGACGCTGACTCAGCAGTTCTCCCAACTGCTGGCGACTCATCCCCACGTTGAAACACAGCGTGTCGATCATGTCCCGGTCTTCTGCACATCGACTGGTGCGTAAGATCGTGTGCTGCTGCTGGCTCAGTTGCGCGCAAGCCTGTTCAATAACAGAGTCCATTTCCGGTGCAAATGACGATGCAACCAACCGCGCGGCATCGATATCAACGACTTTTGCCCGACCCTGACACACTGCTTTTTCCACCTGACGTCGCGTTGCCTCACTCATTGAGCCAGCCACAACCAACACCGGTAATTCCTGCTTTTCTTGCATAAACGTTGCGGCCGGTAGCGCATTGGCCAGCCCTGCCGCCCCTACGAGCAGCGGCATCTGTTTTTGCTCACAAACCGCCTGCGCAATGAGCGCGAGATCTCGCTCTTCCACGGCATCCACCACCACCATACATTCGCCGGCTTTTGCAAAAGCACTCAGCAGCGCACTCAAACTTCCCCGACGCACATCCACCAGCGACACCTCATGTACAGGGACATCGCTTTGCAGTGCGACCAGTTCAGCAATACGCGAAGAGTGAATAGGCGTTTTTGGATCGCTGGCGAATTCCGTTTCCAGCAGCGGCACACCATGGACCAGGCACAAGCCATCCTGCGTAGTGCGCCCGGCAGCAGGAATTGCCGCCGCAATCACGGCCAGCGTCCGACCGGCTGTACGCATGGCTGCAGTGACTTCAGCCCCCACATTGCCACGAAATGTCGAGTCTATTTTTTTGTATACCAGCGGTGTTGCTTCGCCCTCACACCATGGCGCTAACGCTTGTTGTACAGCCGCGGCGGCCTGCGTTGCCAGCATCGCCCGGCTTTCCGTATTGATGACCAGAACATCGGCGCGGCGCGACGGTTTCTGCGCTGGGGTCAGCATTACTTCGGTACGCGCCCCTTTTTTCGCCAGCTGTACGCCGGTATCGTTAGAGCCCGTAAAGTCATCGGCGATAACGATCATTTTCATGCTTTCTTCTCCTGCACGGCCTGACGAGACTGCCTTTTCGCGACCCACGACGTAAGAATTGGCGTCAGAATTGCGGTTGTAATGACTGACGCAGCGATCAGCGGCGCTGCCGCAGCGGCAACCTCTGCCAGCGAGGGATCGGCCTGTGCTATAGCCAGTGGCGTCGCGACGGCGTTCCCCGCCGTACTGGATGCCGCAGCACCAGCAATACCACTCCCGCCTACCAGACGATCGGCTCGAATGTTAAAGAAACCGCCCACAAAGGTGGTCAGTACGCCCAGCAGAATGCCCGCCAGACCGCCTTGCAGCAGCATTTCCAGGTTAATACCGGCTCCAAGTGCAAATGCAAAGAAAGGAATGAGCAGTGGACCGCCTTTGGTCAGGAAGTCACGCATATTGGCATCGAGGTTACCGAGGATCATGCCAACCACCAGCGGAACAAGAACCGCCACCAGCGCCATGATAGGAATATTTGCCATACCCGCCGCGCCCAGCGCGATCATGGTAAAGAAAGGCCCGTCATTCAGAGACAAAATGGAGATCGCACCGACATCACGTTCATTGCCAAACTCGCCAACCAGCGCCGCGTAAAGCCCGCCATTGGAGTTACTCATTGCCGCAATAATGGCAACACCGCTTAAGCCAAAGATGCCCTCCGCGCCAAACAGGTGTTCAACCCCGAGACCAATTGCAATCGCGACCAGTAACTTGGTCAGCGTAATCGTGCCGCCTTGTAGCAAAGCTTGCGGCGCCGCCTTTACGCTAATTCCCGCCCCCATACAGAGCAGGAACGCGCCAATCAAGGGAGCCGCGCCATTTTTAAATAAAGCCGTGGTGAATCCACCGATCTGCAACGCCTGCGGGGCAAAAGTGTTGATAATGGCACCGATAACCAACGGCACAACCATCATGCCGCCGGGTACGCGTTCTATTGCCTTCTTGATGTTCATGGTCTTCCCGCCTGTTGTTATGTTGTGATTAAATAAAATCACAACGATTATATTCAATCAAAATCAGATCACAAACGCGGCAGATCACAGTTTTTGAATGATTAATAAAAATCAAATAATCATTCGGACGAAAAAAAAGCCGGGTTTGTCTCACCCGGCTTCATTGATATCTGAAATATCTCAGGATTGATGCACAAATTCGCGGTATGCCGCCACAACCTGAAGAAAGTCCTCTACACCACAGAGCGAAAAACTTTCTTCGTCGTAGTAGCTCATCCCCTCTTCCATCTCATCGCCAGAGAACTCCAGCTGATTAGCGCGAACCATCACTTCTTCGCCATCCAGCCAGAGCGTGTATTCATGCCCTGCTCGCTGCCAGGAGCGCTCACTGCCCTTAACCGCACGCGCTGCCTGTTCCACTTCATCAAGTAAGGCCAGGTTTTCTTTCACTTCCTCATTAAACCAGTGCCCCACCACCTCGTGGCCCATGGACATACGCACTTTTACCACCCCGGTAATATCGCGCAGAAATTCGTAATCCATAATGTCTTCCTCTACTCCCGGCAATGCGCCAATACCGCATTGCGCCTTGCTGTAATTATCGCAGCAGCGCGGCAGAAAAAAAGCGTAGTGGGTATAAGGAATAGAAATAAAAATGCCCGGAGAAGCAGACTTCTCCGGGCATTGATGCGTTTTTACACAAAATGCTTTAGGGCATTACACCGCGGTCTGGAAAATCACACCATCGGCTTTCTCGGTATACTGAGACAGCTGGTCGAAGTTCAGATAACGGTAAGTATCTACGGCCGTTTTATCTACCTGCGCCACATAGGTCTGGTACTCTTCCGCCGTCGGCAGTTTGCCGATCAGCGCCGCAACCGCCGCCAGCTCCGCAGAAGCCAGGTAGACGTTCGCCCCGGTACCTAAACGGTTCGGGAAGTTACGGGTAGAGGTCGACACCACCGTTGCGCCGTCGGCTACACGCGCCTGGTTACCCATGCACAGAGAGCAGCCTGGAATTTCGATACGCGCACCGCTCTTACCGAACACGCTGTAATAACCTTCTTCGGTCAGCTGTGCCGCATCCATACGGGTTGGCGGAGCCACCCACAGACGCGTTGGCAGTTGGCCTTTGTGCGCATCCAGCAGCTTACCAGCGGCACGGAAGTGGCCGATGTTAGTCATGCAGGAGCCGATGAACACTTCGTCGATCTTCTCGCCCTGTACGTCAGACAGCAGACGCGCATCGTCCGGATCGTTCGGTGCACACAGGATTGGCTCTTTGATATCCGCCAGATCGATGTCGATCACTGCCGCGTATTCTGCGTCAGCGTCGGCTTCCAGCAACTGCGGATCCGCCAGCCATTTTTCCATGCCCTGCACACGACGTTCCAGCGTACGGCGATCGCCGTAACCTTCTGCGATCATCCACTTCAGCAGAACGATGTTAGAGCTCAGATACTCAACGATCGGCTCTTTGTTCAGCTTAATGGTACAACCGGCAGCAGAACGTTCAGCGGAGGCGTCGGTTAATTCGAACGCCTGCTCCACTTTGAGATCCGGCAGACCTTCGATTTCAAGAATGCGACCAGAGAAGATGTTCTTCTTACCTTTCTTCTCAACGGTCAGCAGACCCTGTTTGATCGCGTACAGCGGGATGGCGTGTACCAGATCGCGCAGGGTGATACCCGGCTGCATTTTGCCTTTGAAACGCACCAGAACGGATTCCGGCATATCCAGCGGCATCACGCCGGTCGCAGCAGCAAACGCCACCAGACCAGAACCTGCCGGGAAGGAAATCCCGATAGGGAAACGGGTATGGGAGTCACCACCGGTACCTACGGTATCCGGCAGCAGCATGCGGTTCAGCCAGGAGTGAATAACGCCGTCGCCCGGACGCAGCGACACACCGCCGCGGTTCATGATGAAGTCTGGCAGCGTGTGATGCGTGTTCACGTCAACCGGCTTCGGATACGCCGCAGTGTGGCAGAAGGACTGCATCACCAGGTCAGACGAGAAGCCCAGGCACGCCAGGTCTTTCAGTTCGTCACGGGTCATAGGGCCAGTAGTATCCTGAGAACCGACGGAGGTCATCTTCGGTTCGCAGTACGCGCCCGGACGGATACCTTTTACGCCGCAGGCACGGCCAACCATTTTTTGTGCCAGAGAGAAGCCACGGCTGCTTTCCGCCACGTCTTTCGCCTGACGGAATACGTCACTGTGCGGCAGGCCCAGCGCTTCGCGCGCCTTGGTAGTCAGGCCACGACCGATGATCAGCGGGATACGGCCACCGGCGCGTACTTCGTCGATCAGGACTTCGGTTTTCAGCTCAAAGCTTGCCAGCAGTTCGCCGGTTTCGTGGTTGCGTACTTCGCCTTTGAACGGGTAAACGTCAATCACGTCGCCCATGTTCATGTTCGACACGTCCACTTCAATCGGCAGTGCGCCCGCATCTTCCATGGTGTTGAAGAAGATAGGTGCAATTTTGCCGCCGAGGCACAGGCCGCCGCCGCGCTTGTTCGGCACATGAGGAATGTCGTCACCCATGAACCACAGCACGGAGTTGGTTGCGGATTTACGCGAAGAACCGGTACCGACAACATCACCCACATAAGCCAGCGGGTAACCTTTTTTCTGCAATTCTTCGATCTGTTTGATCGGGCCAACCACGCCCGGCTGATCCGGTTCGATACCTTCACGGGCGTTTTTCAGCATCGCAAGGGCGTGCAGAGGGATATCCGGGCGAGACCATGCATCCGGTGCCGGAGAAAGGTCATCGGTGTTGGTTTCACCCGTCACTTTAAAGACGGTAACGGTGATTTTTTCAGCCAGAGCTGGACGGTTCAGGAACCATTCGGCATCAGCCCAGGATTGCATTACCTGCTTCGCATATTCGTTGCCCGCTTTGGCTTTTTCTTCTACATCGTAGAAGTTATCGAACATCAGCAGCGTTGAAGAGAGCGCTTTGGCGGCAATCGGTGCCAGTTTTGCATCGTCCAGCGCGTCGATCAACGGATGAATGTTGTAACCACCCTGCATGGTGCCCAGCAGTTCAATGGCTTTTTCTGGGGTAACCAGCGGGGAGGTGGTGTCGCCTTTTGCGACAGCGGCGAGAAAACCAGCTTTAACATAAGCGGCTTCATCTACGCCAGGAGGAACACGGTTGATCAACAGGTCTAACAGGAATTCTTCTTCGCCCACAGGCGGGGTCTTCAGCAGCTCGACAAGTGCAGCCATTTGGGTTGCGTCTAAAGGTTTTGGCACAATCCCCTGGGCAGCACGCTCAGCTACGTGCTTACGGTATTCTTCTAGCACGACGATATCTCCTCGCTCTCATTGTCATAATGCGGCGCTTTTGTAGATGGGCGATTCTCTTCACGCTCCTGTGAGACAGTAGTTAGTAGGGTAAATGCCCGGTACCGCATAAGGCACAATAACAGGATTTTCATTAAGTGTTAATCCGTTTACAAAAAAGCAACATAAAAAATTGGCTGAATCGTTAAGAATGGTATAGCGACAAGGTGAGGCGAAATTAAGTCAGCTTAAAACCGCCCATAAACGGTTAATTTTCAAGCGCGATCGGCTGAATATTCCAGCGATTTTTCCGCCATCACATATAATTGTGTAATAAATACTCACACTCTTTTTTCGGACCTACCTGGTGAATCAACCATAAAAGTCAAAACTGTCTAACACGGGTGAATAATACTCGCGGCAACAGGAACGCCTCACGGCACAGCGCTCGTCTCGTTGGAGTCATTTTATGAAGTTGCCCCTTAAGCCACATCTGCTTGCCCTTTTGTGCAGTGCCGGGCTGTTTGCCGCCTCTGGCGTGATGTTTGTTAAAAGTCGCACAACGGAGCCTGCTGCTCCGGCCCCCGTTGCGCAACAGCCGTCAACACCGGCCCCAGCTCCCGTAGCGGCCCCCGCCCCGGTAGAGCAAACTGCACCCGCCGTGGCACCAACCTACTCAGCAGCACAAATCGATCAGTGGGTTGCACCTATCGCGCTCTATCCAGACTCGCTGCTGTCGCAAATTTTGATGGCCTCAACCTATCCGGCTAACGTCATCCAGGCCGCACAGTGGTCAAAAGACAATCCCAAAATGCAGGGCGATGCCGCCATTCAGGCCGTTGCCAGCCAGCCCTGGGATCCCAGCGTGAAATCGCTGGTCGCTTTTCCTCAGTTGATGTCGCTGATGGGTGAAAATCCGCCGTGGGTACAAAGCCTGGGCGATGCTTTCCTCGCGCAGCCGAAGGACGTCATGGATTCCGTTCAACGTCTGCGTGTACTGGCGCAACAAACCGGCGCGCTGCAATCAACACCGCAACAGACCGTCACCACCGTGACCAAAGCGGCACCGGCGAAAACCGCCACCAGCACGTCGACGACCAGCACTACCACCACGACAAGCCCTACTGTCATCAAGATTGAATCCGCCGATCCGCAGGTGGTGTACGTTCCAACCTATAACCCGAACACGGTTTACGGTACCTGGCCGAATACCGCCTATCCGCCAACCTATCTGCCACCAACGCCCGGTGAGCAATTTGGTAACAGCTTCGTCAATGGTTTAGGCTTCAGCCTTGGTGTCGCCACAACCTATGCCATCTTCAGCAACATCGACTGGGATGACGACGACGACCACCATCATAATGATGACTGGGATAACCATGGCGGCTATAACCGCAACGGTGATAACAACATCAACATTAACGTTGATAACTTCAATAAAATCAGTGGTCAGCGCCTGACAGATGCCAACCGTACCTGGCAGCATAATCCGGCCTACCGTGAGGGTGTGCCTTACCCAAATAGCCAGCTCAATAACCGCTTCCACTCCACTAACACGGCAACCGGGTTAAGTTCGACCCAGCAAAGACCGGTCAACCGTGATAGCCAGCGTCAGGCAGCCCTGAGCCAGATGGAAAAATCGACGGGGAAAACATTCCCGCAAACGGCGCGTACGGGCACGAGAGACGCCCAGCGTCAGGCATCGAATCAACAACTGAAGCAAATTTCCCAACGTAATAACTACCGCGGTTACGATACCAAACCGCAAACCGCGAAGCGGACGAGCACTCAGCAGCGGGAGAATCGCCAGGCAGTCGCCCAGCGACAGGAGAAACGGGTCACGCAACCGGCACAACAACGCAATGTGCAACAGCGCAATCTTCAACAGCGAACCAGCCAGCCACGCGCCAATGCGCTGAGCGGTAACGACAGTCGCTCCGCCAACTGGCAGGCACAGCAACAGCGAGGTGCCCAGAGCCGGCAGGTCGCCCGTAATCAGCCATCACGCCAGCCTTCTGGCGGGCGTGCTGAACACCGTGAATTCCGTCATCGTTAAGGGAACCGACATGAAAAATAAACTACTCAGTGGAATGGTGTTGTTCATGGTTTCGGCCACCGCGATGGCACAACAATCCTTCAGCACACCAGACCAGGCAACAGATGCGCTGGCAAACGCTATCAGTGAGCAAAATGAAAATGCAATGAGCAACCTGCTCGGGGAAAACTGGCGTGATTTTCTGCCGCCAGAAGGCGTCGATCCTGATGCGGTTGATCGCTTCCTGCGTGACTGGAAGGTACGCCATAGCACTGTCATCGACGGCAATACGGCGCATCTTGTGGTTGGGGACAGCGACTGGCAACTGCCAATCCCGGTCGTCAAAAACGCTTCAGGCTGGCGATTTGATATCAAGGAAGCGGCCGAAGAGATCCTGACCCGTGAGATTGGACGCAACGAACTTGCTGCCATCGAGGCGTTGCACGCCTACGTGGATGCTCAGCAGAGCTATTTTGCGATGAACCAGAAATACGCGCAAAAGATTGTCAGTTCTGAAGGGAAAAAGGATGGTCTGTACTGGCCTGTTTCGCCGGGCGAAGCGCCAAGCCCGCTTGGCCCAGCCTTCAGCCCACAGGAGCCGGGCATGGGCTATCACGGCTATCGCTTCCGGATCCTTCCCGATAAAACCAGCGGTTTTGCCATGGTAGCCTGGCCCGTTAGCTACGATCACACCGGCGTGATGAGTTTTATGATTAACGGTGAAGACAAAGTCTACCAGGCCGATCTCGGTGTTGAATCACAGCAGAAAGCGCAAGCGTTAACCACATTCCATCCGGATAAAAACTGGCAACCTGTAGCGCCCTGATACCGAGTCGGAAGGTTAGTAGGCCGGGTAAGGCATAGCCGCCCCCCGGCAACCCCAACAAATTAAATGCAGCAACTTTATCCGTTGTCACTTTAGCTTTGCTGCACATAGAGATTTGCAGGTCAGTAACCATGGTGTAGTTCACCTCTTCCACCATCGCATCCGCAGCCATGCCGATCAGCCCCGCCGCGATACCACCACCCAGCGTCGCACCAGAGGTGTTGCTGTTATAAGCGGTGGTTATCGCACCACAACCAGCCAGCGTCATTGCCCACACGCTCACGTCAGCGTGGATTTGTCTGACGTGAGCTCGGAGAGTTAATTCTGATGCGGCATTAATTCAGGATAACCTTTAAACGCCGGCTTAGTGCTGATAAGTGCTATTTCGTCAGCTCGAATGCTGCCAGAGTTTGTTGCCCATACACCTTCCTGTGTCTGGTTAATCTGCTGATGCTGCGCATTCAAATTTTGTCCCATTGCCGCAATATGTGTGCTTTCGGTACCACCGCTGTTGGTAGCCCATGGAATGACGGCATCCTGCGCCAGCGCCATGCCGGAAATAAACACGGTAGTTATTACTGCTGCTTTTAAAAAACGTTTCATCATTTCCCCTCCCAATTTATTATCACGATATTAGTTTACAGGGTTATTAATTTCATCTAATGACAAGATAAGGTGATTTATTTCTTGTGAAACAGTATGTTGATTTGGAGTGCTGATTTCATGCGGTTCGGGAGTTTGATGCAGTACGGTAAAAAACATTTTCTGGCAATTCGGCTAGTTACCTTAATCTTTGCCAGATCTTGACACTATTATGTAACAAATACATAAAAAAAGCGGCCATTCAGCCGCTTTTTATCATTTCGGAAAAATTACTTTTTCTTCGCTTTCGGGTTTGGCAGGTCGGTAATGCTACCTTCAAAGATTTCTGCCGCCAGGCCCACGGACTCGTGCAGAGTCGGGTGCGCGTGGATGGTCAGCGCGATATCTTCTGCGTCACAACCCATTTCGATCGCCAGACCGATTTCACCCAGCAGCTCGCCGCCGTTGGTACCGACAATCGCACCACCGATAACACGGTGAGATTCTTTGTCGAAAATCAGTTTGGTCATACCGTCTGCGCAATCGGAAGCGATAGCACGGCCAGAAGCAGCCCACGGGAAGGTGGCGGTTTCGTAGCTGATACCTTTTTCTTTCGCTTCTTTCTCGGTCAGACCAACCCATGCAACTTCTGGTTCAGTGTATGCAATGGATGGGATAACTTTCGGATCGAAGTAGTGTTTCTTACCGGCGATAACTTCAGCGGCAACGTGACCTTCATGCACACCTTTGTGTGCCAGCATCGGCTGACCGACGATATCGCCGATAGCAAAGATGTGCGGCACGTTGGTGCGCAGCTGTTTGTCAACGCGGATGAAGCCACGGTCGTCAACTTCCACGCCAGCTTTGCCCGCGTCGAGGTTTTTACCGTTCGGTACACGACCGATAGCGACCAGCACAGCATCGTAACGCTGAGCTTCGGCAGGGGCTTTTTTGCCTTCCATGGAAACGTAGATACCGTCTTCTTTCGCTTCAACGGCGGTCACTTTGGTTTCCAGCATCAGGTTGAACTTCTTGCTGATGCGCTTGGTGAAGACTTTAACCACGTCTTTGTCGGCAGCCGGGATAACCTGGTCGAACATTTCAACCACGTCGATCTCTGAACCCAGCGCATGGTACACGGTACCCATTTCCAGACCGATGATACCGCCGCCCATTACCAGCAGGCGCTTAGGAACAGTTTTCAGTTCCAGTGCATCGGTGGAATCCCATACGCGCGGATCTTCATGCGGAATAAACGGCAGTTCGATCGGACGGGAACCCGCCGCGATGATTGCGTTGTCGAAGTTGATCACGGTTTTGCCGTTTTCGCCTTCAACTTCCAGGGTGTTTGCCCCGGTAAATTTACCCAGACCGTTAACCACTTTCACTTTACGGCCTTTGGCCATACCCGCCAGACCGCCGGTCAGCTGAGTGATAACTTTTTCTTTCCAGGTACGAATCTTGTCGATATCGGTTTTCGGCTCGCCAAAAACGATACCGTGTTCAGCCAGCGCTTTGGCTTCTTCGATAACTTTTGCTACGTGCAGCAGCGCTTTAGAAGGGATACAGCCGACGTTCAGACAAACACCGCCAAGGGTGCTGTAACGTTCTACGATGACGGTCTCCAGACCTAAATCTGCGCAACGGAAGGCAGCAGAGTAACCTGCAGGGCCTGCCCCAAGTACCACGACCTGAGTTTTGATTTCAGTGCTCATCATGACCTCTTAATTTATACCCGTCGTCCAGCGGGTCGTTCTATCCGCCCGTATTTTACAAAATTGTTAACAATTTTGAAACAACAAACGGCAACCGATTTGTCTTTCGCACAATAACCTCACTGACTTCATGAGATTACCAGAAAAAAGCCGGCCGTCGGGCCGGCTTTTTCGCTTACATCACCAGGCGGCGAATGTCAGACAGCATGTTGTTGATGATGGTGATAAAGCGCGCACCATCCGCACCGTCAATTACACGGTGGTCGAAGGAGAGCGAAATCGGCATCATCAGACGCGGCACAAACTCTTTACCGTTCCACACTGGCTCCATAGAGGACTTGGAGACACCGAGAATAGCCACTTCCGGCGCGTTCACAATCGGCGCGAAGTGGGTAGTACCCAGGCCACCGATGCTGGAGATGGTGAAGCAACCGCCCTGCATTTCGCCAGCGGTCAGCTTGCCATCACGCGCTTTCTTGGAGATCACGGTCAGTTCACGAGACAGCTCGGTAATGCTCTTCTTATTCACGTCTTTGAAGACCGGAACAACCAGACCATTAGGAGTATCAACCGCTACACCGATGTTGATGTATTTCTTCAGGGTCAGGCGCTGACCGTCTTCAGACAGGGAGCTGTTGAAGCGCGGCATCTGTTCCAGAGCTGCGGCAACGGCTTTCATGATGAAGACTACTGGGGTGAATTTCACGTCCAGTTTACGTTTTTCAGCTTCGGCGTTCTGCTGTTTACGGAACGCTTCCAGATCGGTGATATCGGTCTTATCGAAGTGAGTAACGTGCGGGATCATCACCCAGTTACGGCTCAGGTTAGCACCAGAGATTTTCTGGATACGGCCCAGTTCCACTTCTTCGATTTCACCAAACTTGCTGAAGTCCACTTTCGGCCAAGGCAGCATGCCCGGGATACCGCCACCTGCTGCTGCAGCCGGAGCCGCTTCAGCACGCTTGATAGCGTCTTTCACGTAAGCCTGAACGTCTTCACGCAGGATACGACCTTTACGGCCAGAACCTTTCACTTTCGCCAGGTTCACACCGAATTCGCGCGCCAGGCGACGAATCAGCGGCGTTGCATGAACGTAAGCGTCGTTTTCAGCAAACTCAGATTTGCCTTCCGCTTTTGCGGCCGGAGCTGCGGCTTGCGCAGGCGCTGGTGCAGCGGCCGGAGCCGGAGCTGCTGCTTGTGCAGGAGCTGCTGCAGGTGCTGCGCCTTCGACTTCGAAGACCATAATCAGAGAACCGGTTTTAACTTTGTCGCCGGTGCTGATTTTGATTTCTTTCACGGTACCCGCGAACGGTGCCGGAACTTCCATCGACGCTTTATCGCCTTCAACGGTGATCAGTGACTGCTCAGCGGCAATTTTATCGCCCACTTTAACCATCACTTCAGTGACTTCAACTTCGTCACCACCGATATCCGGTACGTTAACTTCTTTCGAGCCGGAAGCAGCCGGAGCCGCCGCTGCTGCTGGAGCAGCCGCCTGAGCCGGTGCAGCAGCAGGCGCAGCGCCCGCCACTTCGAATACCATAATCAGGGAACCGGTAGACACTTTGTCACCCGTGTTGATTTTGATCTCTTTGACGGTACCTGCGAACGGCGCCGGAACTTCCATAGAGGCTTTGTCACCTTCAACGGTGATCAGAGACTGTTCAGCCGCAACGGTGTCGCCCACTTTAACCATGATCTCGGTAACTTCTACTTCGTCGCCGCCGATGTCCGGTACGTGTACGTCTTTCGCCGCAGAGGCAGCAGGTGCTGCTGCCGGAGCTGCTTCTTTCTTCTCTTCTGCCTGAACAGGTGCAGCAGCTGCTGCACCGTCGGCGGAATCGAAAATCATGATCAGTTTGCCGGTCTCAGTTTTGTCGCCAACAGAGACTTTGATCTCTTTAACGATACCCGCCTGAGGGGACGGAACTTCCATAGAGGCTTTGTCGCCTTCTACGGTGATCAGCGACTGTTCAGCTTCAACTTTGTCGCCTACTTTGACCAGGATCTCGGTGATTTCAACTTCATCAGCCCCGATGTCCGGTACATTGATTTCGATAGCCATTATTCTTTTACCTCTTACGCCAGACGCGGGTTAACTTTATCTGCATCGATGTTGAATTTGATGATTGCGTCTGCAACCACTTTCTTATCGATTTCGCCACGTTTAGCCAGTTCGCCCAGGGCCGCTACAACCACGTAGGAAGCATCAACTTCGAAGTGGTGACGCAGGTTTTCACGGCTGTCAGAGCGACCGAAACCGTCAGTACCCAGTACGCGATAATCATCAGCCGGTACATAAGTACGAACCTGTTCGGCAAACAGTTTCATATAGTCAGTAGATGCTACTGCCGGAGCGTCGTTCATCACCTGAGCGATGTACGGAACGCGCGGAGTTTCCATCGGGTGCAGCATGTTCCAGCGCTCACAATCCTGGCCATCACGCGCCAGTTCAGTGAAGGAAGTTACGCTGTAAACGTCAGAGCCTACACCGTAGTCGTTCGCCAGAATCTGTGCTGCTTCACGCACGTGACGCAGGATAGAACCGGAGCCCAGCAGCTGAACTTTACCTTTCTTACCTTCGAGGGTTTCGAGTTTGTAGATACCTTTACGGATACCTTCCTCGGCACCTGCTGGCATTGCCGGCATGTGGTAGTTTTCGTTCAGCGTGGTGATGTAGTAGTAAACGTTCTCTTGTTTCTCACCGTACATACGCTCCAGACCATCGTGCATGATGACCGCAACTTCGTACGCGTAAGACGGATCGTAAGAGATACAGTTCGGGATAGTCAGAGACTGAATATGGCTGTGACCATCTTCGTGCTGCAGACCTTCGCCGTTCAGCGTCGTACGACCAGAAGTACCCCCTACCAGGAAGCCGCGAGCCTGTTGGTCGCCAGCCTGCCAGCACAGGTCGCCGATACGCTGGAACCCGAACATGGAGTAGTAGATGTAGAACGGGATCATCGGCAGATCGTTGGTGCTGTAAGAAGTCGCAGCAGCCAGCCAGGATGCGCCAGCACCCAGTTCGTTGATACCTTCCTGCAGGATCTGACCTTTCTCGTCTTCTTTATAGTAAGCAACCTGCTCACGGTCCTGCGGGGTGTACTGCTGACCGTTCGGGCTGTAGATACCGATCTGACGGAACAGACCTTCCATACCGAAAGTACGCGCTTCGTCAGCGATGATCGGAACCAGACGATCTTTGATCGACTTGTTCTTCAGCATCACGTTCAGGGCACGAACGAAAGCGATAGTGGTGGAGATTTCTTTGTTCTGCTCTTCCAGCAGCGCACCGAAGTCTTCCAGAGCTGGCAGTTCCAGCTTCTCGGTGAAGTTCGGCTGACGAGCTGGCAGGTAGCCATGCAGTTTCTGACGCTGAGCGTGCAGATAAGTGTGCTCTTCAGAACCTTCCGGGAAGGTGATGTAAGACAGGTTTTCAACCTGCTCATCGGTCACAGGAACGTTGAAACGGTCGCGGATATAACGCACGCCGTCCATGTTCATTTTCTTAACCTGGTGAGCGATGTTTTTACCTTCAGCAGTGTCACCCATGCCGTAACCTTTGATGGTATGGGCCAGGATTACAGTTGCTCTGCCTTTGGTTTCCTGCGCTTTTTTCAGTGCAGCGTAGACTTTCTTCGGATCGTGACCACCACGGTTCAGAGCCCAAATCTGCTCGTCAGTCCAGTCAGCAACCAGTGCTGCGGTTTCCGGGTATTTACCGAAGAAGTGCTCACGTACGTATGCGCCATCTTTGGATTTGAAGGTCTGGTAGTCGCCGTCAACGGTTTCGTTCATCAGTTGGATCAGTTTACCGCTGGTGTCTTTACGCAGCAGCTCATCCCAACGACCGCCCCACATGACTTTGATAACGTTCCAGCCAGCGCCCGCGAAGATGCCTTCCAGTTCATTAACAATCTTGCCGTTACCGGTTACCGGGCCGTCAAGACGCTGCAGGTTACAGTTGATAACAAAGACCAGGTTGTCCAGTTTTTCACGGGTCGCGATGGTGATCGCACCTTTAGATTCTGGCTCATCCATCTCGCCGTCGCCCAGGAAGGCGTAAACGGTTTGTTTAGAGGTATCTTTCAGGCCACGGTGTTCCAGATATTTCAGGAATTTAGCCTGGTAGATAGCACCGATTGGGCCCAGACCCATAGATACGGTCGGGAACTGCCAGAATTCCGGCATCAGTTTCGGGTGCGGGTAGGAAGACAGGCCTTTGCCATGTACTTCCTGACGGAAGTTGTTCATCTGCTCTTCAGTCAGACGACCTTCCAGGAATGCGCGTGCGTAGATGCCCGGAGAGATGTGACCCTGGAAGTACACCAGATCGCCGCCATCTTGCTCGTTGCGTGCGCGGAAGAAGTGGTTGAAGCAAACATCATATACCGTTGCGGAGGACTGGAAGGATGCCATGTGGCCACCCAGCTCGAGGTCCTTTTTAGACGCGCGCAGTACGGTCATAATGGCGTTCCAGCGGATAGCAGAACGAATACGACGTTCCAGCTCCAGATTGCCCGGGTATTCCGGTTCATCTTCAACGGCAATAGTGTTTACATAATTGCTGGCCCCTGCACCTGCCGCTACTTTCACGCCGCCTTTGCGAGCTTCTGAAAGCAGTTGGTCGATCAGATACTGAGCACGCTCAACACCTTCTTCACGGATGACCGATTCGATCGCCTGTAGCCAGTCGCGAGTTTCGATCGGATCCACGTCATTTGGGAAACGTTCTGACATGGGGGTATTCCTTATCTATCTAATACGTTGAGTTATCTGGAACCTGTCCCATTACGTTCTCGCCAGAGAGCGTAATAAGACAGGTTCTGCGTTTAGTTGCCGCGCACTTTATATGGCGCTTGATTTACAACATCTTCTGGTTAACGTTCTACCAGAAAAATCACTAATTCTTTCGTTGCTCCAGACGGCGTAAGGCGCGTTCACGACGGCTTTCCTCACGGCTTCTGTCCAGCAGGATCTCTTCGATAAACGCCAGGTGACGGTGGGACGCTTCACGCGCCTCTTCCGGCTTCCCGGCAATAATTGCTTCAAAAATACGGGTACGGTGACTGCTAACCAGTGGCAGCATTTCACGACGCGCATACAGCAATTCGAAGTTTTGCCGAACGTTCTGGGCCAGCATCGGCTCCATACACCTTAGCAAATGGAGCAGCACCACATTGTGTGCCGCTTCGGTGACAGCAATTTGATACTGGAGTACCGCATCAGATTCGCCGTCAAGATCGCCGGACTGTTGAGCAAGCTCGATCGCATGGTGGAGTTCACGGATACGCGTTTTGTCTTCATCCGTGCTGCGCAGTGCAGCGTAATAAGCCGCAATACCTTCCAGCGCATGGCGCGTCTCAAGCAGGTCAAACTGGGATTCAGGATGGTCGGAGAGCAGCTCTACCAGTGGGTCGCTAAAGCTCTGCCACAGGCTGCTCTGAACAAAAGTGCCACCGCCCTGACGACGAAGCAGTAAGCCCTTCGCTTCAAGGCGTTGGATCGCCTCGCGTAAGGAGGGGCGGGAGACGTCGAACTGTTTTGCCAGCTCGCGTTCCGGTGGGAGTTTTTCTCCGGGGCGAAGTGTCCCCTCAAGAATTAAAAACTCCAGCTGCTGCTCAATCACATCGGAGAGTTTTGGTTGGCGGATTTTGCTGTAGGCCATGATTTCCTGTCTTAAGCCATTTGCCCGGAGTCAATTGGTCTTACCAATTTCATGTTCTTGACGCTAAAGTAACAAAGTATTCACCTTCTGTCCATACAGGTTTTGATTGAAATCAGTAAAGGAGGCATATTTTAACAACATTACAGAAATAACGTTTCAAACATGTAACTATGCACAAATGTTAAATTTACCCACCTCGGGGTAGTTTTAACGGAATTGAAACGAAAAATTATCTCATCTGAACCGATTCACCTGCTTATTTATCGATATATCAACCACTATTAATGAATAGAAATTCAAAATGGAAATTTTGTGGTAGATAAACTCGCATTTACAAATGGTTTCTTTTTATTCAACTCGTCATCTTCCCCGCATAAAGCAGGTGCATTCGCGCTCGCATATCATTATTCTGATCAAGACAAAAGTATTAAGGCAACATTTTATCAAAAGCATCTGTAAACAAATTAATACAACAAACGGAATTGCAAACTTACACACGCATTGCTGCGTAGTTCAAAAAATAAGCACTCGAAATATGAAGAGTAAAACCACACACGAGGTTTCATGATGGAAAGTCAACAGCATGGCGATCAGCTCAAGCGCGGCCTTAAGAACCGCCATATACAGCTAATCGCGCTGGGTGGCGCGATTGGTACCGGGTTATTCCTCGGTAGCGCATCCGTTATCCAGTCTGCAGGGCCGGGTATTATTCTGGGTTACGCTATTGCCGGCTTTATCGCCTTTTTGATTATGCGTCAGTTAGGTGAAATGGTGGTTGAAGAGCCCGTTGCAGGCTCATTTAGTCACTTTGCTTATAAATACTGGGGCGGTTTCGCGGGGTTCTCTTCCGGCTGGAACTATTGGGTGCTGTACGTGCTGGTTGCCATGGCAGAGCTAACTGCCGTGGGTAAATACATCCAGTTCTGGTACCCGGAGATCCCAACATGGGTGTCTGCGGCTGCCTTCTTTGTGCTGATCAACGCCATCAACCTGACCAACGTGAAAGTGTTTGGTGAGATGGAGTTCTGGTTCGCCATTATTAAAGTCATTGCCGTCGTAGCGATGATCCTGTTCGGCGGCTGGTTACTGTTTAGCGGTAACGGCGGCCCGCAGGCCAGCGTCAGCAACCTGTGGGACCAGGGAGGCTTCCTGCCGCATGGCTTCACCGGTCTGGTGATGATGATGGCTATTATTATGTTCTCTTTCGGTGGGCTGGAGCTGGTCGGGATCACCGCAGCAGAAGCGGATAACCCGGAGCAAAGCATTCCCAAAGCGACCAACCAGGTTATCTACCGTATCCTGATTTTCTATGTGGGTTCGCTGGCGGTTCTGCTTTCCCTGATGCCGTGGACGCGTGTCACGGCGGATACCAGCCCGTTTGTCCTTATTTTCCACGAGCTGGGAGACACCTTTGTTGCTAATGCCCTGAACATCGTAGTGCTGACTGCCGCCCTTTCTGTCTATAACAGCTGCGTATACTGCAACAGCCGTATGCTGTTCGGTCTGGCACAGCAGGGCAATGCGCCCAAAGCGCTGATGAACGTCGACAAACGCGGTGTACCGGTGAACACCATTCTGGTTTCCGCACTGGTGACGGCTCTGTGTGTGCTGATCAACTACCTGGCACCGGAATCCGCCTTTGGCCTGCTGATGGCGCTGGTGGTTTCCGCACTGGTGATCAACTGGGCAATGATTAGCCTGGCACACATGAAGTTCCGCAAAGCCAAACAGCAGCAGGGTGTTACCACCCGCTTCCCGGCGCTGCTCTATCCGCTGGGTAACTGGGTGTGCCTGATTTTCATGGCTGCAGTACTGGTGATTATGCTGATGACGCCGGGTATGGCGATCTCGGTGTACTTAATCCCTGTATGGATTGCCATTCTTGGCATCGGCTACCTGTGTAAACAAAAAACGGCCGGCGCGGTTAAAGCGCATTAATCCCCCCCTCCCCCCACCTGCGTCAGGTGGGGGGTTGTTACCTGCCTCACACTTTCCCACTCACGACTGTTTAGTCCATATCAGCGGCGTTATCCTGCAACGCAAAAACACCGGTGCCGGACAATAATTCTCTCCATATCTCATTGATGGAGTGCAGTTGATGGAAACCAGTAAGCTCACGGTGAAAGAAAAGATCGGCTATGGAATGGGCGACGCCGGATGCAACATCATCTTTGGCGCCATCATGTTGTTTGTTAACTATTTTTACACAGACATTTTTGGTCTGGCACCTGCACTGGTCGGCGTATTACTGCTCTCAGTACGCGTTATCGACGCCGTTACCGACCCTATAATGGGCGCGATGGCCGACCGCACCCGTAGTAAATATGGTCGATTTCGTCCATGGCTTTTATGGATGGCTTTCCCGTACGCGTTATTCAGCGTACTGATGTTTACCACTCCAGAGTGGACCTATAACAGCAAAGTTATCTATGCGTTCGTTACCTACTTCCTGCTATCTATTACTTATACAGCGATCAACATTCCCTACTGCTCGCTCGGCAGCGTCATCACCAACGATCCGAAGGAACGCGTCGCCTGCCAGTCATATCGCTTTGTGTTGGTAGGCATTGCAACCCTGCTGCTGTCCCTCACCTTGCTGCCAATGGCCGACTGGTTCGGCGGGGAAGACAAAGCCAAAGGGTATCAGATGGCGATGGCGGTTCTGGCTTTCATCGGCATGTGTATGTTTCTGTTTTGCTTCGCTACGGTCCGTGAACGCGTACGCCCTGCTGTCCAGACCAATGACGATTTAAAAGCCGATCTGAAAGACGTGTGGAAGAACGATCAGTGGGTAAAAATTCTGCTGTTAACACTGTGCAACGTCTGTCCGGGCTTTATTCGCATGGCTGCCACCATGTACTACGTGACATGGGTTATGCAGCAAAGCACGCAGTTCGCAACGCTGTTTATCAGTCTTGGTGTGGTCGGAATGATGATCGGCAGTATGTTGGCGAAGGTATTAACCGATCGCTGGTGCAAACTGAAAGTCTTCTTCTGGACCAATATTATCCTGGCGATTTTCTCTGCCGCGTTTTACTTCTTCGATCCGAAAGCCACCATGATGATTATGGTGCTCTACTTCCTGCTCAACATCCTGCACCAAATCCCTTCTCCGCTGCACTGGTCGCTGATGGCGGATGTCGATGACTATGGCGAGTGGAAAACCGGTAAACGCATCACCGGAATCAGCTTCTCCGGTAACCTGTTCTTCCTGAAACTGGGCCTGGCAATTGCCGGAGCGATGGTCGGCTTCCTGCTCTCCTGGTACGGCTACGACGCTGGGGCGAAAGCGCAAAGCGACTCTGCCATTAACGGTATTATGCTGCTGTTTACCATCATACCAGGCGTAGGCTACCTGATTACCGCAGGCGTGGTTCGTCTGCTGAAAGTTGACCGCGAGTTTATGCAGCAAATCCAGACAGATTTAGAAAAGCGCCGCGCCAACTACCGTGAACTGAATGAATACCACGATATAAAAACGACTGAAACCGTAAGGAAAGCCTAATGAATCAGTGGCCAAATCCCTTTATTGAACAGCGTGCCGATCCGTTTATCTTACGTGACGGTAGCCACTATTATTTCATTGCTTCAGTACCCGAATATGACCGACTGGAGATACGCCGGGCCGACTCGCTGGAGGGGTTGCGCACCGCCGCCCCGGTTGTCGTCTGGCGCAAACCAGAAAGCGGCCCCATGAGCCAACTCATCTGGGCACCCGAAATCCATCATCTGGCAGGCAAGTGGTACATCTATTTTGCTGCCACCCACACACAGTCGCTCGACAAGCTGGGGATGTTCCAGCATCGCATGTTTGCGCTCGAATGTGCCGACGCCGATCCGTTGACCGGGCAGTGGACGGAGAAAGGTCAGATTAAAACGCAGTTTGATACCTTTGCGCTTGATGCCACCACCTTTAACCATCAGGGAAAACAGTGGTACCTCTGGGCGCAGAAGTCGCCCGATATCGCCGGAAACTCCAATATCTATCTCGCTGAGCTGGAAAATCCATGGACGATTAAAGGCGAGCCGGTCATGCTAAGTCATCCTGAGTATGACTGGGAATGCCGGGGTTTTTGGGTCAATGAAGGTCCTGCCGTCATGGTTCATGGCGATAAGCTGTTTATCAGCTATTCCGCCAGCGCCACCGATGAGAACTACTGTATGGGATTATTGTGGATTGACCTCAACGCCGATCCGCTCAAACCGCAGAACTGGCACAAATCACCGCGTCCGGTCTTTACCACCAGTTATGAAAACCGCCAGTTTGGGCCAGGACACAACAGCTTTACACAAACGCCGGAAGGTGAAGATGTACTGGTGTATCACGCGAGAAACTACACCGAAATCGAGGGCGATCCGCTGTACGACCCAAACCGCCACACTCGTCTGAAGCTCGTGCGTTGGGACGAAAACGGCATGCCAGATTTTGGCGTGCCGCCTGCTGATACGAACTAAACCGTTGCACTGCCCGGTGGCGCTAACGCTTACCGGGCCTACACGTTTTTCATTGTAGGCCGGATAAGCATTAGCGCCATCCGGCACAACGCTATACTAATGCCCCATAAATGGTGAGCACCGCAATAACCACCACCACCACAAACGAGGTTTTCTTCGCCAGCGAAACAGCGGCTTTTGGCGTTTCGACTTTATCGGTGTGCGGTTCACGCGCCAGCGAGAACTGCGCCAGACGCGTAAGCACCTGATATTGCGACGTGTGCAGATCCGCAAGCGAGGCAAACCAGGCCGGCAGCGCCTTCTCACCATGTCCCAACAGCGCATAGACCACGCCCGCCAGACGCACCGGGATCCAATCCAGCACATGCAGGATCGCATCAATACCTGATTGCAGACGCTGGTGCGGTGTCTGATAGCGCGCCAGCCAGGACTGCCAGGCGCGTAAAAAGGCATAACCAACCAGCGTCACAGGTCCCCACGGACCACCGACAATCAGCCAAAATAACGGCGCCAGATAAAAGCGGAAGTTGTTCCATAACAGCGCGTTCTGCAGTTCGCGCAAGAATTCACGCTCATCGCAGTCCGGCGGAACCCCATGGATAAGCGTCAGCTCGCTGGCCATCGCATCACGGGCGTGAGCATCATCGCGAGCAGCCGCGTTCAGGTAAGCGTGATAGTGAAGGCGCGCCTTGCCAGCACCGATGCACAGCAAGCCAATTAAGATCCACGCCACCAGCAACGGAACATTAAACAACAGCCCATGAAGTGCGCGCAGTAGCAGAAATGTCACTCCCATCGCAATCAGAGTCATGCCTACCGTACGCATCATCGAGAAATGCTTAGTCCGGCGGAAAAAAGCTTCAATCCGGTGATCAAGCTGCCAGTGCTCACCCAGCTTAAACAGGCGTTCAACAATCAACACCAATAATGTTGTAAACAGCGTCATGTCATCTCCTTGTGCGACGAGGGGGTGACCAGGGCGCGGAACCTTGCCCAGTCAAAGGACGGCCCGGGATCGGTCTTACGCTCGGGCGCAATATTGCAATGTCCTGTCATGTTGTTAGCAATGGCCGGATAACGCGTAATCAGAGTATTCGTCACGGCAGCCAGTTGCTGATACTGCGCATCGGTATAGGCCAGCGTATCCGTCCCTTCCAACTCAATACCAATTGAAAAATCATTACAGCGCTCTCGCCCTTGATAGCTCGACACACCCGCATGCCAGGCGCGTTTATCAAAAGGCACATATTGCACGATTTCACCGTCACGGCGAATCAAACAATGGGCCGAAACACGCAGATGGGCGATCCCGGCAAAATAAGGATGGGCGTTGGGATCAATCGTGCCCGTAAACAGCGCGTCTATCCACGGGCCGCCAAACTCGCCGGGCGGCAGGCTGATATTATGCACCACCAGCAGAGAAGGGTTTTCGTCATCCGGGCGGCAATCGTAATGCGGAGAGGGAACGCGTCGCGCCTCTGCCAGCCAGCCCTCGTCTAACAACATGCAGAATCTCCTTATTGGTGGTGCTCATATCAGGTTCAGGGTAGCATGTTTCCACCTTATGATTCGTTAGCAATTTGGAGTTTTATCATGCCGCCTCGCCGCTATAACCCTGACTACCGACGTGACGCGCTGTTGGAACGCATAAATCTGGATATCCCTGCCGCTGTAGCTCAGGCGCTGCGTGAAGATTTAGGCGGAGAAGTTGATGCCAATAACGATATCACCGCACAGCTTTTACCCGAAGACATGCGCTCCCATGCCACCGTAATCACCCGCGAAGATGGCGTTTTTTGTGGAAAACGTTGGGTGGAAGAGGTCTTTATTCAGCTGGCTGGCGATGATGTCAACATCACTTGGCATGTCGAAGATGGCGACAGCATAAAGGCCAATCAGCCGCTGTTTGAACTGGACGGCCCTTCCCGCGTTTTACTGACCGGTGAACGTACTGCGCTGAATTTTGTGCAGACGCTTTCAGGTGTAGCGAGCGAAGTGCGTAAATACGTCGACCTGCTAGCGGGAACCAAGACCCAACTGCTGGATACGCGTAAAACCCTGCCGGGACTGCGTACCGCGCTAAAATACGCCGTATTGTGCGGCGGCGGCGCGAATCATCGTTTGGGGCTGTCCGACGCCTTCCTGATTAAAGAAAACCACATTATTGCTTCCGGCTCGGTACGTCAGGCCGTCGAAAAAGCCTTCTGGTTGCACCCGGATGTGCCGGTTGAAGTCGAAGTAGAAAGCCTGGATGAACTGGACGACGCGCTGAAAGCCGGGGCCGATATCATCATGCTCGATAACTTCGAAACTGACCAAATGCGCGAAGCGGTAAAACGCACCAACGGCCAGGCGCGTCTGGAAGTGTCGGGCAACGTCACCCATGAAACGCTGCGCGAATTTGCCGAAACCGGTGTGGACTTTATCTCCGTTGGCGCGCTGACCAAACATGTTCGCGCACTCGATCTCTCCATGCGATTTCGCTAATTGCTGATTGTATTGCCCGATGACGCTTCGCTTATCGGGCCTACTACACAGGTTTATTCCGTAAGCCGAATACGGCATTTACACCACCACCCGGCAGTTTCTTCGAGTCTCTTCGCAAATACATTGTCTGACTCTGTAATTTCGTAAAAATCCTCTGAACCCGCTTTCCCGTTTTGTTTTTTGTCTCTCGCCGTCCTCCCGTCGGTTTGCCAAAGTAGCGCCAGCAAACTCAAGGAGCGAACGATGAACAAGCAACGAGGCTTTACGCTTATCGAACTCATGGTGGTGATTGGCATTATTGCCATCCTTAGCGCCATCGGCATTCCGGCATATCAAAACTATCTGCGCAAAGCCGCGCTGACGGACATGCTGCAAACCTTTGTCCCCTATCGCACGGCGGTTGAGCTCTGTGCACTGGAGCATGGCGGAACAAATACCTGCGATGCCGGAACGAATGGTATTCCCTCTCCAACAACTACCCGTTACGTCTCAGCCATGAGCGTTGAAAAGGGAGTTGTCAGTCTTAGTGGGCAGGAAAGCCTGAACGGGCTAAGCATCACCATGACGCCAGGTTGGGACAATGCCAACGGCATTACCGGCTGGAACCGAAACTGCGTCATCCAGAACGACAGCGCATTGCAGCAGGCCTGTGAAGACGTTTTCCGCTTCGATACCCACTAAGGAACAGAGATGAATACCACCCAACTTACGGCACTATGCCAACGTTATCAGGCAATATTACTGGATGCAGACAATGAAGTGGTACATATCGCCGTCGTAGACGCCCCATCACACGAGCTGCTGGATGCGCTGCATTTTGCCACCACCCGACGCATCGACATTGTCTGCTGGACACGTCAGCAAATGGAAGGCCACACGCATACACCGCAGAAAATGCTCCCGGCAGTGGTCACGAAAAGCAGCGCCAGCGCAGCAGACTTGCTGAATCAGACGTTTCATTCCGCTCTGACGCAACGGGCTTCTGATATTCATTTTGAACCCGAAGAAAATCACTATCGAATCAGATTACGCGTAGATGGCGTGCTTCACGCTTTACCGGAAGTCACGACCGAGATGGGCATTGCCATCACCGCAAGGTTAAAAGTATTAGGCAGCCTGGATATCGCCGAGCATCGGCTTCCACAAGACGGACAATTTACCGTTGAGATTTCAGGAGAGCCGGTCTCGTTTCGCATCGCCACCCTGCCCTGTCGCTACGGCGAAAAAGTCGTGTTACGGCTACTTCATCAGGTCGATCAGTCACTGGAGATCGCGGCGCTGGGAATGCAAGACGCGCAGCTGGCCGCATTTTCGCAAGCCTTGCAGCAGCCTCAGGGGCTGATTCTGGTTACCGGGCCTACCGGAAGCGGCAAAACGGTCACGCTGTACAGTGCGCTGCAAACCCGAAACACCCCGGATGTGAATCTTTGTAGCGTGGAGGATCCGGTAGAGATCCCGATCGCAGGCCTCAACCAGACGCAAATTCACCCACGCGCCGGTTTGACTTTTCAGGGAGTCTTACGCGCGCTGCTGCGCCAGGATCCCGACATTATCATGGTGGGTGAAATCCGCGATGGCGAAACGGCCGAAATAGCCCTTAAAGCCGCACAAACAGGCCATCTGGTTCTTTCTACGCTGCATACCAATTCCACCAGTGAAACGCTGGTGCGCCTGCAACAAATGGGTGTCGCACGCTGGATGATCGCCTCCGCGCTGACGCTCGTTATTGCACAGCGGTTGGTCAGAAAGTTGTGCCCCCATTGCCGACAACGTCAGAGTACGCCTATCACGCTCCCGAAAACTGTCTGGCCTACACCACTACCGAATTGGCAGGCCCCTGGCTGCAAACATTGTTATCACGGATTTTATGGCCGTACGGCATTGTTTGAAGTCCTCCCGGTTACTCCGGCATTACGTCAGAGTATTGCCAGTGGCACATCCGTAGACGAAGTGGAATCTGATGCTCAGCAATCAGGAATGAGAACGCTTTTCGAGAATGGCTGTCAGGCCGTCGAGCAAGGGTTAACGACATTTGAAGAGCTGATTCGTGTACTGGGCATGCCTCATGTCCGCTAAACAGCTTTGGCGCTGGCAAGGCATTAACAACGAAGGTAAATCTCTGGAAGGAACGCTATGGGCCGATACCCGACCGTCATTGATGCTGACTCTTGAGGAACAACAGATTACGCCGCTGCGCATTAAACGTATGCGTGTCAAAATCTCGCACTGGAGCCGTACAAGAAGTGCCGAAACCATACACCAGTTGGCGACATTGCTAAAGGCAGGGTTAACGCTCTCAACAGGGCTAGCTCTGCTTGCTGAACAGCATCCCAGCACTCAATGGCAGGCGCTACTGCGTACGCTGGCTTACGATATGGAACAGGGCATAACCCTCTCCGTCTCGTTATCACAATGGCAACACGTTTTTCCGCCCCTTTACCAGGCAATGATCCGTACCGGAGAACTTACGGGTAAGCTGGACGACTGCTGTTTTGAACTCGCCTACCAGCAAAAGAAACAACAGCAACTTGCCGATAAAGTTAAAAAAGCCCTGCGCTATCCGATCATCATCATAACAATGGCGGTGATGGTCGTATTTGCGATGCTGCAGTTTGTACTCCCTGAGTTTGCCGCTATCTACCAGACGTTCAACACCCCCGCTACCGGCGCTCACTCAGTGGATTATTACCATCGCACACTGTAGCAGCCAATGGGGATGGCTGGCGGTAGCGCTTGGCCTGGTAGCAGTTGCCACACATCATTTGATAAAGCAGAAACCGTACTGGCTCATTCTGCGCCAGAAATTGCTGCTCAGCCTCCCGGTCATAGGGACGATGGTGAGAGGGCAAAAACTCACGCAGATATTCACTGTTCTGGCGTTAACGCAAAATGCGGGCATTCCCTTTTTGCAGGGTCTTGAGAGCGTTACCGAAACGCTGGCTAACCCTTTCTGGTCGCAACGTTTAGCACTGGTTCAGCAGGACATCAGCTCTGGAAAACCGATCTGGTTAGCGCTTAAAAATAGCTGTGAATTCAGCCCATTGTGTATACAGCTTGTCAGAACGGGTGAAGCTTCCGGCTCGCTGGATGCAATGCTGCGTAATCTTGCTCATCACCATGGCGAGAAAACCCTGGCTCAGGCTGAGAATTTGGCTGCATTACTTGAGCCTGCGTTGCTGGTCATTACGGGGCTTATCATCGGTACGCTGGTCGTCGCGATGTATTTACCGATTTTCCATTTGGGAGATGCGATGAGCGGGGTAGCATAGATTCAAATGCCGGATGGCGGCGTAACGCCATCAGGCATTTACAGAACTAGCTGTTCTTACAGGCTATTGAAAACGCGGTTTTCTTGTTCCTGTACACGAATAAACGTTGTACGTTTGGTCAGCTCTTTCAGACGGGATGCGCCCACATAGGTACAAGCAGAACGCAAACCACCGAGGATATCGCGAGCGGTATTATCAACCGGGCCGCGCAGTGGCAGCTTGACGGTTTTACCTTCTGCAGCGCGGTACTGTGCAACACCACCTACGTGACGCGTCATGGCAGATTCAGAGCTCATACCGTAGAACAGCATGAATTTCTCACCGTTTTCTTCAACAATTTTGCCGCCACTTTCTTCATGACCAGCCAGCATGCCGCCGAGCATCACGAAGTCTGCGCCGCCACCGAACGCTTTTGCCACGTCACCCGGCATGGTGCAGCCGCCGTCGCTGACAATCATGCCACCCAGACCGTGGGCTGCATCGGCGCATTCAATAACCGCAGAAAGCTGTGGATAGCCAACGCCGGTTTTTACACGCGTGGTACATACAGAACCTGGGCCAATGCCGACTTTGACAATATCAGCACCGGAGAGCACCAGCTCTTCGCACATTTCACCGGTGACCACATTGCCCGCACAGATCGTTTTAGTCGGCCATGCTTCACGCGCTTTCGACACGAACTGAACAAAATGCTCTGAGTAGCCATTAGCCACATCAATGCAGATAAAGTTCAGCGCGGGGTTGAGCGCCAGAATCTGTTTAGTTTTTTCGAAATCTGCATCAGACGTACCGGTTGAAACCATTACGTGTTTAAGCACATCGGCAGAGCTCTCTGCGATGAAGGCGGCCCAGTCTTCAACAGAATAGTGTTTGTGCACAGCGGTCAGGATGTCGAAAGATGCCAGTGCCGTTGCCATGGCAAACGTCCCGACAGTGTCCATGTTCGCGGCAATAATAGGTACGCCGGACCAGGTCTGACCTGAATGCTTAAAGGTAAATTGACGTTCCAGCTCAACATCGGAACGGCTTTTGAGAGTAGAACGCTTAGGGCGGATAAGAACGTCTTTGAAACCTAACTTCAGATCTTCTTCGATACGCATGTGCGGATTCCTGGGGTTAATGGCGAAAAATCGAAACTCACAACTCCAGTGACGCTATCATACGCACTAATCAATGCCGCGCAAGACTGCGAAATTCTCTTTTTTTACGCTACAATCCCATAAATTTACCTGGCGAATAGTAGGTTAATCCTGCAGCAGCCTCGCCTTCGCACGCATAACTTTTAACTGTTTGATAATCAAACTTAAACTCCAGGATCGGCATCTATGAGGTATACGGTAGCCTTAACCGGCGGCATTGGCAGTGGTAAAAGCACCGTTGCAAATGCGTTCGCTGACCTCGGAATAAACGTCATTGATGCAGATATTATTGCGCGCCAGGTGGTTGAACCCGGCACACCTGCTCTTAAGGCGATCGAAGAACATTTTGGTTCCGACGTTATAGCCGCAGACGGATCGTTGCAGCGACGCATTTTACGCGAACGCATTTTTTCCAATCCTGAGGAGAAAAGCTGGCTGAATGCCCTGCTTCATCCGCTTATTCAGCAGGAAACCCAGCGTCAGTTTCAGCAAGCAACCTCTCCTTATCTGCTATGGGTTGTCCCTTTGCTGGTGGAAAATTCGCTGTATAAAAAAGCCGACCGCGTACTCGTGGTGGATGTCACCCCCGAAACCCAGCTCAGACGCACCATGCAGCGTGATGACGTCACGCGTGAGCATGTTGAACAAATTCTTGCTGCCCAGGCAACGCGTGAAGCGCGGCTGGCCGTGGCAGACGATGTTATTGATAATAATGGCGCACCGGAAGCCATCGCCTCGGATGTCGCCCGCCTGCACGCGCTCTATTTGCAATGCGCGTCGCAGTTTGTCTCACAGGAAAAACCGTAATGCACACCCAGGTCCTTTTTGAACACCCTCTCAATGAGAAGATGCGTACATGGCTGCGCATTGAGTTTTTAATCCAACAGCTCTCCGTTAATTTGCCCATTACTGATCATGCCGGCGCTCTGCATTTTTTCCGCAATATCGGAGATTTGCTGGATGTATTTGAACGCGGCGAAGTCCGTACCGAACTCCTCAAAGAACTGGAGCGACAGCAGCGTAAACTCCAGGCCTGGGTCGAAGTTCCCGGCGTCGATCAAAGCAGAATCGACTCTTTGCGTCAGCAGCTAAAAAGTGCAGGCAGCATTCTGATTTCTGCCCCGCGTATTGGACAGACGCTGCGCGAAGATCGTCTGATTGGTCTCGTACGTCAGCGTTTAAGTATTCCTGGCGGGTGCTGCAGTTTCGATCTGCCGACTCTGCATATCTGGTTACACCTGGCACAGTCGCATCGTGACGCGCAGGTTGAAACCTGGCTTGCCAGCCTGAATCCGCTCAACCAGGCGCTGTCGCTGGTACTGGATTTAATTCGCAACTCAGCACCGTTTCGTAAGCAAACCAGCCTGAATGGTTTTTATCAGGACAACGGCGAAGATGCAGATCTGCTGCGCTTGCAGCTGCCGCTTGATTCGCTGCTTTATCCGCAAATTTCTGGTCATAAGAGCCGTTTTGCCATCCGCTTTATGCCGCTGGATAGCGAGAATGGTCAGGTGCCTGAGCGCCTCGATTTTGAACTGGCGTGCTGTTAAGGAGTCAACATGTCTGAACAAACCATCGTCAACTGCCCAACCTGCGGCAAGCCTGTAGTATGGGCTGAGGTCAGTCCGTTTCGCCCATTCTGCAGTAAGCGCTGCCAGTTAATCGATCTGGGAGAGTGGGCCGCAGAAGAGAAACGCATCCCAAGCTCTGGTGATCTGTCAGAAAGCGACGACTGGAGTGAAGAACAGAAGTAATTCTGCTAAAACGGTGGGTCGGATTAGGTAACGCCGCATCCGGCATTTTATGTTGTTTTGCCTGATGGCGCTGCGCTTATCAGGCCTAAGAACTAAAACGTAGGGCGAGCAAGTGTAGCGCCCCCGCCATAATTTGCCGGATGTGGCGTTGCCTTATCCGGCCTATAGCGCCATTAGCCAGCAATCAGCTTTTCAATGACCGGTGCATTCGCGGGCGGGAAATCCTGCGCATTCAGAGCATCTTGCGCAATCCACTGCGCCGGTTGCCCCTCTTTTCCCCACGGCTCGCCTTCCCAGCTTTCAACCAGCCAGAACCACAGAGTGATATGCCTGTCCGGAAACTGATACTCCAGCTTTTCGAACAATGAGCTTTGAGTCGGCGTGATCCCCACTTCTTCCTGTAGCTCGCGAATCAGCGCCTGCTCCGGCGTTTCGCCCGCTTCAATTTTCCCGCCGGGGAATTCCAGCTTATTTGCCATGTGGGCATCAGCCGCACGCTGGGTGATAAAAATTTCATGTTGCTGATTACGAATAATCCCGACGGCGATTTGCAGTATTTTCATCTTTATCGTCCATAAAAAAGGCGCAGAATTCTGCGCCTTTTCAGTAAGTTATTTTCTTAGCTCAGACGGCCGTGGCACTGTTTGTATTTTTTGCCAGAGCCGCAAGGACACGGATCGTTACGACCCACTTTACGATCGCCGGTTTGTGCTGCCAGCTCTTCTGCCGCGGCAGAATCGTCGCCTTTATGGCTCAACTGCTGCATCTGCGCTAAGCGCTCAGCTTCTTCACGACGCTGCTGCTCCATGGCTTCGACTTCTTCAGGCATACGCACCTGAACTTTGCTCAGGGTGCTGATCACTTCGTATTTCAGTGATTCCAGCATTGAGGCAAACATAGAGAAGGATTCACGCTTATATTCCTGCTTCGGATCTTTTTGCGCATAACCACGCAGGTGGATACCCTGACGCAGATAGTCCATCGCAGCAAGGTGCTCTTTCCACAGAGAGTCGAGAGTTTGCAGCATCACGCCTTTTTCGAAGTGACGCATCATCTCCGCGCCCACAACTTCTTCTTTACGCTGATAAACTTCGATGGCGTTTGCCAGGATACGTTCACGCAGCGTTTCTTCGTGCAGCTCAGGCTCTTTATCCAGCCACTCTGAAATCGGCATCTCAAGATCGAAGTCGTTTTTCAGACGTTCCTGCAGACCCGGGATATCCCACATTTCTTCCAGAGACTGCGGCGGAATATAGGCATCAATAGTTGCTTTGAAGACATCTTCACGGATGCTGTTGATGGTTTCGCTAACGTCAGTTACGTCCAGCAGTTCGTTACGCTGGGTGTAGATAGCACGACGCTGATCGTTGGCAACGTCATCATATTCCAGCAGCTGCTTACGAATATCGAAGTTGCGGCTTTCCACTTTACGCTGCGCGTTAGCAATTGCTTTGGTCACCCATGGGTGTTCAATGGCTTCGCCAGGCTTCATACCCAGTTTACGCATCATGCCTGACACGCGGTCAGAGGCAAAAATACGCATCAGCGCATCTTCCATCGACAGATAGAAACGGGAAGAGCCCGCATCACCCTGACGACCCGAACGACCACGCAGCTGGTTATCGATACGGCGAGATTCGTGACGCTCGGTACCGATAATATGCAAGCCACCGGCAGCTAATACCGCGTCATGGCGAACCTGCCAATCGGCTTTAATCTGCGCGATTTGTTCAGGAGTTGGGTTTTCCAGCTCGGCAACTTCCGCCTGCCAGCTACCGCCCAGTACGATATCGGTACCACGACCGGCCATGTTCGTCGCGATAGTCACGGCTGACGGGTAACCCGCCTGGGCAACGATTGCAGCTTCGTTGGCGTGGAACTTGGCGTTCAGAACATTGTGTTTGATACCCGCTTTGCTCAGCTCGTTAGACACTACTTCCGATTTTTCAATGGAGATAGTACCTACCAGCACCGGCTGGCCATTTGCAGTACGTTCTTTAATATCTTCAATGATCGCCTGAATTTTTTCCGCTTCGGTCATGTACACCAGATCCGGTAAATCCTTACGGATCATCGGACGGTTGGTCGGCACAACCACGGTATCCAGTTTGTAGATGGAGCTAAATTCAAACGCTTCAGTGTCGGCTGTACCGGTCATACCGGCCAGTTTTTCGTACAAACGGAAGTAGTTCTGGAAGGTAATAGATGCCAGCGTCTGGTTCTCGTTCTGGATCTCTACGCCTTCTTTAGCTTCAACAGCCTGGTGCAGACCATCGGACCAGCGACGCCCCTGCATGGTACGACCGGTGTGTTCATCGACGATGATAACTTCGCCGTCTTTCACGATGTAGTCTACGTCACGGGTAAACAGCACGTGCGCACGCAGTGCGGCAGTCACGTGGTGCATCAGCATAATGTTGCCCGGAGAGTACAGTGACTCGCCCTCGTCCATAATGCCTTCGTTAACCAGCAACTCTTCAATCAGTACCAGACCACGCTCGGTCAGGTTAACCTGGCGCGCTTTCTCATCAACAGAGAAGTGGCCTTCGCCCTGGAACGTGTCGGAATCTTCCTTCTCCTGACGGATCAGGTGCGGGATGATTTTATTCACTTTTTTGTACATTTCCGAGCTGTCTTCAGCCGGGCCGGAAATGATCAGCGGCGTACGCGCTTCATCGATCAGGATGGAGTCGACTTCATCGACCAGCGCATAGTGCAGTTTACGTTGAACACGCTCTTCCGGACTAAACGCCATGTTGTCACGCAGGTAGTCAAAGCCGTATTCGTTGTTGGTACCGTAAGTAATATCGGCGTTGTAGGCTTCACGCTTGGCTGGCGCAGGCAGGCCAGACATGTTGATACCAACGGTCATGCCGAGGAATTCAAACAGCGGGCGGTTATTTTCGGCATCACGCTGAGCCAGATAGTCGTTCACGGTAACCACGTGTACGCCCTTCCCGCTTAATGCGTTCAGGTAGGCTGGCAGCGTCGCGGTAAGGGTTTTACCTTCACCAGTACGCATTTCCGCGATGCAGCGATCGTTAAGCACCATACCGCCCAGCAGCTGAACGTCGAAGTGACGCATACCGAACACACGCTTACTCGCTTCACGCACTACGGCGAACGCTTCCGGGATCAGGCTCTCAACGCTGGCACCTTTTTCCAGACGGGCGCGGAATTCAGCGGTCTTCGCTTTCAGTTCATCATCGGAGAGTTTTTCCATCTCCGGTTCCATCGCGTTGATGACATTGACCACTTTACGCATACGACGCAGCGTACGCTCGTTACGGCTACCGAATACTTTCGTTAATAATTTGATTAGCATAATAAAATCTCAAACGCCCCGCGGTGCGGAGTCAAAAATTATAAGTTGGAAGGTTCTTTTTTAGCTGAGGCGTTGAGGACCAGCGCGGATACCCTGCAGCTGGCTGATCCAGACCGGAACGCTAAACGCGGCCTGAGAGGTAAAGTGTGCGTATGTCACGCGACTTACTGTCGCGGGCGGAGTGCCTTCCTGCGTCAGCATCGCGCTGAGCGTATTCAGTAACGCAAGATGGTGCGCCTGGATTGGCAATGGCTCTTCGGCAACGGGCAACGCCTGAGGCGCCATGGCAAAAGAAAGATGGCGGATAACCGTACGAATGGCATGTTGATGCCAGTAATCGACGGTAAAATTTGGGCGGCGATTAGTCGCTTCCAGCAAAGCAAGCTGGCTAAAGTTAACTTTAGCACCTTGATCGTGATTGCTGGCGGTCGCCTTCGCGGGGGTATTAGGTTCAGCAGCATTACCGAGCGCGGGCAGGCCAAAACTAGCCGCGACCATCCCCAACAGGAGATGCGGCCAGAAGTACCGTCTGCCTAACTGTCGCCAGCGCGTCAGTATTCCACTCACGTTATTGCCACCTGATATACCCTGCGTTTGGGGTTACAAATGCAAAACCATTTTTTGCGCACAAATCTTACCATTAATGCGTTCGCACCACAGCAGTAATGACAGCAAGTCGCGGGTAAATATGCTTAAGAAAGCAGCGATCGAACGGTATTTTAATCTACCTGTGGGGAAAAAGTCGCTTCAGATAAGGTGGTTTGCACTCGGAAGATAAAAAAACGACTGGCTCACCTGGCCGGAGAGAGTGCCAGATTTACCAGTCGAATTTATGCGACAGCGTATGTCGTTATGCCAGTACGGTCGATGGTGCTTTGAACGCCAACGGCAGTTCTGCATCGTCCTGGAAGGTCACATATTCCCAGGCTTCCTGTTTTGCCAGGACCGCCTGCAACAGTTTGTTATTCAATGCATGACCGGATTTATACGCGGTAAATGCACCAATAATGTTGTGACCACACATGAACAAGTCACCGATCGCGTCGAGCATTTTGTGACGAACGAATTCATCTTCAAAACGCAGGCCGTCTTCGTTCAATACGCGATAATCGTCAACAACGATGGCACAATCGAAGCTGCCGCCCAGGCACAGGCCGCGGGACTGCAGATATTCGATATCACGCATGAAGCCGAAAGTACGCGCACGGCTGATCTGACGCATGAACGCATCCGCAGAGAAGTTCATCGCGTAGCGCTGCGTGCTGGAGTCGATCGCCGGATGGTTAAAGTCGATGGTGAAATCCAACGTAAAACCATTATACGGCTTAAACTCAGCCCACTTATCGCCATCTTCGACACGAACGGTCTCTTTGATGCGAACAAATTTTTTGGCGCTGCTCAGTTCTTCAATACCTGCATCAAGCAGCAGATAAACGAACGGAGCGGCACTGCCATCCATGATCGGGATTTCCGGTGCGTTAACTTCAATAACGATGTTATCGATACCTAAACCCGCCAGAGCAGCATTAAGGTGCTCTACGGTTGAAATCCGTACATCATGCTCATTGACCAGACACGTACAGAGCATGGTATCACGCACAGATTTGGCATCGGCCGGGAAATCTACCGGAGGATTCAAGTCGGTGCGACGATAGATGACCCCGGTGTTGGCCGGCGCAGGGCGTAATGTCAGGGTGACTTTTTTGCCGGTATGCAAACCGACGCCAGTCGCCTGAACGATACGTTTAAGAGTCCTTTGTTTGATCATCGTATAATCTCGCCAAATTACCTATCCAACCGAAGTGTACTATACATTCGGTGGGCCAGTTTAGCACAAAGAGCCACAATTCCCAAATTCCAGCTAATTCTTAATCAGCTTGCTTACGCAGGAATGCTGGGATATCCAGATAATCCGGCTCTTTGGTGGTTTGCGGCGTATTGTCGTTAACCACTTTCGCTACCGGTTTCTGCTCTTGCGTCAACGGCGCCATGCCGTGCTGCTGGTAACGATCCATTACCGGCTGCTGTACCTGCTTGTTGGTCACCAGAGTGATTTCAGGACGTTTGTCCATACCAATTCCAGTTGCAACAACGGTCACGCGCAGTTCGTCGTTCATATCCGGGTCCAGGGAGGTACCGATAACCACGGTCGCATTATCCGATGCAAAGGCACGAATCGTGTTACCGACGGTTTCGAACTCATCCAGACGCAGGTCGAAGCCCGCAGTAATGTTGACCAGCACGCCGCGCGCACCAGACAGATCGATGTCTTCCAGCAGCGGAGAAGAGATAGCCATTTCAGCCGCTTCTTCTGCACGGTCTTCACCGCTTGCCACGCCTGAACCCATCATCGCGTAGCCCATTTCGGACATCACGGTGCGCACGTCTGCAAAGTCGACGTTCATCAGGCCCGGACGAGTAATCAGTTCAGCGATACCCTGGACTGCGCCTTTCAGCACGTCGTTCGCTGCGCCAAACGCATCCAGCAGGGAGATACCGCGACCCAGCACTTTCAGCAGCTTGTCATTCGGAATAGTGATCAGAGAGTCCACATGTTTGGACAGCTCGGTGATACCCTGTTCCGCGAATGCCATACGCTTCTTACCTTCAAAGTTGAAAGGCTTAGTCACGACAGCAACGGTCAGAATACCTAAATCTTTTGCTACTTCAGCAACCACTGGCGCTGCACCGGTACCGGTACCGCCGCCCATGCCAGCTGCGATAAACACCATGTCTGCGCCGTCAAGCGCTGCACGCAGAGCTTCACGATCTTCGTCTGCCGCATTACGGCCTACTTCCGGGTTTGCACCCGCGCCCAGACCTTTGGTGATGCCGCTACCAATCTGAATGGTCTGTCCAACCGCCGTTTTACGCAACGCCTGAGCGTCGGTATTCACCGCGAAGAATTCAACACCTTCGATGCGCTCGCGCACCATGTGTTCAACGGCATTACCGCCGCCGCCGCCGACGCCGATGACTTTAATCACCGCGTCATTGGTAAGTTCCATAGGTTCAAACATAGTTTCTCTCTCCGTTGTGCCTGTCGCCTGAGACCGTTAATGTGCGTTGGTCTCTTTAAAAATTAAAACTCTTTTCGCAGCCAGCTATTGAGTCGTTTGATCCACGAGCCAACTGATGCCGTAACGCGTTTTTCAACTTCAGCCTCACCACTCAAATGGGATTCTTTCCCGTAGTGAAGCAGCCCCACTGCCGTTGAATAATACGGCTCCTGGGCATAATCCGTCAGACCAGTGATATTCAGCGGTGCGCCAATACGTACTTGCGTATGGAACACGCGCTGTGCGCAGGCCGCAAGACCTTCAATTTGCGCAGCGCCACCGGTTAACACAATCCCCGCCGCCAGATGATGTTTCACACCCTGCTGGCGAAGCTGTTCTTGTAATTGCAAAATTTCTTCGTTGACCAGGTTGAGCAGCTCGGTATAACGCGGCTCAATGACCTCTGCCAGGGTCTGACGTTGCAGGCTACGCGGTGGACGACCACCTACGCTTGGCACTTCAACGCTTTCGTCTTTACCCACGATGGAGCCCAGCGCGCAACCATGGCGCACTTTGATGGCTTCAGCATCGCTTGGCGGCGTACCAAAGGCATACGCGATATCGCTGGTCACTACATTCCCTGCATAAGGGATAACTTTAGTGTGGCGCAACGCCCCGCCAGTATAAACGGCGATGTCCATTGTACCACCACCAATATCCACCACGCAGACACCCAGCTCACGTTCATCTTCCGTCAACACGGAATAACTGGCTGCCAACCCGGCAAAAATCAGTTGGTCAACTTTCAGACCACAACGTTCAACGGCTTTGACAATGTTCTTTGCCATGTCGTTGTGGCAGGTAATAAGATGGACTTTTGCCTGCATACGCACGCCGGAAAGACCGACCGGATTTTTAATGCCTTCCTGGTAGTCGATGGCGTATTCCTGCGGAATAACGTGCAGAACACGATGTTCATCGCGAACGCGTACGGATTTTGCCGTATGTACCACGTTTTCCACATCTTCCTGCGTCACTTCCTCTTCGGAAATGGGCACCATACCAATTTCATTTTGACAGCTAATATGTTTACCGGAAAGTGCCAGATACACCGAGGAAATCTGGCAATCTGCCATCAGTTCAGCCTGGTCAATGGCGCGCTGTACGCACTTCACCACTGACTCAAGGTCATTCACCCCGCCTTTATCCATACCTCGCGATGGGCAACTGCCCACGCCAATGATATTGACCATACCGTCGGGCAGAACTTCCCCTACTAAAGCGGCTACCTTCGCGGTGCCAATCTCCAGTCCAACTACCAGTTTTCTGTCCGTCGCCTTGATCATTGTTGTTCTGCCTGTGCCTGATTCTGTTGCTGATTAGATTCCTCAGGAGGCAAGGGAACCCAGCCTACTGCCGCTCCTGAGTCATAACGCAAATCAACGTAGCTAATCCGTTTGCCATCGGTTTGCGCCTGCTGCTGTAAAACCGGGTAGAGTTCCACAAAGCGAGCCAAACGTTTTATCGTATCGCCCCTGCCCAGATTCAGCTTAATATCGTTATTCAGCGTCAACTGCCAGGAACGACGAGCGGTCATCGCCGCTTCCTTCAGGGTGAATCTATCCTTAGCCAGCACCTGCCCCATATCGCGGAACCCTTGCAACACTTCACTTGCGCTGCCTTCCGGCCCATACAACATGGGTAATACCTGCTTATTGGCCCGACCGGTTGGAACACTGAACGTATTTCCTTCAGCATCCACCATATGTTGGTCATTCCAACGCGCAATGGGCACATATTCAACCAGATGAATCTTCAATTCATCGGGCCATTGCTTTCTGACGCTCGCCTGTTTAATCCAGGGGAGGCGTTCAATTTGACTCTGAATGATGTTCACATCCTGAGTCATAAAGGTTCCCGGAGCGCCCAGCGCCAAAATGGACTGACGAATATCGTCATTGCGCGTGTAATGTCGTTCGCCGGTTAACACCAGTTTCGATAAAGGCAAACGTTGCGCATCTTCCATCCATCCCAACACTACCCAGCCGCTGACAAACACGGTGCACAGCACTGTCAGCAGGAACAATATTCCTGCAAGACGCGTTCCATTATTGCGGCGTGAGGAGTTTACTTCTTCTTCATCACCGTTTCGCGTGTTCAGCGCAGCCTGCGACATATCAGTCCGCCAACTCCAGAATTCTTACCACCAACTGCGAGAAGCTCAGGCCCGCCTGACGCGCCGCCATCGGCACCAGACTGTGGCTGGTCATACCCGGAGAGGTATTCGCTTCCAGCAGATAAAACTGGCCATCGCTGTCCAGCATGACGTCAATGCGACCCCAACCTTTACAGCCCAATGTGGTCCACGCTTTCAGGACTAATTCCTGTAAACGGGCCTCTTGTTCGACTTCCAGACCGGCAGGGCAGAAATATTGTGTCTCATCAGAGAGATACTTCGCCTCATAATCATAGAAGGTTCCCGCGGGTTGGATACGTATTGACGGTAAAATTTCTTCACCAAGTATCGCAACTGTAAATTCCGGGCCACTGAGCCATTTTTCGATCAGTACTTCTTCATCATGCTGAAAAGCCAATGCTAATGCACCATGCAAAGCATTTTCTTCTTCAACTTTTGACATCCCTACGCTTGAGCCTTCACGGCTTGGCTTCACAATCAGCGGCAAACCTAACGCAGAAATCTCCGTAACCACCTCATCGCTAAGACCTTTTTCGAACTCAGCGCGGGTCAATGCGACCCAAGGCGCGACCGGTAAACCAGCCCCCTGCCACAACAGTTTGCTGCGCAGTTTGTCCATCGAAATCGCAGAAGCCATGACGCCACTACCGGTGTACGGCAGACCAACCAGCTCCAGCATGCCCTGCAACGTGCCATCTTCACCACCACGACCGTGCAGCGCAATAAACACCTTTTGAAAACCCATCGATTTCAAAAGCGTGACATCAACCTCTTTTGGGTCAATTGGATGAGCATCCACACCACCTTCGCGTAACCCTGCCAGTACGGCCGCGCCGGAATTCAGCGAAACGTCACGCTCTGCGGAGGTTCCCCCTAACAGGACCGCGATTTTATCAGCCATGTTGTTCTTCCTCCGGGTTTTGCGGCTTCAGTTTGATTTCAGCTAAGGAACGCGCGATTTTGCCGATATTTCCAGCGCCCTGCACCAAAATCAGATCGTTGCCGGTTAATACCGGCGCCAGCATATCTGCCACCTGAGCCGGATCGGATACCAGAATCGGGTCGATCTTACCGCGACCACGGATCGTACGGCACAGCGAGCGGCTGTCGGCTCCTGGAATCGCGGCTTCACCCGCGGCGTACACATCCAGCATCAACAGTGCATCGACCTGAGTCAGCACGTTGGCAAAGTCGTCATACAGATCGCGAGTACGCGTAAAGCGGTGCGGCTGGAACAGCATCACCAAATTTTTGTCCGGCCAGCCCGCGCGTGCAGCTTTAATCGTGGCATCCACTTCCGTAGGGTGATGACCATAATCATCCACCAGCATCGCCGTCCCGGCTTTACCGTTTACCGGCTCAAGCGGGAATTCGCCAAGGAAGTCAAAACGTCGTCCGGTGCCCTGGAAACTTTCCAGCGCGCGCAGAATTGCGTCGTCTTCAATGCCTTCTTCTGTTGCAACTGCTACCGCCGCCGCCGCGTTCAGCGCATTGTGACGGCCCGGTGCGTTCAACGTCACGCGTAAATCGGCCATCCCCTGACGCAGCAGCGTGAAGTGCCCTTGTGGACCAATCTGCTGGTAATCTTCGACGCGCACATCAGCATCATCGCTGAAACCATAGGTTGTGGTTTGACGACCAACTCGCGGCAACAACTCGCGGATCACCGGATCGTCAACGCACATCACCGCACGACCATAAAACGGCAAGTTATGCAGGAAATTAATAAACGTCTGCTTCAAATTTTCGAAGTCGCCATGGTAGGTATCCATATGATCGGCTTCGATATTGGTAACAATCGCCACCATCGGCTGCAAATGCAGGAATGACGCATCGCTCTCATCCGCCTCCGCAATTAAATAACGGCTATGACCCAGACGCGCATGGACGCCTGCGGCCTTCACCAGACCGCCGTTGACAAACGTCGGATCCAGCCCCGCTTCCGCGTAGATACTGGAGACCATCGCTGTGGTCGTGGTTTTACCATGCGTCCCGGCAATGGCGATACCGTGACGAAATCGCATTAACTCCGCCAGCATTTCAGCACGACGGATCACCGGAATGCGCGCTTCATGCGCCGCAACAATTTCCGGGTTATCCGCAGAAATGGCGCTGGATACCACCACCACGCTCGCATCACGCACGTTTTCCGGGCGATGGTTGAAGAAAATCGTGGCGCCCAGATTCGTCAACTGCTGCGTCACCGGGTTCGGCGCTAAGTCAGAACCGCTGATCTGATAACCTTCGTTGGCCAAAACTTCGGCAATACCGCCCATACCAGCACCACCGATGCCGACAAAGTGAATGTGCCGAACGCGACGCATTTCGGGCACGATGGAACGCAGTTTTGCCAGTTGTTGTGTATTCATTCTTTAGCCATTAACTTCTTAGTTCATGCGATGCAAAAGGCATCACCACAATTACGCCCGGGCAGCCCGGCTCACTTCATTAGCAACACGCTCTGTAGCATCCGGAATGGAAGCGGCGCGCGCACGTTCTGCCATGGTTAATAAAGTTTCTCGCGACCACCCGGAAAGGGTGTTAGCGATGGCATCCACAGTAAACTGCGGCTGCTCAAGAATTTTGGCGGCGCCCGCTTTCTCCAGCGGCAGCGCATTCCAGTACTGCTGTCGGTCTTTATGCTGAAAAGGTACAAACAGCGCAGGTAAACCCGCAGCGGCAATTTCGCTTACCGTCAGCGCGCCGGAGCGACAAACTACGATATCCGCCCACGCGTAGGCGGCTGCCATATCATCAATAAACTCAGTGACCTTGTGCTGCGGTTGTCCCGAGTCGGCATACGCCTGTTCAACGGTTTGCTGCGCGCCTTTGCCACTCTGATGCCAGATAGTCACCGCGTCACCAAGCTTTGCGGCAACCTGCGGCATCGTCTGGTTCAATACGCGTGCGCCCTGAGATCCCCCGACGACCAGCACGCGAACCGGGCCTTCACGCCCCGCCAGACGCGCTTCGGGCAACGGCAGCGCCAGAACGTCGGTGCGTACTGGGTTACCCACCACTTCCGCATTCGGGAAAGCGCCAGGAAAAGCCTGCATCACCTTCGTTGCAATCTTCGCCAGCCACTTGTTAGTTAATCCCGCAATGCCGTTCTGCTCATGCAGGACAACCGGAATGCCTAATGACCAGGCAGCCAGACCGCCAGGGCCGGACACGTAACCGCCCATCCCCAGCACCACATCAGGCTTAAACTGCTTCATGATGGCGCGCGCCTGACGCCAGGCATTAAAAATACGCACGGGGGCGGCAAGCAGCGCGTTGACACCTTTGCCACGCAAACCGGAGATGCGAATAAAGTCAATTTCAATGCCATGCTTCGGCACTAAGTCCGCTTCCATACGATCGGCGGTGCCCAGCCAACGAACCTGCCAGCCCTGGGCCATTAAATGGTGCGCGACCGCCAGCCCCGGGAACACATGCCCGCCGGTACCGCCTGCCATCACCATTAACCGCTTCGGTTGACCACTCATCGTGCACCTCGTGTAAACGCCTGGGCTTTTTCCAGACGCGTTTCATAATCAATACGTAACAAAAACATGATGGCCGTCGACATAATCAACAAACTGGAACCACCATAACTGATCAGCGGTAACGTCAGACCTTTTGTTGGCAGCATACCTGCTGCCGCGCCGACGTTTACCAGGGCCTGGAAGCTAAACCAAATCCCGATGGAGCAGGCTAAAAAGCCTGAAAAACGGTGGTCAATTTCCAGTGCTTTGCGACCGATCGACATCGCGCGAAAAGCGACGAAGAATACCATTAAAAGTGCCAATACCACACCGATATAACCCAGCTCTTCCCCAATGATGGCGAAGATGAAGTCGGTGTGCGCTTCCGGTAAATACTCCAGTTTTTGCACTGAATTACCTAACCCCTGACCCCAAACCTCACCGCGACCAAAAGCCATCAGCGATTGCGTTAACTGATAGCCGCTGCCAAACGGATCTTCCCATGGGTTCCAGAAGGAGGTTACGCGGCGAATACGATACGGTTCGGCAAGGATCAGCAGCACCACCGCCGAAATCCCCATGCCGATAATGGCAATGAACTGCCACAGTTTCGCGCCAGCGAGAAACAGCATCGCCAGCGTCGTGACAAACAGCACCACCACCGTACCAAGGTCAGGCTGCGCCAGCAGTAAGACTGCCAACACCAGAATCACACCCATCGGTTTTAAGAAGCCGCGCAGGTTATTACGCACTTCATCGACTTTACGCACCAGGTAGTTAGCGAGATAACAGAACAGCGACAGCTTGGTGAATTCCGCAGGCTGAATACGCAGTGGACCCAGCGCGATCCAGCGCGATGCCCCGTTAACTGAGCTCCCCACCACCAGCACGATCAACAACATGATGATCGAGGCGATCAGCATCGTCGTGCTGTACTTTTGCCAGAACTCCATCGGCAGACGCAGCGTCACCATCGCCAGACAGAACGCGAGGAAGATATACAGCGCGTCACGCTTAGCAAACAGGAAAGGATCGCCTGCCAGGCGTTGCCCTACGGGCATCGATGCCGATGTCACCATCACAAAACCGATCGCTGCCAGACCAAAAGTCAGCCACAGCAGCATGCGGTCATACATGATCAGGCTGTCCGCGTCTTTATCACGCGAAGCCATCACCCAGCCTTTAAGTGCCGCGAAGATCCACGCCAGGACACCCAGTCCCGGTACGCGCGGCATTTTCAGACGAGGGAGAGAGAATCGCATCAACCCAACTCCTTCGCTAAACGGGTAAAGACGTCACCGCGTTGCTCAAAGTTCTTGAACTGGTCAAGGCTGGCGCAGGCTGGCGACAGCAGCACCATATCACCCGGCTTCACACGCGGTGCGAGCAGACGCATTACCTGCTCCATGGTTTCAGTGTGTTCCGCAACCTCAGGACGCAGAGCAGCAAGCTGTGCGCCATCGCGACCAAAGCAGTAAAGACGAATGTTGTCGCCAGTCAGGTAGCGTTGCAGCGGCGTAAAGTCGGCGGATTTCCCATCGCCGCCCAGCAGCAGGTGCAACGTACCGTCAACGTGCAGACCATTCAGTGCCGCTTCTGTGCTGCCAACGTTGGTGGCTTTTGAATCGTTGATCCAACGCACACCGTTATGATTCAGTACCAACTGGAAACGATGCGCCAGACCGGTAAAGGTAGTCAGCGCTTTCAGGCTGGATGCCCGCGGCAGACCCGCAGCATCCGCCAGCGCCAGCGCCGCCAGGGCGTTGGTATAGTTATGCTGGCCGGTAAGCGTCATCTCTTTCACGTTCAGGACTTTTTCACCCTTCACCCGCAGCCAGGTTTCACCCTGCTGACGATTGAGATGATAGTCACCCATGTTGATGCCAAAGCTCACGCAGCGCTCATCCGCCCCGCGAATCGGCATGGTCAGCGCATCATCGGCATTAACCACACACACTTTCGCATTCTCATAGACGCGCAGTTTGGCCGCACGGTACTGCTGCAAGCCAAACGGATACCTGTCCATATGATCTTCGGTGACGTTCAAAATGGTGGCGGCTACGGCCTGTAAGCTGGAGGTTGTCTCCAGCTGGAAGCTCGACAGCTCCAGTACATACAGCTCACGTTCGTCATCCAGCAGCATCAGCGCGGGCAGGCCGATATTTCCGCCAACACCCACGTTCACACCAGCCGCTTTCGCCATTTCTCCCACCAACGTGGTGACGGTGCTTTTCCCGTTGGAACCGGTGATCGCGACGATCGGCGCCTGCGCTTCACGACAGAACAGCTCGATGTCACCGACAATTTCGATCCCTGCATCAGCAGCGGCGCTCAGAGAAGGATGCGCCAGGGCAATACCAGGGCTGGCGACGATGAGATCGGCGGCCAGCAGCCAATCATCATTCAGGCTGCCAACATGACGCTCAACCGCTTCCGGCAATTTATCCAGGCCAGGTGGCGTTGCGCGGGTATCCATCACACGCGGCGTCACGCCACGCGCCAGAAAGAAATCCACACAGGACAGCCCGGTCAATCCCAGACCGATAATGACGACTTTTTTACCCTGGTAATCAGCCATGATTAACGTACCTTCAGCGTTGCCAGGCCAATCAGCACCAGCATCAGCGAAATAATCCAGAAGCGCACGATTACGCGCGGTTCCGGCCAGCCTTTCAGTTCATAGTGATGGTGAATCGGCGCCATACGGAAGATGCGCTGTCCGCGCAGCTTAAAGGAGCCAACCTGCAGAATGACCGACAGCGTTTCCACAACAAATACGCCGCCCATAATTACCAGCAGGAATTCCTGACGCAGCAGCACGGCAATAATGCCCAGCGCGCCGCCCAGCGCCAGAGAACCGACGTCGCCCATAAAGACCTGCGCCGGATAGGTGTTAAACCACAGGAAGCCTAACCCCGCACCGACAATCGCCGTACAGACGATCACCAGTTCGCCGGCATGGCGTAAATACGGAATGTGCAGATAGTTGGCAAAGTTCATGTTACCGGTCGCCCACGCCACCAGCGCAAAACCAGCAGCCACGAACACGGTCGGCATAATCGCCAGACCATCCAGGCCATCGGTGAGGTTTACCGCATTGCCAGTACCCACAATAACGAAGTACGCCAGCAGCACGTAGAACAGCCCCAATTGCGGCATGACATCTTTAAAGAACGGCACCACCAGCTCGGTAGCCGGGGTATCTTTACCGGCGAGGTACAGCGCAAAGGCTACACCCAGCGCAATCACCGACATCCAGAAGTACTTCCAGCGGGCAATCAGGCCCTTGGTATCTTTGCGCACCACTTTGCGATAGTCATCGACAAAACCGATAATGCCGTAGCCAATCAATACCACCAGCACGCACCATACGTACGGGTTCGACGGATATGCCCACAACAGAACGGAGATAACAATCGCGGTGAGGATCATGATCCCGCCCATGGTTGGCGTACCGCGTTTACTAAAGTGCGATTCAGGACCGTCGTTACGTACAACCTGTCCAAAGGACATTTTTTGCAAGCGGGCAATCATGCGCGGGCCCATCCACAAAGAGATGAACAGCGCGGTCAGCAGGCTGACGATGGCGCGAAACGTCAGATAGGAAAAGACGTTAAAGCCGGAATAATATTTGACCAAATGTTCGGCCAGCCAAACTAACATGTCCCATTCTCCTGTAATGCGCGTACTACCTCTTCCATGGCGGCACTACGTGAACCCTTCACTAAAATCGTCATGACCTGATGTTCTGCAATCAATGCTTTAAGATGCGCGGCCAGCGCGCTTTTATCCGCAAAATGTTCGCCAACGCCGCTGGCGTCGCTAATTGCCTTACTCAGTTTTCCTGTACTCAGTACACGGTCGATACCTGCTGCTTTCGCAGCAACACCTACCTGTACATGGCATGCTTCACTTTCTGCGCCAAGCTCTGCCATATCGCCAACGACCAGTACGCGATAGCCCGGCATTTCAGACAGCACCTGCACCGCTGCGGTCATCGAACCGACGTTCGCGTTATAGGAGTCGTCCAGCAGCAACTGATTTTCTGCGAGTTGAATCGGGAACAGACGTCCCGGTACCGCTTGCAGATCCTTCAAACCCGCTTTGATCGCCTCGTGCGTCGCGCCTACCGCCATAGAAAGCGCCGCCGCCGCAAGGGCGTTAGCGATATTGTGGCGACCCGGCAACGGCAGCAGGACATCAATGCTTCCGGTCGGCGTTTGCAGAGAAAATTCTGTGCCATGCGAGGTCACATGAACGTTGGTAGCAGAAAAGTCGCTGTTGGCCGCATTCGGGGAGAAGCGCCAGACTTTGCGTTCGCCGATGATGCTTTGCCAGTTCAACCAGTCGTTGTTGTCGGCATTCATAATGGCGATACCATTCTCAGACAGGCCGGTAAAAATCTCACCTTTTGCCTTCGCAACGCCCGCCAGAGAGCCGAAACCTTCCAGGTGCGCGGCGGCCAGATTGTTCACCAGCGCCGCTTCCGGACGCGTCAGGCCGACGGTCCAGGCGATTTCGCCCTGATGGTTGGCGCCGAGCTCAATCACGGCATAGTCGTAATCGTTAGTTAAGCGCAGCAGCGTCATCGGTACGCCGATGTCGTTATTCAGATTGCCCGCGGTATATAGGGTGTTACCACACTGGCTCAGAATGGCAGCCGTCATCTCTTTGACGGACGTTTTACCGGATGAGCCGGTCAGCGCGACAACGCGCGCCGGAACCTGAGCGCGAACCCACGCCGCCAGTTCACCAAACGCCAAACGCGTATCTTTAACAATCAGCTGCGGCAGGTTGGTGTCCAACGGGCGGCTGACCAGCAGCGCACCCGCCCCGCTCTCTTGCGCTTTGTCTGCAAAATCATGGGCATCAAAGCGTTCGCCTTTCAGCGCCACAAACAGGCAGCCCGGCGTCACTTTACGCGTATCGGTTGTTACGGCATCAAGGGTCAGATCGGCCCCTTTCAGTTCGCCACGGAGGATCTCCGCCAGTTGGCTGAGCGTTACGCTAATCATGCGATAACCCCCAGCAGACGCGCTGCGGTCACGCGGTCAGAATAGTCGAGACGCTGCGAGCCGACGATCTGGTAATCTTCGTGACCTTTCCCGGCCACCAGCACCACGTCGTTTTCTTTCGCCTGCATAATGGCGTTTGTCACGGCTTCTGCGCGCCCTTCCATCACCTTCGCCTGTCCGGCATCCAGCATACCCGCCAGAATGTCGTTAATAATGGCGCGCGGCTCTTCGGTACGCGGGTTGTCATCAGTCACCACGACAACATCTGCAAACTGCTCGGCGATTGCGCCCATCAACGGACGTTTGCCTTTATCGCGATCGCCGCCGCAGCCAAAGACGCACCACAGTTTGCCAGTACAGTGCAGACGTGCCGCCTGCAGCGCTTTTTCCAGCGCATCTGGCGTATGAGCGTAATCAACCACCACGGTGGTTTTACCCGGCGCGCTGAACACTTCCATACGTCCGCAAACCGGCTGCAATTGTGTCGCCGTTTTCAGTAAATCAGCTAACGGATAGCCCAGTGCCAACAGCGTTGCCAGCGCCAGCAAAAGATTGCTGACGTTAAACGCCCCCATCAGGCGGCTTTCAATTTCGCCGTCGCCCCATGAGGAGGTAAAACGAATCGTTGCCCCGCTGTCGTGATACTTCACGTCAACCGCTTTTAACCAACGACCATGACAGTTCGGGTTGATGTGGTCTTCCATCGAAACGGCAACCGCATCCGGGAGTTTCGCCAGCCAGCGACGGCCGACCTCATCATCCGCATTGACGATGGCCTGGCCGCAATGGTGCGTGGAATACAGCAGCCATTTCGCGGCTTCGTAATGTTCCATGTCGCCGTGGTAGTCGAGATGGTCACGGCTTAAGTTAGTAAATACTGATGCGGCAAACTTCAGCGCCGCCACGCGATGCTGAACCAGGCCGTGTGAAGAGACTTCCATCGCGCCAACCGTTGCGCCCTGCGCAGCCAGCCCCGCCAGCACATGCTGGACATCAACGGCTGAACCGGTGGTATTTTCCGTCGGGATCACTTTGCCCAGCAGGCCATTACCTACTGTTCCCATTACCGCGCTGGTTTCGCCAAGCAGTTGGCTCCACTGGGCCAGCAATTGGGTGGTGGTGGTTTTACCGTTAGTCCCGGTTACACCGACCAGACGCATTTTCTCAGAAGGCTCGTGGTAAAAACGGCCCGCCAGTGCAGATAAACGTTCGTTAAGCTGACTGAGATAGATGACCGGAACGCCATGCATTTCACGGATTTCACCATCAGTAGCTTCATCTTTTGCTTCTGCAATAATGGCAGCCACACCTTGCGCTATCGCCTGCGGGATATACCGACGCCCGTCCGCCTGATGACCCAATACTGCGACAAAGAGATCGCCTGATGCAGCCACACGGCTGTCAAGCGTCATCTCCCGCAGTGCTCGCTCCGGTGCACCCGGCACCCATGGAGCAAGAAGGTCGCGCAAATTACGATCTGCCACCTGTTGCCTCGCCTTGATTATTCACAAATTCATTTTTATCGCCCGTTGTCAGCGCATCCGGCTCGATGTTCATGGTGCGCAGTACGCCGCCCATGATGGCACCAAAGACCGGCGCGGAAACGGCGCCACCGTAGTATTTACCCGCCTGCGGATCGTTGATAACAACAACCAGCGCGAAGCGCGGCTGACTCGCAGGCGCAACGCCTGCGGTATAAGCAATGTATTTGTTGATGTAGCGGCCATCCGGCCCTACTTTTTTCGCTGTACCGGTTTTAATAGCGATGCGATAGCCTTTAATCGCCGCCTTCACGCCGCCGCCGCCCGGCAGCGCCACGCTTTCCATCATATGCACGACGGTACGCACGGTATCTTCCGGGAAGATACGCTCACCCGGAACAGGAGGGTCAACTTTGGTAATCGACAGTGGACGATAAACGCCGTAGCTGCCGATCGTTGCATAGACTCGCGCTAACTGTAACGGCGTTACCATTAGCCCGTAGCCGAAAGAGAAGGTGGCCCTCTCTATGTCAGACCACCGTTGTTTTTGAGGATATAAGCCACTGCGTTCTCCGACCAACCCCAAATTGGTCGCTTTTCCCAGCCCAAAACGTGAGTAAGTATCTACTAACGCTGAGGACGGCATCGCTAACGCCAGCTTGGAAACACCGACGTTACTCGACTTCTGCAAAACCCCGGTGAGGGTTAATTCACTATAACGCGCCACGTCTTTGATTTCGTGACCATTAATTCGGTAAGGGATAGTGTTGAGGACGGTATTTTCGCGTACCACGCCACGCTGCAGCGCGGTCATCACCACCATCGGTTTAACGGTAGAACCCGGTTCAAACACGTCGGTGATGGTACGGTTACGCATCGCGTCTTTTGGCGTACCGGTGAGATTGTTCGGGTTGTAGGACGGACTGTTGGCCATGGCCAGCACTTCACCGGTGTTTACATCCACCAGTACCGCACTGCCTGACTCCGCCTTGTTGAACGCCACGGCATTATTCAGTTCACGGTAGACCAGTGCCTGTAAACGCTCATCAATGCTCAACGCGAGGTTATGCGCCGCCTGGCTGTCGGTAGAGGAGATATCTTCAATGACGCGGCCATAACGGTCTTTACGTACAATACGTTCGCCCGGTTGTCCGGTGAGCCACTTGTCGAAGCTCTTCTCTACGCCTTCAATCCCCTGGCTGTCGACGTTAGTAAAGCCGATGAGGTGAGCAGTCACTTCTCCGGAAGGATAGTAACGGCGGGATTCTTCGCGCAGGTGGATACCTGGCAGCTTCAGTTTCTTGATGTAGTCGGCCATGTCAGGGTTTACCTGACGCGCCAGATAGATGAAGCGCCCTTTCGGGTTGGCGTTAATGCGGGAAGCCAGTTGATCGAGCGGGAGATTCAGCGCGGTTGACAGCGCTCTCCAGCGTTCGCCAACGCTCACGCCGCCTGCATCATGTACTTCTTTCGGGTCGGCCCATATCGCTTTAACCGGAACGCTCACAGCCAGCGGGCGACCAGAGCGGTCGGTAATCATTCCGCGTGATGTAGACACTTCCTGGACGCGTAGAGAGCGCATATCACCCTGACGCACCAGCATGTCCGGCGCGATGATTTGCAGCCAGGCAACGCGCCCCAGCAGAAAACCCAGTGCCAGCAAAATACAGCCGCACAGTAACGCAAAACGCCAACTGATAAAGTTGGCTTGTTCTTCCTGGCGTTTTGGTTTGTGCGTTTTTGCCGCTGCTTTCATGCGTCGCGTTTATCCTTATTTTTGTACTACGATATTTTCTTGTGAGGGATCGACATGCTGCATTTGCAGCTTTTCCGTTGCGATCCGTTCAACACGGCTATGGTCGCCGAGCGCGTTCTCCTCAAGGATCAAGTTGCGCCATTCGATATCCAGCGCATCTCGCTCCAGAACCAGCTGCTCACGCTGCGCAGTCAGTAACCGCGTATGGTGTGCTGTTGTCACGACGGTAACCGCCGTCAAAATAATGCAAATGAACAGGCAGAGTGGCAGCTTCCCAAACCGCAAAAGATCGTCACCGATCACGCCAGGCAAGGCATGGCGCTCGTTGCTTCCTATCGATCCTTTAACTTTGCTGAGGGCTTCTGTCACTCTGCTGATCATGCGTTCGTCCTCTCTGCAATACGCAGAACTGAACTACGGGCACGAGGATTCTCAGCTACCTCTTCTTCACCCGGCATCATCTTGCCTAGTGCTCTTAACTCACGGCCGCCCAGCTTTTTGATCTGCGCTTCGGTCATCGGTATTCCAGCCGGTACCTGAGGACCACGGCTTTGTTCACGCATAAAGCGTTTCACAATGCGGTCTTCAAGCGAATGGAAACTGATGATCGAAAGGCGACCACCTGGAGCCAGCACGCTGAGCGAGCTTTTTAGCGCCTGCTCTATCTCCTCCAGTTCACTGTTCACCCAAATGCGCACCGCCTGGAAGGTACGAGTCGCGGGATGTTTGAATTTGTCCTTCACCGGCATTGCCGCTGCAATAACTTCCGCCAGCTCTTTGGTGCGGGTCATCGGTTCGATGCGGTTGCGCTCCACGATGGCGCGCGCAATGCGTTTGCCGAAGCGCTCTTCGCCAAAGGTTTTAATCACCCAGGCAATGTCTGCTTCATCGGCGGTTTGCAGCCATTCGGCCGCTGACTGACCGCGTGTTGGGTCCATACGCATATCTAACGGACCGTCACGCATAAACGAGAAACCGCGCTCTGCGTCATCGAGCTGCGGTGAAGAAACGCCGAGATCGAGAAGAATCCCGTCGATCTTACCGGTCAGTCCACGCTCGGCGACATAGTCAGCCAGCGCAGAGAAAGGTCCATGTACGATGGAGAAACGGGGATCGGTAATCGTTTTTGCAACGGCAATAGCCTGCGGATCGCGATCGATTGCCAGTAAACGTCCCTCTTCGCCAAGCTGGGAGAGGATCAGACGTGAGTGACCACCGCGACCAAATGTCCCGTCAATGTAGATGCCGTCTGGACGAATATTCAGGCCGTTTACGGCTTCATCCAGCAACACCGTTGTATGTTTATAATTTTCCGTCATTTTATAGAGACAAATCCTGCAATCGTTCCGACAACGCGCCAGTAACAGACTGCTCAGCGTCGATATCTTCCTTGACCTGTTGATACCAGGTCGTTTCATCCCACAGCTCAAACTTATTGAACTGCCCAACCAGCATCACTTCTTTCGTTAGCCCTGCGTGTTGCCGCAGAATGGGTGCTATCAGTAATCGACCAGCGTTATCCATCTGACATTCGCTGGCATGACCCAACAATAAGCGCTGTACGCGACGCTCAACTGGATTCATGCTCGACAGACGCGATAGCTTCTGCTCGATTATTTCCCATTCAGGCAGGGGGTACAGCAGCAGGCACGGGTGATGGATGTCAATGGTGCAAACCATTTGACCGGTAGCGCTCTCAAGCAGTTGATCCCGATAACGGGTAGGCACGGATAAGCGCCCTTTACTGTCGAGATTAACTAACGTTGCTCCCCGGAACATGCCAGTCTCACCCCCAATTACCACTTTATCCCACAAATTCCCACTTAAAGGAGTTTACGGAGCGGAGGAAAACCTTGTCAAGCAAGTCGCGGCGCTTAGCGGAGCAAAAAACCCATTGTTTACGGCTAATATCAGCGTTGAACAAATTCCGTACAGCAAACGAAGCAAATTAACGTCATGAATATTTGTAAGAAAAAAATCCAACAACTCATCATTGCTTAAAACAACTGAATATCATCCAAAGAAAATATAAAGTGTCAGTTTGCGACGCGAGCGGCATTTTAGGACAATATGCAGCGAGTTAACAGTACCAGTTAATCGGTCTGTACGCCGCGCAGAGCCGAGGAAAGCACCAGATGGCCGCAATACGAGAGCAAAGTGTTTGTTAATTCGGCAAATCCATACAAGCATGTAACAAAATAATACAAGCGTAACGCGTCGTTACGTATCAATAACCCAAAAATGGATAGTTGCATTTTTAATTCGGGGTATTTCAAGAATGATTTCAGATAATTCTAAAGAATATTCTTAAATATAATGCGGTTATTTCTGAGAATAGAAAAATTGAAGACGTCAGAGGCTTATCCCGCCGACGTCATCAATTGAGGAAACTTAGTTACGGCTGAGAATACCGCGACGGTACAGATTACGCCGTATACGCGTTAAACCTGGTTTTGGTTTACGCGGTTCGTCCAGACTTGCCAGTACAATCTCCAGCACGCGTTCCGCGACATCACGATGGCGCTGTGCCACTGCCAGTACCGGGCACTGCAGGAAGTCGAGCAGTTCGTGATCGCCAAAAGTCGCAATCGCTAAATCAGACGGCAGTTGCCCATCACGACGCAGGGTCACATCCATCACGCCCTGCAACAGGGCAAACGACGTGGTAAACAACGCCTGAGGCATTGGGTGCGTTTCCAGCCATTTATCAAACAGCTGCGCAGCCGCTTCCCGCTCATAGCTGTTGGCGTACAGGAAATGGACTTCACGCGGATCGTCCTTCCACGCGGTACGAAAACCCTGCTCGCGCAGGAAACTGACGGATAATTCAGGAAGCGCGCCCAGATAGAGAACGGTTTCAGCAGGGAATTTGCGTAACTCCTCTGCCAGCATTTCCGCATCATCCTGATCCGCACCCACAACGCTGGTAAAATGTTCGCGGTCCAGTGCACGGTCCAGCGCCACAATCGGGAATGAACTGTTTGCCCAGCGTTGGTAGAACGGATGCTCAGGCGGCAATGAAGTCGACACAATAATGGCATCGACCTGGCGCTGTAAAAGATGCTCAATACAGCGCATTTCGTTATCCGGCTGATCTTCAGAGCAGGCAATCAACAGCTGATACCCACGCTGACGCGCCTGGCGTTCCAGATAGTTTGCGATCCGGGTATAGCTTGTGTTCTCAAGATCCGGGATCACCAGCCCGATAGAACGTGTGCGTCCAGCACGCAGCCCGGCCGCCACGGCATTCGGGTGGTAATTATGCTCACGCACCACCGCCATGACTTTTTCAACCGTTTTGTCGCTTACGCGATATTGCTTTGCTTTGCCATTAATAACGTAGCTTGCAGTCGTTCGCGAAACGCCGGCCAACCGAGCGATTTCATCCAGTTTCACAATTGCCCCTTGCGTAAAATGTACAAACCATAACCTTTTAGATGGCATGGGTTAAACTTCTTAACATCTAAGCGCAGAATAATGACTGCGGCAACCGCTTTTGTCTCTGGTTACTGCTGATTTCGCAAAAAAAAGCGCAGCAGGTAGCATCAGCGAAAGCGGGTTCGTTACCTGCAGGCAGGATAAGGCGTTTATGCCGCTATCCGGCATGACCTCCACGATGAGGCCTGATAGCGCTTTGCTTACCAGGCCTACGGTTGACGATTAGCGCATAATTTTATCGCCACGGGAGAGTCCCACCACACCGGAACGAGCAACTTCCACAATTTTGGCGACTTCACGCAAGGTTGCCAGAAACGCATCCAGCTTGTCGCTGGTGCCCGCCAGTTGTACGGTGTAGATAGACGGCGTCACGTCGATGATTTGCCCGCGGAAAATCTCCGTGTTGCGTTTCACCTCCTCCCGGCCATAACCGCTGGCCTGGATTTTCACCAGCATGATTTCTCGTTCAACATGGGCACCCTGCCCCAGCTCGCTAACGCGCAGAACATCCACCAGTTTGTGGAGCTGCTTTTCGATCTGCTCAAGGACTTTCTCATCCCCTACCGTCTGAATCGTCATCCGCGATAAGGTCGGGTCGTCGGTCGGCGCGACGGTCAGGCTTTCAATGTTGTAACCACGCTGGGCGAAGAGGCCAATCACCCGCGATAATGCACCCGACTCATTTTCCAGCAATACTGATAATATCCGGCGCATAATCAGGTCCTCTCCGTTTTGCTTAGCCACATTTCATCCATCCCGCCCCCACGAATCTGCATCGGGTAGACATGCTCACTGCCGTCGACGGTGACGTCGACAAACACCAGGCGATGATTACGCACATGCTCCAGCGCTTCACCCAGCTTGCTCTCCAGTTCATCTGGATGATTAATCTGGATACCGATATGCCCATAAGCCTCAGCAAGGCGCACAAAATCGGGCAGCGACTGCATGTAAGATTGAGAGTGACGCCCGGAGTAGATCATGTCCTGCCATTGTTTGACCATGCCGAGATAACGGTTGTTAAGGTTGAGCACCAGCACCGGCAGTTCATACTGCAGCGCCGTCGACAGCTCCTGGATGTTCATCTGAATGCTGCCATCCCCGGTGACGCACACTACCGTTTCATCCGGCAACGCCATTTTCACCCCTAACGCCGCAGGTAAACCGAATCCCATCGTGCCGAGGCCGCCTGAGTTAATCCAGCGACGCGGTTTATCGAACGGATAATAAAGTGCGGCAAACATCTGATGCTGGCCAACGTCAGAGGTCACATACGCCTCCCCTTTCGTCAGACGCCAGATGGTTTCAATCACCGCCTGCGGCTTAATGCTTTCGCTTTGCGTGTCGTATTTCAGACACTGACGGGCGCGCCAGTGCTCAATCTGTTGCCACCAGTCACGGTTATCATCCAGTGGCTGCAGTGATTTCTCTTGCTCCAGCAGTTCGAGCATTTGATCCAGCACCAGACGGGCATCACCCACAATCGGAATATCCGCAGTAACGGTTTTAGAAATAGAGGTCGGATCGATGTCGATATGCAGCACGGTCGCATTCGGACAATATTTTGCCAGGTTATTCGTCGTTCGATCGTCAAAGCGAACGCCGACAGCAAAGATCACATCGGAATGATGCATGGTCATATTCGCTTCGTAGGTACCGTGCATCCCTAACATGCCCAGCGCCTGACGATGCGTGGCCGGAAACGCGCCCAACCCCATTAGCGAGGAGACAACCGGCAGATTCAGCGCTTCAGCAATCTGAGCTAACTGCTCATGGCAAGCAGCATTGACCGCGCCACCGCCCACATAGACAACCGGTTTCTTCGCCGCAACCAGCGTCTGTAGCGCCCGTTTGATCTGTCCTTTGTGCCCCGTCGTCGTCGGATTATACGAGCGCATACTCACCGAGTCCGGCCAGCTATAAGGCAGTTTCTTCGCCGGATTCAGAATATCCTTCGGCAAATCCACCACCACCGGCCCAGGACGACCGCTTGCTGCCAGCCAGAAGGCTTTTTTCAGCACCTGCGGGATATCTTCCGTTTGTTTGACCAGGAAGCTGTGTTTTACCACCGGGCGGGATATACCTACCATGTCGCACTCCTGGAAGGCATCGTAGCCAATCAGCGACGTTGCGACCTGTCCGGAGAGGATCACCAGCGGAATGGAATCCATGTAAGCCGTTGCGATTCCGGTAATCGCGTTGGTCGCCCCCGGTCCGGAGGTAACTAATACGACCCCCACTTCTCCCGTGGCACGCGCAAGTCCATCAGCCATATGTACCGCCGCTTGTTCATGGCGGACCAGCACATGATCAATACCGCCGACCGTATGCAGCGCATCATAAATATCGAGGACGGCCCCCCCGGGATAACCGAATACCTGCTTCACACCCTGATCGATGAGCGATCGGACGACCATCTCGGCTCCAGACAACATCTCCATGGCTTGCCTCACTCTTATAATGAATTACGGTTTAACAACACATTAACCGCTGACGATGACGCATGGCAATTGACTCCGAAGGGGTGTCACTGGAGTAAATAAGAATAAAAAGGAGGAAAGACGCGAATAAACGGAGAATTAAACCAGCATAAGCAATCAGTATGATAAATAATCGCTTAAAAATGGGAACTTACAGCAATTACTCTATTTTTTGACACTTTTGGACAGATGTAAAAAATAGAGTTCAGCATAAAATTTCAGTTATAATGACAAAAGCAGAATAAACAGGATGTATTGTCCGGTTTACTCTGCCGAGTGCTACTGCTTACAAACGGAGACTAACAGCTCTTCCATCCATTGATGTCCTTTATCCCGGCCCGCGGCTTCATGCCAGGAAAGATAGCATGTGCGGCTGTTCAATTTTAACGGTAAAGGTAAGATCTGTAGTTCTAAAGAATCGGCAAATTCTTCTGCTAACCAACGCGGCGCAATAGAGACCAAATGCGTTTGCGACACAATATTAAGAACGCTAATTAATGCCATGCCCTGATAAGCTACGCAGGATTGTTTATCCGGTGTGTCATACCACGGTTGGCTGAATGATGCGAAGCGATCAAGTGACACCACCGCATGCTGTTCATTATAGACATCGCTTTCCAGTAACGGACCACTAATGCGCGGATGCTTTTTACTTGCGACTAACACCATTTCGTCATTGAATAACGGAATACTGGTAAATTCAGGACGACGGAATTCTTCATAGCTAATAACGAATTCTGTTTCCTGGTAACGTAATTGATGCTCTGTATTTTGATTGAGTGAAGATTTAAATACGACATGAATGTTTGGCGCTACTTGCTCAACCCGATTATAAATCAACGACGTCAGAATATTATCCAATGGGCTGCATACGCAAAGATTGAATACGCGCTCGCTGCTGGCTGGCTCAAAACCCGATCCAGGCAGTTCATTTTGCACTAATTGCAATGCCTGGCGAACAGAACCAAATAGCTGGAAAGCTCTTGCTGTCGGCTGGATACCGCGTCCATAACGAACAAAAAGCTCATCATTAAACATCACTTTCAGGCGCGCGACCGCATTACTGACAGCAGGTTGCGACATTCCTAAAGTATGCGCGGCACGGGTAATATTTTGTTCTTGCATCACCGCATCAAAGACGGTTAATAAATTAAGATCAACCATGCGAAGCTGTGGCTTCCCCATATCTATAATATTTGTTTTATCTATTATTTTTACTTCTGGCATATTTAACTCCACTGTCACTCTAAACTCCCTTTTCCCAGACGGAGTGAAGAAATAATCTCCGTTAATATGATTTACCATACATATAAGATGAGAAAAAGAAAAAACATTAAAATTAGGAAAACATAAAGGTACAAACCTAAATGAACAAAAGACCAATGCGAGCGCAGTGTGGCAGGTGTCACTGCACGGTGATTCATATGTTTAAATTTCAAAAACAATATAACCATAAGCATGGCGAATATACAATCATACGTATCGTGAATACGTATTTAAGTTTTAATTAAATGTTTATATTATTAATACATTAAAAGTTAACATTAATTTATCAATTATGTGGAGTCATACCGCACATAGCCATTCACGATTACTATAAAAACAGTCAAATCATAAAGATATGAAATCCCAAGAGCGACCTTTTCTTCAGTTCGCCGTTACAATAAATGCAAATAATTATGCTCAAATATGTCAAACCATGAAAAGTATGTACAACCATCAACTGATTAATTTTATGTACTCCGAAAAATTCAGCACAATTCGCTTAAGTTTTGCAGAAACTTCTCCCCTCAAGTAAGGCATTTGCAGGGGTGAGGGTTGACATCAGTCTTCATATCCAGTACCACTAAAAGCATATCGCATTCGCCTGGAGCTTAATTGATGACTTACATTGCTCGTTTTAACGGTCTACTACTACTAAACGCATCTTCATTGCGCGGTAGACTGGTGGACGATATTCAGCATTAAGTCAGCTCCAGTTAAGACAAAAACCCGCGCCGTTGCGCGGGTTTTTTTATGCTCGAAGCAAGGCGCCCTAAGAAACCAAGGACCTAAACCATGAGCCAGCAAGTCATTATTTTCGATACCACCTTACGCGATGGTGAACAGGCGTTACAGGCAAGCCTGAGTGTGAAAGAAAAACTGCAGATTGCGCTGGCCCTTGAGCGTATGGGCGTTGACGTGATGGAAGTAGGTTTCCCCGTTTCTTCACCGGGCGACTTTGAGTCAGTTCAGACCATTGCTCGTCAGGTTAAAAACAGCCGCGTTTGCGCCTTAGCACGCTGCGTAGAAAAAGATATCGACGTCGCTGCAGAATCGCTGAAAGTCGCTGAAGCTTTCCGTATTCATACGTTTATCGCCACCTCGCCGATGCACATCGCGACGAAATTACGCAGTACGCTGGATGAGGTCATTGAGCGCGCGGTCTACATGGTTAAGCGTGCGCGTAATTATACCGATGACGTGGAGTTCTCCTGCGAAGATGCAGGCCGTACCCCTATCGCCGATCTGGCTCGCGTTGTTGAAGCTGCTATTAACGCGGGTGCCAAAACCATTAACATCCCTGATACCGTCGGTTACACCATGCCTTTCGAATTTGGGGCAATCATTTCTGGCCTGTATGAACGCGTACCAAATATCGATAAAGCCATCATCTCCGTACACACCCATGATGATTTAGGTTTGGGCGTCGGCAACGCGCTGGCAGCCGTTCACGCCGGAGCGCGTCAGGTGGAAGGCGCGATGAACGGTATCGGCGAACGCGCCGGTAACTGCTCACTGGAAGAAGTGATCATGGCGATCAAGGTGCGTAAAGATATCCTGAATGTACAGACCCGCATCAATCACCAGGAGATCTGGCGTACCAGCCAGTTAGTTAGCCAAATCTGCAACATGCCTATTCCGGCAAACAAAGCCATTGTCGGTAGCGGCGCCTTTGCCCACTCCTCCGGCATCCATCAGGACGGCGTACTGAAAAACCGTGAAAACTACGAAATCATGACGCCTGAATCCATTGGTCTGAACCAGGTACAGCTGAACCTGACCTCCCGTTCCGGACGCGCCGCGGTGAAACACCGTATGGATGAGATGGGATATAAAGAAAATGAATACAGCCTGGACAACCTGTATGACGCATTCCTGAAACTGGCGGATAAAAAAGGTCAGGTATTTGATTACGACCTGGAAGCGCTGGCCTTCATTAATAAACAGCAGGAAGAACCAGAGCATTTCCGTCTGGATTACTTCAGCGTGCAGTCCGGCTCAAACGACATCGCCACCGCCTCCGTCAAGCTGGCCTGCGGTGACGAAGTCAAAGCCGAAGCGGCGAACGGTAACGGTCCGGTCGATGCTATTTATCAGGCCATCAACCGTGTAACTGAGTACAACATCGAACTGGTGAAATACAGCCTGACCGCCAAAGGGCACGGTAAAGATGCGCTGGGTCAGGTGGATATCGTTGCCAACTATAACGGTCGTCGTTTCCACGGCGTCGGTCTGGCGACAGATATCGTCGAATCTTCTGCTAAAGCGATGGTGCATGTGCTGAACAACATCTGGCGCGCCGAAGAAGTCGAAAAAGAATTGCAACGCAAAGCTCAGAACAACGAGAACAACAAGGAAACCGTGTGATGTCGAAGAATTATCATATTGCTGTTTTGCCGGGTGACGGTATTGGCCCGGAAGTGATGGCGCAAGCCCTGAAGGTACTGGACGCAATCCGCAACCGCTTTAATATGCGCATTACCACCAGCCACTACGACGTGGGTGGTGCCGCTATCGATAACCACGGTCAGCCGCTGCCACCTGCAACGGTTGAAGGCTGTGAACAAGCTGACGCCATTCTGTTTGGCTCCGTTGGCGGCCCGAAATGGGAAAACCTGCCGCCAAACCAGCAGCCAGAGCGTGGCGCACTGTTGCCATTGCGTAAGCACTTCAAATTATTCAGCAACCTGCGCCCGGCTAAGCTCTACCAGGGGCTGGAAGCGTTTTGCCCTCTGCGCGCAGATATTGCCGCGAACGGTTTCGACATCCTGTGCGTACGCGAACTGACTGGCGGGATTTACTTCGGTCAACCAAAAGGCCGCGAAGGCAGCGGACAACATGAAAAAGCTTTTGATACCGAGGTTTATCACCGTTTCGAGATCGAACGTATTGCGCGTATCGCGTTTGAATCCGCTCGCAAACGTCGCCGTAAAGTTACGTCGATTGATAAAGCTAACGTACTGCAAACGTCTATTCTGTGGCGCGAAATTGTCAATGAAATTGCTAATGAATACCCGGACGTTGAGCTGGCGCATATGTACATCGACAACGCGACTATGCAATTAATTAAAGATCCATCCCAGTTCGACGTGTTGCTATGCTCTAACCTGTTTGGTGACATTCTGTCTGATGAGTGCGCCATGATCACCGGTTCAATGGGCATGTTACCGTCCGCCAGCCTGAATGAGCAGGGCTTCGGTTTGTACGAGCCTGCTGGCGGCTCCGCTCCGGACATCGCCGGGAAAAATATTGCCAACCCTATCGCCCAGATCCTGTCGCTGGCGCTGCTGCTGCGCTACAGCCTGGATGCCAATGATGCGGCAACCGCAATTGAGAGCGCCATCAACCGCGCATTAGAAGAAGGCATTCGCACCGGTGACTTAGCCCGTGGCGCTGCCGCAGTCAGTACCGATGAAATGGGTGACATCATTGCCCGTTACGTCGCAGAAGGGGTGTAATCATGGCCAAAACGTTGTACGAAAAATTGTTTGATGCGCACGTCGTCTTTGAGGCGCAAAACGAAACCCCACTGTTGTACATCGACAGGCATCTGGTGCATGAAGTGACCTCTCCGCAGGCGTTTGATGGTCTGCGCGCGCATGGCCGTCAGGTGCGCCAGCCAGGTAAAACCTTTGCCACCATGGATCACAACGTCTCTACCCAGACCAAAGATATCAACGCGTCGGGTGAGATGGCACGCATCCAGATGCAGGAGCTGATTAAGAACTGTAACGAATTTGGCGTCGAGCTGTACGACCTGAACCATCCGTATCAGGGTATCGTTCACGTGATGGGGCCAGAACAAGGCGTGACGTTGCCGGGTATGACCATCGTCTGCGGCGATTCCCACACCGCTACACACGGCGCGTTCGGCGCACTGGCGTTTGGCATTGGCACCTCTGAAGTTGAACACGTTCTGGCGACGCAGACCCTGAAACAGGGGCGCGCCAAAACCATGAAGATTGAAGTCAACGGTAAAGCAGCCGCTGGCATTACCGCCAAAGATATCGTGCTGGCGATTATCGGTAAAACCGGTAGCGCAGGCGGAACCGGACACGTGGTTGAGTTTTGTGGCGAAGCCATCCGTGCATTGAGCATGGAAGGCCGGATGACCCTGTGCAACATGGCCATTGAAATGGGCGCAAAAGCGGGTCTGGTCGCACCGGATGAAACGACCTTTAACTATGTTCAGGGTCGTTTACACGCACCGAAGGGCGAGGATTTTGACCACGCGGTTACATACTGGAAAACCCTGAAAACCGACGACAACGCGACGTTTGATACCGTCGTTACCCTGCAGGCAGAAGAGATCGCTCCGCAGGTCACCTGGGGAACAAACCCGGGTCAGGTCATCTCGGTGAACGATAATATTCCCGACCCGGCGTCATTTGCCGATCCCGTTGAGCGTGCATCAGCTGAAAAAGCGCTGGCGTATATGGGGCTGAAACCGGGTATTCCGTTAACGGAAGTGGCTATCGATAAAGTGTTCATCGGTTCCTGCACCAACTCGCGTATTGAAGATTTACGCGCCGCGGCAGAAATCGCCAAAGGGCGCAAAGTTGCGCCGGGCGTGCAGGCACTGGTGGTGCCGGGCTCTGGTCCGGTGAAAGCGCAGGCGGAAGCAGAAGGTCTGGATAAGATCTTTATCGAAGCCGGTTTTGAATGGCGTTTATCGGGCTGTTCCATGTGCCTGGCGATGAACAATGACCGCCTGAACCCTGGCGAACGCTGCGCATCCACCAGCAACCGTAATTTTGAAGGTCGTCAGGGCCGCGGTGGTCGCACGCATTTAGTCAGCCCGGCCATGGCCGCCGCTGCCGCCGTTACCGGTCATTTTGCCGACATTCGCAGCATCAAATAAGGAAACTACCATGGCAGAGAAATTTACCCAGCATACCGGCCTGGTTGTCCCACTGGATGCCGCCAACGTTGATACCGACGCAATTATCCCTAAACAGTTTTTGCAGAAGGTTACGCGCACCGGTTTTGGCGCCCATCTGTTTAACGACTGGCGTTTCCTGGACGAAAAGGGCCAACAGCCGAATCCTGAGTTCGTTTTAAACTTCCCGGAATATAAAGGGGCATCAATTCTGCTCGCACGGGAAAACTTTGGCTGCGGCTCTTCACGCGAACATGCGCCGTGGGCACTGACCGATTACGGCTTTAAAGTGGTGATCGCACCAAGCTTCGCCGACATCTTCTACGGCAACAGTTTTAATAACCAACTGTTGCCGGTGACCCTGAGCGACGCGCAGGTAGATGAAATGTTCGCGCTGGTGAAAGCCAATCCGGGCATTAAATTTGAAGTGGATCTGGAAGCGCAGGTGGTGAAAGCAGGCGATAAGTCCTACAGCTTTAAAATTGACGACTTCCGCCGCCACTGCATGCTGAACGGTCTGGACAGCATCGGGTTGACGCTGCAGCATGAAGCGGCCATCACCGAGTACGAAGACAAGCAGCCAGCATTTATGCAGTAATCTCTTCCGCTGGTCACCGTACGGTGACCAGCCCCTTCTCTTCGCCTACAGCGTATCGCCGTAATAGATTTGGTAGCCAAGATTGACGCTGCCCGGCGCATCTTTCCCGTTCAAACGCTTAATCAGAATATCCGCCGCCGTTTTGCCAATCTCAAAGCGTGGCGTAATCACGCTGGCGATTTTTTGCAGCCGCGCACGGCCAATTTCCAGCCCGTGGAAACCGGCAATCGCCATTTTTCCCGGCACATCGTACTGCTGTGCCTGACACTCCAGCAGCGCGCCAACCGCCAGGTCATCGTTGGTACAGAAAATAGCGTCAATATCCGGCTTTTCCGCCATCGCCTGCTGGAACATCTTGCGTCCAAGCGCCACCGACGAAATAGTTTTTGGCGCCAGGTGGTACGCTTCCAGTCCCTGCGCCGCCAGCGCTTTCTCGGTGCCGCGAAAACGGCTAAGGTCTCGGGGGTCATCCATCGAGCCAAAGAAAGCAATGCTGCGTTTACCGCTGTCGATAAAAGCCTGCGTCATTTCAAACGCGGCTTTTTCGTTATCAAACCCAACCTGTATATCAAGATACTGGCCGCTAATATCCATCAGTTCCGCCACCGGTACGCCGCTGGCGCGCACGTACTGGATCATTCGCTCTGTATGCAGCTTTCCCGTGAGGATCAGGCCGTCGATATTGTAAGAGAGCAGATTCAGCACCTCGCGTTCTTCACGCTCGGCATCATATTCGTAGTTGGCGATCAGCGTCTGGTACTGGCAGGCCGAGGTGACGGATTCAATCCCTGCCAGCACGTCGGCAAAGATCTGATTACGAAACGAGGGGATCAGCACACCAATGGTTTTGCTGCGTGCGTTGAGCAGAATTTCCGGGGCGCGGTTGGGGATGTAGTTGTTCTCTTCCATCACTTTCGAAATCAATTCGCGGCTGCGTTGCGACACCTGATTCGGGTCACGTAGATAACGGCTGACCGTCATCTTATTCAGCCCGGCCAGATTAGCGATATCCTGTAATGTCATCCGATTGTTTTTCATGAGGTTCTCTACGACCAACAGCCCATTATGCTCGCAGAGAACCTTATCACAGCCGGTTAGCGACTGCACTCCTCGCTCAACCTTAACGCGTAGCCATCTCAGCCAACGGCGACGTGGTTTCATTTTGCGCACGAACGCAGTACATCAGCACCACCGACGCCAGCAGAGCAATCGCCATGAAGGTGTAGGAGACGCCCGGCCCGCCGGTCACACCGTTGAGGTAACCCACCAGCCACGCGCCGAGGAATGCCCCTAACGCGCCAAAACTGTTGATCATCCCCATCGACACGCCGGAGACGTTGCGCGGCAGCAGTTCGGGGATCAGCGCAAAGAATGGCCCGTAAGGCGCATACATACAGGCGGCGGCCACAACCAGCAGCGCGTAGGAGAGCCAGAAGGACTGGTTGCCCAACAGCCACGAGGCAAAGAACGCGATGGCGGCAATCAACAGCAGCGGCCAGATAAACAGCTTACGGTTCTGGAACTTATCGGACAGCCAGGAGACGGTCAGCATCAGGCAGATCGCCGCCAGATACGGTACCGCTGCCAGCCAGCCCACCGCCACGATGTCCATCTGCGCCGCATTTTTGAGGATTGACGGCATCCACATCATGAAGCCATACACCCCGATGCTCCACAGCGCATGCACCGCGCAAAGCATAATGACGCTGCGTGAACGCATCGCTTCACCGTAGTTACGCATCGGTTTGATGTCGCGCTGCTCGCGATCCATCGCCTGCTGTAATGCCTGTTTCTCCTGCTCGCTCAACCAGCCCGCATCCGCCGGTTTGTCGCGTACCAGAATCACCCAGCAGAACGCCCAGATCACCGCCGGGATACCTTCGATAATAAACATTTCGCGCCAGCCCCAGGCTTCAATCAGGTAGCCGGAGACTATCGACATCCACAGCACTGTGACCGGGTTGCCGAGAATTAAAAAGGTGTTGGCGCGCGAGCGTTCAGTTTTGGTAAACCAGTTGCTGATATAAATCAGCATCGCGGGCATCACTGCCGCTTCGACGATGCCGAGAATAAAGCGGATCGCCATCAGCGTTGGGATATTGCTGACAAAGCCGGTCGCCGCGGCACAAAGCCCCCAAAGGATCAGGCTGTAAAAAATCATTTTGCGCACGCTATGCTTTACCGCATACATCGCGCCCGGCACCTGGAAAAAGAAATAGCCCAGGAAGAATAACGCGCCAATTAACGATGCTGTTCCCTGAGTAATCCCTAAGTCATGTTCAATACCGGCGGCAGCGGCAAAGCCGTAATTGGCGCGGTCGAGATAAGCTAAGCTGTAGGTAATAAAAATAATCGGCATTAAATACCACCAGCGACGCGCTGGCAGTTTTGCGAGCATATTCATACTCACTCCTTGGATTATTGTTTTATCGCTCAGGCCGCGCGTTGCGGCCCATTATTGATCAGACCGCGGCCAGCATGCCGCCGTCCACAAACAGAAGATGCCCATTCACAAAGTCAGAAGCGGGCGCGGCAAGATAAACCGCCGCGCCGATCAGCTCCTCCGGGTTACCCCAGCGAGCGGCGGGCGTGCGCTGGAACAGCCAGGCGGAGAATGCTTCATCGTTGACCAGCGCGGTGGTCATGTCGGTGGCGAAATAGCCGGGAGCAATGCCATTGACCTGAATATTGTATTCCGCCAGTTCCACGCACATGCCACGGGTTAACATTTTGACCGCGCCTTTTGACGCCGCGTATGGAGTAATGGTTTTACGACCTAATTCGCTTTGCATTGAGCAGATATTAATAATCTTCCCGCGGCGGCGTTGCACCATGTAGCGGGAAACCTGCTGCGACACCAGAAAGACCGATTTCTGGTTTACATCAATCACTTTGTCCCATTCAGCCTCCGGGAATTCGGTGAAGGGAAAACGACGCTGAATTCCGGCGTTGTTAATTAAAATATCAATGGCCCCAACTTCCTTTTCGATTTGCGCGATGGCGCGCGCAACCTCTTCCCCGTTGGTGACATCAAATCCATAGCCAACGGCGCGATAGCCTTCGGCAACCAGTTTGTCCGCCGCCGCCTGAGCGCGCTGCTGGGTAATATCGTTAATCACAATCTCAGCACCGTGCGCCGCCAGACCGTTGGCCAGCAGGTTACCAATGCCCTGAGCGGAACCGGTAATCAGCGCGCGTTTACCGGTCAGGTCGAATAGGTTCTTCATAAAAAACTCCTTTTTTAATAACTGTTACGCGTAACTGTATACGCGTAACAGTAGAAAAAAGAAGATCCAGGAAGAGGAAAATGATCGTTATGTGATCAACATTGCATTTACGTGCAAGATGAAAAAAAGAGGGATTGGCCTGATAAGCGTAACGCGATCAGGCCGTAAGGACAGGTTGCCGGATGGCGGCGTAAACGCCTTATCCGGCCTACAAAAACGACAAAAGCGAATACGAAATGTCGTCCGGTCGGGCACTGCAACGCCGGGACTGCACCGGACTAAACATCCTTCACCCGCCCGGTCATCCACAGCGTCACCACCGAAATCACCGCAATCACCCAATAGACGGCAGAGTGACCGTAGCTTTGCGCAACAGCCCCCTGAATCACCCCTGCCAGAATGACTCCCGTTGAAATACTGTTGGTAAATAATGTGGTCGCTGATCCCGCACGTCCGGGCATCAGATCCTGAAACCACAGCATACCTATCCCGGCGATAATACCGATAAATACCGCGTTAAACAGTTGCAGCACCAGCAGCGCCGTACGGCTGTGAAAGAAGATCAAACCAAGATAAAACAGCACGCCTGCCGCGACGGCCGCGATCATCATTCGCCGTTTGCCAAAGCGCTTCACGTAATAGCCCGCAAGAATCATCGCCGGAATTTCCAGTCCAGCCGCCGTCCCCATTAGAATCCCGGCCAGCTTGTCCGGCAAGCCCAGTTCGAGGCTTATCCACAGCGGCATATCGATGATGTACATGGTGTTGCAGGTCCACATCAGCGTGGAGGCAATAAACAACATGCGTACATTTTTGTCCTGCCAACCGCCGGTCTGTTCCAGCGGCACGTCTACAGGCTGCTCCACCCGAGCAACTGACGGCAGTATCAGCGCAATCAGCACCAGGCTAATGGCAAAAATCCCTGCGGCAATGGAAAACATCGCCGTAAAGCCGTAATTCAGCGCCAGCATAAAAGCCAGCGGTGGGCCAATTACCCAGGCCAATGAAAGCTGCGCACGCATCACCGAGCTAAACATCACCACTTCACGCGCGGAGTTATCAGCATATTCCCGCGCCAGCGCAAACAGCTGCGGCATGGCGGTGTTCGCCAGCGAGGCCAGCAGCACACCGCAGGTGATCAGCGTAAGATAGTGACGATTAAAGGCAAACAGCAACGCATTGCCAATTGCCATGAGGCAGCAGAACATGATCAACTTACGTCGATCGCCCTGGCTGTCGGATCGTTTCGCGAGGCCAAGGCTGACGACGATCCCGACAATCGCATTGACGGTGTAAAACAGCCCGACCCAAAATGGCTGCGCCCCGACTTCACGGCTCAGGAACAGACTCAGCGTGGGTGCCTGCAATGCCCCCGCCACGCCCATCATAAAAGCGACCAGCATAAATGCCGCGTAAACGCCGTTGAGGCGCCGTCCCATGGTCATAATCCAGAGCATATCTTTCCTTTTAAGCGCAGCTGAAACGAAAAAAGCCAGCAGATGATACCTGCTGGCGCGGCGATTAACACCAATACTCAGTCACACATGATGTCTGCAATTTCCAATTCAGGAGTCAGATGTCATCTCCCACTGCATCAGCTCTTCGAGCATCTTTAAGCGCTGCGGGGCACTCAGGCAAGCCAACCAGGACGATTTTTCTGTCGCGGTAAAGTACTTCAACCAGAACTGACGCATAGATGACCCCTTCGTTGTCTCATCGCTTCATCGGAATCTATTATTGGCTTAATATAGGGATTATAAAATTGCTGAGTTTTCCGCAGGAGTTCCCCTTTTATGTCTTCTGGTCGTTTGCAACAACAGTTCATCCGTCTGTGGCAATGCTGTGACGGCAAGACGCAAGAAACGACGCTCAACGAGCTGGCGGATCTGCTGAGCTGCTCGCGCCGCCATATGCGTACGCTGCTTAATACCATGCAGGATCGTGGCTGGTTAACGTGGGAAGCTGAAGTTGGACGAGGCAAACGCTCGCGACTGACATTCCTCTATACTGGGCTGGCGCTCCAGCAGCAGCGCGCGGAAGATCTACTGGAACAGGATCGCATCGATCAACTAGTGCAGCTTGTCGGTGACAAAACGGCCGTACGGCAAATGCTGGTCTCCCACTTGGGCCGCAGCTTTCGCCAGGGTCGGCATATCATGCGCGTTCTCTATTATCGCCCGATGCACAACCTGCTCCCCGGTACGGCATTACGCCGCTCCGAAACCCATATCGCCCGCCAAATTTTCAGTGCCTTAATTCGGGTAAATGAGGAAAATGGGGAACTAGAAGCGGACATTGCCCATCACTGGCAGCAAATTTCACCTTTGCATTGGCGATTCTTCCTGCGCCCGGGGATCCATTTTCATCATGGCCGCGAGCTGGAAATGGAAGATGTTATCGCCTCGCTGAGGCGCATTAACGCCCTGCCGCTGTACTCTCACATCACGCAGATCGTCTCTCCCACGGCCTGGACGCTGGATATCCATCTGGCCCAGCCAGATCGCTGGCTTCCCTGGCTATTGGGGCAGGTCCCCGCCATGATCCTGCCGCGAGAATGGGAAACGCTAAACAACTTTTCCAGCCACCCGATTGGTACCGGTCCGTATGCGGTAATGCGCAATACCAATAACCAACTGAAAATTCATGCATTTGATGATTACTTTGGCTACCGGGCGCTGATTGACGAAGTTAACGTTTGGGTATTACCCGACATCGGAGAAGAGCCTGGCGGCGGGTTGACGCTAAAAGGTCCAACAGAGGATGAAAAGGCGATCGAAAGCCGCCTCGAAGAAGGTTGCTACTACCTGTTGTTTGATGCGCGTAGCCACCGTGGCGCGAACCAGGAGGTTCGCGAGTGGGCAAGCCGCGTTCTCTCGCCAACGAATTTAATCTGCCACGCCGATGAACAGTACCAGCGGTTGTGGTTTCCCGCCTACGGTTTGCTTCCCCGCTGGCATCACGCCAAACCTGGCCATGGTGAAAAACCCGCCGGGCTGGAAACGCTGACGATCACCTACTATCGCGATCATATCGAACACCGGATTATCGCGCAGATCATGAAAACGTTGCTGGCGCAGCATCAGGTACAGTTGAAAATTCAGGAGATCGACTACGATCAATGGCATGCAGGTGAAATCGTCAGCGATATCTGGCTCAACAGCGCCAACTTTACCCTCCCGCTGGACTTCTCACTGTTCGCCCATTTGTGCGAAGTCCCTTTGCTGCAAAACTGTATCTCGCGGGACTGGGAAAACGATGCGGCTCGCTGGCGAACGGGCGAAATGAGCCTGGCGGCATGGTGCCAACAGTTGCTCGCCACAAAGGCCATTGTGCCATTAATCCACCACTGGCTGATCATTCAGGGACAGCGCAGTATGCGCGGGCTGCGCATGAATACCCTCGGCTGGTTTGATTTTAAATCGGCGTGGTTTGCGCCGCCGGATCCATAAGAGCCAGCTCTTAATTGCTGCCCGGCAACAAAATCACTACACTAACGCCGTTCTCAACGGGGTGCTAAATAAAAAACATACACAAGATCATTCATGATGCATCAAGGCGGCAAGCGAGTGAGTCCCCAGGAGCATAGATAACTATGTGACTGGGGTGAGCGAGCGCTGCCAACACAGAGGCAGCGTGAATGATGAAGTGTATGGGCTGAGAGATACCCGTCGAACCTGATCCGGATAATGCCGGCGAAGGGATTTGAGGCTGTAGCTCAAGTCCTTTGCCACCTAACTCGTCATATTTCAAGCTGCAGATGCGTTGGCTTTCCTCGCTCACCCCAGTCACGTACTACCTGTACGCTCCTGGGGATGCGCTGCGTCGCCGCCTTCCTGCAACTCGAATTATTTAGAGTTTTACTTTATGAGGTGCAAAGTGTTTAAAAAATGTCTTCCGCTGTTACTGCTGTGCGCAGCGCCTGTCTTCGCCAAACCTGTACTGACCGTCTATACCTACGACTCGTTCGCAGCTGACTGGGGCCCGGGCCCGACAATCAAAAAAGCCTTTGAAGCTGACTGCAACTGCGAGCTAAAACTGGTCGCGCTGGAAGATGGCGTTTCGCTGCTTAACCGCTTGCGCATGGAAGGAAAAAACAGCAAAGCCGACGTCGTGCTGGGTCTGGATAACAACCTTCTGGAAGCCGCTACACAAACCAAACTGTTTGCCAAAAGTGGTGTTGCAAACGACGCCGTTAACGTACCCGGCGGCTGGAAAAACGATACCTTCGTTCCGTTTGATTACGGCTATTTCGCCTTCGTTTATGATAAGAACAAGCTGAAGAATCCGCCCAAAAGCCTGAAAGAACTGGTAGAGAGCGACCAAAAATGGCGCGTCATTTATCAGGATCCACGCACCAGCACGCCAGGATTGGGTCTGCTGCTATGGATGCAGAAAGTCTATGGTGATAAAGCGCCAGAGGCGTGGCAGAAACTGGCAGCCAAAACCGTCACCGTCACCAAGGGCTGGAGCGAAGCCTACGGCTTGTTCCTGAAAGGTGAAAGCGATCTGGTGCTCAGTTACACCACCTCTCCGGCCTATCACATCATCGCCGATAAAAAAGACAACTACGCCGCGGCCAACTTTAGCGAAGGCCACTATTTGCAGGTGGAAGTCGCCGCCCGTACCGCGGCCAGCAAGCAGCCGGAACTGGCCGAGAAATTCCTGAAGTTTATGGTATCCCCGGCATTCCAAAATGCGATTCCGACCGGCAACTGGATGTATCCCGTGACGCAAGTCGCCCTACCGCCAGGATTCGAGCAACTGAATAAACCGGCCACCGCGCTGGAATTTACGCCGCAGCAGGTTGCGGCTCAACGTCAGGCATGGATTAGCGAATGGCAACGCGCCGTCAGCCGCTAATCCCCGGCTGGCTGGTTCCAGGGCTTACCGCCGCCACGCTGATGGTGGCCGTTGCCCTGGCCGCATTTTTGGCACTGTGGTTTAACGCCCCGCAGGGAGAGTGGCTCTCGCTGTGGCAAGATGACTACCTGTGGCACGTGGTGCGCTTTTCTTTCTGGCAGGCATTTTTATCCGCTGTGCTGTCGGTTGTCCCGGCGATTTTCCTTGCCAGAGCGCTCTATCGTCGTCGTTTTCCAGGGCGTCTGGCGCTGCTGCGTCTGTGCGCGATGACGTTAATCCTGCCAGTGCTGGTCGCGGTATTCGGTATTCTTAGCGTCTACGGTCGCCAGGGTTGGCTGGCCTCGCTCTGGCATACATTCGGGCTGGAGTGGACGTTTTCGCCATACGGTTTGCAGGGCATTCTGCTGGCGCATGTCTTTTTCAATCTGCCGATGGCCAGCCGCCTGCTGTTACAGTCGCTGGAGAATATTCCCGGCGAACAGCGGCAGTTAGCCGCTCAGTTGGGTATGCGTGGCTGGCATTTCTTCCGTTTTGTTGAATGGCCATGGCTGCGTCGTCAGATCCTGCCCGTCGCGGCACTCATCTTTATGCTGTGCTTCGCCAGTTTCGCCACCGTTCTGTCGCTTGGCGGCGGGCCACAGGCCACCACCATCGAGCTGGCTATCTATCAGGCGCTGAATTTTGATTACGATCCTGCCCGCGCAGCCATGCTGGCGTTGATCCAGATGGTTTGTTGTTTGGCGCTGGTGCTCCTCAGCCAACGTCTGAGCCGGGCGATTGCTCCCGGTGCTACCCTGGTACAAGGCTGGCGCGATCCCGACGATCGCCTGCACAGCCGACTGGCTGACGCAATCCTGATTATTCTTGCCCTGTTGCTGTTACTGCCGCCGTTGCTGGCGGTGATTATCGATGGCTTAAACCGCCATGTTCTGGATGTACTGATGCAGCCAGTGCTGTGGCAGGCGTTGGGAACCTCGCTGCGCATCGCATTAGCAGCAGGAGCGTTATGCGTCGTGCTCACTATGATGCTGTTATGGAGCAGTCGTGAACTCCGTGCCCGACAGCAGCTGCTGGCAGGTCAGATGCTGGAGTTGAGCGGCATGATGATCCTCGCCATGCCGGGCATCGTGCTGGCAACCGGCTTCTTTCTACTGCTCAATAATACCATTGGGCTTCCTGAATCTGCCGACGGCATTGTCATTTTTACCAATGCGCTGATGGCGATCCCTTACGCGCTGAAAGTGCTGGAAAACCCAATGCGTGACGTCACTGCTCGCTACAGTATGTTGTGCCAGTCGTTGGGCATTGAGGGATGGTCGCGCCTGAAAGTGGTTGAACTGCGCGCCCTGAAGCGCCCGCTGGCGCAGGCGATGGCGTTTGCCTGCGTCCTGTCGATTGGCGATTTTGGCGTAGTGGCGTTATTTGGTAATGAGGATTTCCGTACCCTGCCGTTTTATTTATATCAGCAGATTGGCTCTTATCGCAGTCAGGATGGCGCGGTTACGGCGTTATTACTGCTGATCCTGTGCTTTACGCTGTTTACCGTTATTGAGAAATTGCCGGGTCAAAATGTTAAAACTGATTGATATCACATGGCTGTATCACCATTTGCCTATGCGCTTTACGCTGTCGGTCACGCGCGGTGAGCAAATAGCTGTACTCGGGCCCAGCGGCGCCGGGAAAAGTACGCTGCTGAATCTGATTGCCGGCTTTCTCACGCCTGCCAGCGGTACCATGATGATTGACGGTGAAGATCACACCACCACGCCGCCCTCACGCCGACCCGTATCCATGCTGTTTCAGGAAAACAACCTGTTCAGCCATCTGAGCGTACAGCAAAACATCGGCCTGGGCCTGAATCCGGGATTGAAGCTGAACACATCGCAGCGAGAGAAAATGCACCACATCGCTCAACAAATGGGACTCGACTCTCTGCTGGAACGCCTCCCCGGCGAACTTTCCGGCGGGCAGCGACAGCGCGTGGCGCTGGCGCGTTGTCTGGTGCGGGAACAACCTATTTTACTGCTTGATGAACCGTTCTCAGCGCTCGATCCCGCGCTGCGCCAGGAGATGCTAACGCTGGTCACCGAAGTCTGTCGCGAGAAGCAGCTGACGTTGCTGATGGTTTCTCACAGCGTAGAAGATGCCGCGCGAATTGCGTCCCGCTCGATTGTGGTCGCCGACGGGCGCATCGCGTGGCAGGGCAAAACGGACGATCTGTTAAGCGGCAACGCCAGCGCCTCGGCGCTATTGGGCATTAAAGCATAATGCGTTGCCGGATGACGGCGTGAACGCCTTATCCGGCCTGTAGGTCGCACATTTTGTAGGCCGGATAAGGCGAAGCCGCCATCCGGCAAAGGTATCGTCAGTAACCTACAACCTTACGCAGAATGTCGATATACACCGGCATCAGCGGATGGCGCAGTAACGCCACCAGCGCGACCACGCCGATCCCGAGCGTTAACGGCGCCAGATACAGCAAACGGCTGCGGGGGAAATACGCCGTTAAGCGATCAACAGCCGCTTTGCCACTACGCCATAGCCGCCAGCAAAACCAGCCGCCCACCCAGAGCAACACCGCCGTCGCCAGCAGCAACCATTTAAAATCCCCGCTCTGCATATCAGAAGGGATATCAATTGCCGCTCCCGCCAGGATCCCCGGCAGGAAGTAGAACGGTGGCCACAGCACGCAGCCAATAATATTCGGGACGATAAATTTAGCGACAGGCAGATCCAGCATGCCTGCTACCATCGGCACCAGCGGGCGCGTCGGTCCGACAAAACGCCCCACCAGAATAGTAAACATGCTGTGCTGATGCAGGGCGTGCTCGGTTTTATCCAGCAACGCCTTGTTCTTTTTCATGAATGACCAACGGTGCAATGGCTTTTTAAAGCGCCAGCCCAACCAGAAGGAGATCCAGTCCCCCAACAGGCAGCCGACAATGCCCGCAAGCCAGGCATGCCAGAAGTTCAGTTCGCCGCTGCCAATCAGCGCGCCCAACCCCGCCATCATCACGGTCCCGGGCAGAATCAGACCAACCAGCGCCAGCGACTCCAAAAAAGCCACCAGAAGTACGGCGATCAGAGAGTACAGGGCGGACTGGAGAATAAAGTGTTCCAGCAATGCTTGCATAATGTGTCCGTCAAATTTACGAAGCAGGGATTTTGATAACCCCTCTCAACTTCGTCAAGCCATCAATTGTCTGAATAGATTGCGAGTTATGACAACTTTCAGGATACATCATTCACTTTTTATTCACATCCAGCGCGAAACTCGCTCGGACTGGCACCGGTACATTTTTTGAAAACACGAGAGAAATAGAGCTGGTCGTCAAAACCAACATTGCGACCTACGGTGGCGATAGGCATACGTGTGGTACTCAGCAGTAGCTTCGCCTGGCTGATGCGCTGGTCCTCGCGCCAGCTTAATACGCTGATCCCCAACTGCTGACGGAACAGATGCGACAAACGGGAAGGTGACAGGCAGACGTGCTGCGCGACGCTGGCGATATCAAAATTGCTGTCCGCCAGGTGATCGCTGATGTACTGGCAGGCATCGCGGACGCGGTTGTCCATGGGCGGGTGTAGCGATTCATTGATGGCTTCCATACGTCGGAGCAACAACTGCTCCAGTAAATTAATCGCCAGCAGTTCGGAATAACGACCTTCTCCCTGCCCGGCGTTAATTATCTGCCCAAACAGTTCGTTAAAATGCGGCTGATGCGCTTCATCCGGGCGGAAAAAGCCGGTCTGGCCAAAAATGGCCGGCCAGGTCAGCCACTCCTGCCAGTAGGCGCGCGGACGAAAGTAAACCCACTGGTGATACCACTCGCTGGCATCAGGGTGGCGCCCGTAGTGATGAATTTCTCCAGGTGGAAACAACAGAATATCGCCAGGCCGGCAGACAAACTGCTTGCCCTGATTATTGATAACCCCTTCGCCACGGATGGTGAGATTGAGGATATAACCCTTCATACCCAGCGGCCTGTCGATAAAAAAATCCAGGTATCCGTTCGCCTCAATGGGGGTTAATCCGGCCACCAAATGCGCGTTAAACGAATAACCTGGCAACAGGGGATCGTTTTGCGTTTCAGCCATAATTTCAATACTCCCTACGTCCTGCCAAGAAACAATTTGTCCATATTACGCCAGACATCATCGCTGTCGCCCCTGCGGGCCGCTGTATTTGCGGCAATGGACCACCAACCCCGCTTGTGAAAAGCTCTTTGTAAAAAACATGTACTACGCCAACGTCAAAATCGGCTAACAAAAGTGTCTATAACTACGGCAGAAATGTCCACATTGATTATTTGCACAGCGTCACACTTTGTGATGCCACAGCATTTTAGTCCATAAGATTAGCGGATCCTGCCTGACGGTTTTTATCGCTACTCACTACTGTTTATCCATACCCGTATTTTTGGATGGAGTAAGACGATGGCGATTGCAATTGGCCTCGATTTTGGTAGTGATTCAGTACGCGCTTTGGCGGTGGAATGTGCCACCGGCGAAGAGATCGCCACCAGCGTTGAGTGGTACCCACGTTGGCAAGAAGGGCAGTATTGCGATGGCCCAAACAACCAGTTTCGCCATCATCCGCGCGACTACATTGAATCCATGGAAGCGGCGCTGAAAACTGTACTGGCCGAACTGAGCGCTGAGCAGCGCGCGGAAGTGGTCGGGATTGGCGTTGACAGTACCGGCTCAACCCCGGCCCCCATCGATGCAGATGGTAATGTACTGGCGCTGCGTCCGGAGTTCGCGGAAAACCCGAATGCGATGTTTGTCCTGTGGAAAGATCACACCTCAGTAGAAGAAGCCGAAGAAATCACCCGCCTGTGCCATACACAGGGCAAGATCGATTACTCCCGCTATATCGGCGGCATTTATTCCAGCGAATGGTTCTGGGCCAAAATCCTGCATGTCACTCGTCAGGACCACGCAGTTGCCGAGGCTGCGGTTTCGTGGATTGAGCTATGCGACTGGGTTCCGGCCCTGCTCTCCAACACCGTACGCCCACAGGATATTCGTCGCGGTCGCTGCAGCGCCGGGCATAAATCTCTGTGGCATGAAAGCTGGGGTGGTCTGCCGCCAGCCAGTTTCTTTGACGAACTCGACCCCATCCTCAACCGCCATCTGCAATACCCAATGTTTACCGATACCTTCACCGCGGATCTGCCGGTTGGCACCCTGTGCACCGAGTGGGCACAGCGCCTGGGACTACCGGAAAGTGTGGTGATTGCAGGCGGTGCTTTTGACTGCCATATGGGCGCGGTCGGCGCAGGTGCACAGCCTAACACGCTGGTAAAAGTCATCGGCACGTCAACCTGCGACATTCTGATTGCCGACAAGCAAAGCGTTGGCGAGCGTGCGGTGAAAGGCATTTGCGGCCAGGTTGATGGCAGCGTGGTGCCTAATTTTATTGGCCTCGAAGCTGGTCAGTCTGCATTCGGCGATATCTATGCCTGGTTTAGCCGCGTGCTGAGCTGGCCGCTGGAACAGCTTGCCGCACAGCATCCGGAACTGCAGACCCAGATTAAAGCCAGTCAAAAACAGCTGCTGCCTGCACTCACCGAAGCATGGGCGAAAAATCCATCACTGGAGCATCTGCCGGTGGTGCTCGACTGGTTCAACGGTCGCCGTACGCCCAATGCCAACCAGCGTTTGAAAGGGGTGATTACCGATCTGAACCTGGCAACCGACGCGCCAGCGCTGTTCGGTGGCCTGATTGCCGCCACCGCCTTTGGCGCGCGCGCCATTATGGAATGCTTCACCGAACAAGGCATTGCGGTTAACAACGTGATGGCGCTTGGCGGTATCGCGCGCAAGAACCCGGTCATCATGCAGGCCTGCTGTGACGTGCTGAACCGTCCGCTACAGATTGTCGCTTCAGACCAGTGCTGCGCACTCGGTGCGGCTATCTTCGCCGCCGTTGCCGCGAAAGTACACGCCGATATCCCTGCCGCTCAGCAGCAGATGGCAAGCGCCGTGGAAAACACGCTGCAACCTCGCCCAGAGCAGGCTCAACGTTTTGAACAGCTTTACCGCCGCTATCAGCAGTGGGCAGTAAGCGCTGAACAGCAATACCTTCCGACTGCCGCTCCGGCGCAACAAGCCCCGGTAGACCTGGCAACCCTGACACATTAAGGACACGACAATGACGATTTTTGATAACTATGAAGTGTGGTTTGTGATTGGTAGCCAGCATCTGTATGGCCCTGAAACCCTGCGTCAGGTAACCCGACATGCCGAGCACGTAGTTAACGCACTGAATACTGAAGCCAAACTGCCCTGCAAGCTGGTATTAAAACCGCTGGGCACTTCCCCTGATGAGATTACCGCTATCTGTCGTGACGCGAACTACGACGATCGCTGTGCAGGGATGGTGGTCTGGCTGCATACCTTCTCCCCGGCCAAAATGTGGATTAACGGCCTGACTATCCTCAACAAGCCGCTGATGCAGTTCCACACCCAGTTCAATGCCGCCCTGCCGTGGGACAGCATTGATATGGACTTTATGAACCTGAACCAGACTGCGCACGGCGGTCGTGAGTTCGGCTTCATCGGCGCGCGTATGCGTCAGCAGCATGCCGTGGTCACCGGTCACTGGCAGGATAAACAAGCGCACGAACGCATTGGCTCCTGGATGCGCCAGGCCGTGTCCAAACAAGATACCCGCCACCTGAAAGTCTGCCGTTTTGGCGACAACATGCGTGAAGTTGCGGTCACCGATGGCGATAAAGTCGCTGCGCAGATCAAGTTCGGCTTCTCGGTAAACACCTGGGCCGTGGGCGATCTGGTGCAGGTAGTGAACGCAATTAGCGACGGTGAAATCAACGCGCTAATCGATGAGTACGAAAGCACCTATACCATGACGGCGGCGACGCAAGTCCACGGTGAAAAACGTCAGAATGTCCTGGAAGCGGCCCGTATTGAACTGGGGATGAAGCGCTTCCTGGAACAGGGCGGATTCCACGCCTTCACCACCACATTTGAAGATTTACACGGCCTGAAACAGCTCCCTGGTCTGGCCGTACAGCGTCTGATGCAGCAAGGCTACGGCTTTGCGGGCGAAGGCGACTGGAAAACCGCCGCTCTGCTTCGCATCATGAAGGTGATGTCAACCGGTCTGCAGGGCGGCACCTCATTTATGGAGGATTACACCTACCACTTCGAGAAAGGCAACGATCTGGTGCTCGGCTCGCACATGCTGGAAGTGTGCCCGTCCATCGCGGTGGAAGAGAAACCGATCCTCGACGTACAGCACCTCGGCATTGGTGGTAAAGACGATCCTGCCCGTCTGATCTTCAACACCAAAACCGGCCCGGCAGTGGTTGCCAGCCTGATCGATCTCGGCGATCGCTATCGCCTGCTGGTTAACTGCATCGACACGGTACAAACGCCGCACTCCCTGCCAAAACTGCCTGTCGCTAACGCACTGTGGAAAGCTCAACCGGATCTGCCAACCGCTTCTGAAGCCTGGATCCTGGCCGGTGGCGCACACCACACCGTGTTCAGCCACGCGCTGGATCTGAACGACATGCGTCAGTTCGCTGAAATGCACGATATCGAGATCGCGGTGATCGATAACGATACCCGCCTGCCAGCCTTTAAGGACGCGCTGCGCTGGAACGAAGTCTATTACGGCTTCAAACGTTAACAACTGCCGGATGACGGCGTAAACACCTTATCCGGCCTACAAGAATATGCGATTTGTAGGCCGGATAAGCGTAGCGCCATCCGGCAAGATTCATCGGAGAGCATCATGTTAGAAGATCTCAAACGTCAGGTACTGGAAGCCAATCTGGCGTTGCCTAAGCACAATCTGGTCACCCTGACCTGGGGGAACGTCAGCGCCGTCGATCGCGAGCGCGGCGTGTTTATGATTAAACCTTCAGGAGTCGATTACAGCGTAATGACCGCCGACGATATGGTGGTAGTCAGTATCGCCACGGGTGAAGTTGTAGAAGGTACGAAGAAACCTTCCTCAGATACCCCAACACATCGTTTGCTGTATCAGGCATTCCCGACCATTGGCGGCATTGTTCACACCCATTCGCGCCATGCAACCATCTGGGCGCAGGCGGGTCAGTCGATTCCGGCAACGGGGACCACCCATGCGGACTATTTCTACGGTTCGATTCCCTGCACACGCAAAATGACCGACGAAGAAATCAACGGCGAATATGAATGGGAAACCGGTAACGTAATCGTTGAAACCTTTGAAAAACAGGGTATTGACGCCTCACAGATGCCTGGCGTGCTGGTGCACTCTCACGGTCCATTTGCCTGGGGAAAAAATGCCGAAGATGCGGTGCATAACGCCATCGTGCTGGAAGAAGTCGCCTATATGGGGATCTTCTGTCGCCAGCTCGCGCCGCAGTTACCGGATATGCAGCAAACCCTGCTAGATAAACACTACCTGCGCAAACACGGTGCAAAAGCGTATTACGGGCAGTAAAAAAAATAAGCGCGCAGATAATCTACGCGCTCCTTTATAGTTATTCGCTATAATATTCGGCGAATGAACCTTGGTATACACAATCATTTGAACAGATATAATCAATTACATTATCATAGTGTCCATGAACCTTATTTCCTTCCAGACAATGGAAAAAGACATAATCCGCAATGGTCGCCTGCCACTTCTGCCCGTTCAGCAGATAATTAATCACTGTATCTTTGTGCCCCTTACTTTTGTCATTACCCTGCCAGTGAAAAAAAGCGCTACCATTTTCAATAATTTCAGCATTCCACAACTTACCGTCCCATGTTTTATATAAAATATATTTGCTCACAGTTTTAATCGCTGGATTAGAAATCATTGTGTTAACAAACATATAGTTCTGATATTTAATGCCAAGCTGATGTTTGGAAAGAACGTTCATAAAAACTCCATTTTTTCAAAATTAATATTAAAAGGACAAAAAAATGCACAAGCCATCGACAAAATAAAATTATATTCACAGAGAATTTCCCGACGAAATTGAATTGAAACTGCTTAGTTAGAACAATAACAACCCCATTTAAATATATTATATTTAAGATAATGACCCAAACATTTCGAATGAAAGTTTTACACTAACAGCTAATAAAAACAAATAAAAATATAATTTTTTCACTAATCCGAGAAATATGTAGCAAAATCAAATGAGCACTATTCCTAAAAATCATAAAAAGTATGAAAACGAACTTGTAATTAACAATTAAAACATAAACAGCGTAATTAATGGAAACTAATGTACAAATACCAGCTATAACATATCTATCTGTAGCCTATCAAAGCTATTTTATTCATATATTGCATATGAAGATAACATTGTCAGGTAGGAATAATTATTTTACTCAGGAAAGCGTATTTCGGGCAGTAACCTCTTCTGAGCATGACAACTGTATAAAATCACAGCTAATCTATCAGAACCAAGCTATAATAATGCCTGGCTTTTTGACGGATACGCAGCGTGGCGCAAGCAGGTTTTATTTTAACCCGGCACTGGCGGGACACCCCGCAGGGAACTGAGGTCTCATTCTGGCTGGCTACAGACGATGGGCCGCTGCAGGTCACGCTCGCGCCTCAGGAGTCGGTCGCGTTTATTCCCACCAGTCAGGTTCCTCGCGTAATGTCATTATTACGCACTGAAAACGGCTATCGCCTGAAATCGCTGCAATTGCAAGACTTCCACCGCAATCCTGTTTCCGGCCTGTATTGCCGCTCACATCGCCAGCTCATGCGATTGGAAAAACTGCTGCGCGAAAACGCAGTCACCGTCTATGAGGGCGACGTACGCCCACCTGAGCGGTATCTGATGGAGCGCTTTATCACCTCCCCTGTTTGGGTCGAAGGCGACGGACATAATGACATGCTGGTGAATGCCCGCCTGAAGCCGAACCCTGACTATCGACCACCGCTAAAATGGGTATCGCTGGATATTGAAACCACGCGCCACGGCGAACTCTATTGCATCGGTCTTGAAGGCTGCGGGCAACGTATTGTCTATATGCTCGGCCCGGCAAACGGCGACGCCTCTACGCTTGATTTTGAACTTGAGTACGTTGCAAGCCGCCCGCAGTTGCTGGAAAAACTCAATGACTGGATTGCCCGTCACGATCCTGATGTGATAATCGGCTGGAACGTCGTGCAATTCGATTTACGCGTCCTGCAAAAGCACGCCGAACGTTACCGCATTCCCCTGCGTTTTGGTCGCGATAGCAGCGAGCTTGAGTGGCGCGAGCATGGCTTCAAGAACGGCGTATTCTTCGCTCAGGCTAAGGGGCGCCTGATTATCGACGGTATTGAGGCGCTAAAATCCGCGTTCTGGAATTTCTCGTCATTTTCACTGGAAACAGTGTCACAGGAGCTGTTGGGCGAAGGGAAGTCGATTGATAATCCGTGGGACAGAATGGACGAAATCGACCGTCGATTTGCCCAGGATAAACCCGCGCTTGCCACCTACAATCTCAAAGACTGTGAGTTGGTCACGCGCATTTTTCACAAAACCGAGATCATGCCATTTCTGCTGGAACGATCGACGGTCAACGGTCTGCCGGTCGACCGGCACGGTGGTTCAGTTGCCGCCTTCGGACATCTCTACCTGCCACGAATGCACCGGGCGGGTTATGTGGCGCCGAATCTGGGTGAAGTCCCCGCGCACGCCAGTCCCGGCGGCTACGTGATGGACTCGCGCCCAGGCTTATACGACTCCGTACTGGTGCTGGATTACAAAAGCCTGTATCCCTCAATAATTCGTACTTTTTTAATCGACCCGGTGGGGCTTATCGAAGGGATGGCGCAGCCGGATCCGGAACACAGCACCGAAGGTTTCCTTGACGCCTGGTTTTCACGCGAAAAGCACTGCCTGCCTGAAATCGTTACTCAGATCTGGCACGGGCGCGAAGAAGCAAAACGCCGCGGCAATAAGCCACTCTCGCAGGCGTTGAAAATCATCATGAACGCATTTTACGGCGTGCTGGGCACCACCGCCTGTCGCTTTTTCGACCCGAGACTGGCCTCGTCCATTACCATGCGCGGCCATGCGATCATGCGCCAGACCAAAGCGTTAATTGAGGCTCAGGGTTACGATGTCATTTATGGCGATACCGATTCCACCTTTGTCTGGCTGAAAAAGGCGCACTCAGAAGACGATGCAGCCCGAATTGGTCGGGAACTGGTGAGCTATGTCAACACCTGGTGGGCGCAATCGCTGAAGCAACAAAATCTGACCAGCGCGCTGGAGCTGGAATTTGAAACCCATTTTTGTCGCTTTCTGATGCCGACCATTCGCGGTGCAGATACCGGCAGTAAAAAACGCTATGCAGGGATGATTCAGGACGGTGCTGAGCAACGTATGGTGTTTAAGGGACTGGAAACGGTACGAACCGACTGGACGCCGCTGGCCCAACAATTTCAGCAGGAGCTATACCTGCGAATTTTTCGTAACGAACCTTATCAGGAGTTTGTTCGCGAGACTATTGACCGTCTTATGGCCGGCGAAATGGATGAACAACTGGTGTACCGCAAGCGCCTGCGCCGCCCGTTAAGCGAATACCAGCGAAATGTTCCACCACACGTTCGTGCCGCGCGACTCGCCGATGAGCAGAATGTAAAGCTGGGGCGTCCGCCACAGTATCAGAATCGCGGAACCATAAAATATGTCTGGACGGTCAATGGCCCAGAACCTGTTGATTATCAGCTATCTGTACTCGATTACGAGCATTATCTGACCCGCCAGATCCAACCCGTTGCCGAGGGAATTCTTCCCTTTATTGACGATAATTTTGCTACACTACTCACAGGACAACTGGGGTTATTTTGACGCGTGACGAAACCGCCGCCATCCAGTACCATAGCGCCCTTTCCATTCCTGGACCCATTTAACACCACTACCACTGATTTATTAGCCTGGTAGCGGGGTCGTATGCTCTCAATAACGGGGACTAGCCCGGAAAATGACGAGTATTGCCTGCAATTAAAGATATAGAGCCGAACATATATGCCTTTTACACTTGGTCAACGCTGGATCAGCGATACAGAAAGCGAATTGGGACTTGGTACTGTTGTCGCCATGGATGCGCGAACCGTCACTTTACTTTTCTCATCGACGGGCGAAAACCGTCTGTATGCGCGCAGTGATTCCCCCGTGACCCGCGTGATGTTCAATCCTGGCGATACGATAACAAGCCATGAAGGCTGGCAACTGCATGTCGATGAAGTAAAAGAAGAAAACGGCCTGCTTGCCTATATCGGAACCCGCCTGGATACCGAAGAAACCGGTGTCACGCTGCGTGAAGTACTGCTCGACAGCAAACTGGTATTCAGTAAACCACAAGATCGCCTGTTTGCCGGCCAGATTGATCGCATGGATCGCTTTGCTCTGCGCTATCGCGCACGCAAATTTCAGAGCGAACAATACCGTATGCCGTGGAGTGGTTTGCGTGGTCAACGTACCAGCCTGATTCCTCACCAGCTTAACATTGCTCATGATGTTGGCCGCCGTCATGCCCCTCGCGTTTTACTGGCAGACGAAGTGGGTTTAGGTAAAACCATTGAAGCCGGGATGATCCTGCATCAACAGCTGCTGTCTGGCGCCGCAGAGCGCGTGCTGATCATCGTCCCGGAGACATTACAGCACCAGTGGCTGGTCGAAATGCTGCGCCGTTTCAACCTGCGTTTTGCGCTGTTTGATGATGAGCGTTATGCAGAAGCGCAGCACGACGCCTACAACCCGTTTGAAACCGAACAACTGGTCATCTGCTCGCTGGACTTTGCCCGTCGTAATAAACAACGTCTGGAGCACCTGTGTGACGCCGAGTGGGATCTGCTGATTGTCGATGAAGCCCATCACCTTGTGTGGAGCGAAGACGCGCCCAGCCGCGAATATATGGCCATTGAACAACTGGCAGAACGTGTGCCGGGCATCCTGCTGCTAACCGCTACACCGGAGCAACTGGGCATGGAAAGTCACTTTGCACGCCTGCGCCTGCTGGACCCGAGCCGTTTCCATGATTTCGCCCAGTTTGTTGAAGAGCAAAAAAATTATCGTCCGGTCGCCGACGCCGTCGCCATGCTGCTGGCAGGCAACAAGCTGAGTAACAATGAGCTGAACATGTTAGGCGACATGATTGGCGAGCAGGACATTGAGCCGCTATTGCAGGCGGCAAACAGCGACAGCGAAGACGCCCAGAGCGCGCGTCAGGAGCTGGTTTCGATGCTGATGGACCGCCATGGCACCAGCCGTGTGCTGTTCCGTAACACCCGTAACGGTGTGAAAGGCTTTCCGAAACGCGAGCTGCACACCATCAAGCTGCCGCTGCCGACCCAATACCAGACGGCGATTAAAGTCTCCGGCATTATGGGCGCGCGTAAAAGTGCGGAAGACCGGGCGCGCGACATGCTTTACCCGGAACAGATTTATCAGGAATTCGAAGGTGACACCGGCACCTGGTGGAACTTTGACCCGCGCGTGGAATGGCTGATGGGCTACCTGACCAGCCACCGCTCGCAAAAAGTATTAGTTATCTGTGCAAAAGCCACCACCGCGCTTCAGCTGGAGCAGGTTCTGCGCGAGCGCGAAGGTATCCGCGCTGCCGTATTCCATGAAGGGATGTCGATCATTGAGCGTGACCGCGCCGCAGCATGGTTTAGCGAAGAAGATAGCGGCGCCCAGGTAATGCTGTGTTCTGAAATCGGCTCCGAAGGGCGTAACTTCCAGTTCGCCAGCAATCTGGTGATGTTTGACCTGCCGTTCAACCCGGATCTGCTGGAACAGCGTATTGGCCGTCTGGACCGTATTGGTCAGGCGCATGATATTCAGATTCACGTTCCGTACCTGGAAAAAACCGCGCAATCTGTGCTGGTGCGCTGGTACCACGAAGGTCTGGATGCGTTCGAACACACCTGCCCGACCGGCCGTACCATCTATGACACGGTCTATAACAATCTGATCGGCTACCTGGCTGAACCAGAAAATACCGAGGGCTTTGACGATCTGATCAAAACCTGCCGCGAACAGCATGACGCGCTGAAAGCACAGCTGGAGCAAGGTCGCGATCGCCTGCTGGAGATCCACTCTAACGGCGGCGAAAAAGCACTGGCGTTGGCTGAGAGTATTGAAGAACAGGACGACGATACCAGCCTGATCGCCTTCGCCATGAACCTGTTTGATATCGTCGGTATTAATCAGGATGACCGTGGCGACAATTTAATCGTGCTGACGCCGTCCGATCATATGCTGGTGCCGGATTTCCCTGGGCTGCCGGAAGATGGCTGCACCATTACGTTCGAGCGCGATGTCGCCCTGTCGCGTGAAGATGCCCAGTTTATTACCTGGGAGCATCCGCTGATCCGCAATGGTCTGGATCTGATCCTCTCCGGCGACACCGGAAGCAGCACTATTTCGTTGTTAAAAAACAAAGCATTACCTGTTGGTACACTGCTGGTTGAGCTGGTCTATGTTGTTGAAGCGCAAGCGCCGAAACAACTGCAGCTAAACCGCTTCCTGCCACCAACGCCGGTACGCATGCTGCTGGATAAAAACGGCAATAACCTTGCTGCACAGGTTGAGTTCGAAACCTTTAACCGTCAGCTCAGCGCCGTTAACCGCCACACCGGCAGCAAACTGGTCAACGCCGTGCAGCAGGATGTTCATGCCATTCTGCAACTCGGTGAAGCGCAGGTGGAAAAATCAGCCCGTGCGCTGATCGACGCAGCGCGTAAAGAAGCTGACGAGAAGCTGACGGCAGAACTTTCCCGTCTCGAAGCGCTGCGTGCCGTTAACCCGAACATCCGTGATGACGAACTTAGCGCAATTGAAAGCAACCGTCAGCAGGTGATGGAAAGCCTGGATCAGGCGGGCTGGCGTCTCGATGCCCTGCGCCTGATCGTCGTGACGCATCAGTAACGGAGCCATACATGGGGATGGAAAACTACAATCCGCCGCAGGAACCCTGGCTGGTCATCCTGTATCAGGATGAACACATTATGGTGGTCAACAAGCCGAGCGGCTTGTTGTCTGTGCCAGGTCGTCTGGATGAGCACAAAGACAGCGTGATGACGCGTATTCAGCGCGATTATCCGCAGGCTGAATCCGTGCATCGTCTGGATATGGCAACCAGCGGCGTGATTGTAGTCGCGCTAACCAAAGCGGCAGAGCGCGAGCTAAAACGCCAGTTTCGCGAGCGCGAACCGAAAAAACAGTATGTCGCACGCGTCTGGGGGCATCCTGCTCCGGCCGAGGGTCTGGTTGATTTACCGCTGATTTGCGACTGGCCAAACAGACCAAAGCAAAAAGTATGTTATGAGACCGGGAAATCGGCGCAGACCGAGTATGAAGTCGTGGAGTTCGCGGCGGATAACACCGCCCGGGTCGTGCTCAAACCCATTACCGGACGCTCCCACCAGCTGCGTGTGCATATGCTGGCTTTAGGGCATCCTATCCTGGGCGACCGCTTCTATGCTCCGCCGGAAGCTCTCGCGTTAGCGCCACGCCTGTTGCTGCATGCAGAGATGTTAACCATCACGCATCCCGAATACGGCAACAGTATGACGTTTAAAGTCCCGGCGGATTTTTAAATTCTGAGCCAATTTATGCCGGGGGCGCTTCGCTTGCCCGGCCTACATTCATTAACGTAGGCCGGATAAGGCGCTAGCCGCATCCGGCAATTCAATCACTTGAATCCTTTTTGATCCTTAATCAGCTCGTAAGCTTTTTGGATTTCCTGCGCTTTTTGCTTCGCCATTTCCATCATCTCTGGCGGCAGACCTTTCGCAACCAGTTTGTCCGGATGGTGCTCGCTCATCAGCTTACGGTAAGCGCGCTTGATGGTGGTCGCATCGTCGGTCGTTTTCACACCCAGCACATTACAGGCGTCTTCCAGCGTCGGGCCGCGTTGCGCCTGCTGCCAGCCACCGCCGCCAGACTGCTGCTGATATCCGCCGCCAAACTGTGCGCCGCCCTGCATCATGCGCAGGAACTGATCAAATTGGGTGCGTGAGATCCCCAACTCTTCAGCAATCACATACAGCACTTCACGTTCGTTAGGATGCAACGACCCATCGGCAAATGCCGCCTGGATCTGAATCTCCAGAAACATGCGGATCAGATCGAATCGCCCAAAACAGACGCTGCGAAACTGACGCATCTTTTCACGTAATGGGTAATTATCCGATTTTCCTACCCGGAAGGCATGTTGTGCTGCCGTTCGCGAGTCACCGTGCAAATTCATCCGATCCATCAACAGGCTGGCGATATGAATATCGGCTTCCGTGACACGACCTTTGGATTTGGTCAGATGTCCCATCACCTCAAAAGTGGTGGCAAAAAACAGCGCCTGGCGTTCACGTTGGTTGGCAAACCACGCCATTTTGCGCATGCGGGCTTTGTCGAACATGTGGCCAACTAACAGCCCCAGAACCACACCCCAGAAGCCGCCGCCCATCATTAAGGCCACGGCTACACCAATTATCTTTCCCCAATACTGCATAGACTCCCCAAATCTTTCCGCTCTCAGCCAGGCTATGTCCCACAATATAAGGTGCTTTTACCGATTTACGGCTGCGGTCAATTGTGGGACATCGCCTATAATTTGCATTATCATACCTGTCATTCAATGCCGTGCCTAACACCACAAACGCTATACCCGTTGGATTTCGAGTTGCAGCAAGGCGGCAACGTAGTGAGTCCCCTGGAGCTTACCCATGTAAGTGACGGGGGTGAACGAGGAAGACAACGAAGATGCAGCTTGAAAGGTGGCGGGTATAAAATGGGCAGGATTAATACTAGCGAAGTGAAGATGAGATAAGTTAGGCTGTGACCGTTTGTCACGCGCGACGCTACTGATGATGGAACAATAAATACAACGTATGAAAAAACGTATTCCCACTCTTCTGGCCACCATGATTGCCAGCGCCCTCTATAGCCATCAGGGCCTGGCAGCCGATCTCGCCTCACAGTGTATGCTGGGCGTGCCGAGCTATGACCGTCCTCTGGTACAGGGCGAGACTAATGAGTTACCCGTCACCATCAATGCCGACAACGCAAAAGGGAATTATCCCGATGACGCGGTGTTTACCGGCAACGTGGATATCGCACAGGGTAACAGCCGCCTGCAGGCCGACGAAGTACAGCTTCATCAGAAGCAGGCTGAAGGCCAGCCGGAGCCAATACGTACCGTCGATGCGTTGGGCAATGTCCATTATGACGACAATCAGGTTATTCTGAAGGGGCCGAAGGGCTGGTCCAATCTGAATACCAAAGATACCAACATCTGGGAAGGTGATTACCAGATGGTCGGCCGTCAGGGGCGCGGGAAAGCCGACCTGATGAAACAGCGTGGGGAAAACCGTTATACCATTCTGGAAAACGGTAGCTTTACCTCCTGTCTGCCAGGTTCCGATACCTGGAGCGTCGTCGGTAGCGAAGTTATCCACGACCGTGAAGAACAGGTCGCAGAGATCTGGAACGCCCGTTTTAAACTGGGTCCGGTTCCGGTCTTTTATAGTCCTTATTTACAGTTACCCGTCGGCGATAAGCGCCGTTCCGGTTTCCTGATCCCGAACGCAAAATATTCCACCAATAACTATTTTGAGTTCTACCTCCCGTATTACTGGAACATTGCGCCCAATATGGACGCCACCATCACGCCACATTATATGCACCGTCGTGGCGGGATCATGTGGGAGAACGAATTCCGCTACCTCACCCAGGCGGGTGCGGGCTTGATGGAGTTCGACTATCTGAATTCCGATAAAGTGTACGAGGACGAACATCCGAATGATGACAATTCACGTCGCTGGCTGTTCTACTGGCAGCACTCTGGGGTGATGGACCAGGTGTGGCGTTTCAACGTCGACTACACCAAGGTCAGCGACTCCAGCTACTTTAACGACTTTGACAACAAGTACGGTTCCAGTACCGATGGCTACGCCACGCAAAAATTCAGCGTCGGATACGCGGTGCAGAACTTTGACGCCACGGTATCGACCAAGCAGTTCCAGGTCTTTGCTGATCAGAACAACAGTAGCTACTCCGCTCAGCCACAGCTAGACGTTAATTTCTATCAGAATGACGTCGGTCCGTTCGATACCCGGATTTATGGGCAAGCGGTGCATTTCGTTAATACCAAGGATTACATGCCGGAAGCAACGCGTGTTCACCTGGAACCGACGATCAATCTGCCGTTGTCGAATAACTGGGGCAGTGTCAATACCGAAGCGAAGCTGCTGGCAACGCACTACCAGCAGACCAACCTGGATTGGTATAACACCAATAATGCCACTAAGCTTGATGATTCCGCCAACCGCGTCATGCCGCAGTTTAAAGTCGACGGCAAGATGGTATTTGAGCGTGACATGCAAATGCTGGCGCCGGGTTATACCCAGACGCTGGAGCCGCGCGCGCAGTACCTGTACGTCCCGTATCGCAACCAAAGTCATATCAATAACTATGACTCCTCGCTGCTGCAATCTGACTACAGCGGCCTGTTCCGTGACCGCACCTATAGTGGTCTGGACCGTATCGCTTCTGCCAACCAGGTAACGACCGGGGTCACATCTCGCGTTTATGATGACGCGGCAGTTGAACGTTTTAATATTTCTGTGGGTCAAATCTACTATTTCACCGAGTCTCGCACTGGCGATGACCATACAGAATGGGAGAATGACGACAAAACAGGTTCACTGGTATGGGCTGGCGATACCTACTGGCGCATCTCCGATCGTTGGGGTTTACGCAGTGGGATCCAGTACGACACGCGTCTGGATAGCATAGCCACCAGCAATAGCAGTATCGAATACCGACGCGACGAAAACCGTATGCTGCAATTGAACTACCGTTATGCCAGCCCAGAGTATATTAAGGCCGCTGTACCTTCACGTGATGTAACTAACGCCCAGTATGAAAACGGGATTTCGCAGGTGGGCGCGGTGGCAAGCTTCCCGATTGCTGAGCGTTGGTCGATTGTTGGTGCTTACTACTTCGATACCAAGGTGAACAAAGAAGCAGATTCAATGCTTGGCTTACAGTACAACTCCTGCTGTTACGCCATTCGCTTCGGCTACGAGCGTAAGCTGAACGGTTGGGATAATACCCAGCAACACGCGATTTATGACAACACGATCGGCTTTAATATCGAACTGCGCGGTCTGAGCTCCAACTACGGTCTCGGCACCAACCAAATGCTGCGTTCGAACATTTTGCCGTATCAAAGCTCTTTATGATCTGATTTATTGATACCCAATGGATTTCGAGCTGCATTGAGGCGGCAACTGAGAGAATCCCCAAGAGCTTACATAAGTAAGTGACTGGGGTGAGTGAAGGCAGCCAACAAAAATGCGGCTTGAAAGACGAAGGGTATACAACGTAATCCGCATTGCGGTTAATTAATAATGGAAAAAGTATGAAGAACTGGAAAACGCTGCTTCTCGGTATCGCCATGATCGCGAATACCAGTTTCGCTGCCCCACAGGTAGTCGATAAAGTTGCAGCCGTCGTCAATAACGGCGTCGTTCTGGAAAGCGACGTCGATGGCTTAATGCAGTCAGTAAAACTGAATGCAGGTCAGGCTGGTCAGCAATTACCGGATGACGCCACGCTGCGTCATCAGATCCTGGAACGTTTGATCATGGATCAAATCCTCCTGCAAATGGGTCAGAAGATGGGGGTGAAAATCTCGGACGAGCAGTTGGATCAGGCTATTGCCAACATCGCCAAGCAGAACAACATGACGCTGGATCAGATGCGCAGCCGTCTGGCACAGGATGGCTTAAGCTATTCAACCTATCGTAGCCAGATCCGCAAAGAGATGACCATCTCCGAAGTGCGTAACAACGAAGTTCGCCGTCGCGTCACTATCCTGCCTCAGGAAGTGGATGCCCTGGCGCAGCAGGTAGGCAACCAAAACGATGCCAGCACCGAGCTGAACCTGAGCCACATTCTGATCCCATTACCGGAAAACCCAACGTCCGACCAGGTTAACGCGGCTGAAAGCCAGGCGCGCTCTGTTGTTGATGAAGCGCGTAACGGTAGTGATTTCGGCAAACTGGCTATTACTTATTCCGCTGACCAGCAGGCGCTGAAAGGCGGCCAGATGGGCTGGGGACGTATTCAGGAGCTGCCGGGTATCTTTGCCCAGGCGTTAAGCACTGCGAAAAAAGGCGATATCATTGGCCCAATTCGTTCCGGTGTCGGCTTCCACATCCTGAAAGTCAACGATATGCGTGGCCAAAGCCAGAGCATCTCCGTGACTGAAGTTCACGCTCGCCACATTCTGCTTAAGCCGTCGCCGATCATGACCGATCAGCAGGCGCGTCTGAAGCTGGAACAAATCGCGGCAGACATTAAGAGCGGTAAAACGACCTTCGCGGCAGCCGCTAAAGAGTTTTCTCAGGATCCAGGCTCTGCCAACCAGGGCGGCGATCTGGGCTGGGCTGCAGCGGATATTTTCGACCCTGCTTTCCGCGATGCGCTGACCAAACTTAACAAAGGCCAGATGAGCGTCCCGGTGCACTCCTCTTTCGGTTGGCATCTGATCGAACTGCTGGATACGCGTAACGTTGATAAAACTGACGCAGCGCAGAAAGACAGAGCTTACCGTATGCTGATGAACCGTAAATTCTCGGAAGAAGCAGCAACCTGGATGCAGGAACAGCGCGCCAGCGCTTACGTTAAAGTTCTGAGCAACTAATGACTCGTGCTCATCGCGTTGTTATCACTCCCGGCGAACCCGCCGGGATTGGCCCGGACCTGGTGGTTCAGCTCGCCCAGCGCGATTGGCCTGTAGAACTTGTTGTCTGTGCGGATGCAGCACTCCTCAATGACCGGGCAGCGATGCTCGGGTTACCGCTTTCACTCCTCCCCTACTCTCCAGATACCCCAGCCAAACCGCAATCAGCAGGCACATTGACGCTGTTACCGATTGCGCTGCGGGCACCTGTTGTCGCGGGTCAGTTGGCGGTAGAAAACGGGCAATATGTGGTGGATACGCTGGCTCGCGCCTGCGATGGCTGTCTGCAAGGTGAGTTTGCGGCGCTGATCACCGGCCCGGTTCACAAGGGCGTTATCAATGACGCTGGCGTCCCGTTTACCGGACATACCGAGTTTTTTGAAGAGCGCTCACAGGCAAAGAAAGTTGTTATGATGCTGGCGACCGAAGAGCTGCGCGTTGCCCTGGCAACCACGCATTTGCCGCTCAGAGCCGTTGCCGACGCCATTACGCCCGCCTTGCTTCAGGAAGTGATCGGCATTTTGCATCATGATTTACGCACCAAGTTCGGCATTGCCGATCCGCATATTCTGGTGTGCGGTCTTAACCCGCATGCTGGGGAAGGCGGTCATATGGGAACGGAAGAGATAGATACCATCATTCCGGTACTCGATGAACTGCGTGCGCAGGGAATGAAATTAAACGGTCCGCTGCCCGCAGATACGCTGTTTCAGCCCAAATATCTCGACCACGCGGATGCCGTGCTGGCAATGTACCACGATCAGGGTCTCCCCGTGCTAAAATACCAGGGATTTGGTCGCGGTGTGAATATCACGCTGGGCCTGCCCTTTATTCGCACATCCGTCGATCACGGCACCGCACTTGAACTCGCGGGCCGTGGACAAGCAGATGTCGGCAGTTTTATTACGGCGCTTAATCTCGCCATCAAAATGATTGTTAATACCAATGAATAATCGAGTCCATCAGGGCCATTTAGCCCGTAAACGTTTCGGGCAGAACTTCCTCAACGATCAGTTTGTGATCGAAAGTATTGTCTCTGCTATCAACCCGCAGAAAGGTCAGGCTATGGTCGAAATCGGCCCGGGCCTGGCGGCATTGACCGAACCAGTAGGCGAACGTCTGGACAAGCTCACGGTCATTGAACTCGACCGCGATCTGGCAGCACGCCTACAGACACACCCGTTTTTAGGGCCTAAGCTGACGATTTATCAGCAAGATGCCATGACCATGAACTTCGGCGAACTGGCACAAACGATGGGACAGCCGCTGCGCGTATTCGGCAACCTGCCGTACAACATCTCCACGCCGCTCATGTTCCATCTTTTTTCCTATACTGATGCCATTGCCGACATGCATTTCATGTTGCAAAAAGAGGTGGTGAATCGTCTGGTTGCAGGGCCAAACAGTAAAGCGTATGGTCGATTAAGCGTCATGGCGCAGTATTACTGCAATGTGATCCCGGTACTTGAAGTACCGCCTTCCGCATTTACGCCAGCGCCTAAAGTTGATTCAGCCGTTGTGCGTCTGGTCCCTCATACGACGATGCCGTACCCGGTTAAAGATGTTCGTGTGCTGAGCCGTATTACCACCGAAGCGTTTAATCAGCGCCGTAAAACGGTACGTAACAGTCTCGGCAACCTGTTTAGCGTTGAAGTACTGACAGAGCTGGGCATTGATCCGGCGATGCGAGCGGAAAATATCTCTGTCGCGCAATACTGCCGGATGGCTAACTATCTGTCAGAAAACGCGCCATCGAAGGAGAGTTAAACATGATCAATTCGCCCCGAGTGTGCATTCAGGTACAAAGCGTCTACATTGAGGCGCAATCCTCACCTGATGATGAACGTTACGTTTTTGCTTACACCGTAACTATCCGCAATTTGGGGCGAGCGCCTGTGCAGCTGTTGGGGCGTTATTGGTTGATCACTAATGGTCATGGCCGCGAAACCGAAGTTCAGGGTGAAGGCGTGGTTGGCGTCCAGCCCCACATCGAACCCGGCGAAGAGTACCAGTACACCAGCGGTGCGGTGATTGAAACACCGCTGGGCACCATGCAGGGTCATTACGAAATGATCGATGAACAAGGCATCGCCTTTACCATCGATATTCCCGTATTCCGACTCGCCGTTCCAACACTCATTCATTAAAACAATAACTATGGCGACATACCTTATTGGCGACGTTCACGGTTGTTACGATGAACTGGTAGCCTTGCTGCATCAGGTAGACTTTAATTCCGAAAAAGACACCCTATGGCTCACCGGCGATCTGGTCGCTCGTGGACCGGGCTCGCTGGACGTTTTGCGCTACGTGAAATCACTGGGCGACAGCGTGCGGTTAGTATTGGGTAATCACGATTTACACCTGCTGGCCGTATTTGCCGGTATCAGTCGTAATAAACCTAAAGACAGGGTCACATCGCTGCTCGAAGCACCGGATGCCGACGAATTACTTAACTGGCTCCGCCGTCAACCGCTGTTGCAGGTAGACGAAGAGAAGAAGCTGGTGATGGCGCATGCCGGTATCACCCCACAGTGGGACCTGCAGACGGCAAAAGACTGTGCTCGCGATGTTGAAGCCGTGCTGTCGAGCGACTCGTATCCCTTCTTCCTTGATGCGATGTACGGCGACATGCCCAATAACTGGACCCCGGAACTGACCGGGCTGGCACGCCTGCGTTTTATTACCAACGCCTTTACCCGCATGCGTTACTGCTTCCCTAACGGTCAGTTGGATATGTACAGCAAAGAGTCACCAGAAGACGCACCTGCCCCGCTGAAGCCGTGGTTTGCCATTCCTGGACCTGTCAGTGAAGCGTACAGCATTGCATTCGGGCACTGGGCATCGCTGGAGGGTAAAGGCACGCCAGAAGGCATTTACGCGCTGGATACGGGGTGTTGCTGGGGAGGCGATCTCACCTGTCTGCGCTGGGAAGATAAACAGTACTTCGTGCAGCCGTCAAATCGCCATCTGAATCTGGATCCTGGCGAAGCGGTCAACGCCTGATAGTCGTTTGCCGGATGCGGTGCTCGCACCTTATCCGGCCTACATTAGCTGGATGATAAGGCGTTTCGCCGCCATCCGGCACTTACAGTATTAACGACGTTCCAGAATCTCGAAGCAGTAGCTGTGAGAGTTTTGCGCGTCGGCATCGTGGAATTCACTGAACACCGACTCCCAGTCATCCGGTTCGTAGTCCGGGAAATGCGTATCCCCTTCCACTTCCGCATCAATGTGCGTCAGATACAGTTTCTGTGCTTTTGGCAGGAACTGCTCATACACACGCCCACCGCCAATTACCATAATTTCAGGTTCATCGCCGCAGGCCGCAATTGCTTCATCCACAGACTTCACCCACTGCACGCGATCGTCGGTGCCAGGCTTACTGCTGATGACGATATTTTTACGCCCAGGTAACGGTCGCCCGATGGATTCCCAGGTGTGGCGTCCCATGACAACCGGCTTGTTTAAGGTATTACGTTTAAACCAGGCGAGATCGGCAGGGAGGTTCCACGGCATGGCGTTCTCCATACCGATGACGCGATCTACCGCTAACGCCGCAATCAGACTGATCATTGAATATTTCCCGGATACAAAAAAATTGTCGCCACTATACGGAAAGCGCAATCTTTCGTCGACTGGCGGAAAGAGGATGAACAGGAAAATTTTCCGTTCTGCTGGCGAACCGACCTATTTAAGGTGGTACGCCAGCATTACAGTAGTTCAAAAACAGCCAATTAGCAGTAAAGTTTGCAGAACATCACATTTTTTACCCTATGCTGACGGTTTCACTTCCGGCTCATCGGCGACGTCGCCCGTATGCTTACCTTCATCCGTGCCTTGCCAGCCATGGCGCTGAATTAACGATAAGTGCTGACGATCTTCCGCAATAATTTCACTCAGCATTGCGCTGGTGCGTTTATAAACGGCCGCGCGGGAAGTCGCGTCATTTTCCCCTTTCACCATCTCCTCTACCATCATGGTATTGAATCGGCGGAATACGTCAGCCCGCTCACGTGCCTCATAGCGCCCAAGCCCGAGACCTTCCAGCGCCAGACGTCCGGTCTTCAGTGCACCTTCAAAGGTTTCACGTTCCGGCATATCCACGCCCGCCTGGCGCAAGCGGATGTAATGATCCACGTCGCGCGCACGAGCAATAATTTGCAGATGCGGGAAATGCTCTTTCACCATTTCGGTTAATTGCAGACTGGTTTGCGGATCGTCAATGGCATTAATAATGACTTCAGCTTTCGCCGCCCCGGCAGACTCCAGCAGATCCATCCGGGTCGCGTCGCCATAGAAAACCTTCATCCCGAATTTACGCAGCGTTTCGATATGATCCGGGTCATGATCAAGAACCACCATTTTGACCCCGCTCGACAACAGCAAACGACCGGTTATCTGGCCAAATCGCCCAAACCCGGCGATGATCACCCTAGGTTGTTCCTCATCGATTTCATCGGCTTCGCGCTCTTCCTCAGTCGCCGATTTTTCCAGACGCGTCAAAATCACCAGCAAAATCGGCGTAGCCGCCATCGACAACGCCACCGCCAGCGTCAGCGATTTCGCCCAGTCAGGATCGAGCACATTTGCCATTTGCGCCGCGCCAAACACCACAAAGGCAAACTCACTGCCCTGCCCTAATAATACGGCAAACCAGCGACGCTGCTTGTTCGGCACCTGCAACGGTTTCGCTATCAACCACAGCATGACGGTTTTGATAACCAGGAAACCGACCAGTAGAATGATAATGCGCAAGGGATTATCAATCAGCGTACCAAAGTCGATAGACATCCCTACACCGATAAAGAACAGCCCCAGCAGCAGTCCTTTAAATGGCTCAATGTCGCTTTCCAACGCGTGGCGATACTCAGAGCTTGCCAGCAGCACCCCGGCCAGGAATGCCCCCATCGCCATCGACAATCCAACCTCTTCCAACAGCAGACCGAAGCCAAACACGAGGAACAGCGCAACGGCACTGAACACTTCCCGCAGGCCCGAACGGGCGACAAAACGCAAGGCAGGACGTGTGACATAACGACCTAACAGCACCACCAGCACCAGTGCGCCCGCTACCTTAAGGGCAGACAATGCAAACGCCCCAAGCGTTGTTGATGCACCACTCGCTGCCAGTAATGGGATCATCGCCACCAGTGGAATAGCAGCGATATCCTGGAACAGCAGCACGGCAAACGCGCTGCGGCCCATTTGCGAAACCATCAGGTTGCGTTCATTCATTGCCTGCATAGCGATGGCCGTAGAGGAAAGCGCCAGCGTCATGCCGATCAGCTCCGCTACCTGCCAGCGCAGGCCGAGGAACATACAGAACACACCAATCAGGCCTCCGCAGACCACCATTTGCAATGCGCCGCCGCCGAACACCGAAGCTCGCAGTTTCCACAAACGTTGCGGATCCAGCTCCAGACCAATGACAAATAGCATCAGCACCACACCGATCTCCGCAAAATGCAGGATGGATTCGGCGTCCGTCACCAGCCTCAGGCCCCATGGGCCGATAATGCACCCGGCGATGAGATACCCCAGTACCGACCCGAGTCCCAGCCGTACGGCGATGGGGACAATCAGTGCCGCCGATCCGAGATAAATCAGCGCCTGTATCAGCGTATGGCTATCCATGGTGTGCCTCCTGCCATTCCATCAGACGCTGTTTGTAGTGACGCGCCTGCGCTTGCAGGGTTTCATCATCACAGATAAACGTACAGTGCATCGCAAACGGCGGTAGCCATTTGAGGCCACAATAAAGTGCCGTCGCCTGTAAGGGTTGAGAAAGCACATCAAATCCGGGATGGGAGCCAATATCGAAGTGGTTTTCACCGCCGCCGGTCGTCACCGCCCACAGCAGATGTTTACCGTGCAGCGCAGTACCGCCATGGCCATACGCCCAGCCGTGCGAAAGGACTTTATCCATCCACAGCTTGAGTAATGGAGGTGTGCTGTACCACTGCATCGGATGCTGCCAGATGATCAAATCAGCGCGTGCCAGCGCATCCTGTTCAGCGGCAATATCGATATTGAAGTCGGGGTAGAGCTGGTAGAGCGAGCGGATCTCCACGCCCTCCAGCGTCCTTGCCTGTTCAAGCATCCGCTTATTCGCATGCGAATGCTGCGGATAGGGATGCGCATAAATGATGAGGATCATGATTAGCCTGTTTCACTGCATTATTGTAATAACAGTGAGTTTAGTCACTTAATCCACAGGCTAACAGTCAATATTATTGAGTGGCTGAATGGAGAAAACTGAACTAGTTATCCAGTTCACTCATATCTTTAACCTGATCGCGGTTAATCTGTTCCGTCTTACCCGTTTGCGCATTTTTATACGACACCAGGCCAGTATCATCATCGACTTGCGGTTTGCCGTCAGTGACGATTGTTTTGCCATCGGTGGTTTTAACCGCCTGGTTTGAGGAACAACCGGCCACGGTAAACAGTGCTGCTGCGGTAAAAATTGAGGTGATCAGGATATGTTTTTGCATGGTGTTCTCCCTGCTTTTCAGTTGTTTTCAGTGATATACCCAGTTAACTGTAGGCTAACTGACTGAGTTACAGGGAAAATACAGAACACTCCTAATAACTCGCCCTGGTCACGGGCTTACTGCGAATCGTCATTTGACTGGTTTGCGCCAGCGTCAGACCTCGCGTTTCCGGGGCGAAAGCGATGGACACAAGCAGGCCAATCAGCGAAATTCCTGCGCCCATCAGCATGACATTGCTGATCCCGTATTTGGTAATGAACACCGGCAGCGCCCAGGTTGAAACAATAGTGCCGATGCGGCTTAAGGACATGATCACCCCGACGGCAGACGCGCGAATGTCGGTAGGGAACAGTTCATTTGGGTACAGCCACTGAAGATTTCCCGGTCCCCCCGAGAAAAAGGCGTACACGGCAAACGCCAGCACCACCAGCCACGCTCCCATATCAGGAATTAACCCCAGCACGGCCAGCGCCAGCGTCATCATAATAAAGCTGCCAATTAACAATGGCCGACGGCCCGCGCTATTGAGCCAGAACATGGGCGGAATGCACCCCAGCATAAAGCACAGGCTTATCACCACATTGCCCAACGCCGCGCTTTTCCCGGCACCAAGCCCCAACAGTCCAACAATCTGCGGACCAAAGGTATAAATGGCGAACATCGGGATCACCTGACAGGTCCAGATAGCGGCGACAAACAGGACAAACGGGAAATGACGGCGGTTAAACAGCTGTAGGAAGCGCGTCTCCTGCGGCGCCTCTTCGTCGAACACCACCGGTTCGCCGAACAGCTTGATCATCATCGCTTCACACTCTTTCACCCGACCTTTACGCAGCAGCCAGCGCGGCGATTCAGGAAGATCGAAGCGCCCAATCAGGATCAAAATACAGGGGATCACCGCGCTGCCCAGCATCCAGCGCCATCCTCCCTCAACATCATACAGCCAGTAACCGACCAGATCGGCACAGGTGGCGCCGACATACCACATCGCGGCGATAAAACCGATGGAGAAAGCGCGCTGGCGGGTATTGGAGAACTCGGTAATCATCGAGGTAGCAATCGGATAATCGGCACCAATCACAATGCCGATCAGCACACGCATTACCAACAGCTCAATGGGTGAGGAAACAAACATGGTTGCCGCCGATATCACGCCAATGGCAATAATATCGATGATAAACATTTTGCGCCGCCCGACCTTATCGGAAATGTAGCCAAACAGCGACGTCCCCACAAACAGACCGGCGAGCGTGCCGGCCCCCAGCAGACCAATCCACTGAGCGTCCAGTTTCAACGCTGGCGTGAGTTGTTCCAGCGCCACGCCAATCATCACCAGCACATAACCATCCAGAAATGGCCCACCGCTTCCCCACAGCATTATCCGGCGGTGAATAGAGGTAAATTTGATGTCATCAAAGTTCCTGGGCTGCTGCATAGCGACTTCCTGTTTCAACACGGGCAAAGCGTCATCTGTAGGCCGGATAAGGTGTTTAGGCCGCCATCCGGCATTGGCGCCACATGATTGCCGGATGGCGACGCTACCACGTCTTATCCGACCTACGGGTGCACAACCTCGTACTTATTAGCCGTAGCGAAACTCCACGCCAAATGTCCCGCGCGGGTATTCCCATTTTTCCAACGCTGTATCAAGTCCGAGAATGCGGCACGTTCCGCACTCCAGGCATCCGGCGTAATCAAAACGGACGCTGCCGTCGTCCTGTTTTTTATACAGTCCGGCCGGACAGGCCTTAATCAGTACTTCCAGCGCCTGTTTATCAGGATCGGTTTTGAGAATGATGTGCGGGCTGTCTTCATCCACATTGAACTTATTGACGCCCAGTTTGACGTCCACATTGACGGGAGATGTCATAATACGGTCACTCCTTTCAGGCCATCTTTCATCAGGTTGATGAAGCCCACTTTCTTCGCATGACGCAGGATTTTTTTGCGCATTGGCACCGGAGCAGAGCCATCTACGGTGAACAGGTCGCGCGCGATGCTGACCGCCATTTCGGGATAGGCGGTAAACATGCGTGGGTTATCTAGGAAAGCGGGAAGCTTCTGATACATGCGCATATCGCGCATTGGACCATCATCGAGATGCTGACGGTATTCGCCCAGCGACTGTTTGCTGAAGTCGTCGCGCTTCATTGCGGAAAGCACCGTTTTCGCGGCCGCTTCGCCTGCGGATATGGCGAGATCCATACCGCGGATGGTAAAGCCGAGGTTCATACACATTCCGGCAGCATCACCGGCAATCAGCACACCGTCACCCACCAGTTCAGGCTGCATATTCATACCGGCCTCCGGTACGACGTGCGCGGCATATTCCACCAGCTTGCCACCGGCGATCAGTGGGGCAACCGCCGGATGCTGTTTGAAATCTTCCAGCATTTGTGGGACCGATTTTTTAGCATCTTTCAGATGATGAAGACCGCAGACCAGCCCCAGAGAAAGGGTCGTTTCATTAGTATAGAGGAAGCCCCCGCCCATCAACCCATCAGTTGGAGAACCGGCAAACAGGCAAGCTGCACCTTCGTTCCCCTGTAACTGGAAACGATCTTCAATCACCGATTTTGGCAATTCGATCAGCTCTTTTACGCCAACGGCAACATGCGATGCCTCAACGCGCTTTGCCATGCCCAGTTTTTCTGCCAACAAAGAATTCACCCCGTCAGCAAGGATCACCACTTTGGCTTCCAGAATATCGCCGTCGGCTTCCACGCCCACGACTTTGCCTTCGCGCTGCACAACGTTATCCACCCGAATACCGGTGATAAGCTGGGCTCCCGCCTCCTCGGCCTGCTCCATCAGCCAGGCGTCAAATTTGCTGCGTAAGACGGAATAAGAAACCTGCGACGATGCAGCCTCTTCACCATTGCAATAGTCGATGGTCATCGCCCCTTTGTCGGTCATAAAGGCGAGTTTTTCGTGGGTGATTATGCGTTCAATGGGGGCCTGCTCAGCAAAGCCGGGAATGATGCGTTCCAGGCTATGGGCATACATGCGCCCACCGGTGACATTCTTCGCGCCAGCAGAATTGCCGCGCTCGATGACCAGCACCTGTGCACCTTCCCGAGCCAGCACCAGCGCCGCAACCGAACCGGCCAGACCTGCACCCACGATGATGGCATCAAAGATATCTTCGGACATACGTACTCCTGTCAGTGGCAGGATACTTTCGCACCCTGCCCGAATGGTTTAACGCGCCAGAGCAGCCGTCAGCGCAGGCAGGATCTTCAGCGCATCGCCAACGATGCCAAAATCTGCGTACTGGAAGATCGGCGCATTTTTATCTTTGTTGATGGCGAAAATCGTCTGCGCGCCGTTGGCGCCGACCATATGTTGGATCTGCCCGGAGATCCCCACGGCCAGGTACAGTTCTGGTTTGAGCATCAGGTTGGAAATGCCGACGTAGCGTTCGTGCTCCATCCACTTCTCGTTTTCCGCCACTGGACGGGAACAGGCCAGCTCAGCGCCAATCGCCTGGCACAGCGCTTCGGCCAGCGAGATATTTTCTTTGCTACCAATACCGCGTCCCACGCTGACCACCAGACGGGCTTTGTCGAGATCGACGCTGTTGCTCTGACGCGCCTGCGTTGCCGTACGGGTCACGGCGATAGTCGGAGCCTGCCACTGGACGGTGTGCACCTCGCCGCTGCGGGCGGTATCCGGTTGCTGCGCGTCAAACGTTCCGCTGCTGAGAGTGATCACGGCAAACGGTGAAGCGATTGTTTCTGCTCCCATCGCCAGGCCGCCGTAGACCATATGTTTGACCGCCGCTTTTCCGTCCTGCACCGCGACTGCGCTGGCGTCGTTTGAGACCGCAGCCGACAAGCGAAAGCCCAGCTTTGCCGCTAACAGCTTGCCCCGACGCGTATTCGACAGCAGCACCGCGCCGCCCTCGCTGTGCTGACGAATGGTTTCGGCCATCGCATCGGCGTAGTCTTCAACCATACTGTCTTCTGGTTTGCCGCTGAGCAGCCAGACATGATCTGCGCCTAAATGGCATGCCGCCGCGCTGTCCTCATCGCTGAGCACAAACGTGTTAACGTTTTCACCTAAAGCCTGCGCACCATTCATCAGTTCCGGCAGACGAGAAGGGGTATCGCTGAATACCCAGACACTGGAAAATTTGTTCATAACATCCCCTGATAATTAAATGATTTTGCGAAGATTCTCGACAAACGCGGCAATCTGTTCTTCACCGTCACCTTCAATCACAACGCGCTGACGCTCGCGCTGCTTCGGTGCGGCAACCTGTTGTTCGGAATACGCTTGCGCGCCGTTCAGCCCAATGTCCGCAGACGACCAGACCTGGACCGGTTTTTTCGCTGCGCCAAGGATGGCTTTCATAGAAGGGATTTGTGGGGTGTTGATATCCGTAGAAACTGCGATCACCGCCGGGAGCGGGATGCTTAGCGTTTCAACTTCATCTTCCAGTTCACGCTCTACCGTCAACGTGCTGTCGGTAAGCGAGAGGATTTTACTCACGCCGTTAATCGCCGGCACGTTCAGCATTTCGCCCACCAGCAGACCAACCTGCTGTGCATAAAGATCGGAAGAACCGTCGCCGCAAATAAGCAGATCAAAACCTGATTTTTGTGCGGCGGCAGCCAGCGCAGTGGCGGTTTGTTGCGGCAGCGCCTGTTCAAATTGATCGTCAATGACAACAATCAGTTCATCAGGGCCACGGGAGAGCACATCTTTGCGCCCTTTTGCATTGGTCAGCGCTTTGCCGCCGACGCTCATGGCCACAACCTGAGCCTCTCCCACCTGCTGTTTTAACTGGCAAGCCGCTTCGATCGCATTCAGATCATATTGGCTGATTTTGCCATCTGCTTTGCTGAAATCGAGTGTTCCATCAGCATTATTAATCGCAATATCCTGCTCATCAGGTACGCATTTGTAGCAAGTAATTATCTTCATTGCATCTCCAGAAATCATGAAGGAAACGTATTTATATCGGCGGTGTTAAATACAGATATCACGCTCTTTAATTCGGAAATAAAACATTAATCACCAATATTGAAAATGTCACACATTGATATTCGTAACTTTCAATAGTGTTATGCACCTCACCAATATTGAAAGAAACATGTCAAATACGAAAATTTTCAATATTGTTTGCTGGTTCAACAATATTGAACGTCAGTCACTTAAAAAAGTTAAAAAATAAACATCAACATTATGATTAATAAGGAAATTATTTGTATTTTCAGACAAAATAACCAGCATAAGAAAGTGTGACGCAGATAACAGAATAGCCGGAAATGAATACCCATTATGAGTTACTCACTGAGGCGCCCAGAGGTTAAAAAGTTATCAACAAATCATTAATAATAAATAAACAAACGATCACATACGGGCACGCTAAATAAATTTCGTTTTCACACTGGAATTCACTTATGAAAAATGAAAAGAGAAAGTCGGGAATTGAACCGAAGGTTTTTTTTCCGCCATTAATAATTGTTGGGATACTTTGTTGGTTAACAGTAAGAGATCTTGATGCCGCTAACGTCGTTATTAATGCGGTATTCAGTTATGTCACCAACGTCTGGGGTTGGGCATTCGAATGGTATATGGTCGTCATGCTCTTCGGCTGGTTCTGGTTGGTCTTTGGCCCGTATTCGAAAAAGAAATTAGGCGACGAAAAACCTGAGTTTAGTACCGCCAGCTGGATTTTTATGATGTTCGCCTCCTGTACATCTGCTGCAGTTCTGTTCTGGGGCTCTATTGAGATCTACTACTATATTTCCACACCGCCGTTCGGTCTGGAACCAAATTCCACAGGCGCGAAAGAGATAGCTCTGGCGTACAGCTTGTTCCACTGGGGACCGCTGCCGTGGGCGACCTACAGCTTCCTTTCAGTCGCGTTCGCCTACTTCTTCTTTGTACGCAAAATGGACGTTATCCGCCCCAGTTCCACGCTGGTACCGTTAGTTGGCGAGAAGCATGCTAAGGGCTTGTTCGGCACCATCGTCGATAACTTCTATCTGGTGGCGCTGATCTTCGCGATGGGCACCAGCCTCGGTCTCGCTACCCCGCTGGTAACCGAGTGTATGCAATGGCTGTTCGGTATTCCGCATACGCTGCAACTCGACGCCATCATCATTACCTGCTGGATCATATTGAACGCCATTTGCGTGGCCTGCGGCCTGCAAAAAGGGGTCAAGATCGCCAGCGACGTACGTAGTTACCTGAGCTTCCTGATGCTCGGCTGGGTGTTTATCGTCAGCGGCGCCAGCTTCATCATGAACTACTTCACCGACTCGGTCGGCATGCTGCTGATGCATCTGCCGCGCATGCTGTTCTATACCGATGCCATCGGCAAAGGCGGCTTCCCGCAGGGCTGGACTGTTTTCTACTGGGCGTGGTGGGTTATTTACGCTATCCAGATGAGTATCTTCCTGGCACGTATTTCTCGCGGTCGTACCGTACGTGAACTGTGTTTCGGGATGGTACTGGGCCTGACCGCTTCCACCTGGATCCTGTGGACCGTCCTTGGCAGCAACACGCTGCTGCTGATGGATAAAAACATTCTCAACATCCCGCAACTGATTGAACAACACGGCGTGGCGCGCGCCATTATCGAAACCTGGGCTGCTTTACCGCTCAGCACCGCCACCATGTGGGGATTCTTTATCCTCTGCTTTATTGCCACCGTCACGCTGATTAACGCCTGCTCCTACACCCTGGCGATGTCCACCTGTCGCGAAGTTCGTGATGGTGAAGAACCGCCGCTGTTGGTGCGTATCGGTTGGTCCGTTCTGGTCGGCGTCATCGGCATCGTTCTGCTGGCGCTGGGTGGGCTGAAGCCCATTCAGACCGCAATTATCGCCGGGGGATGTCCGCTGTTCTTCGTCAACATCATGGTGACGCTGTCCTTTATTAAAGACGCCAAAGTGCACTGGAAAGACAAGTAATTCTTATTAACCCAATTGATCAAGAGGCTGAAAGATGGATTTCAACTTAAATGACGAGCAGGAACTGTTTGTCGCCGGTATTCGTGAACTGATGGCCAGTGAGAACTGGGAAGCTTATTTTGCCGAGTGCGATCGCGACAGCGTCTACCCTGAGCGTTTTGTAAAAGCGCTGGCGGATATGGGCATCGATAGCCTGTTGATCCCAGAAGAACACGGCGGCCTGGAAGCCGGTTTTGTCACCGTTGCCGCCGTCTGGATGGAACTCGGACGTCTTGGCGCACCGACTTACGTGTTGTACCAATTACCGGGAGGTTTTAACACTTTCCTGCGTGAAGGGACTCAGGAGCAAATTGATAAAATCATGGCGTTCCAGGGCACCGGAAAGCAGATGTGGAACTCTGCTATCACCGAACCGGGAGCGGGATCGGATGTTGGCAGTCTGAAAACCACTTATACACGCAAAAATGGTAAGGTTTATCTTAATGGCAGTAAGTGCTTTATCACCAGTAGCGCCTATACCCCGTACATCGTAGTGATGGCGAGAGATGGTGCATCGCCGGATAAACCTGTTTATACCGAGTGGTTTGTTGACATGAGCAAAGCGGGTATCAAGGTCAACAAACTGGAGAAACTCGGTCTGCGCATGGATAGCTGCTGTGAAATCACCTTTGATGACGTTGAACTGGACGAGAAAGACATGTTCGGTCGGGAAGGTAATGGCTTCAACCGTGTGAAAGAAGAGTTTGACCATGAACGCTTCCTCGTCGCGCTGACCAACTACGGTACGGCAATGTGCGCTTTTGAAGACGCCGCGCGCTACGCCAACCAACGCGTACAGTTTGGCGAAACGATCGGCCGTTTCCAGCTGATCCAGGAGAAGTTCGCACACATGGCGATCAAACTGAACTCCATGAAAAACATGCTGTTGGAAGCCGCATGGAAAGCGGATAACGGCACCATTACTTCTGGTGACGCGGCAATGTGTAAATACTTCTGCGCCAACGCCGCGTTTGAAGTGGTAGACACCGCCATGCAGGTACTGGGAGGTGTTGGTATCGCGGGCAACCACCGCATCACGCGTTTCTGGCGTGACCTGCGCGTTGACCGTGTTTCTGGTGGTTCTGACGAAATGCAGATCCTGACGTTAGGTCGTGCGGTACTCAAGCAATACCGATAGAACGACGCAACCTGTAGGCCTGATAAGACGCCTTAGCGTCGCCATCAGGCAATCAATGCCGGATGGCGGCGCGAGCGCCTTATCCGGCCTACATGGACACCCATAAATGCCAGGAGAAAAATGATGAATCATTTACCAATGCCAGCCTTCGGCCCGCTTTCCGGGGTACGCGTTGTCTTTTCAGGGATCGAAATTGCCGGTCCGTTCGCCGGACAGATGTTCGCCGAATGGGGCGCTGAGGTTATCTGGATTGAAAACGTCGCATGGGCCGATACCATCCGCGTACAGCCTAACTATCCGCAGCTCTCACGCCGTAACCTGCACGCCCTGTCGCTGAATATTTTCAAAGATGAAGGCCGGGAAGCGTTTCTGAAGCTGATGGAAACCACCGATATTTTCATTGAAGCCAGTAAAGGTCCGGCCTTTGCCCGCCGAGGTATTACCGATGAAGTGCTGTGGGAACATAACCCGAAACTGGTTATCGCCCACCTTTCCGGCTTCGGCCAGTTTGGTACCGAGGAGTACACCAATCTTCCGGCGTATAACACCATCGCGCAAGCGTTCAGCGGCTATCTGATCCAAAACGGCGACGTGGATCAGCCAATGCCCGCCTTCCCGTACACCGCCGATTACTTCTCCGGGATGACCGCAACGACAGCAGCGCTGGCGGCCCTGCACAAAGTGCGCGAAACGGGTAAAGGTGAAAGCATCGATATCGCTATGTACGAAGTGATGCTGCGCATGGGTCAGTATTTCATGATGGATTACTTCAACGGCGGAGAAATTTGCCCACGCATGACCAAAGGCAAAGACCCGTATTACGCTGGCTGCGGCCTGTATAAATGCGCCGATGGCTATATCGTCATGGAGCTGGTCGGCATCACGCAAATCAACGAATGCTTCAAGGATATTGGCCTCGCCCACATTCTTGGCACACCGGAAGTCCCGGAAGGCACCCAGCTTATCCATCGTGTGGAATGCCCTTACGGCCCGCTTGTGGAAGAGAAACTGGACGCCTGGCTGGCAACGCACACCATCGCCGAAGTCCAGGCGCGCTTTGCTGAGCTGAACATCGCCTGCGCGAAGGTGCTGACTATTCCTGAACTGGAAGGCAACCCGCAGTACGTTGCCCGTGAATCTATTACGCAGTGGCAAACAATGGATGGCCGCACCTGCAAAGGGCCAAACATCATGCCGAAATTTAAAAACAACCCGGGGAAAATCTGGCGTGGCATGCCGTCACATGGCATGGATACTGCCGCCATTCTGAAAAATATTGGTTATAGCGAAGCAGACATAAATGAGCTGGTCGGCAAAGGCCTGGCCAGAGTTGAGGAATAAACGCGACGCGCTGACCCCTCGATGGTTAGCGCTCACGCCTGATTTCAGTGGATAAAGCAATATGGATATCGTTGGCGGACAAAACTTACGTCAGATGTGGGACGACCTGGCCGGGGTGTACGGAGATAAAACGGCGTTAATTTTCGAATCCTGCGAAGGAATCGTTCGGCAGTTTAGCTATGCCTCGCTCAATGAAGAGATTAACCGCACGGCAAACCTGTTCCATTCCTTAGGGATCCGCAAGGGCGATAAGGTCGCATTGCATCTGGATAACTGTCCGGAATTCATTTTTTGCTGGTTTGGGCTGGCAAAAATTGGCGCCATCATGGTACCGATTAATGCCCGCTTGCTGGGTGAAGAAAGTGCCTGGATCCTGCAAAATAGCCAGGTAAGTCTGCTGGTCACCAGCGCCCAGTTTTATCCTATGTACCGCCAGATACGACTGGAAAATAGCACCCCGCTTAATCATATCTGTCTGATTGGCGAACAGCTTCCGGCTGACGACGGTGTGAGTCACTTTACCCAACTGCAATCCCGCCAGTCCGCCACGCTGTGCTATACGCCCGCGTTATCCACTGACGATACGGCGGAAATTCTGTTTACCTCAGGCACCACCTCGCGGCCTAAAGGGGTGGTAATTACCCACTACAACCTGCGGTTTGCAGGCTACTACTCTGCCTGGCAAATCGCCCTGCGCGATGATGACGTCTACATGACGGTGATGCCCGCGTTTCATATCGATTGTCAGTGTACCGCCGCAATGCCCGCATTCTCCGCTGGCAGCACCTTTGTGCTGCTAGAGAAGTACAGTGCCAGGGCGTTCTGGAATCAGGTGCATAGATATAAGGCGACGGTTACCGAATGCATTCCGATGATGATCAGAACGCTAATGGTGCAGCCCGCTGCACCAACCGACAGACAGCATCACCTGCGCGAAGTGATGTTCTACCTCAATTTATCCGAGCAGGAAAAAGACGATTTTACCGAACGCTTTGGCGTCAGGCTGCTGACCTCCTACGGTATGACTGAAACCATCGTCGGTATTATCGGCGACCGTCCCGGTGACAAACGACGCTGGCCCTCCATTGGCCGCGTGGGATTTAGCTATGAAGCCGAAATCCGTGACGATCACAACCGTCCCCTGCCCGCCGGAGAAATTGGCGAAATCTGTATTAAAGGCGTGCCGGGCAAAACAATCTTCAAAGAGTACTACGCGCAGCCGGAGGCTACCGCCAAAGCGCTGGAACCTGAGGGCTGGTTACATACCGGTGATTCGGGCTATCAGGATGAGGATGGCTATTTTTATTTCGTCGACAGGCGCTGCAACATGATTAAACGCGGCGGGGAAAATGTCTCCTGCGTCGAGCTGGAAAATATTATTTCTGCGCATCCCAAAATTCAGGACATTGTGGTTGTCGGTATTAAAGATTCAATCCGTGATGAAGCCATTAAAGCGTTTATCGTCCTTAATGAAGGTGAAACATTAAGCGAAGCCGAGTTCTTCAGCTTCTGCGAAAACAATATGGCGAAATTCAAGGTTCCCTCTTTTATGGAGATAAGAACCGACCTGCCGCGCAATTGTTCAGGAAAAATAATCAAAAAAAATCTGAAATAACCCTTCCGACAGGAACTCCTCCTGCCGGGAAATCTATTTATCTGGAGATGAACTATGAGTGATTCATTACATCTGACCCGTAACGGCCCGATCCTGGAAATTACCCTCGACCGGCCTAAAGCCAATGCCATTGACGCCAAAACCAGCTTTGCCATGGGTGAAGCGTTTCTTAATTTTCGTGACGACCCGGAATTACGCGTAGCGATTATCACCGGCGGCGGTGAGAAATTCTTTTCTGCAGGCTGGGACTTAAAAGCAGCAGCTGAAGGTGAAGCGCCAGATGCCGATTTTGGCCCAGGCGGCTTCGCCGGTTTAACCGAAATTTTCGATCTCGATAAGCCGGTCATCGCTGCGGTAAACGGCTATGCGTTTGGCGGTGGTTTTGAGCTGGCGCTGGCAGCGGATTTTATTGTCTGCGCGGAAAACGCCAGCTTCGCACTGCCGGAAGCCAAGCTCGGGATCGTGCCTGACAGCGGCGGCGTACTGCGTCTGCCTAAGCTGCTGCCACCGGCAATCGTCAACGAAATGGTGATGACCGGCAGACGAATGAGCGCCGAAGAAGCGCTGCGTTGGGGTATCGTCAACCGCGTTGTCAGCCAGGGCGAACTGATGGATAGCGCGCGTGAACTGGCGCAGCAGTTGGTCAATAGCGCCCCGCTGGCTATCGCCGCACTGAAAGAGATCTATCGCACCACCAGCGAAATGCCGGTGGAAGAAGGCTACCGCTACATCCGCAGCGGCGTGCTGAAGCACTATCCATCTGTACTGCATTCGGAAGATGCGCTTGAAGGTCCGCAGGCGTTTGCCGAAAAACGCGACCCGGTGTGGAAAGGTCGTTAATAAGCCGATGCCGGATAGCGATTCGCTTATCCGGCAATAAAACCGAGATAAAACGATGAGCTACTACGCCTTTGAGGGCCTGATTCCGGTGGTACATCCGGATGCCTTTGTCCATCCCAGCGCCGTGCTGATTGGCGATGTCATAGTGGGTGCCGGAGTTTATATTGGCCCGCACGCGTCATTGCGCGGTGACTATGGTCGCTTGATCCTGGAGGCAGGTTCTAATTTGCAGGATGGCTGCATCATGCACGGCTACTGCGACACCGACACCATCGTGCATGAGAACGGACACATCGGCCATGGCGCAATCCTGCACGGTTGCGTGGTGGGCAGAGATGCGCTGATCGGTATGAACAGCGTCATTATGGACGGCGCAGTAATTGGCGAAGAGAGCATTGTCGCCGCCATGAGCTTTGTCAAAGCCGGATTTCAGGGAGAGGCAAGGCAGATGCTGGTTGGCTCACCCGCTCGCGTATTGCGTGAAGTCACGGACCAGGAACTGCACTGGAAACGGCTAAACACCAAAGAGTATCAGGATCTTGCAACTCGCTGCCACACAGGTCTACACGAAACACTGCCCTTAACGCGGGTCGAAGAAAACCGGCCACGCCTGAAAGGCACAACGGACGTAAAACCCAAATCAGCACAGTAATTGATGCCGGATGCGCTCACGCTTATCCGGCCTACGCGTCAATCACCGTTTATGCCGCCATCAGGCAAACTGATTATTAGCGACGCATACTCTTGGAGAGCATCATCTGCCATTTCTGCTCACGGTTGAGCTCTGTTGGAGGAACGGCAGACAGGCGTGGCGTTTTCGCCATGCTCACCTTTTTCTCCTGCAAATTGTGATTCAGTCGGCTGTAGAGATGAGAGTCAATACTCACGACTTTCACCAGACGCTGGCACTGACAACCCCGACCGGCAATCTGATTAGGGATCATCTTAACTTCACAAACAATTTCTCCCACTTCCGACAGAATATAAGAGAGCGTATTAATTGCTTTGCAGTGCTCGATATCAAAATGGCGGGAAATTTCCTTTGCGGTGATCCAACGATCCTCGGCCATCATCCAGTCAGCAATTAACAAATAAAGCGGTCTTTCAACATATTTTTCACACATAAGCACACCATTTTCACAAATTAAAAATCTGGCTACGGCCTGTCCAAATTAATAAAAACTAAGCCATATTAAAATTGTGGATATAAAGGATAGTATGCGACTTGAATGTTGATTAGTGTGAGCAATATCGTGCTTATTACATTGAAAATGTGGTTACGGAAACGGACTTGTCCAGGAATGACCTTACGCAAGACAAAAAAAGGGTTTCTTTACAGAAACCCTTTCAAAATTATATTACAGATCCGGTTAGAGCAATATTCACCGGACCTTTTGTTTATTACTTTTTGATCTGCGCGTGCATTTCCTGCACCGAGGTTACCTTCTCGGTTGCATCGGCATTCAACGCCATCGCTGTGGCGAAACCGCCGTTCAGCGTAGTGTCATAATGCACTTTGTACTGCAGCGCGCTGCGGCGAATAAGCTTGGAGTCTTCAATCGCCTGACGACCTTCGGTGGTGTTGATGATATAGGTGTACTCGCCATTCTTGATACGGTCCTGAATGTGCGGACGACCTTCATGCACCTTGTTCACCAGACGTGGATTGATACCCGCTTCACCCAGAACAATCGCGGTCCCGTGCGTCGCATCCAGCTCGAAGCCAAACTTCAGCAGTTTCGCTGCCAGGTCAACCACGCGCTCTTTATCGCCTTCGCGAACGGAGAGCAGTGCACGACCCTGTTTTTTCATGGTGGAGCTACTGCCCAGCTGTGCCTTGGCGAACGCTTCAGCGAAGGTACGGCCCACGCCCATCACTTCCCCGGTAGAGCGCATTTCTGGCCCTAACAGCGGGTCAACGCCCGGGAACTTGTTGAACGGCAGCACCACTTCTTTTACCGAGTAGTACGGCGGGATAACTTCTTTGGTTACGCCCTGCTGTGCCAGCGTTTTCCCGGCCATCACGCGCGCCGCGACTTTCGCCAGCGGTACACCAGTTGCCTTGGAGACGAACGGAACGGTACGTGCCGCACGCGGGTTCACTTCAATCAGGTAAACTTCGTTATTCTTCACCGCAAACTGGACGTTCATCAGACCGCGAACCTGCAGTTCGAAGGCCAGTTTCTGCACCTGTTGGCGCATCACATCCTGAATTTCCTGGCTCAGGGTGTAAGCAGGCAGAGAACATGCGGAGTCACCGGAGTGCACGCCCGCCTGTTCGATGTGCTCCATGATGCCACCAATCAGCACCATTTCACCGTCGCAGATAGCGTCCACGTCCACTTCAACCGCATCGTCAAGGAAACGGTCCAGCAGTACCGGCGCATCGTTAGAAACGCTGACTGCAGTCTGGAAGTAGCGACGCAGGTCGGCTTCGTCGTAGACGATTTCCATCGCGCGACCACCGAGAACATACGACGGACGCACCACCAGCGGGTAGCCAATCTCTTTCGCCTTCTCAACAGCCTGTTCGATAGCCGTTACGGTAGCATTCGCCGGTTGTTTCAGCTTCAGACGGTCAACCGCCTGCTGGAAACGCTCGCGGTCTTCCGCGCGGTCGATGGCATCCGGGCTGGTACCGATAACCGGTACACCTGCCGCTTCCAGCGCACGCGCCAGCTTCAGCGGGGTCTGTCCGCCGTACTGTACGATGACGCCTTTCGGCTTCTCGATACGAACGATTTCCAGTACGTCTTCCAGCGTGACCGGCTCGAAGTACAGGCGGTCGGAGGTGTCGTAATCAGTTGAAACGGTTTCCGGGTTACAGTTGACCATGATGGTCTCGTAACCGTCTTCGCGCAGCGCCAGCGAGGCGTGTACGCAGCAGTAGTCAAACTCAATGCCCTGACCGATACGGTTTGGACCACCGCCCAGCACCATGATTTTATCGCGGTCAACGGACGGGTTCGCTTCGCACTCATCTTCATAGGTGGAGTACATGTAAGCGGTGTCGGTGGCAAATTCTGCCGCACAGGTATCCACGCGTTTGTAGACCGGGTGCAGATTGTACTGGTCGCGCAGTTTGCGGATTTCCGCTTCGCGAACGCCGGCCAGTTTCGCCAGACGCGCATCGGCGAAGCCTTTGCGCTTCAGTACGCGCAGGAAGTCAGCGTCGAGGCCGTTGATGCCAAGGTCGGTGACTTTTTCTTCCAGACGTACCAGCTCTTCAATCTGCACCAGGAACCAGCGGTCGATGTTGGTCAGATTGAACACGCCATCGACGGACAGGCCAGCACGGAAGGCATCGGCGATGTACCAGATACGCTCAGCGCCAGCGTCTTTCAGCTCGCGACGGATTTTAGTCAGTGCTTCCGGGTCGTCCAGGCTTACTTTCGGGTCGAAGCCGGTCGCGCCCACTTCCAGACCGCGCAGCGCTTTCTGCAACGATTCCTGCTGGGTACGGCCAATCGCCATCACTTCACCGACAGATTTCATCTGCGTGGTCAGGCGGTCGTTAGCACCAACGAATTTCTCGAAGTTGAAGCGTGGAATTTTGGTCACAACGTAGTCGATGGACGGCTCAAATGAAGCCGGAGTACGGCCGCCGGTGATGTCGTTCATCAGTTCGTCGAGGGTATAGCCCACCGCCAGCTTGGCGGCGACTTTCGCAATCGGGAAACCGGTGGCTTTAGATGCCAGCGCAGAAGAACGGGATACGCGCGGGTTCATCTCGATGACAATCAGGCGACCGTTTTTCGGGTTTACCGCAAACTGGACGTTAGAACCGCCGGTTTCCACGCCGATTTCACGCAGTACCGCCATCGAGGCGTTACGCATGATTTGATATTCTTTGTCGGTCAGCGTCTGGGCAGGTGCTACGGTGATGGAGTCACCGGTATGGATGCCCATCGCGTCGAAGTTTTCGATGGAGCAGACGATGATGCAGTTGTCGTTTTTATCACGCACCACTTCCATCTCGTACTCTTTCCAGCCAATCAGTGATTCATCAATCAGCAGCTCGTTGGTTGGGGAAAGATCCAGACCGCGTTCGCAGATTTCTTCGAACTCTTCGCGGTTATAGGCGATACCGCCACCGGTGCCGCCCATGGTGAAGCTAGGGCGGATAATGCACGGGAAGCCAACGTCAGCGGCAACCGCCAGCGCTTCTTCCATGGTGTGAGCGATGCCTGAACGTGCGGTGTCAAGACCAATCTTCTTCATCGCGATATCGAAGCGACGACGGTCTTCCGCTTTATCAATGGCATCCGCCGTTGCGCCAATCATGGTCACGCCGAACTCAGCCAGTACGCCCTGGCGTTCCAGTTCCAGCGCACAGTTCAGCGCTGTCTGACCGCCCATGGTTGGCAGCACCGCATCCGGGCGTTCTTTCTCAATAATTTTGCGTACCACTTCCCAGTGAATCGGCTCGATGTAAGTGGCATCGGCCATTTCCGGGTCGGTCATGATGGTTGCCGGGTTGGAGTTCACCAGAATAACGCGGTAACCCTCTTCACGCAGGGCTTTACACGCCTGCGCGCCGGAATAGTCAAACTCACACGCCTGACCGATAACAATCGGACCCGCGCCCAGAATCAGGATACTTTTTATGTCTGTACGTTTTGGCATGGCTCTTTTACTCCTGATTATTTCGCGGACTGACGGTATTGCTCAATTAACTCGATAAAGTGGTCGAACAACGGTGCAGCGTCGTGCGGACCCGGACTCGCTTCAGGGTGCCCCTGGAAGCTAAACGCCGGTTTGTCGGTACGATGAATCCCCTGCAAGGTGCCGTCGAACAGTGACTTGTGGGTCACGCGCAGGTTGGCAGGCATGGAGGCTTCATCTACAGCAAAACCGTGGTTCTGTGCGGTGATCATCACGGTATTGTTATCAATATCTTTTACCGGATGGTTACCGCCGTGGTGGCCAAACTTCATCTTAATGGTCTTCGCACCGCTCGCCAGCGCCAGCAGCTGATGGCCGAGGCAGATGCCAAATACCGGAATATCGGTTTCGAGGAATTTCTGAATCGCGGTAATTGCGTAGTCGCACGGCGCCGGGTCGCCAGGGCCGTTGGACAGGAAGATACCGTCCGGATTCATCTTCAGAACGTCTTCTGCTGAGGTTTTCGCCGGTACAACCGTCAGGCGGCAGCCGCGGTCCGCTAACATACGCAGAATGTTACGTTTGGCGCCGAAATCGTAAGCCACAACGTGGAACGGCATTTCATCGGCAGATTTCGCTTCCGGCAGGTCACCGGCTAGCGTCCAGCTCCCCTGCGTCCAACTATAAGGCTCCGCGGTGGTCACTTCTTTCGCCAGATCCATACCGTTCAGGCCTGGGAAAGCTTTTGCTTTTTCCAGTGCCAGCGCCGCATCCGGGTTATCGCCCGCGATGATGCAGCCGTTCTGTGCGCCCTTTTCACGCAGCAAACGCGTCAGCTTACGGGTATCGATATCAGCAATCGCCACAATGTTATGGCGCTTGAGGTAAGAAGAGAGGTCTTCAGTATCGCGGAAGTTGCTGGCAATCAGCGGCAGGTCGCGGATGACCAGGCCTTGCGCATGTACCTGAGAAGATTCTGCATCGGCTTCATTGGTGCCGACATTACCGATATGAGGATAAGTAAGAGTGACGATTTGGCGGGAATAGGAAGGATCAGTGAGGATTTCTTGATAACCGGTCATTGAAGTATTGAAAACGACTTCCCCAACCGCCGAACCTGTTGCCCCTATGGCCCGACCGTGAAACTGGGTTCCGTCTTCCAGAACCAATAGCGCTGACTTAATCAAAACACCCTCCAGAGAATATTCACTCACTTTATTTGCATATTAATTCATTAACACCTCATGAATCAATGCAAATTTGCTTACCTATGGATTTCTGGCAAACGGCGGCATTCTAGAGATAGCTCACACAAAAGTCTACCCAAAAGGGCTTTTTTTATTATTATTTTGCGCCACTGGGATAAAACACACGATTTAACAGGCAAAAAGATCAGCTAACTCAGGGTGGAAAACGCTTGCGGCAGACAAAGAGTGTAAAAACAGAATGCGGGAGAGAAAAAAGTGGACCATTTGGTCAAAATTTACATTGAGATAACAGAATTACCCAACAAAACATAGACAAATAACCAATTAAAAGAAAAAACACATTCAGAAGCCAAAAATAAAAGGGCAATAAAATATTGCCCTATGTAATCAAATAATTATGATTACAATAACCACATCACGAAGGGTAATGAAAGCTATAAACTGCGTAAATCAAGCACATCTTTCATATCAAAAAGACCATTTGACTTTGATTTCAGCCAAATTGCCGAACGCACTGCGCCATTGGCAAAAGTCATGCGGCTAGATGCTTTATGCGTGATCTCAATACGCTCGCCAATATCAGCAAACATCGCGGTATGCTCACCGACGATATCCCCCGCCCGCACCGTGGCAAAACCGATCGTGCCCGGTACGCGCTCGCCGGTGTAACCTTCACGCGAATAGACGGCACACTCTTTTAAATCTTTATCCAGCGCCCCGGCAATCGCCTCGCCCATCGCCAGCGCAGTGCCTGAGGGCGCATCAACTTTATGGCGGTGGTGAGCTTCAATAATCTCAATATCGGTGTAATCGCCCATCACTTTCGCCGCCTTCTCCAGCAGCTTAAGCATAACGTTCACGCCGACGCTAAAGTTCGCGGCGAAAACGATCGCAATCTCCTGCGCGGCATCACGAATCGCCTGTTTACCGGCATCGTCAAAGCCGGTGGTGCCAATCACCATCCCTTTACCGTGCTGGCGGCAAAACGCCAGATGCGCCAGCGTGCCTTCCGGGCGGGTAAAATCGATGAAAACATCGAAATCATCTTTCACCGCGTCAAGGCTGCTTTGCACGGTAACGCCCGTTTTTCCGGCCCCCGCTAATTCTCCGGCATCGCTTCCCAGTAAGGACGAGCCTTCGCGCTCTAACGCGGCACCCAATTGAACACCTTCCATCGCCATGGCGGCCTGGATTAACTGCCGTCCCATGCGGCCACCGGCGCCGGCAATGGCGACACGGATTTGTGCTTCATGCATAGCTATTCTCTTTAATAAAAATTGCGTAAACCGTTTTCAGAGTAACCAGCACGCCCGGAGGCCGCTAGCTGAAAACACCCATAATTAGAATTTAATGATAAACAGAGGGGAATATCAGTAAAAGACATGATTCATCCCGCAGGATGAATCATTGCTGGAGCACAGGAAAGAAGTCAAACTTACTCAGTATGGCGCAAAATGATGGGAAAACGACGGAAATACGAGCAGAAATCAGCCAGTCTGCGTAGATATTTTCGCGAGTGTAGTTTTATGGCACGAGCGTGTAGTTGACGATCATTTGCCCTTTTTTCATCTTCACCTGAGTAATCGTCACCGGTCCAATCTCAGAGAGATGGGCAACATGCGTCCCTCCGCAGGGATAAGCGAGGAGATGACCAAATCCAACCTGCCGCAACCCGTCGGTGAATGTCACTTGTCTGGAGAGATTGTCTGCCTGCCAGGCGTTGATTTTCTCCTGCAGCGATAGCGTATCCGGTAACGTACCGTTTTCACCGGCGGCGAAAGTAATGCGCCCCTCATTGGGCCAATGGTGTGCTTTCACCGGGAGCCAGCCGAACGCTGTACCCGCCAGGCCGATAAGATGTCCTGCCGAGTGCAGGCGGGCGTGCAGTTGACGCAGCGCGGCATCCACACGCAGGTTCACGATGCCGGGGAGGAGCGGTTTTGCCACGATGTGCACCACATCGTCACCGCGCGCGAGGACTGTTTCAACCCGCTCATCATCAATCCAGCCCGCATCCGCAGGCTGCCCGCCTCCCTGCGGGTGAAAAAGGGTTCTATCCAGTACCACCGCGTACCGTCCATCCGGCTCAGCCGAGCAACTCAGTAAGTTAGCCTGGCCTTCAGTGTTATCGCTGGTGTAATAAAGACGTTCAGTCATGATTGCTCTCCTCTTGATGGGAAGAGTATATTCACTTTACTGACGGCGATAATCCTGCGCTGGTTCAATGCATCTTTGCCTGGTACGCACAAATGAACCCTAATCTTCTTCCCGACCTTGCCACCTTTGTGTTGATTATCGACCAGGGGAGCTTCTCCGCCGCCGCCAAAGCCTCGGGTGCTACGCCTTCCGCTATTAGCCGCAGCGCTTCACGCCTCGAGAAGGCGTTGGGCAGTAAGCTGCTGCACCGTACGACGCGCAAGCTGGCGCTCAGCGAAACGGGCAAAATTGTGTATGCACACGCGCAGGAAATGCTGCATGCGGCACAAATGGCCGTCGACTCAGGCAGCAGTCGACAAACCATCGCGCAAGGGCAACTGACCCTCAGCGTGCCGAAAGCGGTGGGGCGATTTGTCATTCATCCACTGATGGCCGAATTCTTTACGCGCTACCCGCAAGTGGACGTCTGCCTTCGGCTGGAAGACCGGTATATGGATTTAATCGACGACGGCGTCGACCTTGCACTGCGCATCAGTCAGTCGCCCTCCCCGGGCCTGTACGGGAAACCGCTGATGCCGGTCAGCCATGTGATATGCGCAACCCCCGAATACTTACGCAAGCACGGTACGCCCGAGCACCCGCAGGCACTGCGCGAGCATAGCTGTATCAGTCTTGGCGAGACACCTGCGGATTCACGTTGGAAGTTTCGACGCGGTGAGCGCATGGAGACTATTCAGACTCATGGCCGCTACGCCGCCAACCACACCGGTGTACGCCTGGACGCGGTAAAAAAGGATCTGGGAATCGGCAGCCTGCCACTGTTCACCGCCAGCGAGGCACTCGCCAATGGCGAGATTGTCCAGGTACTTCCAGAATGGGAATTTATCAGCGACTACAGCGGGGAACTGTGGCTGCTATGGACGCGCAATCAACATATGCCCGCCAGAATGCGGGCGATGATTGATTATCTCAGCGAGAAGGTGCCGTTGCACAACACCTGATTACAGCGCGCGGGCAAATACCTCTGCCACCCACTGCTGGAAACCTTCAACGTTCAGGCCCAGCGCAACCTGCGCATTTGCCGGATGCCCCAAGCGTCCTTCAATGTCCACTACAGTCGTACCCGAGGTATATTCGCCCTGGGTTTCAACCGCCACGAAACACGACTGCAGGATAAACAGTTCCGGGCGCACCAGCCAGGCAATGGCGCACAGATCGTGCATTCGCAACCCTGTATTCATACTGCCGCTACGGTAATGGCTAAACAGCGCATGCAGCATTTTTCCCGTCTGGTTAAGCTGAGGCAACGTCGCCAGATAGTCCGGGGCGAGCATAGCCTGATTAGTGACATCCAGCCCACACATCACAATCTCCAACCCGCTCTGGAAGACTTTCGCTGCGGCCTCGGGATCGATAGCAATATTAAACTCGGCGTTGGGTGTGAAGTTCCCGCGCCCGGCAGAGCCGCCCATAATCACCAGACGGTGAATGTTAAATACGCATTCAGGATAATGGGTCAGCAGCAGCGCAATGTTGGTCAGCGGGCCAATCGCCACCAGCGTCACGGGCTGCGGGGCATGCATCAGCGCATCGCGAATCGCCTGGAAGGCGGGTTTTGCCATCGCCTGGCGGTCGTGTTCGACAAATTCATACCCTTCCATACCGGACTCGCCGTGCACGGAAGCGGCATCACGCAGTGGCCGCACCAGCGGCATTGATGCTCCCTGCGCCAGCGGAACATCCGCATTCCAGAAGTGCAGCAGTTGCAACGCATTACGGGTGGTTTTCTCCACCGACACATTGCCTGCTACCGTGGTCATCAGTTGCAGATCCAGCTCAGGGGCAAACAGCGCGGCGGCAATGGCGGCGGCATCATCAATGCCGGGATCGGTATCAAGAATGATCGGTAAGCGCATGGTTTCTCCATAAAAAAATGCCAGACGTTAAGTCTGGCATCTTCTCATAATCGTAACTGGAAAGACTTACTCTACTTCACGAACATCCACACGCAGCTCTTTCGGCACTTCGAAAACGATGTTCTCTTCGCGGCCTTCCAGTGGGATCGCTTCCCCACCACCAAGCTCTTGCAGGCGAGCAATCACGTTTTGCACCAGGATATCCGGCGCCGAGGCTCCGGCCGTCACGCCCACACACTTCGCTTCTTTCACCCACGCTTCCTGAATGTCGGTCGCATCGTCAATCAAATACGCCGCTTTCCCCATTCGCTGGGCCAGTTCAGCCAGACGGTTGGAGTTAGAGGAGTTCTTAGAGCCGACCACCAGCACAACATCAGCCTGTTCCGCCAGCGCGCGAACCGCTTCCTGACGGTTGGTGGTGGCATAACAGATATCGTCTTTGCGCGGCCCGACAATTTTCGGGAAGCGTTGACGCAGCGCATCAATAACGTCAGAAGTGTCGTCAACGGAAAGCGTTGTCTGCGTCATGAAGGATAATTTGCCTTCATTTTTCACATTCAGTTTCAGCACATCATCTGGTGATTCAACCAGATACATTCCCCCTTGCGGGTTGCTGTACTGGCCCATCGTGCCTTCGACTTCCGGGTGCCCGGCGTGACCAATCAGAATGGATTCTTCGCCACGACGACTGGCACGGGCAACTTCCATATGCACTTTCGTTACCAGCGGGCAGGTCGCATCAAAAACCGTGAGGTCACGGCCTTTGGCTTCGTTACGCACCGCCTGAGATACGCCATGAGCGGAGAAAATCAGGATCGCGCCATCCGGCACTTCGCTGATTTGCTCGATAAAAATAGCGCCGCGCTCGCGCAGGCTATCCACCACATAGCGGTTATGCACCACCTCGTGACGGACATAAATCGGTGCGCCATAAATAGCCAGCGCGTTTTCCACAATGCTGATAGCGCGGTCTACGCCAGCGCAAAAACCGCGCGGGTTGGCCAACAGGATCTGCATTTTACGCCTCCAGTGCCGGTTCGACTTCCAGCACTTCAATATCAAAATGAACGGTATGCCCGGCCAGCGGATGGTTGAAATCAACCGTGATCGAATCACCGTTGATTTCGCGGATCACGCCAGGCATCTCACTGCCGTCCATTGCGGTAAAGAGCATGATAGCGCCAATTTCTGGCTCGCCCGCGTCCATAAATTCCCGACGCGAGAAATACTGAATTAAGTCCGGACTTGACACGCCAAAGGCGGCATCCGGTTCCAGAGCAAAAGTGGTTTTATCACCTTCTTTTAGCCCCAGCAGGTGTTGTTCCAGTCCTTCAGACAGAGAACCGTCGCCCAGGCGAAACAGCGCTGGCTTGCCGTTATTGCGGGTTGACTCTGCGGTTGAGCCATCGTCGAGCTTAAGGGTGAAGTGCACCAGCACCGCACTGTTACTCTGTACTGATTTAGACATGCAGGTTGCTCTTTAAAATTGCTGCCGCCTGTTTGCCCGGTGGCGGTACGCTTACCGGGCCAACAAGGATCGCAGTATATTGTAGGCCGGATTAGCATAGCGCCATCCGGCATTTTTTTATGCGGCTTTTTTCTCTTTCGACGGCAGGAAGCCTTCGAGAACAATCAATGCCGCGCCGATACAGATAGCAGTATCGGCCAGATTGAAAGTCGCGAAATGCCAGTCGCCGACGTAAAAGTCAATCATATCAACCACGAAGCCGTGCCACAGGCGGTCGAACAAGTTGCCCAGTGCACCGCCAATGATTAACGCATACGCGATGTTGTTCAGCTTCTGGGTCGCCTTCGAGCGATACATCATCACCATCAGGATGACGCAAATACCGATGGCGATGCCGGCAAAGAACCAACGTTGCCAGCCGCCGCTGTCGGCTAAGAAGCTAAACGCCGCACCATAGTTACGCGCGTAGTGCAGATTAAGCGACGGAAACAGCGACACCGTATCCCCCAGAGCAAAGTTCTGGAGGATCAGGTATTTGCTGCCTAAATCGATAATCAGCACGACTACCACCAGCCACAGCCAGCGTAGTCCTGTTGAACAAAGAGGCTTACTCATCAGGCAAACTTACGTTGTTCGCCATCACCGGCGATGTTGCTGACACAGCGTCCGCAGATATCTGCATGTTCCGCCACCTGGCCGACATCGGTAGTGTAATGCCAGCAGCGCGGGCATTTCTCACCTTCGGCTTTGCTCAGTACGATTTTCAGACCTTTGAGCAGTTCGCTCTGCTGAGCATCAGCAGGAGCAGCCGCATAATCCGCAACCGTCGCACCAGAGGTCAGCAGTACAAAACGCAACTCTTCGCCCAGCGCGGTCAGTTTCGCCGCCAGCTCAGGTTCAGCGTACAGGGTCACTGCAGCCTCCAGAGAACCACCGACTTTCTTATCCGCACGCGCCTGTTCGATGACTTTGTTCACTTCACCACGCACTTTCAACAGCTCGTCCCAGAAGGCATCGTTCATCGCTTCGGTTTCGCCTAAGCCAAACAGACCTTCGTACCATTCACCGGTAAAGACATACTTCTCACGATCGCCCGGCAGGTAGCCCCAGATTTCATCGGCGGTGAAGGACATGATCGGCGCCATCCAACGAACCAGCGCTTCAGCGATATGGAACAGCGCTGTCTGGCAGCTACGACGCGCCACGCTATCCGCTTTCGCGGTGTACTGACGGTCTTTGATGATGTCGAGGTAGAACGAACCCATTTCGACGGAGCAGAAGCGCATCAGGCGCTGTACCACTTCGTGGAAGTCATAGGCTTCATAGGCTTTCAGGATTTCGTCCTGCGCCGCTTGCGCACAACCTACCGCCCACCTGTCCAGCACCACCATCTCTTCCGGTTTCACCATGTCTTTAACCGGATCGAACCCGTTCAGGTTCGCCAGCAGGAAGCGCGCGGTGTTACGGATACGACGATAGCTGTCGGCAGCACGTTTCAGAATTTCGTCAGAAACGGCCATTTCACCGGTATAGTCGGTTGAAGCCACCCACAGACGCAGAATATCCGCGCCCAGTTTGTTCATCACATCCTGCGGAGAAACGGTGTTACCGATAGACTTGGACATCTTACGGCCCTGACCATCAACGGTGAAACCGTGAGTCAGTACCTGGCGATAAGGTGCTTTGCCTTTCATGGCGGTGGAGATCATCAGAGATGACATGAACCAGCCACGGTGCTGGTCAGAGCCTTCCAGATACATATCGGCCGCATGGCCTGCAAACTCAGGACGCACGTCCACGACGGAGGAGTGGGTTGAACCAGAGTCGAACCACACGTCCAGCGTATCCGGGACTTTGACATACTGGTCAGCTTCGTCGCCGAGGATATCTTTCGGATCGAGATCCCACCACGCCTGGATGCCGTCAACTTCAACGCGTTTAGCCACTTCTTCCATCAGTTCGATAGCGCGCGGATGCAGCTCTTCGGTGTCTTTGTGAACAAACAGAGACATCGGCACACCCCACGTACGCTGACGGGAGATACACCAGTCAGGACGGTTAGCAACCATCGATTCAATACGCGCCTGGCCCCAGTCCGGGATCCACTGCACGCCTTTGATCTCTTTCAGCGACTGTGCGCGCAGGCCTTTTTGATCCATGCTGACGAACCACTGTGGGGTCGCACGGAAGATGATCGGTGACTTGTGACGCCAGCAGCATGGGTAGCTGTGCTGCATCTTCTCAACGTGCAGCAGCGCACCTTTTTCGCTCAGCAGCGCAACGATTTTGTCGTTGGCTTTAAAGACGTTCACGCCGTCCAGATCCGGATAGGTACCCGCCAGGTATGCGCCGTCCGGGCCAACCGGGTTAGCGATTTCCAGACCGTATTTCTGGCTGATGACGTAGTCATCCGGACCGTGACCGCCAGCGGTATGAACCGCACCGGTACCCGCATCCAGCGTAACGTGATCGCCAAGGATAGCTGGCACATCAAAGCCCATAAACGGATGGGTAAAGCGCAGCAGTTCCAGCTCAGCGCCTTTAACGGTGCCGAGAATGGTGTATTCAGCCGCGCCAATACGCTGCATAACGCTTTCAACCAGATCTTTCGCCAGAATCACAGCCTGGCCGTCAATCTGCACCAGCGCATAGTCAAAATCAGGTGCCAGAGAGATTGCGCGGTTCGCCGGTAACGTCCACGGGGTAGTGGTCCAGATAACCAGAGAGATCGGGCCGTTGACGTCAGAAACGCCAAATTTCGCTTTCACCGCATCCTGATCGGCGGCGTGGAACGCCACGTCGATGGACGGGGAGGTTTTGTCATAATACTCAACTTCCGCTTCCGCCAGCGCGGAACGGCAGTCAACGCACCAGTGCACCGGCTTCGCACCTTTGTGCAGGTGACCGTTACCGATGATTTTACCCAGCGCACGAATGATGTTGGCTTCGGTTTTGAAGTCCATGGTCAGGTACGGATGCGACCAGTCGCCCAGTACGCCAAGACGGATAAAGTCTTTACGCTGACCGTCAACCTGGGTCGCTGCGTATTCGCGGCACTTGGCACGGAACTCAGCGGCGGTAAACTTCTCGCCCGGTTTGCCGTATTCCTGCTCTACTTTCAGCTCGATCGGCAGACCGTGGCAGTCCCAGCCCGGAACGTAAGGCGAGTCATAACCCGTGAGTCCTTTGGACTTCACGATAATGTCTTTCAGAATCTTGTTAACCGAGTGACCAATATGAATGCTGCCATTCGCATAAGGAGGGCCATCATGCAGAATGAAGGTTTTTTTGCCTTTTTTGGCCGCACGAATGATGCCGTACAGGTCATCATCAGTCCAACGCGCCAGCATTCCCGGTTCGCGCTTGGCGAGATCGCCGCGCATCGGGAACCCTGTTTCCGGCAAATTCAGGGTTGATTTATAGTCACTCATCAGATTCTCGGTTCCGTATTTAAAACTCGTATAGGCATTAAGCCGGTTTTGTTAGCCCAAAAAATTCACGGGCAGTCAACTCATCACGCGCAATCTGCGCTTTTAGTTCATCCAGCGAGGCAAATCGCTGTTCGCTGCGTATTTTTTTACGCAGTACTACATCTATATGGCGACCATACAGGTCCATTACAACGTCCAATAGATGCACTTCCAACTGTTGGCGTACGCCTGCTACCGTCGGGCGGGTGCCGATGTTGGCGACGCCGGGCAACGGTTTATCGCCCAGTCCCATCACTTCAACCGCATAAACCCCTTTCACCGGAGAAACCTGGCGACGCAGCGGTAAGTTTGCCGTCGGAAAACCGATGGTGCGCCCTAATTCATCACCGTGAACGACACGTCCTGAGATAGTAAAAGGATGCCCAAGCAGGCTTTCGGCCAGTTGCAGGTTATCTTCTGCCAGCGCCTGACGTACCGCGGTGCTGCTAATGCGCACACCGCCTTCGCAGAAGGTTTGGGTGCTGGTGATATCAAAACCATACTCAGCGCCCGCTTCCTGTAATAACAAGAAATCGCCCGCACGGCTAGCGCCAAAGCGGAAATCATCACCAACGGCAAGAAATTGTACACCAAGGCGCTTAACCAGCAGATCGCTGATGAAGGTCTGCGCCGTTAATGCCGCAAAGCGCCTGTCAAAACGCACGCACAGCACGTAGTCCACGCCGCATTCCGCCAGATAACGCAGTTTTTCGCGCAGGCGAGTGAGGCGCGCAGGTGACTTGTCGGTCGCAAACAGCTCTAGCGGCTGCGGCTCGAAAATCATCACCATCACCGGTAAATTGCGTTTGCGCCCTTCTTCCCGTAAACCCTGCAGCAACGCACGGTGGCCACGGTGCACGCCGTCGAAATTACCAATAGTCAGCACACACCCATGCGGGGCCTGACTGAGATTATGTATGCCTCGTATCAGCTTCATGTCTGGCTCAAAACAGTGAAAATCGTGAAAGTATACCCTGTACCGCGGTCAACGTTAACCGGCGATTGTTTCTACGAAACAGAAAGAGGATTGTTTTCATTGTTATGAAACAAATTGCAGACCTTCACGGGCACGCCAATGCAATTTTTCTCGTGGAAAAGCTGTATTCACGCCACGCAAGCTGGTAGAATCCTGCGCCATCACTACGCAACGAGTGCTGCAATTTAAACGGCGCTTATTTGCACAAATCCATTGACAAAAGAAGGCTAAAAGGGCATATTCCTCGGCCTTTGAATTGTCCATATAGAACACATTTGGGAGTTGGACCTTGGCTAATATCAAATCAGCTAAGAAGCGCGCCGTTCAGTCTGAAAAGGCCCGCAAGCACAACGCTAGCCGTCGCTCTATGATGCGTACTTTCATCAAGAAAGTATACGCAGCTATCGAAGCTGGCGACAAAGCTACTGCACTGAAAGCATTTAACGAAATGCAACCAATCGTGGACCGTCAGGCTGCTAAAGGTCTGATCCACAAAAACAAAGCTGCACGTCATAAAGCAAACCTGACTGCACAGATCAACAAACTGGCTTAATCGCCTGCTTGTTGTTGCTTTGTGAAAAAACCCGCGCAAGCGGGTTTTTTTATGCCTGCTATCTGACGTTTTTCTCTTTAGCCACTGATGTTGTTCTCGCTCGTTAACGCTCTTCCTGACCAGCCTGTTTTTTCAGCTATCCCTTCCTCAGTCGCGTCGCGTAATACTTGAAAGTTATTTTCTTTCACTGTTTTCCTTTTTTTATTTCATTATTAATAAAACTGTGACCACCTTAGCAAATAGAAACATCGTTCATTCAAAAACGAATAAACGCAATCCTGATGTAAGATTTGATAATTGATTGCCGCGGTAGGGTTAACTACTTTTCATGTACACCTTACTCACTCATTTTAATCTGAGGATAAATTCAGTAACGACATAAAAATAATATTTAAAACTTGCTTGGAAAGTAGAAGCTGTTTTTCTGGGCGTATCGTTCCAGTATCGGAGTTATTATTATGAGTTCTGTTATTGAGGATACCCAGTCATGCGGGTCAACATCATTATCTTTACTACAGCGTATTAGCTACGGCTCTTTGGATGTGGCGGGTAATCTGCTGTATTGTTTCGGTTCAACTTACATTTTATATTTCTACACAGACGTTGCAGGTATTAGCCTCGCCGTAGCAGGCGTCATCCTGCTGCTGGCACGTATTGTCGATGGCATAGACGCCCCCATATGGGGGATCATCATCGATAAAACGCGTTCGCGTTACGGTAAATGCCGCCCCTGGTTTTTATGGTTGCCATTACCTTTTGCCGTATTCAGCGCCCTGTCATTTTGGTCTCCTGATATCAGTATGACCGGAAAAGCTATCTATGCAGCAATATCTTATATGATTGCCAGCATTCTATTTACCGGACTTAATACACCGCTCAGTGCAATATTACCCCTGATGACCTTATCTCCTAAGGAAAGACTGGTTTTAAATTCCTGGCGAATGACCGGTGGGCAAATTGGGGTTTTATTAATGAATGCGACCGCACTGCCGTTAGTTGCTTTTTTAGGTAACGGAAATGATCATGCGGGTTTTATTTATACGGCGATTATATTTGCCGTAATATCCTGTTCGTTAACGCTTTTCGCCTTTAAAAATATCCGAGAAATGAATACGGATAAAATTCAACAAGAACCTAAATTGCCGATGAAAAAGAGTTTTGCGGCAATGAAAGGCAACTGGCCATGGATCCTGATGGTGCTGGCAAACCTGATCTTCTGGATTGCCCTACAACAACGCTCCACAACGATTGTCTACTATCTTACCTACAACCTCGACCGCAAAGATCTGGTTCCGCTGATTAACAGCCTGGCGACAATTCAGATCCTGTTTATCATCGCTATCCCCTTCTTTAGCAAATACCTGGCTAAAACGTGGATATGGGTAGGCGGTCTGCTGGTCGCCACTCTTGGCGGCATCATGATGTGGCTGGCAGCGGACAACATTCCTTTTCTCATCGCCGCCTGGGTACTCGGCAATATCGGCAGCGGTATCGCCTGCTCAATGCCGTTTGCCATGCTGGGCTTCGCAGTCGACTTCGGCGCATGGAAGACGGGTATTAAGGCTACCGGCATTCTTATCGCCTTCGGCAGCACCTTCTGCATCAAGATGGGTAGTGGCCTCGGTACCGCTTTCGCTGCCTGGATCATGAACAGTTTTGGCTATGTCCCCAACCATACCCAGAGTGCTGCGGGTCTGGAGGGAATTACCTGGGCCTTTATCTGGGCACCCGCCCTACTCTTCGCGCTCGCAGCGATCCCACTACTTTTCTTTCGTAAATACGAAGCGATGGAAGAGAAGATTCGCCACGATCTGGAAACCATCAACTAAAAACGATCTTTACCTTCACCCTCGAAATATGGGAGGCACCACCATGCCATTTATGCAACATGACCCGCGTCGCCTGGTCTGGCAGCAAAACGATCGCTATTTATGGATTGAACCCTGGGGCGAGAACAGCCTGCGCGTACGCAGTGGCCGTCATCTGCCGGTAATGAGAAATGAAGACTGGGCATTGACTGAGCCAGTCGCAGAAAGCCACTGCCACATTGATTATGAGCACCACCAGGCGACGCTGACCAACGGCAAAATTATCGCTATCGTCAATCAAAAAGGACAAGTTACCTTTTACCGCCATCCACACAAACCTCTGTTGCAGGAGTTCTGGCGCCTGCGGGGCGAAATTGGCGAGGATGAATCTTCTCACGGCCAGTACGTCAGCGCACTCAACCTTGAAGGGCGCGAATTCCGCCCTATTCAGGGTGGAAAATATTCACTTAAAGCCCGCTTCGAAGCCAGCGAAGGGGAAAAAATTTATGGTATGGGGCAGTATCAACAGGCTAACCTGGATCTCAAAGGATGCGTTCTTGAGCTGGCGCAACGTAACTCCCAGGCCTCAGTACCGTTTATGCTCTCCAGTCTGGGCTACGGATTTTTATGGAATAACCCGGCAGTCGGGCGCGTAACCTTTGCCCACAACGTTACCGAATGGGAAGCACAGGTCAGCGAACAGCTGGACTACTGGATCACGGCTGGCGATACCCCGGCAGAAATTAGCCGGGCTTATGCGCTGGCTACCGGCACACCGCCGATGATGCCGGACTACGCCATGGGCTTCTGGCAGTGCAAACTCCGCTATCGTACGCAGGCAGAGCTGCTGGAGGTTGCCCGCGAATATAAGCGCCGCAATCTGCCTATCTCGGTGATCGTTATCGACTTCTTTCACTGGCCGAATCAGGGTGACTGGATGTTCGATGCGCGCGACTGGCCCGACCCTGATGCCATGATTGCCGAGCTGAAATCGCTGGAAATTGAGCTGATGGTCTCCGTCTGGCCGACGGTGGATAACCGCACTGAAAGCTATCGGGAGATGCGCGAAAACGGCTGGCTGGTACAGACGGAACGTGGCTTGCCAATCAATATGGATTTCCTCGGCAACACCACTTTCTTTGATGCTACCCATCCGGGTGCGCGGGACTACGTCTGGGGCAAAGCCAAACGCAACTATTATGATAAAGGCGTGAAGCTATTCTGGTTAGACGAAGCCGAACCTGAGTTCAGCGTTTATGACTATGACAACTATCGCTACCATGCCGGGCCGGTACTGGAAGTGGGCAATATCTACCCGCGAATGTACGCCAAAACCTTTTTTGATGGTATGAAAGCCGATGGTGAAGACAAGGTTATCAACCTGCTACGCTGCGCCTGGGCCGGCAGTCAAAAGTATGGCGCACTGGTCTGGTCAGGTGATATTCACTCCTCGTTTAGATCGCTACGCAACCAGTTTGCCGCCGGACTCAATATGGGAATCGCGGGGATCCCGTGGTGGACGACGGATATCGGTGGTTTTCATGGCGGTAATATTCACGACCCGCGTTTCCATGAACTGCTGATCCGCTGGTTCCAGTGGGGCGTATTTAGCCCGGTGATGCGTCTGCACGGCAACCGCGATCCGCAGATTTTACCGGAACAACCGTACCGGGATGGTATCGCCCAGTGTCCTACCGGTGCACCGAACGAAGTCTGGAGCTACGGTGAGGACGTGTGCGACGTACTGACGGGTTGCCTGGCGTTGCGAGAGAAACTGAAGCCCTATATCAAAGCGCTGATGGAGGAAACCCATAAGCACAATACGCCAGTGATGCGCCCCCTGTTTTTTGATTTCCCCGAACAGGAAACAAGTTGGGCAATCACTGACCAGTACTGTTTTGGTCCTGACCTGCTGATTGCCCCCGTAATGCATGAAGGTATGCGCGAACGTGATATCTGGCTACCGGAAGGGGAAACATGGACGGATCTTACGACCGGCGAGAGTTATTCGGGAGGGCAAACGTTGCACTATGCCGCGCCATTGAACAGAATTCCGGTATTTATCCGCGAAGGTGGGCAGTATCGTAGCTTATTGAGGCTATAGCATGAAACCGGCTGCGGGTGAGTACCGCAGCCGGAAGTATTACGGTAAGTATGTCTACTGTGGCTTGAACAATGCCGAGTAGTCCGCATTGCAAATACGCTGCACCGCCGGATGCTGGATCATTCTTTCCGCAAATATGGCGTGATACTCTTCCATCACATTTTCTACGCGTCCAATTTCAACAATAGAATCATCAGCATAGAAATTGTGCGAATACAGAGTTGGTGCAACAAAAATAGCATTATGCGTTGCCCCAAACGCTTTCATCAGCGCAGCGTCATCAAACTCACCGAGGATTTCGACATTCAATCCCTGTGAGTTGATCCAGTTCAGCAGCTTACGTCCGAGCATCGAACGACGTCCAGGGATCAGCAACCGACGTTCCTCAAGGCAGGCCGGGAATGGTTTTTCAGGCAGCGGTTTGGTGCACCAAAAACTTACGCTGCATTCGCCTATCCGCACTGAGAACAACCCTTCCTGCTGCGTAGAATCAATCGGACAGTCGGAGATAATCATATCCAGCTTATGCTGGCTGAGTTGATCCAACAGCATCTCGTGCGTTGACTCAAAACAACGCAGATGGATTTGTTCATCTTCAACCACAGCGGCATCCAGTACGCTGCTGACCAACTGCTTCGATAGCGCATCCGCCACGCCGACATCGAACAGCAAATTAGACTCTTTGCGGTAGTTCACGATATCCAGCATTTCCTGGCTTAAGGTGAACATCTTATCCGCGTAACGAAAAACCAATTCGCCTAACTCACTGGGCTCCAGCCCACGCCCCTTCCGCTTAAACAATTTTCCCTGTAAGCGTTCCTCAAGCGCTTTAATCTGCCCGGTAATGGTCTGCGGTGTCAGATAAAGCGCTTCTGCTGCACCAACCACTGACCCTTCTTTATAGACATGCCAAAAGTAGTACAGATGGTTGTAATTTATATGAGACATACTCTCTCCCTGAAAATTGTCACGAAAGGGTTATCCCGTCAGGCTGATGCGTTCAACCGGGCACGTAACCAGCAGTAACCTATCACTGCCGACAACAAGGAGCCGATCAGGATCCCCAGTTTTGCCCAGTTAATCAGCTCAGGATCGACGTTGCCAAACGCCAGGCTGGCAATAAAAATCGACATCGTAAAGCCAATACCGCAAAGAATACCGACCGCCATAATCTGCTGGAAATTCGTTCCTTCCGGCAATTGCGCCACCTTGAGGCGTAACGCCAGCCAGCAAAACAGACTGATACCCAACGGTTTGCCGATCAACAGGCCGGCAATGATCCCCAGCGGTAATATCGAGGTCAGTCCATCAATAGTGACGCCCTGCAGTGAAACGCCCGCGTTGGCGAAAGCAAACAGTGGCAGGATCAGGTATGCCACCCATGGATGCAGAACATGCTCCAGTCGCTTCGCCGGTGAACGCCCATGTTTTTCCTTCAATGGAATGAAGAAGCCCACGATCACGCCCGCCAGAGTTGCATGCACGCCAGACTTCAGTACGGCAGTCCACAGCACTACGCCGACCAGAATATAAATACCGGTGCGTCTCACTCCGCACAGATTCAATCCTGCCAGAACAAGGATCGCGCACGCGGCAACGCCCAGCGACAGCAGCGAGAGGTCGCTGGTATAGAACAGTGCGATGATTACGATAGCGCCGAGGTCATCAATAATCGCCAGCGCCATCAGGAAGATTTTCAACGCCAGTGGTACACGACTGCCCAACAACGCCAGCACACCTAACGCAAAAGCAATATCCGTTGCCGCCGGGATCGCCCACCCTTCACGGGTGATGGGATCGGCATAGTTGAATGCCAGGTACAGCAGCGCCGGGACAATCATGCCCCCGATAGCAGCAATGATCGGGAACGCCGCCTGACGCAGACTGGCCAGCGAACCTTGCATTAACTCGCGCTTTACTTCCAGACCAATCAACAGGAAGAACACCGCCATCAACGCGTCGTTGATCCACAGCAGCATATTTTTGTTGATCTCAAGCGCGCCAACCCGCAGTTGAACGGGCGTTTCCAAAAAGGCGTGGTACCATCCACTGGTAACCCCGATATTTGCCATCAGCATAGCGACCACGGCTGCGATGATCAGAATGATGCCCCCCGAGGCGTCACTACTAAAAAAACGATGCAGATGTTTCACTTTTATTCTCTCTATTGGGTGAATACTTCGTAAATACTATCTTACACCCTCAAAAAGCTCGTTAAAATTAGATTATTCATGATGGATAAATCGGTTTTTACGATCTATACAGAGTAAGTCGATAAAGATTTTCCGAGCGGAAAACAGAAATAAAAAAGCCTGAGACTTTTCAGTCCCAGGCTTTTTATTCGAGATAAAACTGCGAATTAGCGAGTCAGATCGTCAAAGAACTTCTTCACACCGTCGAAGAAACTTTTGGAGCGCGGACTGTTTTGTTCGCCGGTCGGGCCGCCAAAGCTGTCCTGCAGATCTTTGAGCAGTTGCTTCTGCTTGTCGTTCAGGCCCACTGGGGTTTCAACCACCACGCGGCACAGCAGGTCGCCCTGAGCGCCACCGCGTACAGACTTGACGCCCTTTCCACGCATGCGGAAAAGTTTGCCAGTTTGCGTTTCGCCCGGAATTTTTAGCTTCACGCGACCGTCCAGCGTTGGGACTTCAATCTCGCCGCCCAGCGCAGCCATCGCAAAGTTAATCGGTACTTCGCAGTACAGGTTATTGCCTTCACGTTCGAAAATTGGGTGCTGTTTTACCTGCACCTGAACGTACAAATCACCTGCTGGCGCACCATGTTCACCGGCTTCACCTTCGCCCGCTAAACGAATGCGGTCGCCGGTATCAACCCCTGCCGGGATCTTAACGGACAGCGTTTTGCTTTTCTCAACACGACCATGACCGTGGCATTTGTTGCACGGATCTTTGATCAGCGTACCGCGGCCCTGACAGTGTGGACAGGTCTGCTGTACGGCAAAAAAGCCCTGACGCATCTGTACCTGACCAGAACCGTGACAGGTTGGACAGGTCTGTGGCTGAGTACCTGCCTTCGCACCGCTACCGTGGCAGACGTCACACTCTTCCAGAGTCGGAATACGGATCTCTTTGGTGACGCCACGCACGGCTTCTTCCAGAGTGAGATCCATGTTGTAACGTAAATCAGCACCACGTGAGGCGCGCTGACGACCACGACCGCCGCCAAAGATATCGCCAAACACGTCACCAAAGATATCGCTGAAGTCAGCCCCGCCGCCAAAACCGCCGCCGCCGCCCATGCCGCCTTGCTCAAACGCAGCATGACCGTACTGATCGTAAGCCGCACGTTTTTGCGCATCGGTCAGGATTTCGTACGCTTCTTTGATCTCTTTAAACTTGGCTTCGGCCTCTTTATCACCCTGGTTGCGGTCCGGGTGAAATTTCATGGCCAGGCGCTTGTAGGCCTTTTTGATTTCACGCTCTTCCGCTGATTTGGAAACGCCTAAAATCTCGTAATAGTCTTGCTTAGCCATCTCTTTTTATCTGCCCCTAACATGCGTGCACGGGCGGAGAGGAAACCTCTTCGCCCGTGCCAGTAATTACCCGTTCAAAGGGCGATTATTTTTTGTCTTTCACTTCTTCAAACTCGGCATCGACAACGTCGTCATCTTTCGCGTTGTTTGCAGAAGCATCAGCGCCTGCTGCACCAGCCTGCTGCTGTGCGTGCTGCTGCTGAGCGATTTCCATCAGTTTCTGGGAAACCTGTGCCAGCGCCTGCATTTTCGCTTCGATATCCGCTTTGTCTTCGCCTTTCAGAGAAGTTTCCAGCGCTGTCAGTGCAGACTCGATGGCAGTTTTGTCGTCAGCTGGCAGTTTGTCGCCTGCTTCTTCAACCTGCTTACGAGTGCTGTGCAGCAGATGGTCACCCTGGTTACGAGTCTGAACCAGCTCTTCAAACTTACGGTCAGATTCTGCGTTCGCTTCTGCTTCGCGAACCATTTTCTGAATTTCTTCTTCGTTCAGACCAGAAGAAGCCTTGATGGTGATCTTCTGCTCTTTACCGCTGTTTTTGTCTTTCGCGGAAACGTGCAGGATACCGTCGGCATCGATGTCAAAAGTAACTTCGATCTGCGGCATACCGCGCGGAGCCGGGCTGATACCATCCAGGTTAAACTGACCCAGATCTTTGTTATCAGCGGCGCGTTTACGTTCACCCTGCAGCACGTGGATAGTTACCGCAGACTGGTTGTCTTCAGCGGTAGAGAACACCTGGCTGTGCTTGGTCGGGATAGTGGTGTTTTTCGCGATCAGTGGAGTCATCACGCCACCCATGGTTTCGATACCCAGAGACAGCGGGGTAACGTCCAGCAGCAGCACGTCTTTCACATCACCGGTCAATACACCACCCTGAACGGCAGCACCGATTGCCACTGCTTCGTCCGGGTTAACGTCTTTACGCGGCTCTTTACCGAAGAACTCAGCAACTTTCTTCTGTACCATCGGCATACGAGTCTGACCACCGACCAGGATAACGTCCTGAACGTCGGAAACAGACAGACCAGCATCCTGCAGAGCAACTTTCAGCGGCTCGATAGAACGGTTAACCAGGTCTTCAACCAGGCTTTCCAGTTTCGCACGGGTCACTTTGATGTTCATGTGTTTCGGACCAGTCGCGTCTGCAGTAATGTACGGCAGGTTCACGTCGGTCTGCTGAGCGGAAGACAGTTCGATCTTCGCTTTCTCAGCGGCTTCTTTCAGACGCTGCATCGCCAGCGGGTCATTACGCAGATCGATACCCTGATCTTTCTTAAATTCGTCAACCAGGTAGTTGATCATACGGCTGTCGAAGTCTTCACCACCCAGGTGGGTATCACCGTTGGTTGCCAGAACTTCGAAGGTTTTTTCGCCGTCAACTTCGTCGATTTCGATAATAGAGATATCGAAAGTACCACCACCGAGGTCATAAACCGCGATAGTACGGTTGCCGACTTCTTTATCCAGACCGTAAGCCAGTGCCGCTGCGGTCGGTTCGTTGATGATACGTTTTACTTCCAGACCTGCGATACGGCCAGCATCTTTGGTTGCCTGACGCTGAGCATCGTTGAAGTATGCAGGTACGGTGATAACCGCTTCAGTTACCGGTTCGCCCAGGTAATCTTCAGCCGTTTTCTTCATTTTTTTCAGCACTTCAGCAGAAATCTGCGGCGGTGCCATTTTCTGACCTTTTACGTCAATCCATGCATCACCGTTGTCAGCACCGATGATTTTGTACGGCATGATGGCTTCATCACGCTGTACTTCTTCGTCCTGGAAGCGGCGGCCAATCAGGCGTTTAATCGCAAACAGGGTGTTTTGCGGGTTTGTCACTGCCTGACGTTTAGCCGGCTGACCAACCAGAGTTTCACCATCCTGGGTATAAGCAATGATAGAAGGCGTGGTGCGATCGCCCTCGGCGTTCTCCAGCACACGTGCAGTAGTGCCATCCATAATCGCTACACAAGAGTTGGTAGTACCCAGGTCGATACCAATAATTTTACCCATCTAAACGTCTCCACTAAAAATTCGGTCATCATGTGGTTGTGAATCTGTAATAAGGGCGAAACGTGCGGTTTCAACTACCCTGAATCGTTTTTTTTCAGACTCACCACTGCGGTTGTCTACAAGATGGGGTCGTAACCCACGTCATCAAGGGGGGCATGAAAATTTTTTTTAGCACAGTGGCGATAAAATTAAGGTAAAAAGGCAGAAAGGCAAAAAAACGAATAGTTTCCAATCAAAATCAATTCACAAAACAAATCAAAACCAGCACGGTCATTCATGTGAAAATTGTAATAAAAAGAAAAGATTACGACCATGAAACGGTTTCCCGTCGGCGGTAAGATGGTCTGATGTCACACACTTTTACAGCCGTCAAAGAGAAATTCCATGAAATCCGTGTTAACCCTTTCCACCAGCCTGCTTATGGGCCTGCTGCTGAGCAGCGCCGCGCACGCTAACGATCATAAAGTTCTGGGTATGATTGCGATGCCCCGCAACGCAACCAACGATCTCACGCTGAGAATTCCCGTTTGCCGGGTAGTGAAGCGCATTCAGCTCACCGCCGATCGCGGCGATATTAAACTTAACGGCGCATCCGTCTACTTCAAAGCAGTACGCACTTCCAGCCAAAGCCTGAACGTCCCGTCATCCATTAAAGAGGGACAAACGACCAACTGGATCACTATTAATAGCGACAACGACAATAAACGCTGCGTGTCTAAAATCACCTTCTCAGGCCAGTCAGTAAACTCCTCTGACATGGCAACGCTGAAAGTTATTGGCGACGATTAATTCCGCACATTTTGATTCAGAAGCCATAGAAAACATGCGGGGCAGACACGCGGTTGATGTGAAAGCCTTTGATCTGGAATAACCACTGCCGCGCCCATGAAGCAGCGCCATCTGGCGATGGGTATTTCTTACCAGATCGTCCACCAAATCCCTCAGCTCCCGGCGGTACTTCAAATCGTCTGTCTTAGCAAAATGATCAACCACGCGTAAGCGTGATGTCCATCACAGGGAAAATAATTCATTTTCCCTTCGTTAGATCATAGACAGTGCCCTCTCCCCTGATTATCATGCCGCGCCCCGAAGACAGTGATCGTTATTTGGGGAAACTATTTCACCATTCAATCAATGATGATTTTGAGGAATTATGGGCAACACTAAGTTGGCTAATCCGGCACCGCTGGGCCTGATGGGCTTTGGCATGACCACCATTCTGCTTAACCTGCACAACGCGGGTTTCTTCGCCTTTGACGTTATTATTCTGGCGATGGGCATTTTCTACGGCGGTATCGCGCAAATATTTGCCGGTCTGCTGGAATATAAAAAAGGCAACACCTTCGGTTTAACCGCCTTTACCTCCTACGGTTCGTTCTGGCTGACGCTGGTTGCAATCCTGATCATGCCGAAAATGGGCCTGGCGGATGCAACCAATGGTCAGTTCCTGGGCGTATACCTGGGTCTGTGGGGCGTGTTTACACTGTTCATGTTCTTCGGCACGCTGAAAGCTAACCGCGCGTTGCAGTTTGTCTTCCTGAGCCTGACAGTGCTGTTCGCACTGCTGGCGGTCGGCAACATTGCAGGTAACGAAGCGATCATTCACGTTGCTGGCTGGATTGGCTTAGTGTGTGGCGCAAGCGCCATTTACCTGGCGATGGGTGAAGTGCTGAACGAACAGTTTGGCCGTACCATCCTGCCGATTGGTGAAGCGCACTAATCTGACGCTATCCCCCCGAACGGGGGGATATTCCTTACAAGCGCTGTAACTCTCCCTGCACGCTCGTATCGCGATGATAAATATCCTGTCGCAGCCAAACCCCCAGACCTAATCCCACCAGCGATAACGCCAGCACATACCAGGCCGGAGCCATTGGCGACACGCTCATTAACATCGTCACGGCGATTGGTGTCAGACCACCAAAAATGGCGTACGACACGTTGTAAGAAAAGGAGATTCCGGTAAAGCGGACCTCCGCCGGAAACGCCCGCACCATCACATAAGGCACAGCCCCCACCACGCCAACGCACAACCCTACCAGCCCGTATAGCAAGAACAAGTGCTGAGGATGGCTGCCGGTCAGATGATAGAAAAACCAGCTTGAACAGGCCAGCAGCAGGCTGCCGACAATAAAGGTTTTGCTGGCGCCGACCCGGTCGACAATAAACCCGGCCAGCAGACAGCCGACGCACAGCATAATGGTCGCGACACTGTTGGCTTGTAACGTCAACGCCGGTGCAAAACCATACTGCTTCTGCAACCAGACTGGCGACATCAGGATCACCACCACAATCCCGGCCGATAACAGCCAAGTCAGCAGCATAGAAATAACCACCGCTTTTTTATGTTTGCTCACCACCGACTTCACCGGTAGCTCTTGCGCCAGCGCTTTACGCTGCTGCATTTCGAGGAAAATGGGCGTTTCCTGCAACCAGCGACGCAGGTACATCGCCACCAGCCCAAACACGCCCCCCAGCAGGAACGGGATACGCCAGCCGTAGTCATGCACCGCCTGCTGCGTCAGGCTGGTATTCACCAGCGTCGCAACCACCGATCCCAGCAGAATCCCCACCGTCAGCCCGGCGGTCAGCGTGCCACAGGCAATGCCGATGCGGCGCTCCGGTACGTGCTCTGCCACGAACACCCACGCGCCCGGCACTTCTCCGCCGATGGCAGCGCCTTGCAAAATGCGCATCAGGAGTAACAGCAGCGGCGCGAGGATCCCCATTGAGGCGTAGGTAGGCAAAAGACCAATCGCCAGCGTCGGTATCGCCATCAGCAAAATGCTCAGGGTGAACATTTTCTTACGCCCGACCAGATCACCAAAGTGCGCCATGATGATGCCACCCAGTGGACGCGCCAGATATCCGGCGGCAAAAATGCCGAAGGTTTGCACCTGACGTAGCCATTCAGGAATGTCTGCCGGGAAGAAGAGTTCGCCAACAACAGCGGCAAAGAAGACGAAGATAATGAAATCATAAAACTCAAGCGCACCGCCGAGGGCAGCAAGCGTAAGAGTTTTATAATCCTGGCGATTCAGCGGTCGAGTGTGTTGTGACATAGCAAACCATGAGTCAGTGGAGTTATTGAATCTGTCTGTCGATATATGTAAAGCAAAAATTACTATATCGTAAACAATTCAATACTCCACTGTCATTGGCACTTATGTCACGATCGGGCTACTTTCAGGCGTTTATATCGCGGATTGCGCTTTTAGGACGAAAAGATGCTACAACAGCCGGTGCGGTTTCCACATACGGCCCATCCAGTAACTGTATACAATACGGTACACTTGCAAAAATACCCGGCACGATAACCTTACCGTCGGCATCTTTCACGCCTTCCAGCGTTTCTTTGATCGATTTCGGCTGCCCTGGCAGATTCAGAATCAACGCCTGTTTGCGAATCACACCAACCTGGCGGGAGAGAATAGCCGTTGGCACAAAGTGCAGGCTTATCTGGCGCATCTGCTCGCCAAAGCCCGGCATCTGGCGGTCGGCTACGGCCAGCGTGGCATCAGGCGTTACATCGCGGCGGGCCGGACCCGTTCCGCCGGTAGTCAGCACCAGATGACAGCTCATTTCATCCACCAGCTCACATAAGGTCTGTTCGATGATCGCCTGTTCATCCGGGATCAGTCGCGTTTGCAGCTCAAAAGGGGTGGTAAGGGCAGATGCCAGCCACTCTTCAAGGGCCGGGATACCTTTATCCTGGTAAACGCCGCTGGAAGCACGGTCAGAAATGGAAACCAGGCCAATGCGTAAAGTATTCATGATTATTCCGTTTAAACAGTCTCGTTAAACAGAATGATACACTGCGAAGGGAAGGACAGACAGGTTTCAGAAGAGGTAGCGTGACCCATATCAGGGCCACGCATTAATGATTACAGCAGATCGCCGATCATTTTTTCCAGTTTACCCTGGTCTACAGCAAACTTACGGATACCGTCCGCCAGTTTGTCTACAGCCATCGGATCCTGGTTGTGCTGCCACAGGAACTCAGCTTCGGTGATGCGTGCAGGGCGCGCTTTCACTTCGCCAGAGAAGGACAGTTTACGTTCGATAGTGCCTTCGCTTTCCGCCAGTTCTTTCAGCAGTGCCGGAGCAATAGTCAGACGATCGCAGCCTGCCAGCTCAATGATTTCGCCGACGTTACGGAAGCTCGCACCCATCACCACGGTTTCGTAACCGTGCTGTTTGTAGTACTCATAGATTTCCGTTACGGAAACCACACCCGGATCTTCTGCCGGTGCATACTCTTTCTTGTCAGTGTTGGCTTTGTACCAGTCCAGAATACGACCAACAAACGGAGAAATCAGGTATACGCCAGCTTCTGCACATGCGCGCGCCTGCGCGAAGGAGAACAGCAGAGTCAGGTTACAGTTGATACCTTCTTTTTCCAGCTGCTCAGCGGCACGGATGCCCTGCCAGGTTGAAGCCAGTTTGATCAGAATGCGATCGTTGCTGATGCCAGCATCGTTGTACATTTTGATCAGACGTTTTGCTTTCGCGATGGACGCGTCGGTATCGTAAGACAGACGAGCGTCAACTTCAGTAGAGATACGGCCCGGGACCAGTTTCAGGATCTCCAGACCGATATTTACTGCCAGTTTGTCGGTCGCGTCGACGATCTGCTGTGCGCGGTCGTTGCTCTGCTGCTTAGCCCAGGCTACAGCGTCATCAATCAGCTTGCGGTATTCTGGGATCTGCGCTGCGTTAAGAATGAGAGAAGGGTTAGTTGTGGCATCCTGAGGCTGATACAGCTTCATTGCCGCGATGTCTCCGGTGTCGGCCACTACTGTGGTGAACTGACGAAGGGAGGTCAATTTGTCCGTCATGATAGCGATTCTCTTTAAACAGCTTGTTAGGGGGATGTAACCGATCTTCCCTGATGATAGCACGACGCACTCTCAGCGCAACCGCCTGGATTGTCCGACCCGCCGCTCAGCCCTGATTACGCATCTCACAGCTCGTGATGCGCAATTAAGGATATACCTATTGTTATGGTAAACTCCCGCAATCAATCACCTTATAAGGTATATACTGGTCGATAATTGGTAGCGCTTACACGGGATTATTCGCGCTTACCGGCATCAACAAGAGGGATGTTAATGCCTGATTTTTTCTCATTTATTAATGAAATACTCTGGGGATCGGTGATGATCTACCTCCTGCTTGGCGCAGGATGTTGGTTCACCTGGCGTACAGGGTTCGTGCAGTTCCGCTATATTCGCCAGTTTGGCAAAAGTCTTAAAAACAGCATCAGCCCGCAGCCGGGCGGTTTAACTTCTTTTCAGGCTCTGTGCACCAGTCTTGCCGCGCGCGTCGGTAGCGGAAATCTGGCGGGTGTGGCGTTGGCGATCGCTGCCGGCGGCGCGGGAGCCATTTTCTGGATGTGGGTCTCGGCGGTCATTGGTATGGCAACCTCATTCGCCGAATGTTCCCTTGCCCAGCTGTATAAAGAGCGCGACAGCAAGGGACAGTTTCGCGGCGGTCCTGCATGGTATATGGCCCGTGGATTGGGCATGCGCTGGATGGGCGTGCTGTTTGCCATCTTTTTACTCATTGCCTATGGCCTGATTTTTAACAGCGTGCAGGCAAACTCAGTCTCTCGTGCGTTGACCTTTGCTTTTGACATCCCTCCCCTCTTCTCCGGTATCGCACTGGCAATAGTGTCATTACTGGTCATCGTCGGCGGCATTAAAGGCGTTGCCCGCCTGATGCAATGGTTTGTTCCGATGATGGCGCTGCTGTGGATCGGTTGTAGCCTCGTCATCTGCCTTTGGCATTTCGGACAGCTCCCCGGCATTATCATGACCATCATAAAAAGCGCCTTTGGCTGGCAGGAAGCCGCGGCCGGTGCAGCCGGGTATACGCTAAGCCAGGCCATTGCCAGCGGTTTTCAGCGCGGTATGTTCTCTAATGAAGCCGGAATGGGCTCAACTCCGAACGCGGCTGCCTCGGCAGCATCCTGGCCGCCACACCCTGCAGCACAAGGCATTGTGCAAATGATTGGTGTATTGGGCGATACGCTAATTCTTTGTACGGCCAGCGCAATGATCATTTTACTGGCGGGTAATGGCACCACTTATGTGCCAATGGAAGGCATCCAGTTGCTGCAACGAGCCATGGTCTCGCTGACGGGTGAATGGGGGGCCGGATTCGTTGCCTTAATAGTGATTCTGTTTGCCTTTAGCTCTATCGTCGCCAACTACATTTATGCGGAAAACAACCTCATTTTCCTGAAACTGGACAACATCCGGGTTATCTGGTTATTACGTATTGCCACCGTTTGCACCGTCATTGGCGGTACGTTAATCAGTTTTCCGCTGGTCTGGCAACTTGCCGACATCATCATGGCCTGTATGGCCATTACTAACCTGACGGCGATTCTTCTGCTTTCTCCGGTTGTCCATACCATCGCCAGCGACTATCTGCGCCAGCGAAAACTCGGGGTGCGCCCGGAATTCGATCCGCGCCGTTATCCTGATATCAGACAACAGCTTGCGCCCGATAGCTGGGATGAAACGCCGCGCGAATAGCGCGGCAATCGCAACCATCGATCAATTCAGTCGTTTTTTTTGCTAAAGTCGCAGTAAATTTCCTGCAAGGACTGGATATGCTGATTCTGATTTCACCTGCAAAAACGCTCGACTACCAAAGCCCGCTGGCAACGACACGTCATACGCTGCCCGAGTTGCTGGATCACTCTCAGCAGCTTATTCACGTGGCACGCCAGCTCTCTGCACCGCAGATTGGCAAGCTGATGGGGATTAGCGACAAGCTGGCGGATCTGAACGCCACCCGTTTCCATGACTGGCAGCCTGACTTCACGCCGGACAATGCACGTCAGGCCATTCTGGCGTTTAAAGGCGACGTCTATACAGGGTTGCAGGCTGAAACCTTCAGCGAGGCGGATTTCGACTTCGCTCAACAGCATTTACGGATGCTGTCCGGGTTGTACGGCGTTTTGCGTCCGCTGGATTTGATGCAGCCATACCGTCTGGAGATGGGCATTCGTCTGGCCAATGCGAAGGGTAAAGATCTCTACCAGTTCTGGGGAGATACCATCACCGATAAACTTAACGAAGCGCTGGAAGCGCAAGGCGACAGCGTGGTGATCAACCTCGCCTCGGATGAGTATTTTAAATCCGTGAAGCCGAAAAAACTCAACGCTGAGCTTATCAAACCGGTCTTCCTCGACGAGAAGAACGGCAAGTTTAAAGTCATCAGCTTCTATGCCAAAAAAGCGCGCGGCCTGATGAGTCGCTACATTATTGAGAACCGCTTAACGCAACCGGAACAGCTGACCGCATTTAACAGCGAAGGCTACTTCTTTGATGAAGAAGCATCAGGAAACGGCGAACTGGTGTTTAAACGCCACGAGCAATAGTAAAAAGGCCGGATGACGGCTAACGCCTTATCCGGCCTACAGGTTTTGTCGGCCCGCTATGCAAAGCGCCAGCGGGCGCAACCGTTAACCGCGGGTCATCATCAGCTTGCGCAGTTCAGCAAAATCAGCTGGCAGGTGATGAGAAAGCAGCGGCAGGTCCGCGCGTTCCGCCAGTTCTTTTGGCAACGCCAGCGTCAGGTCAAGAATCTCTTCAACGCTTTCTTTAAACTTCGCCGGATGCGCAGTACCAAGGAACAGGCCGTACTCGCCAGGATTCAGTTGGTCACGCAGCGCTCGGTAAGCCACCGCTGCATGCGGTTCTGAGGTGTAGCCTATCTCATGTAACTCACGCATCGTGTCCTGAGTCGTCGCATCGTCAACAGCGGCATAACCCAGCTCATTCAGACGCCAGATTTTACGGCGGAACAGTTCTTCCACGCGCGGCCAGTTGTTCGGCTGGCTGACATCCATCGCATTCGACAACGTTGCCTGGGTCGCTTTCGGCGCCCACTCACCTTCTGCAAGGAAACGCGGAACCGTATCATTAACGTTAGTCGCCGCGATAAAACGCTTCACCGGCAAGCCCAGTGATTTCGCCAGCAGCCCGGCGCTCAGATCGCCAAAGTTACCGCTGGGAACGGAAATCACCAGTTGATTACGCGCCTCTTGCGGCAGTTGGGCCACAGCCTCAAAGTAGTAACAGATTTGCGCCAACAGGCGGCTGATGTTAATTGAGTTCGCCGAGTTCAGTCCCAGAGCCACCTTCAGCTCTTCGTCATCAAACGCCTGTTTCACCAGCGCCTGGCAGGCATCAAAATCGCCATCAATCGCCACAGTTTCAATATTACCGCCCAGCGTACAGAACAGTTTTTCCTGTAATGGGCTGATCTTGCCGTTCGGGTAGAGGATCACCACGCGCACATTTTTCAGGCCATAAAAGGCATGCGCAACCGCCGCCCCGGTGTCTCCGGAAGTCGCCGTCAGAATCGTTACCGGTTTGTCGCCACTGATGTGCGTCAGCATCTGCGCCATAAAGCGCCCGCCAAAGTCTTTAAATGCAAGCGTAGGGCCGTGGAACAGTTCCAGACAGCCGACATCCGCGGCAACCTGGGCAACCGGAGCCGGAAAGGCAAATGCCGCACGCACGCGCTCTTCCAGAATTTCCTGAGGGATCTCATCACCAATAAATGCGGACAGGATCTTCGCGCTGCGGCTAACGAAGTCCTGGTTCAGCATCTCATCCACTTCTGTCAGATTGAATTCCGGTAGATCGTGCGGAAAAAACAATCCCTGATTCTTGCCCAGTCCTTGCGTAACAGCCTGTGCAAAGCTGACCTGTTCGTTGTGATCTTTCAGATTATACAGTTTCATTGATTATCCCAGTACCCGTGCGCCCGCCGTGTCCAGCCGGCAAATATGAACAAAGCCTTCCTGATTTTGTAGGTAATTTTTACCCAGCCAATCTGCTACGCGCTGTGCCGTATCCGGCTTATCGCACAAAGCGAACAGCGTCGGCCCAGACCCAGATATACCGCTGGCCAGCGCGCCAATTTCTGCGACCGCCTGACGCGCCTGGCTAAAGCCTGGCAGCAAGCGGGTACGATACGGCTCAGCAATGACATCTTTCATCAGCTTCGCGGCCAGAAGAGGCTGACGGGAATAGCAGGCATGGATGAATCCAGCCAGATGCCGCCCGTGAGCGATACAGTCCTGACGGCGATACTGCGCTGGGAGAATCGCCCGCGCTTCTGCCGTCGACACTTTAATCCCTGGATACGCCAGTACCCACAGCCACTCATCAAAGCCTGGCACCTGCTGGCTAATAATGCCGTTTTCTTCAATCATTAACTGCATACCGCCCAAAAAGCACGGGGCGACGTTATCGTAATGAATACTGCCGGAGATACGCCCTTCAAGTTCGCCCATTATCGCTAACAGGCGCGTATCGTTGAGCGGCTTACCGCAATGTTCGTTCATAGCGACCAGCGCCGCCACGACGGAACAGGCGCTGGAGCCTAACCCGGAGCCAATCGGCATATTTTTTTCCAGCGTCATCGCCACCGGAACGCTTTTACCCAGCTCCTGACAGAATCGCTCCCAGCACTGGTAGACAATGTTTTCTCGCGGCTCAGGCGGCAGTTTGTTGGCAAAGCGCCCAAGGTTGTTCAGGCTGAACTGGTCAGCCGCCTCAACGGACACCACATCACCCAACAGCGAACCGTCCACCGGCGTTACCGCTGCACCGAGCACATCAAACCCGACGCTCATATTGGCACTGGAAGCCGGGGCATAAACTCTCACCATGTCAGACTCCTAACTTCCATGAAAGGGTGCGTAGCAAGTCGGCAAAGACGCCCGCCGCCGTCACATCGTTACCCGCGCCATATCCGCGCAGAACCAACGGTAACGGCTGATAGTAGTGGCTATAGAACGCCAGCGCGTTTTCACCGTTTTTCACTTTAAACAGCGGATCGTTGCCGTCTACTGCATCAATTTTCACGCGACAAACGCCGTCCTCTTCGATATTGCCAACATAGCGCAATACTTTTCCCTCATCACGGGCTTTCGCCACACGCGCGGCAAAGACGTCATCCAGCTGCGACAATTTCGCCATAAACGCGGAAACATCACCGGAGTCATCAAACTCTTTTGGCAGGACCGGCTCAATGACAATGTCAGAAAGCTCCAGCTCACGACCGGTTTCACGGGCCAGGATCAACAGCTTACGCGCCACGTCCGTACCGGAAAGATCGTCACGTGGATCGGGTTCGGTATAGCCCATCTCACGCGCCAGGGTGGTGGCCTGCGAGAAGCTCATGCCTTCATCCAGCTTGCCGAAAATAAACGACAGTGAGCCAGAAAGGATGCCTGAAAAACGTTGCAGTTCATCACCTGCGCTGAGCAGATTTTGCAGGTTTTCAATAACCGGCAAGCCCGCGCCCACGTTGGTGTCGTACAGGAATTTACGACGAGACTTCGCGGCGGCAAAACGCAGCTGATGATAGTAATCCATCGACGACGTGTTGGCCTTTTTGTTCGGTGTAACCACGTGGAAGCCTTCACGCAAGAAGTCGGCATATTGGTCTGCTACCGCCTGGCTTGACGTACAGTCGACAATCACCGGATTGAGCAGATGGTATTCTTTCACCAGACGAATTAAGCGCCCAAGGTTGAAAGGCTCTTTCGCGCTCTCCAGCTCCGACTGCCAGTTTTCCAGATTCAGACCGTGGACGTTGGTCAGCAGAGCCTTCGAGTTCGCCACGCCGCACACGCGCAGATCGATATGCTTCTTTTTGAGCCAGGTTTGCTGACGTTTAAGCTGCTCCAGCAGTGCACCGCCCACGCCACCTACGCCAATCACAAACACTTCAATCACCTGGTCGGTGTTGAACAGCATCTGATGGGTCACGCGCACGCCGGTGGTCGCGTCATCGTTATTCACCACCACCGAAATAGAACGCTCAGACGAGCCCTGGGCGATCGCTACAATATTGATGTTCGCCCGAGCCAGCGCGGCAAAGAACTTCGCCGAGATGCCGCGCAGGGTGCGCATACCATCACCAACAACAGAGATGATGGCCAGACGCTCAGTCACCGCCAGCGGCTCCAGCAGGCCTTCTTTCAGCTCGAGGTAGAATTCATCCTGCATAGCGCGTTGTGCACGCGCGCAGTCGCCCTGCGGGACGCAGAAGCTGATGCTGTATTCAGAAGAGGATTGGGTGATCAGCACTACCGAGATGCCCGCACGCGACATTGCGGCAAAAACGCGCGCCGCCATGCCCACCATGCCTTTCATTCCAGGGCCGGAAACGCTAAACATCGCCATGTTATTGAGGTTAGAAATACCTTTTACCGGCAAATCATCGTCATCACTGCTGGCACCGATCAGCGTACCGGGCGCTTGCGGATTGCCGGTATTTTTAATCAGGCACGGGATCTGGAACTGGGCAATAGGGGTAATGGTGCGCGGGTGCAGCACTTTAGCGCCGAAGTAAGAAAGCTCCATCGCTTCCTGATAAGACATCGACTTAAGCAGTCGGGCGTCGGGTACCTGACGCGGATCGCAAGTATATACACCGTCGACATCGGTCCAGATTTCACAACAATCGGCACGCAAACAGGCGGCCAGTACGGCGGCAGAGTAGTCAGAGCCATTACGCCCCAACACCACTAACTCACCTTTTTCATTTCCAGCGGTAAACCCTGCCATCAGAATCATGTGGTCCGCAGGAATACGGCTGGCGGCGATGCGGCGCGTAGATTCGGCGATATCAACGGTAGATTCGAGGTAATGGCCGACAGCCAGCAATTTCTCCACCGGGTCGATGACCGTTACGTTATGCCCGCGTGCTTCCAGCAGGCCGGCCATGATAGCAATCGACATTTTTTCACCACGGCAGATAAGCGCGGCATTGATGCTGTCCGGGCACTGTCCCAGCAGGCTGATGCCGTGCAGGACGTGCTTAATCTGAGCAAATTCTTGTTCAACAAAGGCTTTGAGCTGCGCCAGCGGAAAACCTGGTTGCTCGGCGGCAAGACCCACCAGCAGCTCGGAGAAAATGCGTTCGGCGTCGCTGATATTAGCTAAAGCATCCTGACCACCGATGGTCTTCTCAATCATCGCCACCAGATGGTTGGTAATTTTTGCGGGGGCAGAGAGAACGGTTGCGACCTGCCCCTGTCTGGCATTGCTTTCCAGAATATCGGCAACCCGCAGAAAGCGCTCTGCATTTGCCACTGATGTACCGCCGAACTTCAACACTCGCATGGTTTACCTCATTGCCTTTGGTCGAAAAAAAAGCCCGCACTGTTTAGGTGCGGGCTTTTTCTTGTGTTTCCTGTACGCGTCAGCCCGCACCGTTACCTGTGGTAATGGTGATGGTTGTAGTAATGGTGATGCTGATGCGTTTCATGATGTTGTGTGCTCTGTAATTATTTATTATCTGTCCTGTATTCTTTTAGGGTTAAAGTATCTGCTGACCTAAGTCAATAAATTTTTAAATTGATCACATTCCGAAACTTGTTCATGAGCGACTGCTTGCCCTTTTACTTTCAACCAATACAGCATGTTGAGCCCACTTGAACCAAGAACAAAACACTACACAGCAAAAATTGTTCGACATTTTATTTTGTGATGTTTTTTTCAATATCATGTAAAAAACGGTGCAACATTGCCGTGTCTCGCTGCCCCAACAGACCCATTCGCTGTTGCAACCAGTCCGTCAGCTTGATGTCGTCAGAAACGTTCAGCGTGGCTAATAAACGCAAAACGCGTGCGCGCAATGCCTGCAGCTGAAGTTCATCCGTCACCTCAACGTTTTTGGCCGGTTGTTGTATTAAACCTGCTAATTGATAGCAATACACCATCACCGCCTGCCCCAAATTGAGTGAAGGATAGTCAGCGACCATCGGTACACCAGTGAGTACATCTGCCAGCGCTAATTCTTCATTGGTCAGCCCCGAATCTTCACGACCAAACACCAGCGCTGCATGTTCCATCCACGTGGATTTCTCCTGTAACAGGGGAACCAGTTCGACCGGGGTGGCGTAATAATGGAACTTCGCCCGGCTACGCGCGGTGGTCGCAACGGTAAAATCAACGTCGTGAAGCGCATCGGCTAACGTTGGAAAAACGTTAATATTATCAATAATGTCGCCCGATCCATGCGCGACCCATCGCGTGGCGGGTTCCAGGTGCGCCTCGCTGTCAACGATACGTAATTGAGTGAATCCCATGGTCTTCATCGCACGGGCAGCCGCACCAATATTTTCCGCTCTGGCAGGGGCAACCAGAATAATTGTTAAACGCATTTCGATACTCTTTTTGGTCAGTCTGCAAGTAATAATGTGACGCACGTCAACATATTACGCAGCGCGAATTTACATTTTTTTAACAGAAGTCACTGAAAAAGGATTTCGCATCCGGTAAAAAATGCTAAACTATTTCCAAACTGTACTATTGCTTTTTATGTTAACAAAAGTTGTATATCCCTCTGTTTATCCATGATAATTTATTTTAAAATGGATCGCATTGGTTGGATTCATTACATTTATTAATTAGCTCGTGCAACTAGTTGTAATATTGCAATTTTGTGATGAAAGCAAACATTTGGATACGTTGATTTCATCAAACTGTTAACGTGCTACAATTGAACTTGATATATGTCAACGAAGCGTAGTTTTATTGGGTGTCCGGCATGTCTTAGCCTGTTATGTTGCTGTTAAAATGGTTAGGATGACAGCCGTTTTTGACACTGTCGGGTCCAGAGGGAAACTACCCACGACCAAGCTAATGATGTTGTTGACGTTGATGGAAAGTGCATCAAGAACGCAATTACGTACTTTAGTCATGTTACGCCGATCATGTTAATTTACGGCATGCATCAGGCAGGTCAGGGACTTTTGTACTTCCTGTTTCGATTTAGTTGGCAATTTAGGTAGCAAACATGCAGACCCCGCACATTCTTATCGTTGAAGACGAGTTAGTAACACGCAACACGTTGAAAAGCATTTTCGAAGCAGAAGGCTATGATGTATTCGAAGCGACAGATGGCGCGGAAATGCATCAGATTCTCTCTGAATATGACATCAACCTTGTGATTATGGATATCAATCTGCCTGGGAAAAATGGCCTCCTGTTAGCGCGCGAACTTCGCGAACAAGCTAACGTTGCGCTGATGTTCCTGACGGGCCGTGATAACGAAGTCGATAAAATTCTCGGCCTCGAAATCGGCGCAGACGATTACATCACCAAGCCGTTTAACCCGCGCGAACTGACTATCCGTGCTCGTAACCTGCTGTCCCGTACCATGAACCTGGGTACTGTCAGCGAAGAACGCCGTAGCGTCGAAAGCTACAAGTTCAACGGCTGGGAGCTGGACATCAACAGCCGCTCTCTGATTGGTCCTGACGGCGAGCAGTATAAACTGCCACGCAGCGAATTCCGTGCAATGCTTCACTTCTGTGAGAATCCGGGCAAAATCCAGTCTCGCGCAGAACTGCTGAAAAAAATGACCGGTCGCGAACTGAAGCCGCATGACCGTACCGTTGACGTGACTATCCGCCGCATTCGTAAACATTTCGAATCTACGCCGGATACGCCAGAAATCATCGCCACCATTCACGGTGAAGGCTACCGTTTCTGCGGCGACCTGCAGGATTAATTCAATCCTTACAGGTAAAAAAACGGCGCGTTATGCGCCGTTTTTCATTTCCCCACCGCCCTATTTCCATAAGCGAAACTCGTCACTCTGCGCAGGCAGAGGCTCCGGAATTTCTGTCGGCTTTGGTTTTGGCTGTGCCAGCGAGTGCCAGTCAAGATGACGCGTCAGGAACATCACGCCACACAACGCGACCAACAGCACGCCGGTTCCCAGCAGTAAAGAGCTGTCCTGTGAACGTAGCAGCACCCACATCACCCCATCCAACCCCAGCAGCGCCACGGTGAATAAAATACTGTTCCGCCGACTCTGTAATATCGCCTGCAGATACACCCCGTTCATTAACGCGCCTACCAGGCTTGCCGTAATCCACGCCGCCGTAAACCCAATGTGCTCAGACAATGCCAGCAGCAGCAGATAAAACATCACCAGCGATAGCCCCACCAGCAGATACTGCATCGGGTGCAGACGCAGGCTGGTCATACTTTCAAGCACGAAGAAAGACATAAAGGTCAGTACAATCAGCAGGATGGCATACTTGGTAGCCCTGTCCGTTAACTGATACTGATCCGCTGGCGTGGCGACGGCAACGCTAAATGCAGGCATTCCCTTCCAGCCAATCTTTTCGCCATCAAAGCGTTCGCCGAGGTTATTCGCGAACCAGCTGCTTTGCCACTGGGCCTTAAATCCTGATTCGCTGATTTCGCGCTTCGCCGGGAGGAAATCCCCCAGAAAGTTGGGATGCGGCCAGTTGCTGGTTAAAGTCATTTCACTGTTACGGCCAACCGGAACAACGGAGAAATCTCCGGTTCCGCTCAAATTCAACGACAGCACCATGCTCAGGTTTTGCTCCGCCCAGCTCGCGTCAGGTAGCGGAATGTGGATCCCTTGAGCTCCTCCATCCAGCCCCGTCCCTGGCTCAACGGCCAGCGATTCCCCATTGACCTGCAGCGCTTGCACCACGCCGATCCCGCGCGCATCCCCCACGCCAACCACGATAAACGGTTTGCCGACGCTGACGTTGGGATGGTTTAAATCACGCAAGCGTTCAGCGTTAAACTCGGCCTTCACCGAGAGGTCATTGTGCCAGACCTGGCCTTCGTAAATACCGATTTTACGCGCTTCAACGTTCTGATTCCCCTCAACCACCAACGACTCCGGCAGCCAGAAATGGATATAGCTGCGCTTACGCTGGATCTGTTTGTCGCCTTCCAGCTCGATATACAGTTCCGTCACCGGGACGGCAATCAGCGGCCCGACCATCTTTTGCGGCCCGCTGGTGCTCTGACGAATAGCATCTTCGACTTCATCACGATAATCCGATCGCTCAACGATTATCTGCCTGACCATCGTCAGTGGAATTAACAGCAGTAATATTGCGCCGCCTAAGGTGACGATTTTCCAAAACAGGGGTGATTTAAACATAGCGTTCTCCTTTGCAATATCAGCAAGGTAGAACAGCTATGTGCGGAGAATTTGAAGTTATGTGAAGTGACGGTGAAGCGTAAACGAGGCCTGGGCGCCGCCCTCTGGTCGGTTAGATAATGTCACCGTACCTTCATGCAGTCGTGCAACTTCACTGACAAACGCCAGCCCCAAACCGCTGCTCTTGTGCCCATTCTCGCGGGGCAGCGAGTAGAAGCGCTCAAAAATACGCGGCAACGCAAAATCAGGGATCCCGCTACCGCTGTCGGTAACCTGCAATGTGACCAGCTCCTCCTGCTGATGCGCACTCAACGTAATCGTCCCGCCCTGTGGCGTGAAGTCGATAGCGTTGTCGAGCAAGTTCCCCAATGCCTGCTCCAGTAACGCGGGATCGGCAGCGACGCTAAGCGATGAAGGCAGAATGGTCAGCGTAATGTTTTTTGCCGCCAGCTGCACGCTACGCGCCTCTTTGAGCTGAGCAAAAAGCGTATCTACTTCCACTGCCGTCAACGTAATGTCCTGTCGATTCTCCAGTCGCGCCTGGCGCAGCAAAGTTTCGACCAGCGCCTGCATACGCGCATTTTGCGTCAGAATATTATCGGTAAAACGCGCTACCACGTTTGGCGGCGGGCCTTCGCGCAATATCTCTGCCGCGCCACGAATGGCCGCCAGCGGACTTTTCAGCTCATGCGTTAACGCGTAGACATACTGCTCAATGTAGTTCTTGCCTTCGAGCTTCAGACGCATACTTTCCAGCGCCTGCGCCAGTTTGCGTAACTCGCTGCTGCCTAAATCAGGCAGTGGGACGGGGCGATTCTCGGTAACGGAGTCGGCATAACGCGCCAGCCGGGCAATGGATCGGTTTATCCACCATACCATCCCGAAGCCAATCACCAGGGCAATGCCCAGCAATACGGCGCTGGCCCACAGCATTCGCCGTTCACTGCGTTTAATCACCGGTGCCATCGCCGCATTTGGTTTGCCGACACTGAGCACGCCGATAATACGCCCACCGTCTACGATCGGCGCGGCAACGTACATCACCGAGCTTTCCGGATCGTTCGGGTTTTGCGGCGTGCTGCGGGCGCCATACTGCCCACGCAGCGTTAACCACACATCGTTCCAGCGGGAGTAGTCCTGACCGACGGCCTGGTTAGCTGAATCAAACAACACCTTGCCCTGCGCGTCCGTCATATAGACATGGTATTCATTACGCACTTTGTTAATGCCGCTGATGTTGGCGTTAAATGGGCGGTTATGCAGCTGCGCAAATGCCTGCGCCAGCTTGCCGTTAGCCGGTGAGTCAGAGAGCACGTCATCACGCGCCAGTGCAGCCAGCAGCGTGGCGGTATCAATTAAAGTACCTTCGGTCGCCCGACGAACGCCTGGCTTAATTTCCTGCACAAAGATCGACAGAACAAACCAGGCGGCGACCGCGACAATCAGAAAATAGCCGAGCAGCAAACGCATGCCAATGCGCATCAGCAATTCCTCAGGCTGTATCCCATACCGCGATGTGTATTGATGGGGGAAAGCTCCGGATTGATAGCCCGCAGCTTGGCGCGCAGCGTTTTGATGTGAGTATCAACCGTTCTGTCAAAGGTATCCTGTGCGTCTGCCCAGACTAAATCCATCAGTTGCTGGCGAGAGTAAATACGTCCCGGCGACATCAGCAATGTTTTCAGCAGCAGGAATTCATAACGCGTCAGGTTCAACGGTATGCTGAACCAGGTAATCTGCGCGGCCAGCTCATTAAGTTCAAAATCCCCACAGCGTGTCATCGATGAAGGCGTGGAGAATTTTTGCACCCGCCGCAGCAGCGTACGCACACGAGCGCACACCTCGCGCGGCGAGAAAGGCTTGGCAACATAGTCATCTGCGCCAATTTCCAGCCCCAACAGGCGATCCACTTCATCGCTGCGCGCGGTCAGAAAGAGGATCGGCAACGCCGGGTGGCGTTCCAGTAAACGTCGGCACAGTTCAAAACCGCTGATATCCGGTAGCCCGACATCCAGAATGATGGCATCAGGGCATTGCTGGCGAGATTTCTCCAGCACGGGAAATCCGCGCTCAAACGCCTCTACGCTAAACCCTTCTTGTTGCAGCATGTAGATAAGCGTATCAGCGATTCCCTGCTCATCCTCAACCAACCAGATCAACGGCTGTTGCATTGTGCTTCCTTGTTATTGCCGCCACGGCATGATGGGTACCGCACTGATGGCATTTTTGGGCGATCCATCGACAACTTTATCTGAATACGCCAGATAGGCCAGCGCATTACGTTTCGCATCGTAAAAACGCACGACCTGTAAAGATTTAAACACCAGCGAGGTACGTTTCTTAAATACCACTTCGCCCTGAGCTTTACCGTTCTTGATTCTGTCGCTCAGTTCTACCGGCCCAACCTGCTGGCAAGAGATAGCGGCATCGGAGGTATCTTCCGCCAGCCCCAGTCCACCTTTGATGCCGCCGGTCTTCGCACGACTCACGTAACAGGTCACATTGGTAACATCCGGATCGTCAAACGCTTCGACCACAATTTTATGATCCGGCCCAAACATTTTGAACACCGTATCGACAGATCCAATCTGCTCCGCATGGGCGACCTGCGCCAACATCAGCAGAATTGAGGAAATGACTAAGCTCTTATATTTCATATTGTTACCATTCTTAAAAGTTGTTCTGCGTAATTATTAAACATTCTAAGATAAAATGTATACAGATCACAGGATTACAATAATCACGCTTTCGTATGTCCGAAAAAAGCACTTATGAGCAAAAAAAACACTGAATGCTAAAACAGCAAAAAATGCTATTATCCTCATACCTGACGTCAGGTACTCGTTGTTGAAAGGATGAGGATATTTTATGGATCAGGCTGGCATTATTCGCGACCTATTAATCTGGCTGGAAGGTCATCTGGATCAGCCTTTGTCGCTTGACAATGTGGCGGCAAAAGCGGGCTATTCCAAGTGGCACCTGCAGAGAATGTTTAAGGACGTGACGGGCCATGCTATTGGCGCCTATATCCGCGCCCGTCGTTTATCGAAATCCGCAGTGGCGCTGCGCCTGACTGCGCGTCCAATTTTGGATATTGCGCTGCAATATCGTTTCGACTCTCAACAAACATTTACTCGCGCATTCAAGAAACAATTTTCGCAGACACCAGCGCTGTATCGCCGTTCACCGGAATGGAGTGCGTTTGGTATTCGCCCGCCAATGCGACTGGGTGAATTTGCGATGCCTGCGCACGAGTTCGTTACGCTGGAAGATACGCAACTGCTCGGCACCACACAAAGCTATTCCTGCTCGCTGGAACAGATTTCAGATTTCCGTCATGAAATGCGTATTCAGTTCTGGCGCGACTTCCTTGCTCAGGCTCCGGCGATCCCGCCAGTGCTGTACGGGCTTAACGAAACGCGTCCGAGCATTGAAAAAGACGACGAACAGGAAGTGTTTTACACCACAGCACTGACGCCGGAACAGGCCAATGGCTATGTGCCGTCGGCGCAGCCTATCCTGTTACAGGGTGGCGAGTACGTGATGTTTACCTACGAAGGGCTGGGAACCGGCGTGCAAGAGTTTATCCTGACGGTTTACGGCACATGCATGCCGATGCTGAACCTGACGCGCCGTAAAGGACAGGATATCGAGCGATACTACCCGGCAGAAGATGCCAAAGCGGGAGATCGCCCGATCAACCTGCGCTGCGAATTCCTGATTCCGATTCGCCGCTAGCGCTGTAGTTCATCCAACGCAGGGGCGTCCAGATGTGAGATGTCCCCTGCAGTTTCAACGACCCATCCCGGCGCCAGCCATAAGCTTTCCTGGTAATCAACGCGAGAAATAGAACAGTTGCGCAGACGCAAGCGACGTTCAGCCCATGCCGGTAATCCCAGAATTGTGCTCACCAGGCAACCCAGCGCGATACCGTGGCTGACAAGCAGTGGACGACTTCCCGGCGGCAGCTCCAGACAGGATGCCAGCGCCGCATTGACGCGATCGCTCAGCTCCTGCATCGATTCCCCTTCCGGAATACGACCATCCACCGTGCCGTTCACCAACTGGCGACGCCAGCCCTCTTCCTCTGGCGTCAGCGTATCGATGTGACGTTTTTCCAGCACCCCCATATTCAGCTCACGCAGACGAGAATCATAGGTGATATCACAGCCGCAGGCCTGGGCGATGATTTCTGCGGTGCGTCGTGTACGACCAAGATCGCTACTGATGACATGCGTAATACCAAACGAGCGGGCGCGTTCTCCCACCTGCATGGCTTGTTGTTCACCTTTAGCGGTTAGTGGGCTGTCTGACTGGCCTTGAATACGTCGCTCGGCGTTCCACTGCGTTTCGCCATGGCGAACAAGGTATACCTGTAACATGCTTTTTTTCCGTTATATACTCGTCATACTTTGAGTAGACTCTGCGATGAATTTTCAAACTGAGCTTAATTATGCACAAGGTTATCTCTGCGACCACCAATCCTGCCAAAATTCAGGCAATTCTGCGGGCATTTGAAGAGATTTTCGGGGAAGGATCCTGCCATATTGAACCCGTCGCCGTCGAGAGTGGCGTGCCGGAACAACCTTTCGGAAACCAGGAAACGCGCACTGGCGCACGAAATCGCGTTGATAACGCTCGCCGCCTGCACCCGCGGGCTGATTTCTGGGTCGCCATTGAAGCAGGAATTGACGATGACGCCACCTTCAGTTGGGTGGTGATTGATAACGGCATTCAGCGCGGTGAAGCCCGTTCAGCCACGCTGCCATTGCCTACTGTCATTCTCGACAGAGTCCGTAAAGGTGAAGCGCTCGGCCCGGTGATGTCGGACTATACAGGTATTGATGAGATTGGCCGTAAAGAAGGCGCAATCGGCGTTTTTACCGCGGGCAAGCTGACGCGCTCAAGCGTCTATCACCAGGCGGTGATTCTGGCGCTCAGCCCGTTTCATAACGCGATATACGATGAGTCATTGTAATTTGTAGGCCTGATAAGCGTAGCGCCATCAGGCAAGCAGCGCGCACCATTGCCGGATGGCGGCTTCGCCTTATCCGGCCTACGAGAGAATCAGACACTTTTTAGCAGTACCTGCTCCAGCCACTGACGCAAATCCACCGGTGCGGATTTGAGGCTGTTCGACCCCCGCGTAATAGTGGCAATCCCCGCCCCGAGCTCGTTTTTAAGCTCACGCTGGCTCATCTCGCCGCGCAGCAGCTCTTCAATGATACGCACACGCGTGCCCAACGCTTCACGCTCATCCGGCGTTAACATCAAATTGAGCAGCGGCAGGTGTAAATCTTGTTCGTAGGCGTGTTTAAGCAGATCGACAAAACGTAACCACTCCTGGTGACGTTGTTCTGCCATCTCTGCTGAATAGGGTGATTGCTGAGTCATAAGATATCGCCATCGTTGCGGGGGAAGCGTGCTTGCTTCCCCCTTTTGTACTCTTTAACGAGTACGATAGCATAACACAATCGACACGATCAGTAACGACGTTGCCATTCTGCGTCGCTCATCAACTCCGGTTTATCGCCGAGGAAATAGCGATAGTACGCATCATAAGCCAGCACATTCTTCACGTAACCACGCGTCTCTGAGAATGGAATACTTTCGACAAACGCCACAGCATCAATGCGGCCAGCGCTATTGCCAAGCCAGGTGCGAACGCGTCCCGGACCGGCGTTATAGGCTGCCGACGCAAAGATGCGGTTATTGCCGAATTGCTGATATACGTACTGCAAATAGCTGGTACCAATGTTGATGTTGGTATCAGGATCCAGTAGCTGGCTCGGACTGCTGTAACCTGGAATCGAGAACATTTTCACCGTATGCGTCGCCGTGCCCGGCATAATCTGCATCAGCCCGCTGGCGCCGACCGGTGATTTCACTTTCGGGTTCCAGGCGCTTTCCTGACGCGCTATCGCCATCGCATAACTTGGCTGAATATCCTTGCCGCTGGTGTAACGGGTAAACAGATCTTTATAGGCCAATGGGAAGCGCTCTTCCAGATGATCCCACAGCTTACCGGCGATCGTCGCCTGAACGCTCAGATCCCACCAGTGATTGTTGAACGCGTAACGCGCCAACTGAGCCTGCTCGGACTTGGTACGGCTGGTAACCAGATTCGCCCATTCACTGCGCGCGGTATTATCCATGTTCCAGTACATTAGCTCGCGTACACGTGCCATTTCTGGCCCCTGAGTCAGCGCAGAATCAACGTTCGCTGGCGCTTTATCCACTTTCAGCTCGTACTCTTCGCCCAGGCGCTGTGCCGCCACCATCGGATAGAAACCACGCTGCTGCATGAGCTGGTGCAGGATCTCTTTGGCTTCCGCATCACGTCCGCGCTCCAGCAGCAGATCAGCCTGCCAGTAGCGCCACTCGTCTTTTTCTTTTGCTTCCATTGGCAGACGTGCCAGCCAGGTATTCAGGCCACGACGATCGCCGGTTCCCAGCGCCATGCGCACGCGACGCTCCACAAGCGAGGTGGAATTGGAGCGCATAATCGCATCATCACGCCATTTGGCCTGCTCGTCGGTGACGTCATTGCCCATCAGGCGCCAGGCAACAATGTCGCGCAGCTCCTGGGTTTGCTCGTCATTAAGCTGTTGCGCCTGCACCAGGGACGGGATCATCAGGCGGGCGTTTTCCACATCCTGACGCGCCACGCTGGCAAAGGCGACCGCCGCCATCTGTCGGGTGAAATCCGTGGCGCCGGTGGTACGTGCAAAAGTCATCACCGAATTCGGATCGTTGGCCAGCGAGATGATCGCAGAGGCAATGGTTTGGTATTGCGCGGGCATCTGCCCGGCCAGCGCCGTCACCAGACCGGTATTCCCGGCTTTCATCGCCAGACGAATACGCTCCAGATACGCCAGCGGATCCTGAGTGCCTGAGGCGCGCCATACGCCAAATAATTTGTCACAGGCATTCGGCTGACTTTTCCCGGTCAACCACAGCTCTTTCGCGCCCTGCCAGGCTTCTTCGGTTTGCCCGGTACTCCATTTCGCGAAGTAATAGTTACATTGCGCTTCCGTGGTACCCGGTTTTTCCGGGCTGAACGCCAGCAGTCCGCGCCAGTCTTCGCGGCGCGCCAGTTCATTCACGAAACGCGATTGCAGCGTACGCGCAGGGGGCAGTGTCGGATTGGCACGCACAAAATTGGTAACGGTAATGGTGGGCTGATTCATCAGATCGTCAGTGATCTGACGATATTCCAGATACGGGTACAGAGGATAGTTCTTCAGGCCGGGCATCATCTGCTCTACGACATCCATCTGTCGGTTGTCCCAGGCTTGCTTGATTTGCGCATAACGATTGCGCTGCTCATCCAGGGAGTCGGCTCGCGCCACCTGACTGACCGTCAGCAGACATACGCTGGCTGCCAGCAGGCGCCAGGTAAATTGATTGGCTTTGTCCACAAGCTCTTCCTCTTCTCATGTTACGTCTGTGCAGCATCATGCCGCTTAATTAATTCATGCTAACCAGACATTGCAGAATGCGCTACGTCACGGACACTTTTTTACTTTTGTTGCGAGTGGGATCTGCTGGCTGGGATTGGGCAATGAAAAAGGCTACACTTCGCCTTTGATAACTATTTACCAATAATTAGCCCTAAATAATTCAAGTTGCAGCAAGGCGGCGAGGAAGTGAATCCCCTGAGCGTACAAAAGTACGTGACTGGGGTGAACGACACAGCCAACGCATCTGCGGCTTGAAGTATGACGGGATAAACATAGAGGCGAGTCCAACGTGGCCCAATTCGTTTATACCATGCATCGTGTCGGCAAGGTCGTTCCGCCGAAACGTCATATTCTTAAAAACATCTCACTGAGCTTCTTCCCTGGCGCCAAAATCGGTGTTCTCGGTCTGAACGGTGCGGGTAAATCTACCCTGCTGCGCATCATGGCCGGTATTGATACCGATATCGAAGGTGAAGCTCGCCCACAGCCAGGCATTAAAATCGGTTACCTGCCGCAGGAACCAAAACTGAACCCGGAACATACCGTTCGTGAATCCGTTGAAGAAGCGGTTGCCGAAGTGGTTAGTGCACTGAAAGGTCTGGATGAAGTTTACGCCAAGTACGCCGAGCCGGACGCCGACTTCGATAAACTGGCCGCACAACAGGGCAAGTTTGAAGAAATTATCCAGGCGCACGACGGCCATAACCTGAACGTGCAGCTTGAGCGTGCCGCTGACGCCCTGCGTCTGCCGGACTGGGACGCTAAAATTGAGAATCTCTCCGGTGGTGAACGCCGCCGCGTTGCGCTGTGCCGCCTGCTGCTGGAAAAACCAGACATGCTGCTGCTCGACGAACCGACCAACCACCTGGATGCGGAATCCGTCGCGTGGCTGGAACGCTTCCTGCACGATTTCGAAGGTACCGTAGTGGCGATTACCCACGACCGTTACTTCCTCGACAACGTTGCGGGCTGGATCCTGGAGCTGGACCGTGGTGAAGGTATTCCGTGGGAAGGTAACTACTCTTCCTGGCTGGAGCAGAAAGATCAGCGTCTGGCCCAGGAAGCTTCTCAGGAAGCGGCTCGCCGTAAATCCATTGAGAAAGAGCTGGAGTGGGTGCGTCAGGGCGCTAAAGGTCGTCAGTCTAAGGGTAAAGCCCGTCTGGCACGCTTTGAAGAGCTGAACAACACCGAATACCAGAAACGTAACGAAACCAACGAACTGTTTATTCCACCTGGAGCACGTCTGGGCGATAAAGTCGTTGAAGTCACCAATCTGCGTAAATCCTACGGCGATCGCGTTCTGATCGACGATCTGACTTTCTCCGTACCGAAAGGCGCAATTGTCGGCATCATCGGTCCGAACGGCGCGGGTAAATCTACACTGTTCCGTATGATGTCCGGTCAGGAACAGCCTGACAGCGGCACCATCACGCTGGGTGAAACCGTCAAACTGGCCTCCGTTGACCAGTTCCGTGACGCCATGGACAACAGCAAAACCGTGTGGGAAGAAGTTTCCGGCGGGCTGGATATCATGCGAATCGGCAACACCGAGATGCCAAGCCGTGCCTACGTGGGCCGCTTCAACTTCAAAGGTGTGGATCAGGGCAAACGCGTCGGCGAGCTGTCCGGTGGTGAGCGTGGTCGTCTGCACCTGGCGAAGCTGCTGCAGGTTGGCGGCAACATGCTGCTACTCGATGAACCAACCAACGACCTGGATATCGAAACCCTGCGCGCGCTGGAAAACGCCCTGCTGGAATTCCCGGGCTGCGCGATGGTTATCTCGCACGACCGTTGGTTCCTCGACCGTATCGCCACCCACATTCTGGATTACCAGGATGAAGGTAAGGTTGAGTTCTTCGAAGGTAACTTTACCGAATACGAAGAGTACAAGAAACGTACGCTGGGCGCCGATGCGCTGGAGCCGAAACGTATTAAGTACAAGCGTATTTCTAAGTAATTAGCGTTAAGTGCCGGATGGCGGCTTTACGCCTTATCCGGCCTACGAGGTTAGTGCGACTTGTAGGCCGAATAAGCGCAGCGCATCCGGCATTAAAACCTACCTCTGCTCGCCCATCAACTCTTTCACCAACTCCACGCAGCGCAGGAAGCGACCGTCGTAGTCAGGCTCCTGAACGTGCACGAAATTGATATTGTTTTCCTGCAGCATCTCGACCAGCAGCGTCTGAAACGCTTTTCTGTCAACTGAGCTTCCAAGGCTGCGTAAGCCATCCGCCACCCACGGGGTGTTGTTTTCCAACAGGATCACCAGGTCGAAGCGATACTCATCAATAAGCGCTTGCACAAACGGGTGTTCACGCCCTTCATACTTTTTACAGAAGGCCTGAGTGGTCACGAAATCGGTGTCGATGAACGCCACTTTATTGGCGTACTTAACAGCAAAATCAATGTATTGCGCTTGTCCTAAGGCGATTTTATCGTAGTCAGAATACTGCAACGCCATCTCATCGCCGCCCAAATGGGAGAAGACATAATCACGCCCGTATTCCCACGCACTGGTGGTATTAAAAATATTGGCGAGCTTGTTCACCAGCGTCGATTTACCGCTCGACTCCCCGCCGAGGATCGCCACGGTGCGCACGAAAAACGGCTTCACTTCGGTCGGAATATACTCCCAGTAGCGAAACGGGTTTTCACGGATTTGCCCGCCGCTGATGCTCATGAACGTCCGCTTAGGATCCACCAGCACGGTTTCGATCCCCAGATGTTCGAGATACTGCGGGGCATCTGATTCTTCAGAGGTGTAGATCCAGTTTGGCTGGATCCCTTTCTCCTGCATAAACCTTTTGATCCCGTTGCTCCACACGTCCCAGCCGTGCGGATACGGCTCCATGCCTTCTTCGTTGAAGGCATGAATACGGATATTTTTCTGATACTTAAAGGTTTGCAGCAGCCAGCGTAAACGATCGGGCACCGTAGGCTGTTGTGACATGGCACTGTCTTCAAACAGGCTGCGATCGCGCGTGTCGTCATAGCCCATGATGATATGCAGTTCATCGACCTGGCTACAGGCGCGCTGGATAAGATAGATATGGCCGGTGTGCAGCGGATAAAACTTGCCGAATACCACACCGATATTTTTCTGCTGGCGCGGAAACTCCAGACCGAGAAAGCGGTGCAACGCCTCCAGCTTCTGCGCGCTGGGGCTTTTGATTTTGGCATTCAGCAGTTGGCTTAGGTATCCCTTGGTCATGCCACTGGCATCCGCCACCTGTTGCAGGGTACAGCCCTTTTGCTTTATGGCGGTTTTCAGATATTCAAATGACACAAGAGCCTCCTGCTGGAAAAATCGCGTAACACTGCCTGATGGCGCTTCGCTTATCAGGCCTACAAAATCAGTATGTACGGGTATTTGATTATAGGTCGTCAAACACGCTTAACGCATCCGCAAGCTTCTTAACGCCAAAGACCTGCATGCCTTCCGGTACTTTTTTCGGTACGTTAGCGGCAGGGACAATCGCCCGGCGAAAGCCGTGCTTCGCCGCTTCCGAAATACGCTCCTGCCCGCTGGGTACCGGACGGATTTCGCCCGCCAACCCCACTTCGCCAAAGACCACTAAATCCTGTGGCAGCGGTCTGTCACGCAGGCTGGAGACCATTGCCAGCAGCAACGCCAGGTCGGCGCTGGTTTCGGTGACTTTTACGCCGCCGACTACGTTAACAAACACGTCCTGATCCGCCATCTGCAAGCCACCGTGACGATGCAGCACCGCCAGCAGAATCGCCAGACGGTTCTGTTCCAGACCGACCGCCACGCGACGCGGGTTCGCCATCATTGAGTGATCGACCAGCGCCTGAATCTCTACCAGCAGCGGGCGCGTACCTTCCCAGACCACCATCACCGAACTGCCGGAGGTGACCTCATCGCCACGGCTTAAGAAGATAGCGGAAGGGTTGCTGACTTCACGCAGGCCCTGTTCGGTCATAGCAAAGACGCCCAGTTCGTTCACCGCGCCAAAGCGGTTTTTATGGCTACGCAGAGTACGGAAACGGGAATCGGCGTCACCGTCGAGCAGTACCGAACAGTCAATACAGTGTTCGAGCACCTTCGGCCCGGCCAGCGAGCCGTCTTTGGTGACGTGGCCGACCATGACAATCGCCACGCCGCGCGTTTTGGCAAAGCGCGTCAGGTAAGCCGCCGTTTCACGCACCTGCGCCACGCTGCCCGGCGAAGACTGAATATCCGCCATGTGCATTACCTGAATGGAGTCGATCACCATCAGCTTCGGCTGTTCTTCTTCGGCAATCAGGCAAATTTGTTCGATACTGGTTTCCGACAGCATATTCAGATTCGCTGTCGGCAAACCGAGCCGGTGCGCACGCATCGCCACCTGCTGCAGTGACTCTTCGCCTGTAACGTACAGGGTTTTCATCTGCTCAGCGAGCTTGCACAGCGTTTGCAGCAGCAGCGTTGATTTCCCCGCGCCGGGGTTACCGCCAATCAGAATAGCGCTGCCGGGTACCACACCACCGCCCAGCACGCGGTCAAACTCTTTAAATCCAGTGGAAAAACGCGGCAGTTCTTCAAGGCTGATGTCAGACAGCTTCTGCACTTTTGCCACGCCCGCATTCCCGGCATAGCCACTGAGCCGCTCGTTACGCGCCACCGTTGGCGATGCGGCAAGGCGCACCTCGGTAATGGTATTCCAGGCCTGACAGGCGCTGCATTGCCCCTGCCAGCGCGGGTAATCGGCCCCGCATTCATTACAAACAAAGGCGCGTTTTGGAGCTTTGGCCACGTTTTACCTCTTTCGTTAACGCTTTTGCCGGATGGCGCAGGCGCTTATCCGGCATACGGACACCCTGCCATCAGGCAATTTAATCATTTCTGGTTCATGCTGCCGGAGAGAATGCAGAACACGCCCATCAGGTCAGCGTGGCGGATAGTAATCTCCGTCTTTTCATTCACTTTCGGTTTAGCATGATACGCAATACCCAGCCCGGCCGTTTTGATCATCGGCAGATCGTTAGCACCGTCGCCGATCGCCACCGTCTGCGCCATCGGGATCTCATATTCTTGTGCCAGGCGGGTCAGGGTATTGGCTTTGTACTGGGCATCGACGATATCGCCGATCACGTTGCCGGTAAATTTGCCGTCCATGATCTCCAGCTCGTTTGCCACAGCCGCCGTCAGACGCAGTTTATTACGCAGGTAATCGGCAAAGAAGGTAAAGCCGCCAGAGGCAATAGCCACTTTCCAGCCGAGCGTCTCCAGTTTTAACACCAGTTGTGTCAGGCCTGGCATCAGCGGTAGCGTTTCGCGCACCTGGTGCAGAATATTGGCATCAGCACCCTTCAGCGTCGCCACGCGACTACGCAGGCTGGCGGTAAAGTCCAGTTCGCCGCGCATTGCGCGTTCCGTGACTTCCGCAACCATCTCACCGGTTCCAGCCAGTTTAGCAATTTCATCAATGCATTCGATCTGGATTGCCGTTGAGTCCATGTCCATCACCAGTAAACCCGGTGTGCGCAGATGCGGAATTTTGCCTAACGGGGCAACATCCAGTTTGGCATCATGCGCCAGTTTTGCCGCGCGCGGCGTTAACGAACCCGCCAGGCGAATCACCTGATAATCCTCGACGCACCAGGCAGCAACAATCACCATCGCTGCACCCAGTTTGCTCTGGTATTGCGTTAAACGTTGTTTATCCAGCCCACGACCGTACAGCAGCCAGCCACTGCGGCCCGCGTGGTAGTCCAGCGGCATGACTTCATCGCCACTTAAAGAGAGAGGCAGACCTGGCCACAGAGAAACATCTTCAGGTAGATCGCACCAGGTTATGTTAGGCATTAAAGCTCCTGTAAAATCGTTCGGGTCGGAATCATCAGGGGAAAATAACGCATGAGGCTACCCTGTAACCAGCGCTTCTGGCAACATTAAGTCTCAAATTTTCAGCAGGTGGAATATGGCTCGCGCAAAACTGAAATTCCGACTTCATCGTGCAGTGATTGTATTGTTCTGTCTTGCGCTGCTCGTCGCCCTGATGCAGGGCGCATCCTGGTTTAGTCAAAGTCACCAGCAGCAGCGTAATCCGCAGCTCGAAGAGCTGGCCCGTACGCTGGCCCGCCAGGTGGCGCTAAATGTTGCTCCGCTAATGCGTACCGAAACGCCGGATGAAAAACGCATCAAAGCGGTACTCACACAGTTGACGGAAAGTAGCCGTATTCTGGACGCTGGCGTATACGATGAACAGGGAGACCTGATTACGCGCACCGGCGAGAGCGTCAACGTTCGTGACCGACTGGCGCTCGACGGCAAAAAAGCCGGGGGTTATTTTAACCAGCAGATTGTCGAACCCATTCAGGGGAAAAATGGTCCGCTGGGCTATTTGCGTCTGACGCTGGATACCCACACCCTCGCCACCGAGGCGAAGCAGGTAGATAACACCACCAATATCTTACGCCTGATGCTGCTGCTGGCGCTGGCGATTGGCGTCGTGCTCACCCGTACCTTATTGCAAGGCAAGCGTACCCGCTGGCAGCAATCCCCTTTCCTGTTGACCGCCAACAAACCGGTGCAGGAAGAAGACAACGAGAAAAAAGAGTAAAAGCAGTAAAAACTGTAAAACAGAAGGGAAATCAACCATGACTACACTACGCCTGCTTATCTCAGACTCTTATGATCCGTGGTTTAACCTCGCGGTCGAAGAGTGCATTTTTCGCCAGATGCCCGCCACGCAGCGCGTCCTGTTCTTGTGGCGTAACGCCGATACGGTGGTGATTGGCCGGGCGCAAAATCCGTGGAAAGAGTGTAATACCCGCCGTATGGAGGAAGACAACGTGCGGCTCGCCCGCCGTAGCAGCGGCGGCGGCGCGGTGTTCCATGACTTAGGTAATACCTGCTTTACCTTTATGGCCGGTAAACCGGAGTACGACAAAACCATTTCCACCGCGATTGTCCTCAACGCATTGAATTCTCTGGGAGTGACGGCGGACGCCTCCGGGCGTAACGATCTGGTTGTGAAAACGCCAGACGGCGATCGCAAGGTTTCAGGCTCTGCTTATCGGGAAACGAAAGATCGCGGCTTCCACCACGGCACGCTGCTGCTAAATGCCGATCTCAGCCGCCTGGCAAATTATCTCAATCCCGACAAAAAGAAACTCGCGGCAAAGGGGATCACCTCTGTCCGCTCACGGGTGGCGAATTTGACGGAGCTGTTACCGGGCATCACCCATGAACAGGTCTGTCAGGCCATCACGGAAGCCTTTTTTGCTCATTATGGCGAACGCGTTGAAGCGGAAGTGATCTCACCAGATAAAACGCCGGACCTGCCAAATTTTGCCGAAACCTTTGCCCGCCAGAGCAGTTGGGAATGGAATTTTGGTCAGGCACCTGCTTTCTCGCATCTGCTGGACGAGCGTTTCACCTGGGGTGGCGTTGAGCTGCATTTCGACGTCGAAAAAGGTCATATCACGCGCACACAGGTGTTTACCGACAGTCTCAATCCCGCGCCGTTAGAAGCGCTGGCGGAGCGGCTACAGGGCTGCCAGTATCGCGCCGATGTTTTACAGCAGACTTGCGAAGCGCTGGTTACGGAATATCCGGATCAGGAAAACGAGCTGCGTGAACTGGCGGCGTGGGTGGCGAAGGCCGTGCGTTAAGCGATTAGTGGCGAATTGCCGGATGGCGGCTGCGCCTTATCCGGCCTACAAGACCGCTCCTGTACGCCTGATAAGCGAAGCGCCATCAGGCATTAATAGCGGCATTCCCATAGGCCCGGCCAGCGCAGCGCCACCGGGCCATAACAACCCTTACTCTTTATCGCCCAGCAGAACGGATTCCAGCGCGATTTTGATCATGTCGTTGAAGGTCGTCTGACGTTCAGCGGCAGTGGTCTGCTCGTGAGTACGGATATGGTCGGAAACGGTGCAGATGGTCAGCGCTTTTGCACCAAATTCCGCAGCAACACCGTAGATGCCCGCCGCTTCCATTTCCACGCCCAGCACGCCGTATTTTTCCATCACGTCGAACATTTCACCGTCCGGAGAGTAGAACAGGTCAGCAGAGAACAGGTTGCCCACGCGCGCGTCTACACCCAGTGCTTTTGCCGCATCAACCGCGTTACGCACCATGTCGAAGTCAGCAATAGCAGCGAAGTCATGATCTTTAAAACGGATACGGTTAACTTTGGAGTCGGTGCAAGCGCCCATACCGATAACCACGTCACGCAGTTTAACGTCCATACGCACAGCGCCGCAGGAGCCTACGCGAATGATTTTCTTCACGCCGAAATCGGTGATCAGCTCTTTGGTGTAGATGGAGCAGGACGGGATACCCATACCGTGACCCATAACGGAGATCTTACGGCCTTTGTAAGTACCGGTAAAACCTAACATGCCGCGAACGTTGTTCACTTCACGAACATCTTCGAGGAAAGTTTCAGCAATATGCTTTGCACGCAGCGGGTCGCCCGGCATCAATACGACGTCAGCGAAATCACCCATTTCTGCATTAATATGTGGAGTTGCCATTTTTTGTCCTTATTTCGTTGTTATTGCCTGATGGCGGCTACGCCTTATCAGGCCTACAAAACGTATGCAAAACAGTGAAATACCCTAAGGATTTCGCGTTGTAGGAAGGCGACGAATTCGTGAATCCCCGGGAGCATAGATTCACTATGTGACCGGGGTGAGCGAATGAAGTCAACGCATCTACAGCGCGAAAGACAACGGGTATTACAGCATGTTTTTACCGTAGTCCATCGGTGACGTACCAAAGTAGCTCGCCAGCGTCTGACCGATATCCGCGAAGGTTTCACGGTGACCTAAAGAACCTGGTTTCACTTTCGGGCCGTAGACCAGTACCGGGATGTGTTCACGGGTGTGGTCAGTGCCGGTCCAGCTTGGGTCGCAGCCGTGGTCAGCGGTCAGGATCAGAATGTCATCTTCACCCACCAGCTCCATCAGCTCAGGCAGACGGCGGTCGAACAGTTCCAGGCCCGCAGCATAACCGGCGATATCGCGACGATGTCCCCAGGAAGAGTCGAAATCAACGAAGTTGGTGAAGACGATGGTCTTATCACCTGCTTCTTTCATCTCTTTGATGGTGGCGTCGAACAGCGCGTCCAGACCGGTGGCTTTCACTTTTTTGGTGATGCCGCAGTTAGCGTAGATATCCGCAATTTTACCGACGGAAACCACGTGACCGTCTTTTTCGTCGACCAGTTTCTGCAGCACGGTCGGTGCTGGCGGCTCAACGGCCAGGTCGTGACGGTTACCGGTACGCTGGAAGTTACCGGCTTTATCACCGATAAACGGACGTGCAATAACACGACCGATGTTGTAACCACCTTCGGTCAGCTCTTCACGTGCGATTTCACACAGCTCGTAGAGTTTATCCAGGCCAAACGTCTCTTCGTGGCAGGCAATCTGGAACACGGAGTCAGCGGAGGTATAGAAAATCGGCTTGCCGGTTTTCATATGCTCTTCACCCAGCTGATCCAGGATCACAGTACCGGAAGAGTGGCAGTTGCCGAGGTAGCCTGGCAGGTTGGCACGTTTTACCAGTTTATCCAGCAGTTCCTGCGGGAAGCTGTTTTCATGATCGGAGAAATAACCCCAATCAAACAGAACCGGGACACCCGCGATTTCCCAGTGGCCAGACGGCGTGTCTTTCCCGGAAGAAAGTTCATGCGCCCATGCGTAGGCACCAATCACTTCCGCGTTACCGTCCATACCAGCAGCAATTTTACCGGTAGAACCTTCGTGAGCTTTCACCAGGCCCAGACGGGTCAGGTTAGGCAGATTCAGTGGACCTTTGCGACCATTGTCAGCCTCACCTTTCGCACAGGCTTCTGCAATGTGTCCCATAGTGTCTGAACCTACGTCGCCAAAGCGATCCGCATCTTCAGTCGCACCAATACCAAAGGAGTCCAGCACCATAATAAATGCACGTTTCATCTTGTTCTCCATACATCTGCGCCGCAAAAAAGCGATCAGATCAGTATACAGTTATTCGGTAATACGACGATAGACTGTCGGTGTAATTTCTGGCGCTTTATCGTCAAGGCTAATTGCCGCTTTGACCGCTTTCGCCGCTTCCTGCCAGCTGGCTTCGTCTTTCGCGTGGATCACCGCCAGCGGGCGTTGTCCGTCTACGCTGTCGCCCAGACGCGCCATATCGCTAAAGCCAACGCTGTAATCAATGGTGTCCGAAGCCTGACGACGACCGCCGCCCATGGAAACGACCGCCATCCCCAGCGCGCGGGTATCCATCGCGCTGACAAAGCCTTCGGTATCAGCATATACCGCTTTGCTGAGCATTGCCGTCGGCAGATACTTCGCATAATTTTCGACGAAATCGGTCGGGCCTTTTTGCGCCGCAACCATGCGACCAAAAATCTCTGCCGCTTTACCGTTGTCCAGCACCGCCTGCAATTTCGCACGGGCTTCGGCGTCATCTTTCGCCAGATTACCGGAGATCAGCATTTCCACGCACAGCGCCATGGTGACGTCTAACAGACGTGGATTGCGGTATTCACCGGTCAGGAACTGCACCGCTTCGCGAACTTCGACCGCGTTACCTGCGCTGGAGGCTAGCACCTGATTCATATCGGTTAACAGCGCGGTGGTACGTACACCCGCACCGTTTGCCACACCGACAATCGCTTCAGCAAGAGCTTCAGAAAGCTCGTAGGTCGGCATAAAGGCGCCGCTGCCCACTTTCACATCCATCACTAGCGCATCCAGCCCTTCCGCCAGTTTTTTCGCCAGAATAGAACCGGTAATCAGCGGGATGGAATCCACCGTCGCGGTAATATCGCGGGTGGCATAAAAACGTTTATCCGCCGGTGCGAGCGAGCTGGTTTGCCCAATAATCGCCACACCCACGTCTTTAATAATTTCACGGAAGCGCGCGTCGTCCGGGAAGATGTCAAATCCAGGAATCGCTTCCAGTTTATCGAGTGTACCGCCGGTATGCCCCAGGCCACGCCCGGAGATCATCGGAATATAGCCGCCGCACGCTGCGACCATCGGGCCTAACATCAGTGACGTTACGTCACCTACACCGCCGGTAGAGTGTTTATCCACAATCGGGCCGTTCAGCTGCAGGCTTTTCCAGTCCAGCACGGTTCCTGAATCACGCATTGCCATGGTCAGCGAAACTCGCTCAGGCATTGTCATATCGTGGAAGAAAATGGTCATCGCCAGGGCGGCGATTTGCCCTTCAGAGATGGTGTTGTCGCGAATACCATTGATAAAGAAACGAATTTCTTCATCGCTCAGCGCATGACCATCACGTTTTTTACGAATAATTTCTTGTGCGAGAAACACGGTAACCCCCAGGGGAAAAGAGTAGAAGGCCGTTGTAGGCCGGGTAAGCAACGCGCCACCCGGCAGTCGTCTTAATGCCGGATGGCGGCTACGCCTTATCCGGCCTACGTCGCTACAGCTCCGGCAATATAAGGCTTAGTAGCTGCTTGCGCTCTTGCCGTCGCCGTGACCCAGCGCTTTCAGCAGGCTCGCCAGCAGGCTGGATGCGCCAAAACGGTAGTGACGAGAATCAGCCCAGTCAGCGCCAAACAGTTCATCGGCAATCGCCAGGAACTGCTGTGCATCTTCTGCAGTGCGCACGCCACCAGCCGGTTTGAAACCTACAGTTTTAGAAACACCCATGTCGCGGATCACTTCCATCATGATGCGTGCGCTTTCCGGCGTCGCATTGACCGGCACTTTACCGGTAGAGGTTTTGATGAAATCAGCACCGGCTTTAATGGAGATTTCAGACGCTTTGCGAATCAGTGCTTCTTCTTTCAGCTCACCGGTTTCGATGATGACTTTCAGCAGCACGTTTGCCGCCGCACACGCGTCTTTGCAGGCTTTAACCAGATCGAAACCAATCTGCTCGTTACCGGCGATCAGCGCACGGTACGGGAACACCACGTCAACTTCATCTGCGCCGTAAGCAATCGCCGCGCGGGTTTCAGCCAGCGCAATCTCGATGTCGTCGTTGCCATGCGGGAAGTTGGTTACGGTTGCAATGCGGATGTCCGGCGTGCCCTGCTCTTTCAGGGTCTTACGCGCAATAGGGATGAAACGCGGATAGATACAGATTGCGGCAGTGTTGCCAACCGGGGTCTTCGCCTGATGACACAGCGCGATCACTTTTTCATTGGTGTCGTCATCATTCAGGGTAGTCAGGTCCATCAGTTTCAGTGCACGCAGGCTGCTTGCTGTTAAATCGGTCATAACATTCTCCAACGGCATCGCCGTATAAAATTTCACCTTGCGAGTTTGTTAGTATTCTAACATCCGCTCGCTATTACACTTCGATATACATCACAGTTAATGAAAACCACATACAGATTTGCATTACTCTAATGAGATCTACTTCAAATAAATCACCTTTTCTAAAGGGATGCGGTGGCATCAGGCGCATCCGGATCAAAGGTTGCGGCGGCGTTGCTTTCTACAATGGCGTTACACCTTCGGGATAAAAAGGAATCAACGATGCCCACTTCAAGCGAACTCGCGCTGCAACAGCGTTGCCAACAAATCGTGACCAGCCCAGTGCTCAGCCCTGAGCAGAAACGCCACTTTCTGGCGCTGGAAGCTGAAAACGCGCTGCCTTACCCGCAACTGCCTGCACAGGCACGTCAGGCGCTGGATGATGGGGTAATCTGCGATATGTACGAAGGTCATGCCCCGTTCAAACCGCGCTATGTTTTACCCGATTACGCGCGTTTTCTGGCCAATGGCTCATCGTGGCTGGAGTTGGAAGGCGCCAAGGATCTTGATGACGCGTTATCCTTACTCACTATTCTTTACCACCATGTTCCGTCAGTGACGTCGATGCCGGTTTATCTCGGTCAGCTCGATGCCCTGCTGCAACCGTATGTTAGAATTCTAACACAAGACGAGATCGATATTCGAATAAAACGTTTCTGGCGTTATCTCGACAGAACCCTGCCAGACGCGTTTATGCATGCCAATATCGGCCCCACCGATACACCAGTCACCCGTGCAATTTTACGCGCAGATGCAGAGTTAAAGCAGGTTTCGCCTAATCTGACATTCATTTATGACCCGCAAATCACACCTGACGATCTGCTGCTCAACGTGGCACAAAATATCTGCGAGTGCAGTAAGCCGCATATTTCCAACGGCCCTGAAAATGATAAAATTTTCACAAAAGGTCAGTATGGCGTCGTTAGTTGTTACAACTCTTTGCCGCTCGCCGGGGGTGGAAGCACGCTGGTCAGGCTTAATCTGAAAGCCATCGCAGAGCGCAGCACCTCTGTCGATGACTTCTTTACGCGCACCCTACCGCACTACTGCCAGCAGCAAATCGCCATCATTGATTCACGATGTGAATTCCTCTATGAGAAATCACATTTCTTTGAGAATAGCTTCCTCGTGCAGGAAGGGTTGATTGATCCCGAACGTTTTGTGCCTATGTTCGGGATGTATGGTCTGGCGGAGGCGGTTAACCTGCTGTGCGATAAGTCGGGACAGAATGCGCGCTATGGGAAAGATGAGTTCGCCAATCAGCTCGGCTATCGTATTAGCGCCTACCTGGCGGAGTTTGTCGAAAATACCCCGGTGAAATATGGCTGGAAGCAGCGCGCGATGCTGCATGCACAGTCGGGGATCAGTTCTGACATCGGCACCACGCCAGGTGCACGCCTGCCTTACGGCGATGAGCCGGACCCGATCACCCATCTGCAAACCGTCGCGCCACATCACGCGTTTTATCACGCCGGGATCAGCGACATTCTCACGCTGGATGAAACCATCAAGCGTAATCCTAAGGCGCTGGTGCAGTTGTGCCTCGGGGCGTTTAAAGCCGGAATGCGCGAGTTTACCGCCAACGTGAGCGGCAACGATCTGGTCCGTATCACCGGGTATATGGTGCGCCTGTCGGATCTGGAAAAGTATCGCGCCGAAGGGTCACGAACCAACACCACCTGGCTTGGCGAAGAAGCCGCGCGCAATACGCGCATTCTGGAACGACAACCTCGCGTGATTAGCCATGAACAGCAGATGCGCTTTAGTCAGTAGGCTGATTCCTTTCTCCTGCGTCGACGGGCCGGGCAGTCGCCTGGCTCTGTTTCTGCAAGGATGTAATCTGCGCTGTAAAAATTGCCACAATCCGTGGACGATGGGACGCTGCAACGACTGCGGGGAGTGTGTGCTGCATTGCCCGCATGAGGCGCTGAGCCTGAGCGCAGGGAAAGTGTGGTGGCAGTCCGATGTGTGTCAGCAGTGTGACACCTGCCTGCATATGTGCCCCCAGCAGGCCACGCCGATGGCGCAGAGTATGAGCGTTGATGAAGTGCTGCAACATATTCGTAAAGCGTCACTGTTTATCGAAGGGATAACCGTTAGTGGCGGTGAAGCGACTACCCAGCTCCCCTTTATTGTGGCGCTATTTACCGCGATAAAAACCGATCCGCAGTTGCAACACCTGACCTGCATGGTCGACAGCAACGGCATGCTGAGCGAAACCGGCTGGCAGAAGCTGCTGCCGGTGTGCGACGGCGTAATGCTGGATTTAAAAGCCTGGGACAGCACGTGTCATCGGCAGCTTACCGGCCGCGATAACACGCTGATTAAACAAAGCATTACCTTTTTGTCCGGGCAGAGAAAACTGGCGGAACTCCGCCTGCTGGTTATTCCTGGTCAGGAAGATTATCTACAGCATATCGATGCGCTGGCGGCGTTTATCAAACGCACCGGTGACGTACCGGTACGGCTGAATGCCTTTCATGCGCACGGGGTGTATGGCGAAGCGAAGGACTGGCCGAGCGCCACGCCGAAGGATGTGGAACACCTGGCGCAAAGATTGCGCGAGCGCAGGGTGGATAATTTGATCTTCCCGGCGCTGTACCTGTGATTGCCGGATGCGGCTACATCATTTGCAGGCCGGAAAAAACACAGCCGCCATCCGGCAAAGTTATGCCTGATGCGCTTTGCTTATCAGGCCTACGAAACACACACTTTTGTAGGCCGGATAAGACGCAGCCGCGATCCGGCGAAGTTATGCCTGATGCGCTTCGCTTATCAGGCCTACGGAGCGCATACTTTTGTAGGCCGGATAAGGCGCAGCCGCCATCCGGCAAAGATATGCCTGATGCGCTTTGCTTATCAGGCCTACGAAGCACACACTTTTTTAGGCCGGATAAGACGCAGCCGCCATCCGGCGAAGTTATGCCTGATGCGCTTCGCTTATCAGGCCTACGGAGCGCATACTTTTGTAGGCCGGATAAGGCGCAGCCGCCATCCGACGAAGTTATGCCTGATGCGCTTTGCTTATCAGGCCTACGAAGCGCACACTTTTGTAGGCCGGATTAGGCGCAGCTGCCATCCGACGAAGTTATGCCTGATGCGCTTCGCTTATCAGGCCTACGGAGCGCATACTTTTGTAGGCCGGATAAGACGAAGCCGCCATCCGGCAAAGATATGCCTGATACGCTTCGCTTATCAGGCCTACGAAGCGGACACTTTTGTCGGCTGGCTACGCCACCCAATCACACGTTAAACAGCGCCGTGGTATTACGATACAGCGCGTCAGCGATCACGTCCGCAGGTTCCGGGCGCAGTTCGCATAAGACGTCGAAGACTCTGACTACCTGCTCCGGGCGGTTAGGCTGCCCCTGAAAGCCGTTGAGCGGCATATCCGGCGCGTCGGTTTCCAGCAACAGCGATTCCAGCGGCAGTTGCGCTATTACCTCGCGGGTTTTACTGGCGCGCGGATAGGTAATGGTGCCTCCCACGCCAATTTTGTATCCCAGTTGCACAAAGCGCTCTGCCTGCTGCACGCTCCCGGAAAAACCATGCACCACGCCAGTTCGCGGCAAAGCATGACGTTTCAGGTGCATCGCCAGCTTGTCATGGGTACGCCGCGAATGCAGGATCACCGGCAATTCATACCGCTTCGCCAGCTTTAGCTGCGCTTCCAGCACCCGCTCTTGCTTATCGAATTGCGGATCGTCCCGATACAGATCCAATCCAATCTCGCCTACCGCCACCAGCTTTTGTGGGCGCTTATCCAGCTCCTGTTGCAACTGGTCCAGGCAGTCATCGCTATGTTGTTCAATAACAATGGGATGCAGACCAAGCGCGGCAAACAATGGAGGATAATTTTCCGCTAACGCCAGTACGCGGGGAAAATTCGCCGCCTGGGTGGCCGGAACGATAATGCTCTGTACACCAACCTCCGCCGCGCGCTGAATGCTGGCAGATTCATCGCCGGTAAACGGCGGGAAATCAAAGTGACAATGCGTATCGATAAAACGATAACTCACGCCAAATCCTCATTATCAAACGTCGTGTCGTTCGCCTGAGGCGCATCGGTCACCACTGGCACATGGGCATCGTTGGCCACCGGTGCGGGAGGAACTACCACCGGTCCCGGCACCACAATCTTCGGTGTCTGACGAGGCAAGGGCGCATTTTTCGCCAGCAGTTTGCCGACTGTCGCCAGAAAGTAACGACCGCACAGGCGTCCGGTTTTGTAATCTTCCCTCAGTGCCGGAATACGGCTGCCCAACGCCATGCTATGGAGTGGTTTTGGCGGATAGATCTCAAAAATACGCAGCTTGCCCGGCGGCTTCTCAATAAAACTCTGGATAGCACGATAGCTGGTCTCATGATGCTGCACCAGATTCAGAAACGGTTGCAGGCTACTTTCACCCAACCAGCGCTCCATACGTTTGAACCACTGCGGGGTGTAGTACATTTGCGAAGGCACAGTGCGAATCACTACCAACGTTTTTGCCCCCTGCTTCGCTGCCTCCTGCACAGGTATGGCATCACTAACTCCTCCATCCAGATAGTTCACGCCGTCCAATACAACCCCTGTGCGGTAGAACCCGGGAATCGCGCTGGAGGCTCGAATGAGGTCGAGCCAGTTTTGCCGGTTCGGCGAAAAATATCCGGGCGTGTAATCATCGCCCCGACAGGCGCACATATAAAACGCTTTCCCTGCGGCAAACAGACGCTCGGCGTTATCCATTGCCAGCGGCATCTGGGACGCAGTCGAATCCACCAGCCAGTCGAGATCGATTAAGTTTCCCCCGCGCACAAAGCGCACCGGGTCAAAAAATTCGCGTCGGGTGGTGTATCGCATAATAACTTTGCGACCGTAACCGGGCTGGTTACAGAGATAGGCTGAAAGGTTTTGCGCGCCAGCGGACGTCCCGTAGAAGAGCTCAAAAGGGTTAAACTGCGCGCGCATGAATTCATCCAGTACGCCAGCGGTAAAGATACCTCTTTGTCCCCCACCCTCGCACACCAGCGCCATATTGCCTGGTTGAAACGGACGTAACGATAACGGCGCAATATTACCGAGCGTGACGGGTATTCTCTGCCCCACCTCTGCCTTCCTGTTGTTTTTGTAATAGAGCAACAAAGTAACGCAAATTGCCTGACGCTAAAACCGTAAAAGCCAGTCCAATGGACTGGCTTAGTAGCAATTTTTCTTTACGGCTATGGGCTAGGGTCGTTTACGCCCGGTAAACAGGCTGACCAAAAACAGAATGATCCCCACCACAAACACAATTTTCGCTGCGCCGGCTGCAGTACCCGCCAGTCCACCAAAACCGAGTGCGGCGGCAATTAACGCGATAACCAGAAATATGATGCCCCATCGAAACATATGCTTCTCCTTTACCATAGTTAATTTCACCGCTTGATATGAGCGCTCAGGCTGCCCATCGGCGATATTTTCAGTGTGGTGCACAACACGCCTCCCGACAAACGTCAGGAGGACGAATTAAGTCTAATTACTGAGTTTTGAGATCGTTTTTGACGCTTTTCACGCCATCAATCGCTTTAGCGATGCTCTCAGCACGATCGCTTTGAGCCTGTGAATCGACGGTGCCTGAAAGTTGCACAACGCCATCGGTGGTCTCAACTTTCACCTTGCGGGAAGGGACGATATCATCGGCCAGCAGCTTGGCTTTTACCTCACTGGTGATTGCCGTATCGCCCGCATAGCCTTTAACGGAGGTTTCTTTACTATCACGCACGTGCAGTTTGTCGCTAACGGAGGTCACACCCTCAACGCCTTTCGCCACTTTCACCGCTTCTTCGGCCTGTGCCTGGCTTTCAACAAACCCGCTTAGTGTCACCACCTTTTGATCTGTTTTGACGGAAATATCGGTGCTCTTAATGCTTTCGTGGTCCACCAGCGCGGCTTTTACTTTCGCGGTGATGGTGCTGTCATCCATGAAATTACCGACTTTGTTCATAGAGCTATCGACTTTCTGCCCCGCACTTTCGACGCCGGATTGCGCTTTATCCATCGTGGCGTTTTCTGCATAAGCAGAACCCGTTGCAACAGCGGAGGTCAGCATCACGGCCAGCAGCGTTTTAGAAATCTTAAGTCCTGTCATTGTCATCGATGTATTCCTGTATGTTTTGCTAAAAGCTATGCTCTGCCGTTACACGGCCTGAACCAGCAACTAATCTTGTAAGTGGAATAAATATCAGCAATAGACGCTGCAACAGGCAGCCTAAAAAGCATTTAACGCCGATATTTATGTCATCACATTGTTAAATATAGTTCACGATTTCGTGATCGCAGTCAGAATTGATTAAAAAACAGGCAAACAAAAGAAAAACGCGAGGTTTTAAGAACATTCCGCAAGGGATTTAAAAGACAGGAAAAGTTGCAGGACACGGCGGATACCGTGCCCTGGAAGGTCGATTAGTGTTCGCGTGTTTTACGGAACTGAACGTCCGGGTAACGTTCCTGGGTGAGATTCAGGTTAACCATGGTTGGTGCGATATAGGTGAGGTTATCGCCGCCATCCAGCGCCAGCTGAATTTCGTTCTTACGCTTAAACTCTTCGAATTTCTTCACGTCAGAACATTCTACCCAGCGCGCAGTCGCCACGTTGACGGATTCATAAATCGCTTCAACGTTGTACTCGCTCTTCAGACGTGAAACCACCACGTCAAACTGCAGCACACCGACAGCGCCCACGATCAAATCGTTATTGGCGATCGGACGGAATACCTGCACTGCGCCCTCTTCTGACAGCTGAACCAGCCCTTTCAGCAGCTGTTTCTGCTTCAATGGATCCTTCAGGCGAATACGACGGAACAGCTCCGGTGCGAAGTTCGGAATACCGGTGAACTTCATCATTTCGCCCTGGGTAAAGGTATCGCCGATCTGGATAGTGCCGTGGTTATGCAGACCGAGAATATCGCCCGGATACGCTTCTTCCACATGAGAACGGTCACCGGCCATAAAGGTGAGTGCGTCGGAGATCACCACGTCTTTACCAATGCGCACCTGGCGCATTTTCATGCCTTTCTCATACTTGCCGGATACCACACGCATGAACGCCACGCGGTCACGGTGTTTCGGGTCCATGTTGGCCTGAATTTTAAACACGAAACCGGTGAACTTCTCTTCTGAGGCTTCGACGACGCGGGTGTCGGTTTTACGCGGCATCGGCGCAGGCGCCCACTCCACTAGGCCGTCCAGCATATGGTCAACGCCGAAGTTACCCAGCGCGGTACCGAAGAAGACCGGGGTGATTTCGCCCGCGAGGAACAGCTCATGGTCGAACTCGTTGGACGCGCCCTGCACCAGCTCCAGCTCGTCGCGCAGCTGCTGTGCCAGGTCTTCACCCACGGCAGCATCAAGTTCCGGGTTGTTCAGACCTTTAACAACACGCACTTCCTGAATGGTGTGTCCTTTACCGGTCTGATACAGGTAAGTTTCATCTTTATAAAGGTGATAGACACCTTTGAACAACTTACCGCAGCCAATCGGCCAGGTGATTGGCGCACAGCCGATTTTCAGTTCGTTCTCGACTTCATCCAGCAGCTCCATCGGATCGCGGATGTCACGGTCGAGTTTGTTCATAAAGGTCAGGATCGGCGTATCGCGCAGACGGGTAACTTCCATCAGCTTACGGGTACGATCCTCGACGCCTTTTGCGGCATCGATAACCATCAGGCAGCAGTCCACCGCCGTCAGAGTACGATAGGTATCTTCGGAGAAGTCTTCGTGCCCCGGGGTGTCCAGCAGGTTCACCAGGCAGTCATGATACGGAAACTGCATCACAGAGGTGGTAATGGAGATACCACGCTGCTTTTCCATTTCCATCCAGTCAGATTTTGCATGCTGGCTGGAGCCACGGCCTTTTACCGTACCGGCGGTCTGAATGGCCTGTCCGAATAACAGTACCTTTTCAGTAATTGTCGTTTTACCGGCATCCGGGTGAGAAATAATGGCAAAAGTGCGGCGTTTGGCCACCTCTTGCAAATAAGGAGACAACGTCATAGTCAAATCTTCTTAGGTAAGCACGGCAACAGGCCGGGCAAGTTGAATACGAAAAATTGCGGCTATTTTACCCATCAACGGGGGGGAGGCAATCAGTGTTTACACAGGAGCTGCTCCAGTTCGCTTAATGACGCTACGGTCCAGGTCGGCTGAATGCCCGCTGGCTGCTCGCGGTGGTGCGTATTTAGCCAGCAGGTGGATAGCCCGGCGTTAATGCCGCCAAGAATATCGGACTCTGCGGTGTCACCCACCATCAGCACGCGAGAACGGTCAGGATTACCCGCCTGCTCCAGCGCATGGTCAAAAATACGGGGGTCGGGTTTTGCCACCCCAACCTGCTCAGAAATCACCAGCAGGTCGAAATAGTCGCGCAGCCCCGTCCGCTCAAGGCGGATTTGCTGCAACGCGGTAAAGCCGTTAGTAATGATGCCGATTTTCGTTTTATCGCGAATCGCATTGAGCAGAGAAACCGCCCCCGGCAACGGTGAGCAGATCTCCGCCATCGCATTGATGAATGCGTCATTAAGCTGGCCCGGTTCAACCTTCAGGCGTTCGGCCCAGCTCTGAAAACGGGCATGCTGCAGTTGTAATGAGGTAATCGCGCCGTTTTGATAATCCACCCACAGCGGTTTATTCACGGCCTGGTAGTCCTGAAAATCTTCAGCGGTAAAGGTAATGCTATAGTCGAGAAACATCCGCTGTAAGCCGGTAAACGAGTCAAACGTAAACAGCGTTTCGTCGGCATCAAAGAAAATCCAGTCCCACTTCTTCATCATTACACCTTATCTTACATGCTGATTGGCAACGCCATGATGATGGCGTCTTCGTGACCATCGGCCGTTGGATAGTAGTTGCGACGGATCGTCGCCTCGTTAAAGCCTAAGCTTTCGTACAGCGCGATAGCGGCCGCATTCGAGGCGCGCACTTCAAGCCACAGGGTCAAAATGCCACGCTTTTCCAGCTCATCGATCAGATGCTCCAGCAGCTCACGCCCCAGGCCCCGGCGCTGAAAGTCAGGATCGACGGCGATATTGAACAACGTCGCTTCATCCAGTACGACCTGCGTAATTGCAAAGGCGGCCATCACGTCGTCAACCCTCAGCTGAAAATTGAGGTAGCGATCGCCCTGGTTGCTGGCAAATGTTTTTTCACTCCACGGAAAAGCGTGGGCGCGTTTTTCAATCTGAAATGCTGCGGGTAAATCAGTCGGCTCGAGGGAAGAAATCGTGTTCATATGCGCAGATTTGTTGCCATAACGCGGCGCGTGCCGCTGGGTTTTCCCGTAATTCATTAAACGCAGGACTCTCGACCTGAGCGCCCTCCAGCAGCAGCGGCTCTTCGGTTCCCAGCCGCCAGCTATTACAGCGACTGCCTTGCGGCAGCATGGCGACACGGTCAGGCGTCAGTTGTAAAACCTGATCCGGGCTAACGGTTAATGCGCGTAAAATATCGCTGATCAACGGTTCGGTTAGCGCGGGTAACTGTGCAGCAACCATCACCAAACGGACATGCGCAGGAATGGAAATCGCGATCTCGCCCTGCAGTGCGCCAGGACGACGCAAGGACCACTGCGTAATGCCCAGTTGCTGTAACTGCCAGTCTCGTCGGGATGTCATAGCGAAACACTCCTGTCTATCAGGGGCGCAAATATAGCAAATTTGTCGAATCCGTGCCATCAAACAACTATAATCCCCCGCTGTACAATTTAAGGAGCATTCCATGTCTGCTTTTACCCCGGCAAGTGAAGTCTTGCTGCGCCACAGTGATGATTTCGAACAAAGCCGTATTCTGTTTGCCGGTGATTTGCAGGATGACCTGCCTGCCCATTTTGAAAGCGCCGCCAGCCGTGCGCACACCCAGCAACTTCACCACTGGCAGGTGCTTAACCGCCAGATGGGCGACAACGTCCGTTTCAGCCTCGTCGCGCAGGCCGATGACGTTGCCGATAGCGATACGCTGATCTACTACTGGCCGAAGAATAAGCCAGAAGCCCAGTTCCAGTTGATGAACATTCTGTCGCTGTTACCGGTGGGCACCGATATTTTTGTTGTCGGCGAGAATCGCAGCGGCGTACGTAGCGCAGAGCAGATGCTGGCCGAATACGCACCGTTAAACAAAGTCGACAGCGCACGTCGCTGTGGCCTGTACCACGGTCGTCTGGAAAAACAGCCGGTCTTTGATGCAGAAAAATACTGGGATGAATACCAGACAGAAAATCTGACCATCAAAACGCTGCCGGGCGTCTTCAGCCGTGACGGTCTGGATGTTGGCAGCCAACTGCTACTCTCCACGCTGACGCCGCACACCAAAGGCAAAGTGCTGGATGTCGGCTGTGGCGCAGGCGTTCTCTCCGTCGCCTTAGCCAGCCACTCGCCGAAAGTGCGCTTAACCCTGTGCGATGTTAGCGCCGCCGCCGTTGAAGCCAGCCGCGCAACGCTTGCAGCCAACGGCATTGAAGGTGACGTCATCGCCAGTAACGTCTTTTCTGACGTAACGGGTCGTTTTGATATGATCATCTCCAACCCGCCGTTCCACGACGGTATGCAGACCAGCCTTGATGCCGCACAAACGCTGATTCGTGGCGCAGTGCGTCATCTCAACAGCGGTGGTGAACTGCGTATTGTGGCGAACGCCTTCCTGCCTTATCCGAAGGTACTGGATGAAGTGTTTGGCTTCCATGAAGTTATCGCGCAGACCGGACGTTTCAAGGTCTATCGCACCGTGATGACGCGCCAGGCGAAAAAAGTCTAACGGCTGTAGGCCAGATAAGGCGTTTACGCCGCCATCCGGCGTGATACCGAGCAACGCCGGATGGCGCTATCGCTTATCCGGCCTGCATAAAACGCCAAAAACCGAAGAAACGCCTTTTTTTTCGGCAATCACGTTAAGTTCGAAAATTAACTGTTGACGCCCTGCATAAAATCTCTAGAATTCGCCCCCGTGGTAACGATACTTTTTGAGTGTCGATGGTATGCGAAGGTGGCGGAATTGGTAGACGCGCTAGCTTCAGGTGTTAGTGTCCTTTCGGACGTGGGGGTTCAAGTCCCCCCCCTCGCACCATAATCCACGTTGATATTGCTCGCACTGGGCGAAGGTGGCGGAATTGGTAGACGCGCTAGCTTCAGGTGTTAGTGTCCTTAGGATGTGGGGGTTCGAGTCCCCCCCCTCGCACCAACGAGGCGATATCAAAAAAATAAGATGACTGTGCGAAGGTGGCGGAATTGGTAGACGCGCTAGCTTCAGGTGTTAGTGTCCTTAGGATGTGGGGGTTCGAGTCCCCCCCCTCGCACCAATTATCTTATTTCCCTCTCGATTTCCTTCTCTGTTTTGTTCATCCCTGATTCCAGTTCATCATTACCAAAACAATGCCACCAATCAGTGCCGCGCATGAAGGTAACAAAACAAAGTGCCGTAAACGTTTGTGGTACAGCATGAGCGAAGTCAGCAGTAATCCTAATACAATCATCACCTTCCATACGTAGACCGACAGGTCGCTATATGCCATCCCGGCAATCAGCATTCCCGGCAGCAGAACACCCCATCCACTGCCCAGCGTACGTTGCAACATGATTTCACCTATGACATTGATAATGATAACCAATATCATATGATAAAATTTCTCATTTGTCAGCCGTGAAGCACTATCAATTATATGAGTTTTACTTAACGATTGATGACATGAATAATCCAAGGTGATAAATTGCTCACCGGTTAGCTCTTCAACTAAAAACAATAAAAACCTCTGCGAATGATACCCCGTTCGTTATTTGTTTTATTTACCAACACACCTTCGTACATTGCAGATAACTAACAATATTTACCTATGACAGTACAATCCTGGCGAACTCTGCGCACAAAAAAATACCAACTCTCTTTACGACTGTTTCTGCTGCTCAACGCAGTCTCCGCGCTGTTTACGCTTTTTTTCCCACTGTTTGCGGTCAAAGCCTTATCAGTACCGGCGTTGCTGATGCTGGTGATGAGTACACTGCTGCTGGTATGGCATGGGAAATACGCGGATAAAAGAATTAATCTCCCTTTTATTTCAATCGTTTTTGGCTTGTTATGGGCGTTACATATATTCTTGAAATATAATGATCTAGGTCAGAATGATTATTATTTCCTGTTAATAGCGCTGCTCAGCGTACTGTTTATTGGCTCTATCGCTTTTGCCAATAATATCATCGCGTTTACGCTCCACTCACTCCCCTCCGTCGCCGTTTGTTTATGGCTTAACGGCAGCGAACATGGTTTGCGGATTTTCTATTTTATGGCGCTGCCTATGGCCGGTATCGCCATTCAGCATGTGATACAAAAGCGCTACGATGGATTCGCTCAGCAACTGATGTACAAACTGCTGGAGGAAAGGGAAACCCTGAACGGGCTCAGCATGCTCGACCCGCTAACCGGTTTGTATAATCGCCGGGGGCTGCAACACCGGCTCGATACGCTGTTGGCTCTGAGTAATTCGAGGCACTTCGTTCTGCTGCTGGATATCGACCATTTCAAATCCTATAACGATCATTACGGACATATGATGGGCGACCAGGCGTTGATCCGTGTTTCTGCCGCCATCCGAGACTCCGTACGCTCCCGGGATGTGGTGGCGCGTTTTGGCGGTGAAGAGTTTATGATTTTGCTGACCGCGGTCGATCCACAGCAGGCCCAGGCTGCCGCCGAACGTATCCGCCAGAAAGTGTACGATCTTAAAATCCCTCACATGTTTAATGAGAGCGTGGCAACCAACGTAACCGTCAGTATCGGCATTGCACCTCTGGTAGAACAGGATATTGATGCTGCTATCGCCAAAGCGGATAAAGCCCTTTACGAGGCCAAGAATCTTGGACGTAACAATACGCTGGTCAGCGATGAGCTGCGGGTAAACTGCCCCTCTACCTGAGCTTTCTGTGCGCTGCCGCTCGGGATGGCGACAAAGATCTTGCCATCGCTCAATGTCAATTATAGGATTAGCAATCATTATCATTAAGATTAACATCCTTATATCGACATGGCTTATCGTTCCGCACCGATCGTTGAAGATGTCATCTGGCGTAGCCATCTCCCCTCAGAGATGCCCTCGCTGGCTGCTGCCGTACGCGCAACGATAGCCAAAACTCGCGAGCACCTGCTGGACTTCATTCGTCTTGACGAAACGCCTGTGCCAGGTGCAATGACGCTGCATGAATGGACGCAACCGGCGACGCTTAGCTCGCTGCTGGCCGTTTATTCAGACCATATCTATCGCAACCAACCCACGCTACCCCGCGAAAATAAGCCCCTGATTTCTCTTTGGGCGCAATGGTATATCGGCCTGATGATGCCTCCGTTAATGGTGGCCCTACTGACGCAAAAAGAGGCTATCGACGTCTCTCCTGAACATATGCGCGTAGAGTTTCACGAAACGGGCCGTGCGGCCTGCTTCTGGATCGACGTCCATCAGGATCACCAGGCAACAGCTCTGTCCCCTCAACAACGCATGGAAACGCTGATTCTCTCAGCGCTGACGCCGGTTGTGCAGGCGCTGGAAGCGACGGGCGAGATCAACGCGAAGCTTATCTGGAGCAACACCGGATATTTAATTCACTGGTATTTAACGGAAATGAAGCCGTTGCTAGGTGAGGAACTGCTGACCACGCTGCGCCAGACCTGCTTTTTTGAGAAACAACTCTCCTGCGGTCAGGATAACCCTCTGTGGCGAACCGTTGTTCCGCGCGAGGGGCTGTTAGTACGCAGAACCTGCTGCCAACGCTATCGCCTGCCTGACGTTCAGCAATGCGGAGACTGCACGCTGAAGTAAGCGAGGAGCCGTAGCCCCTCGCCAGATATTTATGCAACCTGCTGGTTTTCCTCTTCCATACGCTGCGCTTCTTCTTTTTCCTGCGCCAATAGCTGCTTTTCGTAGACCTTAAAGAATGGGAAGTAGATAACGGCCGACACCAGCGCCAACAGCACCACCAGAATAGCCGCACGATAATCCCAGCCTAATGCCCATGCCGCGCCAACCGGTGCCGGTGCTGTCCAGGGAACCACTGAAATGACCCGCCCAATTAAATCCAGTTTCATCGCCGCCCAGGCCAGTACCGCATTCACCATTGGGGCCAGCAGGAAGGGGATAAAAAACACCGGGTTCATGACAATCGGCGTACCAAAAATCACCGGTTCGTTAATATTAAAAATGCTGGGGACTACGCTCAGACGCCCAATCGAGCGTAGATGAGCCGAACGACTACGCAGATAGCAAATCACCAACCCCATCGTTGCACCTGACCCTCCGACCACAATAAAGAACGTCCAGAACGCTTCCATAAAGATATGCGGTAACGGCGCGCCCTGCGCCAGCGCCGACTGGTTCATCCCAAGATTAGTTAGCCAGAACATTTGCAGCATTCCCGACACAATTGCCGCGCCGTGAATACCCGCAAACCACAATAGATGTCCAATCAATACCGCCAGAAGTATCGCCGGGAGAGAATCTGCAGCCGACACCAGTGGTTTAAAGATGGCCATAATGGCCTGAGGGATCAGCATGTCAAACTGCGACTGTATCACCAGACTCAGCGGGTACAGCGTCAGTACTACCACCAGCACCGGGATCAGCAGATCGAAAGAGTTTTTGATCATCGGCGGCACCTGATCGGGTAAACGGATGCCGATGTTGTGCGCCTTCAGGAAGCGCATCATTTCAACACAGTAAATGGCCACCAGGATGGCGGTGAAAATCCCCGTTCCTCCCAGGCTTTCAACCGGCATTGTGCCTTTGGTTTTTGGCGCGGCAATCAGCAAAAAAGCCATGATTGATAGCATCGCACACATAAACGGATCTAACTGATGCGACTTCACATAGTGCTTGCCCAGGTTATAAGCAATAGCCGCACATATGTAGACCGACATAATCCCCATCGTCATATCAAACGGTGTGAGGATTTGGCCTTCAAACTGTTTTGCCAGATCCAGCCACGCGCGAGCAAATCCCCAGGTGGTATCCGGAGAAAAAGGCGGGTAGGCAAAAACCAGCAGAAAAGAGCCTACAATCATAAAAGGCATCGCCGAAATAAAACCGTCGCGAATGGCCATTACATGTCGTTGCGAAGAGATGCGCCCGGCAACAGGGCTGACGTAATTTTCAACAAAGCGGAAAATCACGTTAAACACAGCATGGTTAGTAGACATAGCCGTTCTCCCGTTGTGCAAAACCCTGCAACCGTGCTGGCATCAACACCGCCACCACGTAAAGCCCATTACCACTTTTCGCAACCGTGCCGGGAGGAACACCAGCGCTACCGCTTTTCGAGTTAAGTTTCATAGATGGCTCTTATTATGTGATACAGAGGAAGTGACAACTTCAGTATTAATCGTCATTTCAGCATTCTGCAACCGGTTACTGTAACCGGTTTCTTTGATTGTGAAGACGATCGAAAAACTGCTAATGTTGCTATGTTGTTACAATAAAATATTTACAGTGTGGTTGCCCCTATGACAAATTACATCCTGCAGTTTTCTGCTGTGCAGGGCTATCTGTAAGCGATAGGGAGAGAAGAATGAGTTTGCAATCAGTACGCCAATTCCTGGCGCAACATGCACCAGATATCGAGATCATCGAATTAAACCAGAGCACAGCAACCGTTGATCTGGCAGCAAAAGCCCATAACGTTGAACCTGGCCAAATAGCGAAAACACTTTCACTAAAGGTGAAGAACGATATCATCCTGGTCGTGGCAAAAGGCGATGCCCGACTGGATAATAAAAAGCTAAAGAGTACGTTCGGCGCCAAAGCCCGAATGTTAAGTAGTGATGAGGTCGTGAACGCGACGGGGCACCCCGTTGGCGGCGTTTGCCCCTTCGGATTAGAAACACCGATATCAGTGTACTGTGATGTTTCTCTGAAACACTACGCTGAAGTGCTGCCTGCCGCAGGTGCCATCCACAGCGCAGTTCGCATCACGCCTGAAAGGATGGCTGAACTGACTTCTGCCACCTGGGTTGACGTGTGTCAGTAATGTTCCACGCACTAAACCGGCGACCAAGCCCGGCAAGAAACACGTCAACGTTGCCCGTCACGAAACCGCCTGCATAAAAGGCGCTGGCTCGCCAGCACGCAGATACAGCAGGATGTCGGCGGCATCCAGTAACCCGGCATCCGAGCTGACCCCCAGTTTGGACATCACATTGAATTTGTGTGCCCGAATGGTTTTGATGTTCCGTTCAAGCTGAACAGCAATCTGTGGCATTGAATAACCATTCGACATAAAGCGCAGTATTTCTCGTTCTGTCGGGCTGAGCATACGGCTTTGATTAATATACCAATGGTTTTTCGTGCCTTCGGTTCCCCGGCCAGGGCTGCTTAACGCCGTAAATAACGCGTCCTGCAACACCGTTAACGAAGAAGCTTTACTCACAACGCCATCTAACGGCAAGGGGGACAGGGAACCAATTAAACGCGCTTCAGCGTCATCATCGGCAATCACCACACGGCGAATCCGCGGATAATTTATCGCCAGCTCCGTTAAATAGGTCAACCCTGCTCTTCGATCGGTTCTGATTGCAGAGAGGGAAAAAATAACTGCCGAAAACGACATCTTTAACATTGCCTGGCTAAAAGCGGGCTGGTTTGAAAAGAGATGAAGTTTATATTGGTCATCTGGCATGGTATTAAATAAACTCTTAATACCCACGCTGCTCATCGTGCACTTTTCTACCAGTGCAACGTTTCTTTTGATGATTCTGCTTTCCATTCCGTGGTTTCTCCATAAACTGAAGGTAAATTAAGCTCTCGCGATCCTTGAGAGCTATTTATCCAGGCATACATTTCTGCATTGCTATTTATCGACAAGCGACGCATAGCGCTATTCTTTTGGGCGCTGATTGTTTTATTACTTTTCTTCAGCAACGCCGCAATCTGGTTAATCCCCCAGCCTTTCCCAAGGAGGCGCAATACTTTTCTTTCAGAGAGAGTGAGAACGATAGATCGTGCGCTATGGTCTAACAATTGCGGCATAGCAGGCGGAGAGAGCAGCGCCTTGCTTATTCTCTCTGCTCGCGTATTTCCCGCGTGAATGACATTCACTAAACTTTCAATCGGCTCGGCGTCAGAGAGCAGCGAGCTGACAGGACACATCAGTAGTTCAACCGCCAGAGGATAAAATATACGAGATACGAGAAATACCCAGTGAATATCACGGTACTGAGATAATAAAGAATAATATTGTTCGCAAACTGCACGTGGATGATTGCAGTCTCCGGTTAAATCAGCAATTACCAAATCAGCACACCGTAGCTGTAATAACGTCAGTTCTTCAACAGAACGACAGTAGGTAAGTTCGTAATCGGAAAACTTTCTCTGCATTATACCTTTAAGCCCAGTTTGTATAATCGGTGATTTACTAATAATAATTGCGTTTTTGCAGCGTCCTGGCAACATATCCCCTCCACACTCACCAGTCCGCAATCGTACTTAATTAAATTCTCCCGAGTGGATTAATAATCTTAACTCACAGGAAAATACTCCGAACAATAAGCGGGGTGAATTGTTATCCTTGGTATTTATTTCAAAAAGTATTGACGGCACCATCCAAATAGCGCCAAATTCTAAGCTATTATTGCACAATTACGTATAAATACATTATCTGTACAATTATAATAACTACAATAGATCGTTAGCATGGCTTACGTATTTGCCATCCGGGAAAATAGCGCTACATTTCAATCATGTCTCCCCCTCGTAACTTAGCGAACGGGAGCGTTAAGATGCCACAACCGTATCACCTGTGTCTTTTTTCGACACAAAGATTGATCTTAGCCAGAGCCAGCGGGCTCATGCTTCATGATAAAAAGAAGACATTCGTCACTCAAAGAGATCCTTTTCAGTCAGAGCGAGCCATGCAAACAGAGCAGTCGTCACAGCGAACGGTTACACGGTTATGTATTCAATGCGGACTTTTTTTACTTCAGCATGGGGCAGAAAGCGCTCTGGTTGACGAGTTATCCACCCGCCTCGGGCTGGCACTTGGCATGGATAGCGTAGAAAGCGCCATCTCCTCTAACGCTATCGTCCTGACCACCATTAAAGACGGGCAATGCCTGACATCAACGCGAAAAAATCAGGATCGCGGCATTAATATGCACGTCGTGACGGAAGTGCAGCACATTGTCATTTTGGCGGAACATAAACTGCTGGATATTAAAGGGGTAGAGAAACGCTTTAGCCAGATTAAGCCGCTACGCTATCCAAGATGGCTGGTCGCCTTCATGGTCGGCTTGTCCTGCGCCTGCTTTTGTAAGCTCAATAACGGCGGATGGGATGGTGCGGTGATCACCTTTTTCGCCAGCATGGTGGCAATGTATATCCGCCAGATTCTGGCGTCCCGGCATTTGCACCCGCAAATTAACTTTTGCATCACCGCGTTTGTGGCGACAACGATTTCTGGTCTGCTGCTGACGCTACCGACGTTTAACCACACCCCGACCATCGCCATGGCCGCCAGCGTGCTGCTGCTGGTTCCGGGCTTTCCGCTGATCAACTCCGTCGCGGATATGTTTAAGGGACACATTAATACCGGGCTCGCCCGCTGGGCGATTGCCAGTTTGCTGACATTGGCAACCTGCATTGGCGTGGTCATGTCGATGACCTTATGGGGGCTGCGCGGATGGGCGTGATCGATTTCATATTGGCGTTAATGCAGGATATGATCCTGTCGGCGATCCCGGCGGTAGGCTTTGCCATGGTATTTAATGTCCCTCATCGGGCGCTCCCCTGGTGTGCGTTACTCGGCGCGCTCGGCCACGGTTCGCGAATGGTGATGATGAGCGCAGGGTTTAATATCGAATGGTCGACCTTTATGGCGTCGCTGCTGGTCGGCTGCATTGGGATCCAGTGGTCGCGTTGGTATCTGGCGCATCCGAAAGTCTTTACCGTTGCGGCAGTGATCCCGATGTTCCCTGGGATCTCCGCCTACACCGCCATGATCTCGGCGGTAAAAATCGGTCATTTTGGCTACAGCGAAGCGCTGATGATCACCCTGCTGACCAATTTTCTGAAAGCCTCATCGATTGTCGGCGCGCTCTCCATCGGGCTATCCGTGCCAGGATTATGGCTGTATCGCAAACGCCCACGCGTTTGACGGTGCACTTTCTTTAATACCCTGCAGAGAGGGGAATCTCCCCCTCATCTGCTGCTCTCCTTCTTCTCTGTGTTACTATAAAAGCAGTCCCCTTCTCGGTTGTTGTTCAGTATTGAGAAACATTATGCCCTGCAAAATTTTGACGCCAGACGTCACTAGCATTGACGCCTTACTACACGATCACCACGCCGTGCTGGCCAAGTCTGCGGGTGGCGCCGTAGCCGTATTCGCTAACAATGCGCCAGCGTTTTACGCGGTGACGCCTGCGAGACTGGCTGAGCTGTTGGCGCTTGAGGAGAAACTGTCACGCCCGGGAAGCGATGTGACATTGGATGATCAATTTTATGAAGAGCCGCAAGCCGCTCCCGTTGCCGTGCCAATGGGGAAATTTGCGATGTACGCTGCCTGGCAGCCTGATGCCGATTTTCAGCGTCAGGCTGCTTTATGGGGCATAGCGTTGAGAGAGCCGGTTACTGCTGAAGAGCTGGCCTCATTTGTTGCCTACTGGCAGGCTGAAGGAAAAGTCTTTCACCATATTCAGTGGCAGCAAAAACTGGCGCGCAGCATTCAGATTGGACGGGCCAGCAATGGCGGAATGCCAAAGCGCGATGTGAACAGCGTCAGTGAACCTGACAGCCACATTCCACCGGGTTTTAGAGGATAACGATGAAAAACGTTGGCGACCTGATGAAACGTCTGCAAAAAATGATGCCACCTAATGTCGAGCCCGCCTTTAAAACGGGCGAAGAGCTGCTGGCATGGCAAAAAGAGCAAGGTGAAATTCGTGCCGCAGCGCTGGCCCGCGAAAACCGGGCGATGAAAATGCAGCGCACATTCAACCGCTCCGGTATCCGTCCGCTGCATCAGAACTGTTCGTTCGAAAACTATCGGGTAGAGTGCGAAGGTCAGATGAACGCCCTGAGCAAAGCCCGCCAGTATGTTGAAGAGTTTGACGGCAACATCGCCAGCTTTATCTTCTCCGGCAAACCCGGCACCGGCAAAAACCATTTAGCCGCCGCCATCTGCAACGAACTGTTGCTGCGTGGTAAGTCAGTGTTGATCATTACCGTGGCCGATATCATGTCGGCGATGAAAGAAACGTTCAGTAATCGTGAAACCAGCGAAGAACAGCTGCTCAACGATCTGAGCAATGTGGATCTGCTGGTGATCGACGAGATCGGCATGCAGACCGAATCCCGCTATGAAAAATTGATCATTAATCAGATTGTCGATCGCCGTTCGTCCTCAAAACGTCCGACCGGTATGTTAACTAACAGCAATATGGATGAAATGAACAAGCTGCTGGGTGAGCGCGTGATGGATCGTATGCGCCTTGGCAACAGTCTGTGGGTCATTTTTAACTGGGAAAGCTACCGTAGTCGGGTAACCGGGAAAGAGTATTAACGTATTAGGACCACTCCTAAGACTGCCAGCGCTATACTGCGCTGAAAAGGCATAACACGAGTTGCATATAATGATGAAAACTACCAAACGTCTGCTGTGCTGTGCGCTTGCCGCCAGCACGCTCATCTCCACCAGCGTTTTCGCCGCCTCCTGGCAGGATTCGCTCTCCAGCGCGGCCAGTGAGCTGAGCAAACAAAGCTCCGGCTCGCAAAGCAGCTCGTCGCTCTCTTCCCTGACCAGCCTGCTGAATGGCAGCAATCAGTCGTTGACCTCCAGCAGCATGAATAACGCCGCCGGGATCCTGGAATATTGCGCTAAACAGAAACTGGCCTCGGTCACCGACGCGCAAAACGTCAAAAACCAGGTGCTGGATAAACTGGGACTCAGCGCGCCTGAGCAGAAGCAAGACACCAACTATATGGACGGGATTCAGGGGCTGCTCAACGCCAAAGATGGTCAACAGCTGGACCTGAACACAATTGGCAACAGCTCGCTGGCGAAGCAGGTAAAAACCAAGGCCTGCGATCTGGTGTTAAAACAGGGCATGAACTTCATTTCCTGACGCACGACATGCCGCGTATAACCTGCGCGGCATCTATTTATTTTCGACAATACATTCACATTCCAAATAAACAGTCTTTCCCCACAAAAACGCGCATATCTAAACCAATTCTGAATAACAACGTAATTTAATGTCACTACAATTGCAGCAATGTAACAACGCTATTACATTGTTCTCTCACCAAATGATTAGCCTGCCAGGCAATTGCCCGGTTTACTGAGGATCGACCGTTGTCAGAATTAATCTCCATCACTCTGTTTCTCGCTTCAGTGCTGATTTATGCCTGGAAAGCGGGTCGCAACACCTGGTGGTTTGCCGCCACGTTAACGGTGCTGGGGATTTTTATTGTCTTGAATATCACGCTTTATGCCAGTGACTATTTCACCGGCGACGGGATCAATGACGCGGTTCTCTATACGCTGACCAACAGCCTGACCGGCGCAGGCATCGGCAAATATATTCTGCCGGGCGTTGGGATCGCGCTAGCGCTGACGACCGTTTTTGTCGCTCTCGGCTGGATCCTACGCCGCCGTCGCCATCATCCACATCATGTGGGTTACAGTCTGCTGGCCCTGCTGCTGGCGCTGGCCTCCGTTGACGCTAGCCCGGCATTTCACCAGATAACCGAACTGGTGAAGTCGCAGTCACGCGATGGCGACCCGGATTTCCCGACGTATTATAAAGAGCCATCGAAAACCATTCCCAATCCGAAGCTGAACCTGGTGTATATCTACGGTGAGAGCCTCGAACGCACCTATTTTAATAACGACGCGTTCCCGGATCTGACCCCGGAACTCGGCGCGTTGAAAAACGAAGGTCTGGATTTCAGCAACACCATGCAGCTGCCGGGTACGGATTACACCATCGCGGGCATGGTCGCCTCCCAGTGCGGTATTCCGCTGTTTGCGCCGTTTGAAGGCAACGCCTCTGCGTCGGTTTCAAGTTTCTTCCCTAACAATATTTGTCTGGGCGATATCCTGAAAAACTCCGGCTATCAGAACTACTTTGTGCAGGGTGCCAACCTGCGCTTTGCTGGCAAAGACGTGTTCCTGAAATCTCACGGCTTTGACCATCTGTATGGTGCGGAAGAGTTAAAAAGCGTGGTGGCGGACCCGACCTATCGTAACGACTGGGGCTTCTACGACGATACCGTGCTGGACGAAGCGTGGAAAAAATTCGAAGAGCTTTCGCGCTCGGGCCAGCGTTTTTCACTGTTTACCCTGACCGTGGATACCCATCATCCGGATGGATTTATCTCCCGTAGCTGCAACCGTAAACGTTATGACATCGACGGGAAGGCCAACCAATCGTTCAGCGCGGTCAGCTGCAGCCAGGAAAACATTGCCGAATTTATCAATAAAATCAAAGCATCGCCGTGGTTTAAAGATACCGTTATCGTGGTGTCTTCCGATCATCTGGCGATGAACAACACCGCATGGAAGTATCTGAACAAGCAGGACCGCAACAACCTGTTCTTCGTACTGCGCGGCGATCAACCGCAACAGGACACGCTGGCGGTAAAGCGTAACACGATGGATAACGGCGCAACGGTACTGGATATTCTCGGCGGCGATAACTTTATCGGCCTTGGCCGCAGCAGCTTGTCGAGCGAATCCGTCTCGGAAGTTTTCCTGAACATCAAAGAAAAAATGCTGGCGTGGAAGCCCGATATCATTCGCCTGTGGAATTTCCCGAAAGAGATGAAAGAGTTCACAGTCGACCAGGACAAAAATATGATCTCTTTCTCCGGCAGTCATTTCCGCCTGCCGCTGCTGCTGCGCGTATCGGACAAACGCGTCGAGCCGCTGCCGGAAAGCGAATACTCGGCCCCGCTGCGCTTCCAGCTGGCAGATTTCGCCCCACGCGATAACTTCGTCTGGGTCGATCGCTGCTACAAAATGGCGCAACTGTGGGCGCCGGAGCTGGCACTCTCTACCGATTGGTGCGTATCACAGGGGCAACTGGGCGGACAGCAAATCGTACAGCACGTCGATAAAGCCAAGTGGAAAAGTAAAACCGTATTTAAAGACACGGTGATCGACATGGAGCGCTATAAAGGTAACGTCGATACGCTGAAAATTGTCGATAACGACATTCGCTACAAAGCAGATAGCTTCGTTTTCAACGTGGCGGGCGCGCCGGAAGAGGTCAAACAGTTTAGCGGCATTTCACGCCCCGAATCCTGGGGACGCTGGTCCAATGCGCAGCTCAGCGAAGAAGTAACGATTGAGTACAAAGCCCCGCTACCGAAGAAATTCGATCTGGTCATTACCGCGAAAGCCTTCGGTGACAATGCCAATCGTCCGATCCCCGTGCGCGTTGGCAACGAGGAGCAGACGCTGGTGTTAGGCCATGATGTCAGCACCACCACCTTACATTTTGATAACCCGGCGGATGCCGATACGCTGGTAATTGTTCCACCCGATCCGGTCGCCACCAACGAGGGCAATATTCTCGGTCACTCACCGCGTAAGCTGGGGATCGGGATGGTTGAAATCAAAGTCGTGGCTCAGGGTTCGTAACATGAAAGGCCTGATAGCGCTTTGCTTATCAGGCCTATCGTGAACCGAATGTATTGTCTGAAAAAAACAGCGCCCAACACCACACCGGGCGCTGCATGGCAACCTTATTCCAGACCGTTCACCGTCTGGCGCATACCCTGTACCAGAATCATCTCCAGATTGGCCGTCACCTGCCCGGCAAGGCCAGGTAGCAACGTCAAATCCTCTCCCCAGTGCGCCGCATCGCCAAGCACGGCATCCACCAGTTCACGCAGCGTTAAATCATTGCCTACTCGCGGCCACAGGCTGGCATACAGGCTTACCCACTGTTCATCATCCTGTATCGGATAGCGTTCCCCGTCGCGCTCTGCACGATAAAACGCCAGCAGCGCAGCGAGGGCAAACGTTAACCGCACGGGCCAGCGCCCATTGTGCTGACCCGCCAGCAGCTGCGGCAAAATTCGGGTGCGGAATTTGGTCATCCCATTAAGCGCAATGGAAAGCAACTGGTGGCGAATGTAGGGGTTCTGAAAACGCCCGCTCACCGCATCGGCAAATTCACGCAATTCGTCCGCCGGGAGATCCAACACCGGAATAATCTCCTCACTAATCGCCCGCTCGACAAAGCGGCGGACATCAGCATCCTGCATCGCCTCGCCAACGGTCTCCAGCCCGCACAGCCACGCGACCGGCACCAGAGCCGTATGCGCACCATTGAGGATAGCGACCTTGCGCTCTTTGTACGGTTTGATATCGCTCACCACACGGATATTCAGCGGACACTGCGCCAGCTTCAGCTCCTCTGCCAGCCACTGCGGCCCCTGGATCACAAACAGGTAAAAATGCTCCGCGGTATCGAGAAACGCATCGTGATAGCCAAGCGTAGCCTCCAGCGTAGCGGCTTCTTCGCGCGGGTAGCCGGTGACAATGCGGTCGACCAGCGTGGAACAGAACGTGTTTGCCGTCTCCACCCAGTCGGCAAATGCCGGAGGAAGCTGCCACTCCTGCGCATAGCGCAGCACCAGCGTTTTGAGCGCCTCACCGTTATAGTCGATAAGCTCGCACGGGATAATTACCCAGCCCTTATCCACCGCGCCCGCAAAGTGGTTAAAACGCTCCAGCAGCAGGCGTGTCAGCTTGGCCGGAAAACTCACCGGCGGCTCATCATCCACACGGTCAGCTGCGTGATAGCTAATTCCGGCTTCGGTGGTATTCGAAAACACAAAACGGATGTCCGCATTGTGCGCCAGCGCCAGATACGCCGCGAAATCCTGATACGGGTTGATTTCGTTATTCACCGAACAGATAAGCCGAGCCTCACTCACTGCCTCACCCTGCTCGTTTAGCCCGCGAATAAGCGTGGTATACAGCCCGTCCTGGGTATTCAGCGACGGCGGAAAATCGGTATTGATCGGGCGAACGATGGTCACGCCAGCGTTCAGATCGGTTTGCTCGTTGAGGATATCCAGTTGCCAGTCAACAAACGCCCGCAGGAAGTTACCTTCACCAAACTGGATCACGCGCGTTGGGTAGCTGGCCCCCGGAAAATCACGTCGATTCAATGTCTTCATCGCATTTCCCCTCTCAGAACGTGATCACGCCTTTAATCAGCTCACGGTTGTTAATCACATCCCGTTCGTAGATTTCTGCCAGTGTGGCAAACGCGTAACGGTGCGTGAGCATCATGTCGGCGGTAAGTTTGCCTTCCGACATCAAACGGCCCACTTTGGCGAAATCTTCCGGCGTGGCGTTGCGGCTGCCCATCATGGTGGTCTCTTTCTTGTGGAACTCAGGGTCAGAGAACTGCAAATCGCCTTTGAACAGCCCAACGAAAACGATGCTGCCGCCATGACGAATCAGATTCACCGTGTTGTTCATCGCATGCTGATTCCCCGTGGCATCAATAACCTTTTGCGCCAACGAACCGCCAAACTGGTCACGCAACTGCGTATCAAAATCTTCAGCGGATGGGTCGATAACCGGGAGTCCCAACCGGGAAGACACGTGCTCCCGGCGTGCTGGACTGGTATCGGCGACCACCACCTGTGCGCCATCGGCTTTGGCAATCGCTGCCGCCCCCAGACCAATCGGACCCGCGCCGACCACCAGCACCTGCTCACCCGGAGCCACCGCCGCCCGGCGTACCGCATGAGCGCTGATAGCGTAAGGCTCAATCAGCGCCGCCGCCTGCGGGTCAATCCCCTGCGCATCCAGCAGGTTGGTCACCGGAACGGACAGATATTCACTGAAACCGCCATCCTGGTGCACGCCAATCACTGAAATCTTCTCGCAGCAGTTGGTGCGCCCGCTCAGGCATGCCGGACACTGCTGGCAGGCCACGTAAGGAATAACCGCCACCTGCTGACCATTTTTCAGATTCTGTATATTCTTACCCAGACCGACAATTTCCCCACATATTTCATGCCCTAATACACGCGGGTAGCTGAAAAAAGGTTGATTGCCACCCCAGGCATGAATATCGGTACCACAAATTCCTACCGATTTAATTTTAATTAATGCTTCACCCTCACCCGGAATAGGTATTTCGCGCTCTTTCCAGACTAATTTTTTAGGTTCCTGGCAAATCAACGTATTCATCGTAGACATGATTCTGCTCTCCTGTTTTTTTGTTGCCTCAGATATCAACGAAAATAAAAAGGACGGAGAAAGCAGAAACACAATCTGTGAATTCCAGCGCATAAAAATGTTTTAAATCGGGTTTTAATAGATAAAAAGGAGAAACCATGAGCCGTTCGCAGAACTTACGCCACAATGTGATTAACCAGATAATCGATGATATGGCGCGTGGTCATATCCCTTCCCCACTCCCCTCACAAAGCGCACTGGCGGAGATGTACAACATCAGCCGCACCACCGTGCGCCATATGCTGAGCCACTTAGGCGAGTGCGGCGTTCTGACCCAGGTCGGCAGCCACTATGTCATCATGCGAAAACCCGATCATGACGATGGTTTTGCCTGCACCACCGCCTCCATGACCGAGCAAAACCGGATTTTTGAACAGGCGTTTTTCACCATGATCAACCAGCGACAGCTGCGTGCAGGCGAGAGCTTCTCCGAACTGCAGCTTGCCAGAGCCGCAGGCGTCAGCCCGGTGGTAGTGCGGGAATATCTTTTAAAATTCGAGCGTTACAACCTGATTAAAAACGAAAAACGCGGTCAGTGGAGCATGAAGCAATTCGATCAGGCCTATGCTGAACAGCTGTTTGAACTCAGAGAGATGCTGGAAACGCATTCTCTGCAGCATTTCCTCAATCTGCCCGATGATGACCCGCGTTGGTTGCAGGCTAAAACGCTGCTGGAGCGCCATCGGATCCTGCGCGACAGCATCGGCAGCAGCTTTCGCATGTTCTCGCAGTTAGATCGTGAGTTCCATGCTTTGCTACTCTCTGCTGCCGATAATGTATTTTTTAATCAATCACTTGAAATCATCTCCGTGATTTTCCACTTCCACTATCAGTGGGATGAGAGCGACCTCAAGCAGCGTAACATCATTGCCATTGATGAGCATATGACCATCCTCAGCGCGCTGATATGTCGCAGCGACCTGGATGCCACCCTCGCGCTCTGTAACCATTTGAATTCAGCCAAACAATCGATGATTCGCTCCATCAACCAGGGTTGTAACGTCGCTCATTAAGTACCGATAAAAAACAGCAAATCATTACCGGGAGCACGATTTTATAAAAATAAAAACGCCTGAAAAATACCTCTTGCCTATGCTCACGCTAAGTCGACTGCATTAAAAACTTTTGTGAGCGGTGATGAGCAAATTGATTCATCACTGGTATTTTTTCAATACTGCACAGTCCTGCTGTGTGAAAAATAAATTATTGAGGTTCAGGAGTCCGGCGTGGAAAAAAATAATATTACCCTCGACCCAAGTTCTTCGTTTGGCACGTCGTCATCTGCGGATATTAATGTTCCGCCTGAGGGCATGGTGCAACGCAGTAGCCGAATTAAACGTATCCAGACCACAGCAATGATTTTATTATTTTTTGCTGCGGTGATTAATTACCTCGACCGCAGTTCACTGTCTGTCGCCAACTTAACGATTCGTGAAGAACTGGGGCTGAGCGCCACGCAAATCGGCGTGCTGCTGTCGGTATTCTCTCTCGCTTACGGTATTGCGCAACTGCCCTGCGGTCCGCTGCTGGACCGCAAAGGTCCGCGCATTATGCTGGGACTGGGGATGTTCTTCTGGTCGCTGTTTCAGGCGATGTCCGGCATGGTGCACAGCTTCACCCAGTTTGTGTTGGTGCGTATCGGAATGGGGATCGGCGAAGCGCCAATGAACCCGTGCGGCGTAAAGGTCATCAACGACTGGTTTAACATCAAAGAGCGCGGCCGCCCGATGGGATTATTCAACGCCGCCTCCACCATCGGGGTTGCCATTAGCCCGCCGATTCTGGCTGCCATGATGCTGGTAATGGGCTGGCGCTGGATGTTCATCACCATTGGCGTGCTGGGTATTTTCCTCGCCATCGGCTGGTACATGCTGTATCGCAACCGCGAGCAAATTGAGCTGAGCGCCACGGAACAAGCGTACCTGAACGCCGGTAGCGTCAATGCCCGCCGCGATCCGCTGAGCTTTGCCGAATGGCGCAGCCTGTTCCGCAACCGTACCATGTGGGGCATGATGCTGGGCTTTAGCGGCATCAACTACACTGCATGGTTATACCTGGCCTGGCTGCCGGGCTACCTGCAAACCTCCTACAACCTGGATTTAAAAAGCACCGGATTAATGGCGGCGATCCCATTCCTGTTTGGCGCAGCCGGCATGCTGATTAACGGTTTTGTCACCGACTGGCTGGTGAAAGGCGGTATGGCGCCGATTAAGAGCCGTAAGATTTGTATTATCGCCGGGATGTTCTGCTCCGCGGCCTTCACCTTCGTCGTGCCACAGGCCACAACGTCAATGGCCGCCGTGTTACTGATCGGTATGGCGCTGTTCTGTATCCACTTCGCAGGTACCTCGTGCTGGGGTCTGATCCACGTCGCCGTCGCCTCACGTATGACAGCTTCCGTGGGCAGTATCCAGAACTTTGCCAGCTTTATCTGCGCGTCGTTCGCACCGATCGTCACCGGTTTTATTGTTGATACCACCAACTCTTTCCGCCTGGCGTTGATCATCTGCGGCTGCGTCACCATGGTGGGTGCCCTCGCCTACATCTTCCTGGTTCGCCAACCCATCAGCGATCCGCGTAAAGATTAATCCTCCAGATGCCCGATAACACCGCGTTTATCGGGCATGTTATGCTCCTCGTATGAACATCACCTTGCGCGCTACTACTCTGGCAGACACTGCCGCTCTTCCCGCCATCGAACGATCTGCGGGACAACGTTTTTTACGCATCCCCGAACTGGCGTGGATTGCTGAAGACCAGATGTTATCCGCTGCTCAGCATCGGGCTTTTGCCGCCGCTGGCATGAGCTGGCTGGCGCAGGTCGATGCGCTTCCGGTCGGTTTTTTGGTTGCCGAAACGCTGGGGTCATCGCTGTTTATTGCTGAACTGTCGCTGCATCTGGAGTGGCAGGGAAAAGGAATTGGCCGCAGATTGATTGAGTATGTTGCCGAACAGGCGCACGCGAAAGGTTATACGTCGCTCACGCTGACCACCTTCCGCGATGTGCCGTGGAATGCGCCATGGTACGCGCGACTGGGATTTGAAATGCTGGCTGACGAGACGCTGCCTGCAAAGTTGCGCCAGAAAAGAGAAGAGGAAGCGGCGCACGGACTGGCATTTGAATCGCGCTGCGCCATGCACCTGATGTTGCGCTAATTGCCCGATGGCGGCTACGCCTTATCGGGCCTACGTAACATTTCCGGTAAGCCTGATAAGCGGCAGCGCCATCCGGCAACCACGTATCTTTCCCCGTAGGCCGGATAAGCGGCAGCGCCATCCGGCAACCACGTAACTTTCCCGTAGGCCGGATAAGCGACAGCACCATTCGGCAACCACGTATCTTTCCCCGTAGGCCGGATAAGCGATAGCGCCATCCGGCAACCACGTATCTTTCCCCGTAGGCCGGATAAGCGGCAGCGCCATCCGGCAACCACGTAACTTTCCCGTAGGCCGGATAAGCGATAGCGCCATCCGGCATCACAGGCTTAGAACGTTTCCCAGTTATCCCCGGCATCCGTTACCGCGGCTTTGCGCGGCTGGACCGTTGAAACCGGTTTAGCGGCCGCAACGTCACGCGCGCGCTGTTGGTCATGCTGAATACGGAACACGGCAACGGCCTGAGTCAGGCGGCTGGCCTGCTCTTCCAGCGCCGCAGCGGCGGCAGCGGATTCTTCCACCAGCGAGGCGTTCTGCTGCGTCACGCGATCCATCTCGGCAACGGCCAGACCCACCTGGTCAATACCGCGGCTCTGTTCATCAGAAGCAGAGGCGATTTCACCCATGATATCGGTCACGCGGGTTACCGCATTGACGATCTCATCCATGGTTTCACCGGCGCTTTCTACCAGGGTTGAACCGACATCCACGCGGCTGACCGAGTCTTCAATCAGGCTCTTGATCTCGCGCGCGGCCTGCGCACTACGCTGGGCCAGGTTACGCACTTCACCCGCAACCACCGCAAATCCACGGCCCTGCTCGCCTGCACGGGCTGCTTCTACCGCGGCGTTGAGTGCCAGAATGTTAGTCTGGAAGGCAATGCCGTCGATGACGCTGATAATGTCGGCGATTTTCTGCGAACTGGACGCGATGTCACGCATGGTTTGCACCACGTTATCCACCACTTTGCCGCCTTTCTGCGCGGTTTCAGAAGCACTCAGCGCCAAATGGCTGGCCTGACGCGCGTTTTCGGCGTTCTGCTTCACGGTCGCCGTCAGCTGTTCCATGCTGGCTGCGGTTTCTTCCAGAGATGCAGCCTGCTGCTCGGTACGGGAGGAGAGATCGTTATTGCCCATCGCAATCTCGCTGGCCCCACTGTAAATCGCGTTGGCACCGTTACGCACGTCACCCACGGTATTCATCAGCTCACCTTGCATGTGACGCAGGCTTTCCGCCAGTTGCCCAATCTCGTTGGACCCTTCCACTTCAATACGTTTCACCAGGTCACCGCTGGCGATATGACGAATGCTGTCGATCAGACGGTTCATAGGAGAGATAAGGGTCAGCTTGATACCAAACCAGACCGCAATAATCGCCGCCAGTACGGTAATCAGCACGCAGATCAGCACCCACATCGCCTGGCTGTAAGAGCTGTTGTTATCTTCCACCGCGATGTCATACAAGCGATCATTCTGCTGCATGTAACTCATGTACTGCTTCTCAAAGCCATCCTGATAGCTCTGCGTCGGTTGATCAAAGAACGCGTTGATCTTCCCGTCACCCAGTAACTGGATCAGCTCCGCCAGCGCGCCGTGGTAGATGTCATAGGTGCGATTGATCTCCTGGAAAGCGGCTTCGCTTTGACGCGGATCGCGTGGGAGCGACTCGTAAATCGCCCAGTTTTTTTCCGTCAGCTTCAGCGCCGTACTCGCCACCTGCATCAGCTCGGCAACGGTCGCGCCGCTGCCGATATTGCTCTGATCCATCATGTAGCGAATGCCTGCCCGGTTCAGGGTGTTACGCGTTTGCAGCAGCTCAACCCAGGTGGCGTTCAGCGCAGACTGTTGCTGGCGAATGGTTTGCAGAACGGTAAAGTTCTCTTTGTCATTCTTAAGTGAGTTAAAAAACAAGCCGCCAGAGGCGAGCTGTAAAAGGCCAAATAGCGCCAATACCAGCAGTAAGCTGGTAACAATCTTCATTCGTTTTAACATGTTTTCTCTTTCCGCTAGACAGATGTCAGAATTTTCGGCCTGGAAAGGGAAAACTTTATGAAATTTGTGCTAGTTGAATCGATCTCAGCATCGACGATTCGTCGATCCACGCCGTCTGCCAAAGCGCTAAGCGGGTTTATTAGTGATCTCAATCACATAAATTTCCCCGTTCCCCCCGCAGTTTACCGCTCACTGACACTTGGGACCGCTTAAGCTGACATACAACCGCTCACTTATTTACCTTACTTTACGCGCGTAATTCTCTGGCAAGATCCCCCCAACATAGCAGTCAATTTACCTCCTCAAACACAAGATCAAACCCACGCGGCTTCGGCCAATTATTAATTAGATACCAGGTTTTACTATGGATACGAAAAAGATATTCAAGCACATACCCTGGGTGATTCTCGGAATCATCGGTGCATTCTGCCTCTCGGTAGTGGCATTACGTCGGGGTGAGCACATTAGTGCCCTGTGGATCGTTGTCGCCTCAGTTTCTGTTTATCTGGTGGCCTATCGTTACTACAGCCTGTACATCGCCCAAAAGGTGATGAAACTTGACCCAACGCGTGCCACGCCGGCGGTCATCAACAATGACGGTCTGAACTACGTTCCAACCAACCGTAACGTCTTGTTTGGTCACCACTTTGCCGCTATCGCAGGTGCTGGTCCGCTGGTTGGGCCGGTACTGGCTGCGCAGATGGGCTACCTGCCTGGTACGCTGTGGCTGCTGGCAGGCGTCGTGCTGGCCGGTGCGGTGCAGGACTTCATGGTACTGTTTATCTCTTCCCGCCGTAACGGTGCATCTCTGGGTGAGATGATCAAAGAAGAGATGGGCCCGATACCGGGAACCATTGCGCTGTTCGGCTGCTTCTTAATCATGATCATCATCCTCGCAGTACTGGCGTTGATCGTGGTAAAAGCGCTGGCGGAAAGCCCGTGGGGTGTGTTCACCGTCTGCTCAACCGTACCTATCGCGTTGTTCATGGGGATCTACATGCGATTCCTGCGACCGGGACGCGTGGGCGAAGTGTCGGTGATTGGTATTGTGCTGCTGGTTGCTTCTATCTACTTCGGCGGCGTGATTGCGCACGACCCATACTGGGGCCCGGCGCTGACCTTTAAAGACACCACCATTACCTTTACCCTGATCGGCTACGCATTTATCTCTGCGCTGCTGCCGGTATGGCTGATCCTCGCCCCGCGCGACTATCTGGCTACATTCCTGAAAATCGGCGTTATCGTCGGTCTGGCGGTGGGGATTGTTATCCTCAACCCGGAACTGAAAATGCCGGCAATGACGCAGTACGTTGATGGTACTGGCCCGCTGTGGAAAGGCGCTCTGTTCCCGTTCCTGTTCATCACCATCGCGTGTGGTGCGGTATCTGGCTTCCACGCGCTGATTGCTTCCGGCACCACACCGAAGCTGCTGGCCTGTGAAACCGACGCGCGCTTTATCGGTTACGGCGCGATGCTGATGGAATCCTTTGTCGCAATTATGGCGCTGGTTGCCGCGTCTATCATCGAACCAGGTCTGTACTTCGCGATGAACACCCCGCCTGCGGGCCTTGGCATCACCATGCCGAACCTGCATGAAATGAGCGGCGAAAACGCACCGCTGATTATGGCGCAGTTGAAAGACGTCACCGCACATGCGGCAGCGACCGTCAGCTCCTGGGGCTTCGTCATTTCGCCTGAGCAGATCCTGCAAACCGCGAAAGATATCGGTGAACCGTCCGTTCTGAACCGCGCAGGTGGCGCACCGACGCTGGCTGTTGGTATCGCTCACGTGTTCCACAAAGTGCTGCCGATGGCCGATATGGGCTTCTGGTACCACTTCGGTATTCTGTTCGAAGCGCTGTTCATCCTGACCGCACTGGATGCCGGTACCCGTTCTGGCCGCTTTATGCTGCAGGATTTACTGGGTAACTTCGTGCCGTTCCTGAAGAAAACCGACTCCCTGGTTGCGGGTATCATCGGTACTGCGGGCTGCGTAGGCCTGTGGGGTTACCTGCTGTATCAAGGCGTTGTTGACCCGCTGGGCGGCGTTAAGAGCCTGTGGCCGCTGTTCGGTATCTCTAACCAGATGCTGGCTGCCGTGGCACTGGTTCTCGGCACCGTGGTGCTGGTTAAAATGCAGCGCACCAAATACATCTGGGTTACCGTTGTTCCGGCAGTATGGCTGCTTATCTGCACCACCTGGGCGCTGGGTCTGAAACTGTTCAGCACCAACCCGCAGATGGAAGGCTTCTTCTTCATGGCGAATCAGTACAAAGAGAAGATTGCTAACGGCGGCGAACTGACCGCTCAGCAGATTGCCAATATGAACCATATCGTCGTCAACAACTACACCAACGCAGGTCTGAGTATTCTGTTCCTGGTGGTGGTGTACAGCATCATCTTCTACGGGTTCCGTACCTGGCAGAAAGCCCGCGCCATCAACGGTCGCTCTGATAAAGAGACACCGTATGTGCCGGTGCCGGAAGGCGGCGTGAAGACCTCTTCACATCACTAAGATGTATTCAGCCCCGCTCCGGCGGGGCTTTTCGCTTATCAGGATTGTTTATGTTTGGTACTTTAGGGCAAGCTAAAAAATATCTCGGTCAGGCGGCGAAGATGCTGATTGGCATTCCGGACTACGACAACTATGTCGAGCACATGAAGACCAACCATCCCGATAAGCCGTACATGACCTATGAAGAATTCTTCCGCGAGCGCCAGGAAGCCCGCTACGGTAGCGGCGGAAGCAGTTGCTGTTAGAAGGAGAAGTGAATGACCCCGATTGCAGTTACCCTACTCACCGGTTTTCTTGGCGCGGGTAAAACCACCCTGCTGCGCCATATTCTCAACGAGCAGCACGATTACAAGATTGCCGTTATCGAAAACGAATTCGGTGAAGTCTCGGTGGACGATCAGCTGATTGGCGATCGCGCCACGCAGATCAAAACCCTGACCAACGGCTGTATTTGCTGTACCCGCTCCAGTGAACTGGAAGACGCACTGTTAGATCTGCTCGACAACCTCGACAAAGGCGCCATCAATTTCGACCGTCTGGTGATCGAGTGCACCGGCATGGCCGACCCCGGCCCGATCATTCAGACCTTTTTCTCCCATGAAGTGATTTGCGAACGCTACCTGCTGGACGGCGTAATTGCGCTGGTTGACGCGGTACATGCCGACGAGCAGATGAACCAGTTCACCATCGCCCAGTCGCAGGTAGGCTACGCAGACCGGATCCTGCTGACCAAAACCGACGTCGCAGGTGAAAGCGAAAAACTGCGTGAGCGCCTGGCGCGCATCAACGCCCGTGCGCCGATTTACACCGTGACGCATGGTGATATCGACCTCTCCCTGCTGTTCGATACCAACGGTTTTATGCTGGAAGAGAACGTAGTCAGCGCCAAACCGCGCTTCCACTTTATCGCCGACAAGCAAAACGATATCTCCTCGATCGTCGTCGAGCTGGATTACCCGGTAAACATCAGCGACGTGTCGCGAGTGATGGAAAACCTGCTGCTGGAATCCGCCGAGAAGCTACTGCGCTACAAAGGTATGCTGTGGATTGAAGGCGAGCCAAACCGCCTGCTGTTCCAGGGCGTCCAGCGCCTGTACAGCGCCGACTGGGACCGCCCGTGGGGCGACGAGCAACCACACAGCCTGCTAGTGTTTATCGGCATTAACCTGCCGGAAGACGAGATCAGAGCCGCGTTTGCGGGATTGAAGAAGTAACTTTGCTATTTTGAATTATTCAGATTTACACATGCCATATAATATGGCATGTGTAAATCTTACACGGAGATTATACTAACCAAAGCTGTTTTAATTGAGACTTCATATTCTCATGTCTCCTTTTAAGCTCTGGCAAGCCCCATTCGGCTGATTTACATACATCTTTTGTAAGATCAAATGAACTTTTGCTATTCAATTTTTCATAAATAGATTTTTTCTTAATAAAATCAGAGTGCTGCGCCTCTGAATTTTTAGTACCGCTAATAAGAGTCAAGTTGCCTATTTTATGCAACCAGTAAACATGTTCATGTGGTTCAAATCGATTAATCCAATATTCATTCACCAAAGCCTGAGGGAGAATATGTTCAATAGTTATTCTTCCTGTATAAGTTTTAATTACACTTTCGTCTTGCTGTTCCATGTCAAGACGAAGTAAAATAGCTTTAATTAAATTAACCTGATTAGGCCTTGGTTCATATAAATCATCATCAAGTGCAGCAATAAACCCTTCATTATCCGCATGCTGATTAATTTGATTAATAATAGAAGAAAGAGGCAATCCATTATTTATGGCAACAAGCGCAGAATAACAAACCATCTCTCTTTGGCTTTTAATCTGTTTTTTTAACCAACCATGCATATATACTTTTTCAAAGCAGGTAATAAACTGAGAAAATTCTTCTAATGTAAACTCTTCTGTACGAACCATTCTGTTCAGGAAGGCTAAGGCAGGAGGGATCCATTCATCTACTCCAAGATTACTCAGGGAAGCTATTTTCCTTCGAATAGAAGAATGTTCAAAATCATTTTCCAGAATTTTAGAGTAATTTTTAGCAGAACTGACTAACATCAGCGACATCGCGATAGCATCGCCATCAAATTTTTCTTGTAAATTCTCAATAAAGGATTCAAATCCTTTTTGTAAAACCCTGTCACGATCTTTCTTCTCTGAAAGTTTGTGAAGTGTAAGAAACTTATCAAGCCTTCTAACACCAACCATATCCTCAATTTGGGACCATGCAGATTCAATTTGTTCAGATTTTTTATTATGTGCAGCCGCAGACTCAAAAAGCGCGTTTTTCAATAAATCTGCATTACTCAGAGGTAATCCCCGACTATTTAGAACATTAAATAACCGAAATGATGATGCAAAATCATCAGTTTGCACAAAGACTATATATACATTTTGTAATATATATTTAGCCAATAACTTCAACTCATCATCTGATAACTTCGCTAAGTAATCCCTAATGACTTCCGCATTACTAATAAAAACCAAATCAGTATCTGACGGTTTTTCTGGTTTATAATTCTTTAGGTCCTGAAGAATATAATACTTATAAAGTTCATACTCCTTCTTCCTGACAACTAGCCTCGGTTCTTCCGCTTCATCAGAATAGACATCAATTGGCAAAACTCTTTTTTGCAGATCGTCTTTAACACCTTGTATTGATATCTGTTTTTTCAGCTCAGACACAATAATACTAAGTGTTGTCAAACGTTGCTGCCCATCAACAACTTCATACTGATTCTGCCCTTTGTTGATGCAAATCATACTTCCTATAAAATATTCACGTTCTTCAGATTGAGAACTTTCATATATATCATCAATAAGCTGTTCTGCATTATCAACAGTCCAACTATAAGGTCGTTGATAAGAAGGAATAATGTATTTTTTGTTTTCGGTAAGGATATCCTGGACCTTACACTCTTTAGCTTCCATGTTCACATCCAAATTGATAGTTAATGGCTACATTATCTTTCCTGAACTACAGAAAGGCAACCTTAGAAAATTTGTATCTCTATGTTCTTCATGATTTTTATAACAACTGTCGAGCCAACATACCTCCCGTTATCAATGCATTCTAATGCGTTGATAAAATGCATAACATGCATTGTTTTATGTAAACTCATAACGAAATACCCACTCAAGTCATAGCCAGCTCCTTGATTTTAGGTAAAATCAGAACCATCCGATTCTATCGAGAGCGCCCAATGGCTGACCTGAACCTGAGTACCCTGACGGAAGCAGACATCATCACCAAATGCGTTATGCCCGCCATCCTTGATGCTGGCTGGAACGATACAACGCAAATCCGACAAGAGGTCAAACTCCGGGACGGTAAGGTCATTGTGCGCGGCAAAGTCGCGGCACGTAGAACGGTGAAATCTGCCGATATCGTGCTGTACCACAAATTAAACATGCCGCTGGCGGTGATCGAAGCCAAAGCCAATAAACATGAAATCGGCAAAGGCATTCAGCAGGCGCTGGGTTATGCCCACCTGCTGGACGTTCCCTTTGCGTTTGCTTCTAACGGCGATGGCTTTATCTTCCACGATAAAACGGCAACCGACGCGATTGAGCGAGAAATCACCCTCGACGAATTCCCAACGCCTGTTGAATTATGGCAAAAATACTGTCTCTGGAAAGGCTACACCGCCGCCCAGCTTCCGGTGATTACTCAGGACTACTACGACGACGGCAGTGGCAAAGCGCCGCGTTATTACCAGCTACAGGCCATCAATAAAACCATTGAAGCCGTTTCCGCCGGGCAAAACCGCGTTCTGCTGGTGATGGCGACCGGAACGGGGAAAACCTACACCGCCTTCCAGATAATCTGGCGCTTATGGAAAGCGAAAAGTAAAAAACGAATCCTGTTCCTCGCCGATCGCAACATTCTGGTCGATCAGACCAAAAACAACGACTTCCTGCCGTTTGGCACGGCGATGACCAAGGTCACCGGGCGCACCATCGATCCAGCCTTTGAAATCCACCTCGCGCTGTATCAGGCCATCACCGGCCCAGAAGAAGATCAAAAAGCCTTTAAACAGGTGGCCCCGGATTTCTTTGACCTGATTGTGATCGACGAATGCCATCGCGGCAGCGCCTCGGAAGATAGCGCGTGGCGCGAAATCCTCGACTACTTCAGCGCCGCCACGCAAATTGGCTTAACCGCCACGCCGAAAGAGACTCATGAAGTCTCCAGCACCGATTACTTCGGCGACCCGGTCTATATCTACTCGCTCAAAGAAGGCATCGAAGACGGCTTCCTTGCCCCTTATAAAGTGGTGCGCGTTGATATCGACGTTGATCTTCAGGGCTGGCGTCCCACCAAAGGCCAGACGGATAAAAACGGCGAGCTGATCGACGACCGTATCTACAACCAGAAAGATTTTGACCGCACGATGGTGATTGATGAGCGCACCGAACTGGTGGCGAAAACCATTACCGATTACCTTAAACGTACCAACCCGATGGATAAAACCATCATCTTCTGTAACGACATCGATCACGCGGAGCGCATGCGCCGCGCGCTGGTCAATCTCAACCCGGAACAGGTCAAAAAGAACGACAAGTACGTGATGAAAATCACCGGCGATGACGACATTGGCAAAGCCCAACTGGATAACTTTATTAACCCCAAAAAGGCCTATCCGGTTATCGCCACCACCTCCGAGCTGATGACCACCGGCGTCGACGCCAAGACCTGCAAACTGGTGGTGTTGGACCAAAACATTCAGTCGATGACTAAATTCAAGCAAATCATCGGTCGCGGCACCCGCATTGATGAACGCTACGGCAAGCTGTGGTTCACCATCCTCGATTTCAAAAAGGCCACCGAACTGTTCGCCGATGAGCGCTTCGACGGCATCCCGGAAAAGGTGATGGACACCACGCCGCAAGATATCGCCGACCCGGAGTCTGATTTTGAAGAACAGTTCGACGAGCACGAAGAAGAGACTGAAGATGACATCACCGGGGCCGATGAAGATCCCGCGCCGTATACCGTCACCGGCTCAGACGATGTCGGCCCGCTGCCGGAAGATGATGAAAACAAAGTGCGCAAGTTTCACGTCAACGGCGTGGCCGTGGGCGTGATTGCCCAGCGCGTACAGTATTACGATGCCGACGGCAAGCTGGTCACCGAATCCTTCAAAGATTACACCCGCAAAACGCTGCTCAAAGAGTACGCCTCGCTGGATGATTTCACCCGCAAATGGCAGGACGCCGAACGCAAAGAGGCCATCATCAAGGAACTGGAGCAGCAGGGGATCATCTGGGAAGTGCTGGCGGAAGAGGTCGGTAAAGAGCTCGACCCGTTCGACATGCTGTGCCACGTGGTGTATGGTCAGCCGCCGTTAACCCGCAAAGAGCGGGCGGAGAACGTGCGTAAACGCAACTACTTCACCAAATACTCCGACGCTGCGCAGGCGGTGCTGAATACGCTGCTGGATAAATACGCCGACGCGGGCGTGCAGGAAATAGAGAGTATTCAGGTGCTGAAGCTCAAGCCGTTCGACAGCATGGGTACGCTGCCGGAGATCATTAAAAGCGGATTCGGCGACCGTAACGGGTATAATCAGGCCATCAGCGAGCTGGAGAGCGAAATCTACCACTTACCGCCCCGCTCCGCGTAACCACTCCCCTTTTGCGCCTTCTGCTGCCACCGCGTAGCAGAAGGCCTTATTGTTAATGAAACATGGAACACATCATGTCAATCAGCTCAGTTATCAAATCCTTACAGGACATTATGCGCAAAGACGCTGGCGTGGACGGCGATGCGCAGCGTCTCGGCCAGCTCTCCTGGCTGCTGTTTCTGAAAATCTTTGACGCCCAGGAAGAGGCGCTAGAACTGGAGCAGGATAACTATCAGTACCCGATCCCGCAGCGCTACCTGTGGCGCACCTGGGCGGCAAACGCCGAGGGCATTACCGGCGATTCCCTGCTGGAGTTCGTCAACGACGACCTGTTCCCGGTGCTGAAAAACCTCACCGCCCCCATAGATAAAAACCCGCGCGGCTTTGTGGTCAGACAGGCGTTCAGCGATGCCTATAACTACATGAAAAACGGCACCCTGCTGCGTCAGGTGATCAACAAGCTCAACGAAATCGACTTCACCAGCGCCAGCGAGCGCCACCTGTTCGGCGACATTTACGAACAGATCCTCAAAGATCTGCAATCGGCGGGCAATGCCGGTGAGTTTTATACCCCGCGCGCCGTCACCCGCTTTATGGTCGATCGTGTCGATCCGAAGCTCGGCGAGTCGATTATGGACCCGGCCTGCGGCACCGGCGGCTTCCTCGCCTGCGCGTTCGATCACGTAAAAAACAACTACGTGCAGAGCGTGGCCGATCACCAGACGCTGCAACAGCAGATCCACGGCGTGGAGAAAAAACAGCTTCCGCACCTGCTGGCGACCACCAATATGTTGCTGCACGGCATCGAAGTGCCGGTGCAAATTCGTCACGACAACACCCTCAACAAGCCGCTGTCATCGTGGGATGAACAGCTGGATGTGATCGTCACCAACCCGCCGTTCGGCGGCACCGAAGAAGACGGCATCGAGAAGAACTTCCCGGCAGAAATGCAGACCCGCGAAACGGCGGACTTGTTCCTGCAACTGATTATTGAAGTGCTGGCGAAAAACGGCCGCGCGGCGGTGGTACTGCCGGACGGCACGCTGTTTGGCGAAGGCGTGAAAACCAAGATTAAAAAGCTGCTCACCGAGGAGTGCAACCTGCACACCATCGTGCGTCTGCCGAACGGCGTGTTTAACCCGTACACCGGGATCAAAACCAACCTGCTGTTCTTTACCAAAGGCCAGCCGACCAAAGACATCTGGTTCTACGAGCACCCGTACCCAGCGGGCGTGAAGAACTACAGTAAAACCAAGCCGATGAAGTTTGAAGAATTCCAGGCCGAGATCGACTGGTGGGGCAACGAGGCCGACGGCTTCGCCAGCCGCGTCGAGAACGAGCAGGCGTGGAAGGTCAGCATCGACGAGGTGATTGCCCGCAACTTTAACCTCGATATCAAGAACCCGCACCAGGCGGAAACCGTCAGCCACGATCCAGACGAACTGCTGGCGCAGTACGCGAAGCAGCAGCAGGAGATCCAGTCCCTGCGCCACCAGTTGCGCGATATCCTCGGCGCGGCGCTCTCCGGCAAGGAGGCCAACTGATGGCGGTGGAAAAACTGATTGTCGACCATATCGATACCTGGACCACGGCGCTGCAAATCCGCTCCACGGCCGGGCGCGGCAGTTCAGGTAAGATTGACCTGTACGGTATTAAGAAGCTACGCGAGCTGATTCTGGAGCTGGCGGTGCGCGGCAAGCTGGTACCGCAGGATCCGAACGACGAACCGGCGTCGGAGCTGCTGAAACGCATTGCGGCGGAAAAGGCCGAGCTGGTGAAGCAGGGGAAAATTAAAAAGCCCAAGCCGCTGCCGGAGATTAGCGAGGAGGAGAAACCGTTTGAGCTGCCGGAGGGGTGGGAGTGGGTGCGATTAAATGATGTTGCGGAATACATTCAACGAGGGAAAGGCCCAAAATATTCTGAACACGGCCATGTCAGAGTTGTATCGCAAAAATGTGTGCAATGGAATGGTTTCAAATTAGAACAATCCAGATGGATTACTGATGAATCAGTTGCTGCATATGCAGAAGAACGTTTTCTGAAAGATGGAGACATTCTTTGGAACTCAACTGGAGCAGGTGGTACTGCTGGTAGGGTTATTTACCTTCCAGCGGTTACGGAAAAACTCGTTGTTGACAGTCACGTGACGTTAATCAGAACAATTAAACAGAACGGGCAATTCATTTGTAACTATATATCTACTTATGGAATTCAGCAGCGCTTCGATCCAAAGCATCCAAATACGTTGCTTTCAGGAACAACAAACCAAGCGGAACTAAATGCTTCCGTCGTTACCTCTTTCATGACGCCTTTTCCACCTCAAAAGGAACAAGAAAGAATAAATAGCAAAGTCGCTGAAATTATGACCCTCTGCGACCAACTGGAACAGCACTCCCTGACCAGTCTGAACGCCCATCAACAGCTGGTTGAAACCCTGCTAACCACGCTAACCGACAGCCAGAACGCCGAAGAACTTGCCGAAAACTGGGCGCGTATCAGCGAGCATTTCGACACACTGTTTACCACCGAAGCCAGCATTGACACCTTAAAACAGACCATTCTGCAACTGGCGGTGATGGGCAAACTGGTGCCACAGGATCCGAACGATGAACCAGCCTCTGAACTACTCAAACGTATTGCGCAGGAAAAAGCGCAACTGGTAAAAGACGGGAAAATTAAAAAGCAAAAATCGTTGCCGCCGATTAGTAATGAGGAAAAACCGTTTGAACTGCCAGAAGGTTGGGTTTATTGCCGAATGGATGACTTATGTTCTGCAATTACTTCAGGCTCGACCCCAAGTAAAGAAATATTTTCTACCGATGACGGCATACCCTATTTAAAAGTATACAATATTAGAAATCAGCAGATTGACTTTAAATATCAGCCTCAATTTATTCAAAGACAATATCATTTCGAAAAAATGCAGCGTTCTATCCTATATCCTGGTGATGTCATTATGAATATCGTTGGACCACCTCTAGGGAAAATTGCTATCATTCCAGACTATTATCCTGAATGGAACTGTAATCAGGCGATTGTTTTATTTAGATTAATAAAAAAAGATCTAAATGAATATATATATACATACTTATTATCTGGTATTTTCCTAGATTTCATTGAATTAATTGGAACAGCGGGGCAAGACAATATATCAATTGCAAAAAGCAAGAATATTGTAATTCCATTACCGCCAATCTATGAGCAGAAAAAAATAGTTGAGAAACTTTCAGAAATTATGAATGTCATATCTGAACTAAAACACAAGATAAATATAACAAAGCAAACCCAACACCACCTGGCCGACGCTCTCACCGACGCCGCCATAAATTAACCCCCCCCCCCCCAGAAACCAATAAAGCGGCTAAATAGCCGCTTTATTCCCATCACCAGAAATAATCCATCCCCGCATCCACGCCCTTATTTTCATTCATTTTCAGCTGGACTTTCCTTCTATTCCCTGATGATATGTACAGGTATTTTTCGCAAGACGCCCGTGCTGCAACACGAGCGCCTCGCTAATCACAATCACTATTCACAGGAAATAGCCATCATGACTACCCCGCATTCTATTGCAGAATTCACCGATCCAGAAGTCTCCCCGGCAAATAATCGTCTGGGTACCGTCACTTATGCGAGTCGTTATCCGGATTACACGCATGTTCCGGCAATTATTATGAAAGGCCAGTGGCTGGAAGCCGCCGGTTTTACCACTGGCTGCAAATTCGATGTCAAAGTGATGCCTGGCTGCATTGTGCTGACGACAAAGCTGCCGGAGCCGGAAGAACCCGCGTTATTGCAGTCGCTGCGTCGGGTGTGCAAGCTGTCCGCGCGTAAGCAACAGCAGGTGCAGGAGTTTATCAACGTGATTTCGGCGAAGCCGCGCAAGCAGGGATAAATTCTCAGATGCCAGACGGCGCTAAAGTATAGATTCGCGTTTGTGCCGGGTGGTGGCTACGTCTTACCCGGCCTACATGTATTGTAATATCAACACGTTGTGTAGATCTCATGTAGGCCTGATAAGCGAAGCGCCATCAGGCGCTGATTTGTCATCAGCCCCACAGTTTCTGAGGAGCCGTTTGTTCAAGCCTTTAAGCGATAACTCAGGTCTCGCCATTTACATTGCCTTATTAAATGGAACAGAATTTTCGACAGTATTTATCATGACCGCAATACACCGTTTCCCTTCTGCCGTTTTGATCTTATACATTTCCCTGATGGAGTTAACAAATAGCTTATTCATTTCGTCTTCTGACTCAGGGAAAGAGGAAAATGCACATATCTGCTCAATAGTCAACAATGGTCTCTTATCGTTGAGAATAGCCAGAACACCGGCTGGATTATGTGGAATGGCTTCAGATACCGCCCCCTGCAAATCTTCCGCAGTACTGGCATCAACTCCAGGTTCCAAAGCACTTGCCACCGTTAACCAGCCATTATTACCTTTGCTAATTTCAGGAATGATATGGTTCCACCATTCTGATTCATTGTCATGATAAAGTGTGTGTACAACAGCATTTGCTCCTTTTTCATTTATCATCTGCAGAAGCTGAGGTGCAGTATGCTCTGCAGCGCAGGAGGCACCCGAAAGCATAAATAGAAAGAAGATAATAATAAATTTCATTATCTTACCACCAAAATTGTATCACCCGAATCGTAAATGGTTTGGCGCTTATCTTGTCCATTCATAATGATACACCCTGCAGATGCCGTTCCCGGTGGCTGCCCTTTTTTATCGCCATGAATTTCGAAATGATCTCTGCCAAAAGTATTGGTCCCTGCAATAGGTTCAAGGATGATAGCGGAGGGGCTTTTGTGATTATTCCATCCTGCAATAAAATAAATACCTCGAGGAATGGGGCCCTTGTTACGTATGTGTTCACAGTTCGGTTTATCCTTTGATTCACCGGCACCACTGTAGCAATAAGCAATTAACTCACCGTTATGGCTCAGTATACCTGTCGATACTTTATATTCCCATGTCATATGGATTTATACCCTTTAAAATATAATAATCACACCCATCATATTTAATCGTAAAAATATATTTATTTATAAGGTCACAATTATTAAAATTCAGAATATTTATAATTTATATATTTTTATTTCTCGAACAAATAAATTGTATTCTGAAGAATTTGAGAACGGTGAAATAGCAGGCAATTTGAAAACGCCCGGTGGCGCTACGCTTACCGGGCCTACAAATGGCACTTTCCCGTAGGCCGGATCAGGCGCAGCCGCCATCCGGCACTCACTGCCCATTCACTCGGTAATCACAAACCGCGTCGCGGCAAAGCAGTTCAAAACCCGGTGCACCAGAAATACCATGGTGAGCGTTGCCACCAGCGCGACGGTGACGGAAGTGATACGGTACAGATCGCTGAATACCAGGTCCTGATCCGGGTGCAGGTTCTGGCCAAACATAATGCCGATAGTAGTGATACTGGCAAAACCCACGCCCGCGCCGACTTTTTCCATTACGTGCAGGCGGGCGCTGAACGCCAGCCCGAGGCCAATCAGCGGCATCATCAGCACCATATGGTTGCTGAAATCATAGATAAGCAGTTGCACCAGCAGAATATACAGGCAGGCCAGCACCACGCCGACCACGCGCCAAATCGAGCTGATCACAGCGCCACGGTAGTGCATCGGAAACAGGATCAAAATGCCGGCCATCAGCGCCGACAGCGAATCACTCAAATCGCAGATCTGGAAGACCACAAAAATCATCGTCGCCACCGTGCCGGAAAGCAGCGATTCATGGCGCACCCGGGCGGCATCTTTCTCAATGCGCGGCGGCGGCTGACGGGGTTCCACGTCCGGGATCAGATAATGCAGCAGTGCGCTCAGCGCCACCGCCATGACGCAGGCTTCCATATTGGAGAACATCAACGTATGCCAGTTGGTGGTGGGATAGCTCATAAAGTTGAGCATCGTGCTCTGGCACACCACACCCATTGATCCGAGCAGAAACAGCGGGCCTTTGCTCATAAAACGAAAACGCATCACGTACAGGCCGAACACCACCAGCGTCATAATCAGCGGCCACTGTGAGAAATAGCCGACGATCAGCACCATTTCGACACAGTTCACCGCCGCGCTGAACACGAACTGTGTTGCCACATGGCGGTTGAATACCGGTACCAGCGACAGCAGCATCAGCGGATAAACCACAAAGAACACGCCGTACTGCACGTTGTAGAAGGTCGAGATACTCAGCGCGATTGTCCCGGCAACGGAGATACGCAGGGTCTGGCGAAAATCATTGGCGGTGTAGACAATATTCCCGTGCGGCGTAAAGACGTGGGCCAGCGTGTTAATAGACATAATGTAGCCAGCTGACGAGGTGGATCTGCGCCCCGGCAAAGGTGCGGGCGAACACGCCCTGGCTGTTATACAGCTGTACCGTAGCGCGCGCCCCGGTCGGTAAAGACGTGTCGAGCGGTTCGTTCAGCGCGACGTGAATGCGCATACGCTGGGCATCTCGCACCCAGCGGGTAGACTGTTCCGGTTGCGACAACTGGCCATTAACCTGCTCCTGCCCCGCCAGAATACCGGCATCGCTGCTGGTGACGCGGGCAGAGAAAACCTTGCCCGGCAAGGCATCGAACACCACGGCGGCATCGGTATTCACGCGAGTGTGGCGCAGACTTTTCTCGCGAAAGTCGGCCACGATATCGGTCTGATGGCTGACCAGCGCCAGCAGCGGCGTGGCCGCGGTGGCGTAAAGCCCTGGGCTAAGCTGGAGATTACTCACCGTACCGTCGGTCTGGGCATATACTTTGCTCCAGCCGAGGTTCAGCTGCGCCTCTTCCAGCGTGTTACGGTATTTTTGCAGCGTTACGTTACGTTTGTCATCGCGCTCGCCGCGCTGGATCAGCAGGTTCTGAATACTGGCATTCAGCGCCGCCACCGACTGCTCGCTGGTTTGCCAGGCAGTACGCACCTTGTCGAGATCGGATTGCGACACATTCTGCATGGCGCTCAGGCGCTGATAGCGGTCTAAGGTGGTCTTATCGTTGCGGGCGTTGAATTGCGCGGTGCGCAGGTTGGCGCGGGCAGAGACGATCTGCGCATCCAGCTGTTGGTTACTCAGCTTCGCCTGCTCAAGGGCAATTTGCGCAGCCTCGACCTTATTGATAAATGGCGTCGGATCCAGTTCGTACAGCAAATCGCCCTTCTTCACCTGGCTATTATTGTGTACATGCACCTGCGAGACGTAGCCGGAAACGCGTGAGGAAACAGGCGTTACCACGCGCATCACCGTGGAGTCCGGCGTCAGCGGGATCCAGATATCGGCAACGATAAACCAGGCGAATATTACCAGGAAAGCGGCAATACTCCCCCTTACCCAATGGGCAAATTTTTGTTCTGGGGTCATCATAGTTTTTTAGTGTTGATTGTCTTCTTCGCGGATTGTCCGCAGATTGCAGGCGATTTGATTGAGCGTGGCGCTGAAGGAAGCGAGTTCCGCCTCAGGGATGGTGCAGGTGACGCGATGTTGGTATGTCTCTATCACCCGGTTGAGTTCGTCCAGCCTTGCGCGGCCTTGCGCGGTCAGCGCCAGCAGGCGGATGCGTTTGTCATAGGGCGATGTGGAACGCAGCAGATAGCCCTGCTTTTCCAGCTGCGAGAGGGTGCGCATCAGCGGCGGCAGTTCGATGCCCTGCATTTGTGCCAGTTCACTGACTGAGACGTTGTCTCCCAGTTGATACAGTTGCATCAGTACCGTCCAGCTGGACTGCGTCAGGCCAGTATCGGTGATGGCAGCATCAATAATGGCCCGCCACTGGCGCACCACCATTGCCATGCGCATCCCCATCGGGCGGCGGGCAAACAGTTCATCTTCAGTCATCTTACTTTCCTCTCATCGCTGAAGAGAAAATAATACTTATCAGGATAAGTATCAAGAAACGGACTAACCAGAAGCATGAATTGATAAATATTGTGAATGTAAAAGAGGCGGGGCGATACCCCCCAGCCTCTGTCGATGAAAGAAAATCACTCCACCTGATCGCGTCGCAGCCCGACGTCCCGCAGCCGCTCATCGCTCATCTGTTGCAATAGGCGCCGCGTTTGCGCTCGCAGCCGCCACGCCTTGTATGCCCGCCAGATCAGTACAAACCCAATAAACGGCTGTTTTGCTTTATTCTCGTGAAATTCCATACCTTGCCTCCCCGCCTTGCCAGAGGCTTTATCTTCACGGATCTGGCCTAAAACAATACAGACTCACAAAGTACTTTTATTTAACATACAGATTGGTTAAAAAGAGTTCTGTATCGCTTTTTTCACACCAATCTGTACTGATTTTTTAATCTGTATGGTACCCATGATGGATACAGCATGACGCGTTACCAACATCTGGCCAATCTGCTGGCCGAACGCATTGAGCAAGGGCTGTATCGCCATGGCGAAAAACTGCCCTCGGTACGCAGCCTGAGCCAGGAGCATGGGGTCAGCATCAGCACCGTCCAGCAGGCGTATCAGACGCTGGAACAGCGCCAGCTGATCACGCCCCAGCCACGTTCCGGTTATTTTGTCGCGCCACAAAAAGCGCAGCCACCCTTGCCACCGATGTCGCGTCCGGTACAGCGTCCGGTCGAAATAACCCAGTGGGATCAGGTGCTGGATATGCTAAAGGGCAACGCGGACAAATCGATAATCCCGTTTAGCAGCGGCGTGCCCGATATTAATCAACCCAGCCTGAAGCCGCTGTGGCGCGAGCTCAGCCGCGTGGCACAGCACAACCTGCGCGCGATACTGGGCTACGATGAAATCTCCGGATGCCGTGAACTGCGTCAGCAGATTGCGCGGCTGATGCTGGACGGCGGTTCGGTGGTCAATGCAGATGATATTGTGATCACCAGCGGCAGTCAGAGCGGAATGTCGCTGGCGCTGCTGACGGTCTGCCAGCCCGGAGATATTGTCGCCGTTGAATCACCGGCCTACTACGGCACGATGCAGCTACTGCGCGGCTTAGGGATCAAGGTGATTGAGATCCCAACCGATCCGGATACCGGGATCAGCATTGAAGCGCTGGAGCTGGCGCTGGATCAGTGGCCGATCAAAGGTGTGCTGCTGGTTCCCAACTGCAACAACCCGCTCGGATTCATTATGCCGGATGCGCGTAAACGGGCGGTGCTCGCCCTCGCCCAGCGTCACGACATCGTCATTTTTGAAGACGATGTGTATGGCGAGCTGGCCACAGAGTACCCGCGCCCGCGCACGATCCACTCCTGGGACAGCGACGGCCGCGTAATACTCTGCAGTTCGTTTACCAAATCCGTCGCCCCCGGTCTGCGCGTGGGTTGGGTGGTGCCCGGTCGCTATTACAACAAGCTGCTGCACATGAAGTACGCCGTCATTGGAACTAACGTTCCCGCTACGCAACTGGCAGCGGCTTCCTTTGTGCGCGAAGGTCATTATCATCGACATATTCGTCGTATGCGCCAGATTTATCAGCGCAATATGGAGATCTACACCTGCTGGGTACGGGAATACTTCCCCTGCGGGATCTGCGTCACCCGACCGAAAGGCGGCTTTATGCTGTGGGTCGAGCTGCCGCTCCAGGTTGATATGGTCTGTGTCGCTAAGCAGCTCTGTCGCCTCAAAATCCAGGTTGCACCGGGTTCTCTGTTCTCCGCATCGGGTAAGTATCGCAACTGTGTGCGCATCAACTGCGCATTGCCGCCAAACGATAAGCATCGGGAAGTAATGCAGAAGCTCGGAGAGGCGGTAAAAACGGCAATAGAGTAGATCGAGCTGCCCGGCGCTTCCAGGCAGGCAATTAGGCAGTTTAAGCTATATCTAATGGCTTAAACCCTGAATATCTTCAGCGGAAAGTCGGGTGATTTTTTGTACCGTGCTGATATCGATGCCATCTGCCAGCATGGTGCGGGCAATACGCAGTGCCTCATCACGTCGCCCCTTTATCAGTCCTTCCTGTTTGCCTTCCTGTTTGCCTTCTTGTTTACCTTCCAGCTTGCCTTCAAGCCATCCTTTTTGAAATCCTGCCTCATGTAATCTGTCTGCGATCGTCATCAAATGCTCCTTGTGCTGCGGTGAACGTTCGGCAACCCCGCGAATAAACTCACTGAATCGAGGTGCATCGCCAGTTCGTAAAATATAATTAAACAGCGTCTTTATCTGGCTGTCATTAGTCAGTCCGGTAAGTAGCAGGGAAACAATTTGCTCGACCAATCCCATAAGATCGCGTTGACGAATATGTTTTTGGATTAACTCCAGCAGCGCCATACGTCGATGCTGCACAATTTCGTCATCCGGAATAACCGTAATATCCACCAGCGGAAACGCCGCAGCATACAGCTGACGAGCCAGCTTCGGGTTGGCAAACTCATCCAGCCAGCACAGCGAATAAGGGTACGGGCTTTTAGCGCCGTGATAAAACAGCATCGGCACTACCAGCGGCAACTGCTGATGCCCGGCATCTAAATGTTTCTGCATGGCCGCTACCGCATAGCGCATCAGTCTGAATGCCATATGCGCATCCGGTGTGCTTTGGTGTTCAATCACAACATAAATATATCCATCCCCATCCGTCGTTTTCACCGACCACAGCACATCGGAATAGTACGCACGTAAATTCTCTTCGATAAAACTGTCTGACTCGAGTTTAAGCGTCTGAAGATCGCAAAGCTCGCGCAGCGAAGCGGGAAGATGTATTTGTAGGAAATCCCGTGCAGTCTCAGGGTGACGTAAAAATGTTTTAAAAACCGCATCATGCGGTGTTGAAGCGGAAGCTTTGTTCATGGCGATCCTTCACCTGAAAATAAGATGCCATGACTGTAGCGCCGGAAAACCACATCCTCACCTGCAACTTTCTCTCTTTGCGAGGCGATTTCCTGGATAACAACGCCCTTATGTAACGTCTACATTTGTCTGGAACACGTCACGCAGAATCACCATCTCAATGCGCATTCCCACTTTTTCACCACTCGGCCTGTGCTATAACAAATCATCACTTTCAGGGAGGACACGATGTGACGCATACCCGAGATATTCCACAATCGTTCTGGCGTGATGAGCAGTTGCCGTGGCTGGAACTGCGCAGCACCTGGCAGAGCCAGCAGGCCTATAAGCGGCATCACCACTCTCAGCTCTCGATTGGGGCAATTCTCGAGGGGGAAACGTGCTGTCTGTGCGATGGCGAGGAATACCATCTGCAGGTGGGCGATCTGATTGTGATACCGCCGCTGGCACCTCACAGCTGTAATCCTGTTAACGGACAGTTTCGCAGCTATCATATGCTTTATCTTGATACCCAGTGGTGTCTTGCTAATCTGCCTGCACAGAACACCAATCAGCGGCTTTGCACGCCTGCTCCCGTTATCCGCGATGCGCAATTATTCCAGCGTTATATGCACCTTGTGACGCTCATGCCGCAACGCCAAACCGCGCAAATAACGGATGCCGCACAAGCATTGCTGCACACGCTGCCGTTGCAGTCGGTCACACAAGACAACCTAAGCACAACCAGCCAGTATCTGCGCGAACGGTTGCAGTCCAGCCTGCTCGCGCCGCCCTCGCTCGATGAGCTGGCACATAAGTGTCATATGCGTAAAGAGACGCTGATCCGTACCTTTAAGCAAGATACCGGGCTGACGCCAGGAAGTTATCTGAACATCATACGGATTGACTATGCTCGCCAGCGGCTACGGGCCGGGGACGAAATTGCCGATGTCGGCTACCAGAGCGGGTTTGCCGACCAGAGCCATTTCCATCGCACCTTTGTTCGCTACACCGCCGCCACACCGCGCCAGTACGCGTTGGGACGATCAATATCAGACAATAATTAGCGCTGCGTCAGGCGTACGGTGATCTCAGATTCATTCTCTGAGGTCGCTATGTCGCTGCTTTCTGTACTTTTTCCTTCTGCTTTTCCCGCGCTGGCACTGGCGCATTTCGTCGCATTGCTTAGCCCCGGGCCGGACTTCTTTTTACTGGCCGGTTACGCCGCACGATACCGGATGCGCGGCAGCGCCGGGTTGTGCGTGGGGATCGCTTTCGGCAACGGGCTGTATATCCTGCTGGCAATTATCGGTTGGGGGATCCTGCGCCAGCTTCCCCTGTTGTTTACGGTTATTGAGCTGCTGGGCGCGCTCTATTTATTGTGGATTGGCAGCCTGCTGGTACGCAGCCGCCCGCAAACGCTGACCGGAACAGACGCCCAGTCTACCTGTCCAGGATTTGGCAAACAGCTACTGCTGGGATTGGGTTCGTCACTGCTCAACCCAAAAAATGCGCTGTTCTATCTGGCGCTAATGACCGCCCTGCTCGGCCCGTCGGTGACGCTGCTGCAACAAACCATGAGCGGGATCTGGATGACCAGCGTAGTGCTGTGCTGGGATCTGCTGATCGTGATGTTCATCGGTTTACCGCAGATCCAGCGACGGTTATCCAGAGGGATATTATGGGTAGAACGTATCGCTGGCGGTGTATTGATTATCTTCGGTTGTGCCATCGCTCTGCGGTTTTTGCAGAGCATCGCAGTCTGATTTGCAGGGCGATTTTCTGCACATAAACAGGATAAACTCGTTTAATTAATATCCAATCCGCATTAAACTGCGGATGGTTATTACCCGTTCAACTTACTCTTCCTGAGGTGCGATGTGCTGATTGTTACCTGTAATCGTTACGTTTTCTGACCCAGCGTCAGTGAGCGTATCTTCTGTTTGCGCTTCGCGCAGACAGCGTTTTTGATTACATGAAATTCAGTACATTTGCAGTCTGCTTTTTTCTGTCATCGGTCTGACGTCTCAAAGACGGTATTGAATTTCGCTATTCCCGTTGAGGGTTTTCTCCCGACAAGGAGCTGTTTTATGCAACGGATTCTCGCGTTTTTCTCCCAACGCGCCACAACGCTATTTTTTCCTGTCGCGTTGATTTTATATGACTTCGCCGCCTATCTGTCGACGGACCTGATCCAGCCTGGCATCATCAATGTGGTACGTGATTTCAACGCCGATGTTAGCCTGGCACCCGCTGCGGTGAGCCTCTATCTGGCGGGCGGCATGGCGCTGCAATGGCTGCTGGGGCCGCTTTCCGACCGAATTGGCCGTCGACCCGTGCTGATTGCGGGGGCGTTAATCTTTACCCTCGCCTGCGCTGCCACGCTGTTCACTACCTCAATGACGCAGTTTCTGGTAGCCCGATTTGTGCAGGGCACCAGCATCTGCTTTATCGCGACCGTTGGCTATGTCACGGTGCAGGAGGCGTTTGGGCAAACGAAGGCCATTAAGTTAATGGCGATCATCACTTCCATTGTGTTGGTTGCACCGGTTATCGGCCCGCTCTCCGGGGCCGCGCTAATGCACTTTGTACACTGGAAGATCCTGTTTGCCATCATTGCCGTCATGGGGCTTATCGCCCTGATTGGGTTAATGTTAGCCATGCCGGAAACCGTCCAGCGCGGCGCGGTGCCGTTCAGTGCACGCGGCGTAGTGCGTGATTTCCGCGACGTTTTCCGCAACCGGGTGTTCCTGTTTGGCGCAGCCACGCTGTCGTTAAGCTATATCCCGATGATGAGCTGGGTGGCGGTCTCACCGGTTATTCTGATCGATGCTGGCGGCATGACCACATCGGAGTTTGCCTGGGCACAGGCCCCGGTGTTCGGCGCAGTGATCGTCGCCAATATGGTGGTGGTTCGTTTCGTGAAAGATCCGACCCGACCACGCTTTATCTGGCGGGCAGTCCCCATTCAGCTAAGCGGGCTGGCGGTGCTGATTGTCGGCAATTTACTGTGGCCGCACGTCTGGCTGTGGTCGGTACTGGGGACCAGCCTGTATGCGTTTGGTATTGGGATGATTTTCCCGACGTTATTCCGCTTTACGCTGTTTTCCAACAACTTACCTAAAGGAACGGTCTCGGCGTCGCTGAATATGGTGATCCTGACGGTGATGGCGGTTTCTGTCGAAATTGGACGCTGGCTATGGTTTAACGGCGGCAGGATTTCGTTTCATCTGTTGGCGGTGGTGGCTGGTATTGCCGTCGTGTTCACGCTGGCAGGCTTACTCAAACGGGTACGCCAGCATGAGGCAACGACGTTAGCCACTGAAAACTAACCTGCCCGCTTATCCGGCCTACGACAACTATGTAGGCCGGATAAGGCGCTTGCGCCGCTTCCGGCTACGGTCACCTCACCTTACGCAATGCGTGCAAATCCCGCGTCCAGATCGGCAATCAGGTCGTCGATATCCTCAAGGCCGATATGCACCCTGACCAGCGTGCCGCTGAAATTTACCTCTCCGGCCGGGCGAATGCTGTTCAGCTCTTCCGGCTGGTTCGCCAGAATGAGCGACTCAAATCCGCCCCACGAATAGGCCATATGGAACAGCGAGAAGTTATCGAGGAAATTCGCCATCTGTTCGTCGGTCAGTCTCTTTTTCAGCACAAACGAGAACAGGCCTGAGCTTCCGATAAAATCACGCTGAAAATACTCATGGCCCGGACATTCCGGTAATGCCGGATGATTCACCCGTGCCACTTCCGGCCTTGCCGACAGCCAGCGGGCAATATGGATGCTGCTCTCCTGATGCTGCTTAAGGCGTACCGCCAGGGTGCGCAATCCGCGGCTGCCGTTGTAGGCCGTATCGGCATCAAGCGTTTGCCCCATCAGATAGGAGTTCTCACGTAAACGATCCCAACAACGGGCGTTCGACACCGCCGTGCCCAGCATGGCGTCCGAATGGCCGATGGTGTACTTCGTTCCCGCCTGAATGGAAATATCCACGCCATAATCCAGCGCTTTGAACAGCACGCCCGCCGCCCAAGTGTTGTCGATCATAATGACAATCTCCGGATTCACCGCGCGGATAGCCTTGACCATCCCCGGCACGTCCTGGACTTCCATGGTGATAGAACTTGGTGACTCAAGGAATACAACCTTTGTTTCCGGACGCAGAAGATCGACGATACCTGCACCAATCAGCGGATTGTAATACGTTGTTTCCACGTTGAATTTACTCAGGATCTTATTGCAAAAATCCTGGGTTGGTTCATAGGCCGCCCCCGTCATCAGAATATGATCGCCACCCTGAACAAACGCCAGAATCGCATTGGTCACCGCCGCAGCACCACATGGGTACAGCGCGCAGCCAACGCCGCCCTCCAGTTCGCTCATTGCCTTCTGGAAGGCAAAGTGGGTATAGGTTCCGCGACGACCATAAAACAGCTCGCCGTTCGCGCGATTGGCGGTGGCAAATTTCTTGTCCTTCACGGTATCAAATACCAGTGAAGAGGCGCGTTGGATAACCGGATTCACCGCTCCCTGGGTATAGCGTTTGTCGCGACCAGCAACAACCAGGTGCGTTTCAAGCTTCATTGCGTCTTTCATAACATCTCCTGTTCTTAATCCGTGTGAAACCTATACCACCGCAGCAGTAGAGTTTATTTCAGCGTTGGTCTGCTTTTTTCCAGCGAACCGTTCAACAATCTGCGCCGCATTCAAATCATGGATAACGTTAATCAGTGTGGCCGGCGCATCGGTAATGGTGCCCAGCACCACCAGCATCGGGATTGCTTCCATCGGCAGGCCCAGCGTGGTGACGATAAAGATTTCACCGAGGAACGCCCCGCCCGGCACGCCACCAACGATAATGGCGGAGAGCACCGCAATCAGCATCGTCAGGAAGAAGGTTTCGGTGGTGAATTCCATGCCCAATACGGAATAGATAAAGACAATTTTTAGCGCGGCAATCATCGCCACGCCGCCCTTGTTGAGGTTAACCAGCAGCGGAATGGAGACATCAACGATTTCCGGGTTGATCCCCATCGCCTTACCGGCACGCAGCGTCACCGGGAGCGTCCCCAGTGAAGAGCAGGTACCCAGCGCGGTCGCAGACGGTTCAATTGCGTTACGCCAGAAGGCTTTGACCGCCGGAATACCGCCGCCAATATACGAATAGAGAATCGAGCCAAAGACAAAGTAGACCAGCGTGGCAACCATAAACAGGCCGATGGCGCGGGCAAAGGTTAACAGTAGTGCAGAGTCCTGACTGGCCATGGTGGCGGCGAAGTAGCAGCCCAGACCAATCGGCGCGACCTTCATAATGATCGAAACGATCTTCATGATCACGGTATTGGCGTCTTCCAGCAGCGACGCAATACGTTTACCGGCCTGATCCGACTGGCCAATTGCGACACCGGCGATGATCGCCATTACGATCAGCGCCAGAATATTGGACTTAGAAAACAGTCCGATAAAGTCGCTGGTGGTGATCATACTGACAAAATCCATCTTACCGCTGCCCGCCTGTACCGACTGCGAGAGATCGATAGTGACGCCCTGCGCCGGGTTATACCAGAGCGCCAGCGCGACGATCCCGGCGGCTGGAATAAAGGCCATGGCGATCGAAACAATAAAGATAATCGCCATAATGCGCCCCAGCCTTTTCAGGTCGGTCATACTGGCGATCGAAGACATAACGCTGATACCCACCAGCGGCACAATAATCATAAATAGCAGGTTTAAGAATATCTGACCTATTGGCTGGAGTTTACTTGCAAACGATGGGGCATAAATACCTAATAAGCCGCCAATCACCAGAGCAACTAATAAAATAATCGACGATTTGTAGGGTTCGAGTCGTGACCACATAATCGGTACCTTTAGAATAATAATTAATGAGATTAAATTCACAATGTGATGAGTTTCCGTTTCGCCTCCTTTTATTTTGTGACGTAACTCACCTAAGTTGTTTTTTTTTCATTTTGCCAGCAAGTTGTTTCCTGTGATTCAATAGTTGCATGTTTAAAACGCGAATGTAACGGCCTATTCGTACCGTTTTTGCAAATCACTTGTGAATTAAAGGAAACTATGAGTACGCCGATTTCACTCAAGCATCTGGAGTTTTTTACTAAAATCGTCGACTGCGGAGGATTGTCAGAAGCCGCGGCGCAGCTCAACGTATCGCCGTCTGCGGTCAGCAAAAGTCTGGCTGCGATGGAAGACACGCTGGGCACGACATTAATTAAACGCACCACCCGCAGTATTACCCTGACCGACGCAGGGCAATATCTCTTCAACCGCGCTAATAAGCTTTTGAAAGAATTCGATGAAACGCTGAATACCACTTCCGGTTATTACCACAGCCCGCAGGGTGAATTACGCATAACCTGCTCAATTGCGTTTGGTTATTCCCGGCTGGTGAACCTGGTGGATAAATATCGCTCCCAGTTCCCGGATGTAAATCTGTATATCGATCTCAACGATAACTTTGTGAATCTGAACGAAACAGATTTCGACATCGCCCTGCGCATCTCCACCGCACCGCCGCAAAACTATGCGATGCGCAAGCTGGTGCCTGTTCGCTGGGCGTACTGTGCCTCACCCGGCTACCTCGCCAAAAAAGGCATGCCCCAGCGTCGAAGCGATCTGGTGGATCACGATTGTCTGGTTTATCCCGGCCTCACACCGGTGCTGAAGGTGGCAGATGAACAGGATCGTCTGCATCAGTTGAAACTGCATATGCCGATCCAGGCCAACAGCAGCCTGGTATTGCTAAAGTCAGTGTTAGAAGATCAGGGAGTGGCGTATTTGCCCACCTATCTGATTGGCGATCATATTCAAAAAGAAGAGATAACGCCGCTGATGCTCGACGGCACTATCACCTGCGAAACTCACGCCCTGTATGCGCTGTACTTTCCCAGCAAGTACAGCAATCCTAAGGTGCGATCGTTTATCGATTTTCTGGTGACGGAACTCGGCCCCTTGCCCGCCTGGGACAACTGGATCCCGGAGTAAGCCCAGCCCACCTGAAAATGGGAGGCGCTCCACATTTTTTGCGCGATCCCCCCGTCTGGCTCTATCCTTAAGCCTATGAATAAAATTGCTGAACTCAAACGCGCCAAGCGACTGGCGCTCTCATTGCTGCTGATTGCCGCTGCCACCTTCGTCATCACGCTGTTTCTGCCGCCTAACTTTTGGGTACTGGGGATCAAAGCGATCGCCGAAGCGGCGATGGTGGGCGCGCTGGCGGACTGGTTTGCCGTGGTGGCGCTTTTTCGCCGGGTGCCGATCCCGTTTATCTCGCAGCACACGGCGATTATCCCGCGTAATAAGGACAGGATCGGCGAAAATCTCGGGCAATTTGTGCAGGAAAAATTTCTCGATACCCAGTCGCTGGTCGCGCTGATCCGCCGCCATGAACCGGCGCTGTTGATCGGCAACTGGTTCAGCCAGCCGGAAAACGCCCAGCGCATCGGCCAGCATCTGCTGCAAATTATGAGCGGTTTTCTCGAACTGACCGACGACTCGCGCATTCAACGGCTGATCAAGCGGGCGGTGCACAAGGCCATCGACAAGGTCGATCTCTCCGGTACCAGCGCGCTAATGCTGGAAAGCATGACCAAAAACAATCGCCATCAGGTGCTGCTCGACACGCTGATCGCCCAACTGATCGCCCTGCTCCAGCGCGACAGCTCGCGAGCGTTTATCGCCAGACAGGTCGTGCACTGGCTGGAAACCGAACATCCGCTGAAAGCGAAGATCCTGCCAACCGAATGGCTGGGCGAGCACAGCGCCGAGCTGGTGTCTGATGCCGTTAACTCCTTGCTGGATGACATCAGCCACGATCGCGCACATCAGATCCGCCATGCCTTCGATCGCGCCACGTTTAAGCTCATCGATAAGCTCAAACACGATCCGGAGATGGCCGTGCGGGCCGAAAGCCTGAAAAGCTATCTGAAGGAAGATGAAGCCTTCAACCGTTATCTTGGCGAGCTGTGGGCAGACCTGCGTCAGTGGGTGAAAACCGACATTAACGCCGATGATTCCCGCGTAAAGCAGCGCATCGTCAGCGCCGGGCAGTGGTTCGGCGAAACGCTGGTAGCCGACAGCGCCCTGCGCGCCTCACTGAATGAGCATCTTGAGCAGGCCGCACATAAAGTAGCGCCAGAGTTCGCCACCTTCCTGACGCGCCACATTAGCGACACGGTGAAAAGCTGGGATGCACGCGATATGTCGCAGCAAATCGAGCTGAATATCGGTAAAGATTTGCAGTTCATCCGCGTCAACGGCACGTTGGTTGGCGGTTCTATTGGGCTGGTGTTATATCTGTTGTCGCAAATTCCTTCCCTGCTGACGCTGGCGAATTTTTAAGGAGAAAAATTCAATGACGATGAACATCCGCATTTTTTCCCTGCGCGAAACACCGGAAAAACTGCACGAGGTCACCGCTTACTTTCAGCAACAATGGGCCTCGGAAGACTCCATGAGAGTTTACGAGGATGCACTGCATCGTTGTATTGGCGCAAAGAACCCGCTACCGCAGTGGTACTGGATGCAGGACGGCGACAACATTGTTGGCTGCGCCGGATTGATCACTAATGATTTTATCAGTCGCGGCGAACTGTGGCCGTGGCTATGCGCACTCTATATCGATCCTCGCTATCGTGGTCACGGTCTGGCGTTTCGCCTGATTGAACATATTGCGCAGCAGGCCAGACAGTTAGGCTTTATGCAGCTCCATTTGTGTACTGACCTGGAAGGTTTATACGAGAAAGCAGGATTTTACTTTGACGGGCCGGGCTATCATCCGTGGGGGGAAGTCTCACGGGTCTACAGCCGTAATCTGTAAGCGCACAATTGTTGTACATCAATAAAGCCAGATAAATTGCATGGTTATAATGCGACGTCTTTTTACTGTCTCCCGTGTTACGGGGAAGGAAAATCATGTCGCTAATCACCGATTTACCCGCCATTTTTAATCAATTCTCCGACGCCCGTCAGAAAGGTTTTCTCACCGTAATGGATCTTAAAGAGCAGGGTATCCCGCTCGTTGGGACCTATTGCACCTTTATGCCGCAGGAGATAGCGATGGCGGCAGGCGCGGTCGTCGTTTCGCTATGCTCAACCTCTGATGAAACCATTGAAGAGGCCGAAAAAGATCTGCCACGTAACCTGTGTCCGCTGATCAAAAGCAGCTACGGGTTTGGTAAAACGGATAAATGTCCGTACTTCTACTTCTCTGACCTGGTGGTGGGCGAAACGACCTGCGATGGTAAAAAGAAGATGTACGAGTACATGGCTGAATTTAAAGCGGTACATGTGATGCAACTGCCCAACAGCGCCAGTGATGCGGCTTCGCGAGCGCTGTGGAAAGCCGAGATCCTGCGTCTGCAGCAGGTAATCGAAGCCCGTTTTGGCACCCCGATTACCGAAGCCGCGCTACGTGAAGCCGTCATTCTAAAAAACCAGGAACGTCGTGCACTGGCAAACTTCTACCGCGTTGGTCAGCTCAACCCACCCGCACTCAGCGGCAGTGACATTCTGAAAGTCGTCTACGGTGCAACCTTTCGCTTTGATAAAGCAGCACTGATCGACGAGCTTAATAGCATGGCCGAGCGGGTACATCAGGAATGGCAGGCCGGGAAACGTCTGGCATCGCGTCCACGCATACTGATAACCGGCTGCCCCATCGGCGGCGCGGCAGAAAAAGTGGTTCGTGCCATTGAAGAAAACGGCGGTTGGGTGGTGGGTTATGAAAACTGCACCGGCGCGAAAGCCACTGAACAGTGCGTGGAGGAAACTGGCGACGTCTACGACGCACTGACCGATAAATACCTCGCCATCGGCTGCTCATGTATTTCCCCTAACGATCAACGCCTGAAAATGCTCAGCCAAATGGTTGAAGAGTACCAGGCTGACGGCGTCGTCGATGTCATTTTACAGGCTTGCCACACTTACGCCGTTGAATCACTCGCCATCAAACGCCACGTCCGCCAACAGCACAACATTCCCTATATCGCTATTGAAACCGACTACTCCAGCGCGGATATCGGCCAGCTTAGCACTCGTGTCGCCGCGTTCATTGAAATGTTGTGAGGAACAGGGATGACATACTCAATAGGGATCGATTCCGGCTCCACGGCAACTAAAGGTATTTTGCTGGAAAGGAACGTCATCAGACGTCGCTTCCTCTGCCCAACACCTTTTCGCCCTGCCGAAGCAATCGCGCAGGCATGGGAAACGCTGCAGGCGGGGCTGGACGTTAGACCATTTTTAACCCTCACTGGCTACGGACGGCAGCTCGTGGATTATGCTGACAAACAGGTCACTGAAATTTCCTGCCACGGACTGGGGGCACGCTTGCTGGCTCCCGGTACCCGCACAGTGATTGATATCGGCGGTCAGGACAGTAAAGTCATCCAGCTAGATGATGATGGTAACCTCAGCGATTTCTTGATGAACGACAAATGTGCGGCTGGGACCGGACGATTTCTGGAAGTCATCTCACGCACGCTCGGTGCCAGCGTAGAGCAGTTAGATGCGATTACCGCTGGCGTCGAACCACATGCCATCACCAGCATGTGCACGGTTTTTGCCGAGTCAGAGGTTATCAGCCTGCGCTCTGCGGGTGTCGCGCCGGAGACCATTTTAGCGGGTGTGATCAACGCGATGGCCCGACGCAGCGCGAATTTCATCGGACGGCTTTCAGGGCAGGCTCCACTGTTATTTACCGGGGGAGTAAGCCACTGTCACGCCTTTGCTCGTATGCTTGAAGGCCACATTGGCATTCCCGTACACACGCATCCCGACGCGCAGTTTGCTGGGGCGATTGGGGCCGCGTTAATTGGTCAGCGTCAGGGGAAACGTGAGTGAAGGAAACACTGTTCTTGTTTCATACTACCCTCGGCGTCATCAAAACGCGTAAAGCGCTACAGGCTGCGGGTATGTGCTTTCGGGTGGCAGATATTCCCCGCGAGCTACGCGGTGGCTGCGGGCTGTGCATTTACATCGACTGTGTTGCTGGCAAGGAGGATGAGTGGATAATTGCGGGTCATACCGAATCTATCTACCGTCTTGAAAACGGAGACTGGCGCTGCCTTGCCACTTTTCCTCCTTCCTGAACGTGCCAGGGGACTTATTTTTATTTTACTTTTCATTATCATTTACACATGTAATATAACAATTATCAGCTAACAGCGCGAAATGAGAGTCCGTATGTCCCAGGGAAGCCCAGATTCAAATCGTCATGCCATCAGCGTCGCGCTTTTTGGCATGCTGGTCTTAACACTGGGTATGGGAATTGGGCGCTTTCTGTATACGCCAATGCTGCCGGTGCTGCTGTCGGAAGGTCAATTTACATTTGACCAACTCTCCTGGATTGCCAGCGCCAACTACGCCGGGTATCTGGCAGGAAGCCTGCTCTTCTCCTTCGGGCTCTTCCATCTTCCCTCTCGCTTACGCCCGATGTTGCTAACGTCCGCGCTCGCTACCGCAGGGCTGATTCTGGCGATGACCAGCTTTACGCAGCCCGCGCTGGTAATGCTGATCCGCTTTCTGGCGGGCGTCGCCAGTGCCGGTATGATGATCTTTGGCTCAATGATCGTTCTGCATCATACCCGGCATCCCTTCGTGATCGCGGCGTTGTTCTCCGGCGTTGGTGCAGGTATTTTGCTGGGCAATGAATATGTCATTAGCGGTCTGCATTTTGCGCTTTCATCGCACACGCTCTGGCTGGGCGCAGCGGCAGCCTCGGCTCTGTTCTTCGTGCTACTGGTTATACTCCTGCCATCTCGCGATCACGTGCTCCCCGCTGCGGCCCCGGTAAAAACAGAGCATCAGCCTATGTCCTGGTGGCTGCTGGCTCTACTGTACGGGCTGGCCGGATTTGGCTACATCATTGTCGCCACCTACCTGCCGCTAATGGCGAAAAGTGCCGGTTCGCCGCTGTTGACTGCCCATCTCTGGTCGCTGGTCGGCATATCGATAATTCCGGGGTGTTTCGCCTGGCTGTGGGCCGCCCGACGCTGGGGAGTATTGCAATGCCTGACGGCGAATTTGCTGATTCAAAGCGCCTGCGTGGTCATGACGCTCGCCAGCGGCTCCTTGCCGCTGCTGGTGATAAGCAGCATGGGGTTTGGCGCAACGTTTATGGGAACCACTTCACTGGTGATGCCGCTTGCCCGTCAACTAAGCGTACCGCGCAATATTAATCTGCTGGGCCTGGTCACTCTGACTTACGGCATTGGACAAATACTTGGTCCGCTATTAACCAGCCTTCTGGGAAGCGGCGCACATGCGATCGTTAACGCCACGGTGTGCGGCGCGGTCGCGTTGTTTATTGCGGCACTTATCAGCCTCACGCAATTATACAAACAGCGTTTCGCCTCGCCCAAAAGGGTATAACCGGCTAACGTCTAAAGAAGATATATTCGGATTAGTCCGTAATTAAATGTCAGCATTTAATAAACCGCAAATAATCGACAATTACCCGTCAGACAATTTATAATTCCCGGCTGTTCATTTATAAACTCAATTTAAAATGCGTAAAAATGGACATATTAATTCAACATCAACACCATCTTCGGGAAAAGTTTATGTCGTGGTTTAAAAAAACACTACTGGGGTTAATTATTTTGGCGGGTTTAATTGGCACGCTAAAGGATTATAAAGACTTTGGCCTGTTTGGCGCACTGGGATTGTTTATTATCTTCCTGTTATCAACAACATTCTTATGGCAATGGGCCTCTGGCAAGTTACCGGAGATAACAAAGTTACATGCCATACTTATTTTACTGGCCAGCGCGGTAGCCTCTATTTTTGTTATCAATATGGCAATTGCCGGAAATTTGCATGTGGATTTAATGGAAGTCATGCGCGTTACCATTACCCATAATCCGCTTTTTTATCTGATCCTCTGCGTGGTCGCATGGGTAAAAGTGGGCATCTGGCAATGGCTGTTTAGCGGTGTACAGATGAAAGAAAGTCAGCCGGTTTAAACTCCAACAGATGTAAAAAAGGCGTCTTAACCAAGACGCCTTTTTCGTACTAGTATAACTACTTAGAACTGATAGGTCAGACCCGCAACAACCTGATTATCGCCGTCTTTGCCATCGAGCAGGTTAATTTTGTAACCCACATCAGCGACCATGTTTTTGTTGAAGTAGTAGTCTGTGCCCAGCGCAACGTATTCGGTCAGATCAGTGTTGTTGTTATCACGCGCATGAACGTATGCCACGTTCGGACGCAGACCAAAATCAAACACATAGGCCGCCATCGCTTCAAAGTGCTGCGCTTTGTCCGCATCCTGAATCAGGTTATGGGATTCACCGTACATGGTCGCAACGTAGATAGCGTTTGCATCATATTTCAGGCCAGCACCCCAGAATTCTGCGTTTTCGCCATCCCAACCATTTTGTTTCTGCTGAGCAGTCACAGAACTGTTGGTGTAGGCTGCAATGGCAGATACGCCGGAATCAGCGATATTGTCGTAGCCCAGGGAGAAGCCGTAGCCATTGCCGTGCTGTTTCGTCGGATCCTTATCGGAATCATCCTGACCCTGATATTGCGCGCCCAGGCTCAAGCCATCAACGGCACCAAACAGATTTTTGGTGCGGAGTGTTGCAACGCCAGAAGTGCGTGTAGTAAGGAAGCGGTCAGTATTTTCATAGGAGTCACCGCCGAACTCTGAGAGAGTGTCAGTGTAAGCTCCCACGTCGTAAGCGATACCGTAGTTACGACCGTAGTCAAAGCTAACGTCATGGCCGTAATCCAGGCCAGCAAACGCCAGACGTGTGTTAACGCCATTCTGAGAACCTTCTGCTTTAGAGGCATCAAACTGACTCTCAAATTGGCCATAACCGGTCAGTTGATCGTTGATTTGTGTCTCACCGCGAAAACCCAGACGCGCGTAGGTACCATCGGCATTAGTGCCGTCACTCCAGGAATGGACCGCTTTGACTTTGCCGTACAAATCAAGTTTGTTGCCATCTTTATTATAAATTTCCGCTGCATGAACGGAGGTTACCCCTAATGCTATTACAGCTAATGCCACTACTGACTTTTTCATGTTATTACTCACTTTTAATTGTGAATTTTGCTATCAACTTTGTTATGAAGGCGGAATGCCCACATAAAAAAGTCCCCTCCAGATAAGGGGAAACACCAATAACACACCGAAAAAATATACCAATAAAGGCAATAATGAAGTGGCAAGACCTATTTCAATTTTGGGTTTTAAATAAAACCCGAACAGAGAGTAATTACTTAGATTCTTCGCTTGTGCTCTCATTAATAGAGCGATGCAACATTAATGCCTCGGCAATAATGTCTTGTTTACTTTTACGGGTTTCAAATGCCAGCGTCCGAACATATTCCCATAGAGAAGTATCGACACGGGCACTTAATAGAACCATATCTTTTGATCGGGTTCCCCTGGCTTTTCGGATATCAGGGTAATCTCGAGAGGGCATAGTCATCTCCTGAACGCAAACACGCTTATGGCGATGAAATATGCAGTCAGTGTAAAAACATGTCAACGGCAAAATACAGTCACAATAGTAATGAAACTGTTAATAAACAAAGAAAAACTGGAACACTATTTCAAATGAAAGATAACTTGTTTATAGAATAATGTGTAATTTTAACTTTACATATATTCGTTTTTATTCATTTGATTAAAAAAGCATGAATCATTCACATGGATAATGATATACAGTCAAAACATCATTGCAGCCAATAGGTTACATGTCATTATTAATGTCTACTTTTACGCAAACCACGTGTTTTTATGCGCTGTTATGCCAGGCGGCCCTGCCCTAACCACAGCGGAAATTACTTTGATTCTCACTTAATACAGACCAGTTTTGTCTAAAAATACGCACGAAAAGGTAAAAATAAGGTAAATAGCGCATTTTTTCGCATGCGAAATTAAGTTGTTTTTAATTGATGAAAATCAAATTACATCACACAGGGGCAGCGAAAAAATGATCATTGAAGACTATGGAAACCATTTTTTACATGAGGTTTAAGACGTGAAAAGAAAGGTTGCTATGCAATGCTGAGCGGGCCGGAACAGCCCGCATGAGAGGTGGTAAAATCAAGCGTTAACTTTATCCAGCGGCCAGGAGTCAAATAGATAGCCATCGAAGTCGATGTCATCAACATTTGAAAACTCCAGCAGGCGCTGTTTGACGTTTTCCAGATGCTGCCACATCGCCAGCTTGGCCGCGCGGGCATCCTTTTTGATTAACGCCGCCAGGATCTGTTTATGGTCGCCCATCCACTCTTTACGATAGTGGGTATCATCGAGATGGCTATGAAGCTGGATCCACATCGGGTTGTTCTCGCGCCACTGCCATGACTGGCGGAACAGCTCCACCAGCATGCTGTTATGCGTGGCCTCGGCGATAGCGAGATGGAACTGCATGTCACCGCTTTCAGAACCGTTCGGTTCGCTGGAGGCCAGTTCCCGCTCTTCCAGCTGCAACGCCTGGCGCATTTTGACGATATCTTCGCGGGTAGCCTGCAGCGCGGCAAATTCGGCGATGTTGCTTTCCAGCAGCTGTCGCGCCTGGAGCAGCTCAAACGGGCCTGCATCATTGCAATGATTCACATCCGAACTGTCGATGGTCTGAGCTTCTGCATTGTCGAGTACGTAGATCCCGGCGCCACGACGCACGTCCACCAGACCTTTAATTTCCAGCATGATTAACGCTTCGCGTACCACCGTGCGAGTGACATTGAGTCTCTCGGCGATTTCACGCTCCGGCGGCAAGCGCTCACCAGGCTGGTACGGCGTCTGGACAATCAGATCGCGGATCATTGCACCCACTTCCTGGTAGGGTCTTTGCTGAGAAGTGTTTGATTTCATCGTGTTATGTCCGTCAGATGCGTCAATTCAGAATCCGGAGGCTGGATGACTGCGCACACCTTATCCGGCCTACCAATAACGTTTTTTCGCCTGAACTATAGCATTTGCGGGAAGCCAAAAACAGAAAACGGGTCAACCAAATTAGTATTTTGATTGACCCGTCATACCTGGGTGGTTATGCGTCAGCGCTTAACGCTGCAACGCACTCGCGTGCGCCGTGTTCACACAACTGTTGATACGCTGCGGTAACCGTCGCAATAAAGTCGGCGTTTTCCGCCAGATCATGACCAAAAATGCCGCTCAACCCCAGCAGCGCCGTCACGCGTTCGGCTCCCTGGAACTGTTGGTTAATGCGCTGGAATTCGGCCTGCATTGGGTCGACAACATCAATGACCTGCCCCTGTTCATCCACACCGTGGGTGTAGCGCATCCAGCCCGCGATGCCCAGTGCCAGATGACGCCAGCCGCTGCCGTTTTGCAGATGCAGACGCACCGGATCCAGCAGACGCTGTGGCAGTTTCTGGCTGCCGTCCATCGCAATCTGCCAGGTACGGTGGCGCAGAGACGGGTTGCTGAAACGCTCGATCAGCAGCGTCGCGTAGGCGTTGAGATCGGTACCTTCCGGCATCGACAGCGTTGGCGCTTGCTCCTGCATCATCAGCGCAAACGCCGCTTTGCGGTATGCTGGATTGGTCATGGTGTCAGCGATGGTTTCATAACCGCCGAGATAGCCCAGATAAGCGAGGAAAGAGTGGCTGCCGTTGAGCATGCGCAGTTTCATCATTTCAAACGGTACTACGTCGGCAACAAACTGTGCGCCGACTTTGTCCCAGTCAGGGCGACCGTTAACAAAGTTGTCTTCAATCACCCACTGGCGGAACGGTTCGCAGGCGATAGCGCACGGATCGTAAACGCCCAACTGGTCGGCAATCTCCTGCAACGTTTCTGGCGTTGCCGCCGGAACAATGCGGTCTACCATGGTGCACGGGAAAGTGGCGTTTGCTTCAATCCACTGCGCCAGCTGCGGGTCACGCGCCTGCGCCAGGCCCAGCACCGCGACTTTCGCCACATGCCCATTTTCACGCACGTTATCGCAGGACATCACGGTAAAGGCCGCCAGCCCCTGCTCACGACGCAGATGCAGTGCCTGTACGATGTAACCAATCGCCGATTTCGGCGCGGCTGGATTTGCCAGATCGTGTTTAATCAGCGGGTTATTGAGATCTAACTGGCCGCTGGCAGCATCGGTGCAGTAGCCTTTTTCCGTGACCGTCAGCGAGACAATTGCCGTCTGCGGGCGTGCCATGGCCTGTAAAATACCATCACAGCCGTCAAGCTCCGGGTGCAGCGCTTCTTTCATCGAGCCGATCACTTTCAGCACGGTGTTGTCCGCGCCTTTTTCCGCCACGGTATACAGCAATTGCTGCTTGCGCAGGTTTTCAATCAGTATGCAGTCATTACCCGGCATCAGGTTAACTTCACAGATACCCCAGTCGCTGTCGGTGGTTTCCAGCAGATGGTGGGTGTACAGCGCCTGATGCGCGCGGTGAAAAGCGCCGCATCCCAGGTGAACAATGCGGGATTGCAGACGAGAGCTGTCCCATGCAGGGCGTGCAACCGGCAGGTTGCTATTGGCAATTGTCGTTGTCATTGTGAACTCCAGATCCCGTCGGAAATACCAACGGAGAGAAAAGAAAAAAGCCGGCCAGACAGGCGACCGGCAACACTGCTTTAGCGGCTAAAGAAAGCGCGCTGGATAGCCATCTCAACGCCACGCACTTCCGCCAGGCCTTTCAGGCGACCAATCGCGGAGTAACCTGGGTTGGTTTTCTTTTTCAGGTCGTCAAGCATCTGGTGACCGTGGTCCGGGCGCATAGGGATCAGATCTTCTTTGCCCTCGGCTTTACGGCGCTGTTCTTCCTCAACGATCGCTTTCACCACTTCGTACATGTCAACGTCGCCATTTAGATGCGCCGCTTCATGGAAGGTTTTCGGGTTATCTTCACGCAGCGTGGAGCGCAAATGGGTGAAGTAAATACGCGGGCCAAACTGTTTGATCATGTCGACCAGGTCGTTATCCGCACGAACGCCGTAGGAGCCGGTACACATGGTGAAACCGTTCGCCATGCTGTTGACCGTATCGACCATCCACTGCATATCTTCCACGGTGGAAACAATGCGTGGCAGGCCAAGGATTGGGCGCGGCGGATCGTCCGGGTGTACCGCCATGCGCACACCGACCTCTTCTGCTACCGGAATAATCGCCTTCAGGAAGACGGCAAAATTCTCACGCAGTGCAGCTTTATCGATATCCTTATAGCGTTCAAGATGCTGGCGGAACTGGTCGAGCGTGTAGCCCTCTTCCGCGCCCGGCAAACCGGCGATGATATTGCGGGTCAGACGTGCTTTGTCTTCTTCGCTCATGGTGGTGAAGCGTTCATTCGCCTGCGCAATCTCTTCGGCGGTGTAGTCCGCTTCCGCGCCAGGGCGTTTGAGGATATGCAGCTCAAAGGCGGCAAATTCAATTTGATCGAAACGCAGCGCTTTGGAGCCGTCCGGCAGGACGTATTCCAGGTCGGTACGGGTCCAGTCGAGAACCGGCATAAAGTTGTAGCACACGGTACGAATGCCGCACTCGGCCAGGTTACGCAGGCTTTGCTGGTAGTTGGCAATCCACTGCTGATAGTTGCCGGAACGGGTTTTAATGTCTTCGTGGATCGGTACGCTTTCGACGACCGACCATACCAGGCCCGCCTGCTCAATAATGGCTTTGCGTTTCAGGATCTCATCAACCGTCCACACTTCCCCGTTCGGGATATGGTGCAAGGCAGTGACAACGCCCGTTGCACCCGCCTGACGCACATCCGCTAAGGTGACCGGATCGTTAGGACCATACCAGCGCCATGTCTGTTCCATGTTTTATTCCTCGTTTACGTTATGGACTCGACGATATGGAACATAAATTCCTCCTTTTGGTATTACATGTCAACCTGAAGCGATGAATTGGTTAACCAAATCACGATATCTGCTGACCATACCGCTAATTAACGGCCATACAACCCAGTATTAATGTAAACATGTAACGCAATGTGACATCCATCGCATCATAGGTTGACCAATATATGTAACATCTCAACCAAAATCATAATAGTTCAACCAAAGTAAGGTAGACGTTATATGCACGTTCTCAATATTCTGTGGGTTGTATTCGGCATCGGCCTGATGCTGGTGCTCAATTTAAGATTCAAGATAAACTCGATGGTCGCTCTGCTGTTGGCGGCACTCTCGGTCGGTATGCTGGCGGGAATGGATTTAATGGAACTGCTGCATACCATGAAATCCGGTTTTGGCAGCACGCTGGGTGAGCTGGCGATTATCGTGGTATTCGGGGCCGTCATCGGTAAGCTGATGGTTGATTCCGGGGCGGCGCATCAGATTGCCCATACGCTGCTGGCGCGACTCGGTCTACGTTACGTGCAGCTGTCGGTGATCATTATTGGTCTGATCTTCGGCCTGGCGATGTTCTATGAAGTGGCGTTTATTATGCTGGCACCGCTGGTGATCGTCATTGCCGCGGAAGCGAAGATCCCGTTCCTCAAGCTGGCGATTCCTGCGGTTGCCGCCGCCACCACCGCTCACTCACTGTTCCCACCGCAGCCGGGTCCGGTCGCGCTGGTTAACGCCTACGGCGCTGACATGGGCATGGTTTACATCTACGGTATCCTGGTGACCATTCCGAGCGTGATCTGCGCCGGACTTATCCTGCCGAAATTCCTCGGCAACCTCGATCGTCCAACGCCGTCATTCATGAAGGCCGACGTACCGGTTGACCAGAACAACCTGCCGTCCTTCGGTGTTTCTATCCTGGTGCCGCTGATCCCGGCGATCATCATGATCTCCACTACCATCGCCAACATCTGGCTGGTGAAAGGGACGCAGGCGTGGGAAGTGGTCAACTTCTTAGGCTCCTCGCCGATTGCAATGTTTATCGCCATGGTTGTCGCCTTCGTACTGTTTGGTACCGCGCGCGGTCACGACATGCAGTGGGTAATGAACGCCTTTGAAAACGCGGTGAAAAGCATCGCCATGGTGATCCTGATCATCGGCGCGGGCGGCGTACTGAAGCAAACCATTATCGATACCGGCATCGGCGATACCATCGGCATGCTGATGTCGCACGGTAATATTTCTCCCTACATCATGGCGTGGTTGATAACCGTGCTGATTCGTCTGGCAACGGGTCAGGGCGTGGTCTCAGCCATGACGGCGGCGGGGATTATTAGCGCAGCGATCCTCGACCCGGCAACCGGCCAACTGGTGGGCGTCGACCCGGCTTTGCTGGTGCTGGCAACAGCGGCGGGCTCCAACACACTGACCCATATCAATGATGCTTCGTTCTGGCTGTTCAAAGGCTACTTTGACCTGTCGGTGAAGGATACGTTGAAAACCTGGGGTCTGCTGGAGCTGGTGAACTCCGTGGTTGGCCTGATTATCGTGTTGATCATCAGCATGATTGCATAACGTCGATACCGCTCTGGCCTATAGCGCCAGAGCGGTTTTCCATCCTGCCTCAACAATCCTCAATAATCAGATACACCGCTTTCACCGGGCCATGCACCCCAACCACCTTGATAAGCTCAATATCCGCCGTCGAGCTGGGTCCACTGATGATATTAATGCACGATGGCATACGCTCACCGGCCTGTGCTTTCTGATGCAGTTTTTCTGCCAGCTGCGCCACGCGCGGCAGGATGGTGCTTTTACGCAGCACGAAAATCGAGGACTCCGGCAACAGACTCAGGGAGCGCCCGCGCTCTGGTGCGGAAAACAGCACCACGCCGCCGGACTCGGTCAGGCCATACTCGGCATACACCACGCCCACTTTCGCCTGCTCGGCCTGGGTAATGTTTTCGCTACCACGCGCCGGATCCCAGACCACGGCGTTGCATTCCTGCTGTAAGCGTTCGGTGATACCCAGATCCACCAGCCGGCTGTCGCCGCTCAGCACCACCGGCTGCTGACCCAATTCTTCGCACAGGCGCAGCGCCGCGTCTGCGGCCTGGTCCTCGCTGGTCAGTTCGCAGCGGGCCAGCATCACTTCGCTGGCAAACTGGATAAACGCAGAGCAGCGCTGCTCGGAGCTAAGCTCGGTCAGGCGCTCGTTGGCATAGTTGTTAACCGGCGCGGCATCTGCTTGCGGTTCGAAGCGCAGCGGGCGACCCAGCGCCTGGGCGATGGTGTTTAAAAACGCGGTACGGTTATCCATTCTTTTTCTCCTGCGCCTGATGTTTCTTAAACCAGCTACGGAAGCTCTCGCCGTCAGCATCAGGCAGATCGCGCGCCTCCATCCAGTCACCAATCGCGCCAACCTTGAGCGGGGTTTTGCCGCCATTGATAAACCAGCTCGCCGCATGCGCGCCCGCCATCATCCCGACTTTCCACAGCCCCGGATGGCTATTGGCATAGGCGAACATCTTGATCGTCCGTCGCTCGGCTTTCGGCGTAATACCCTCCTCGGCCATCACCCGGCGATGACGCAGGATCAGTTTTGAAAGCGGAATACGCACCGGGCAGACGCTGTCACAGGCCGTGCATAAAGAACAGGCGTACGGCAGGTCTTTAAAATCTTTATAGCCACCGAGCAGCGGAGAAATCACCGCGCCGATAGGTCCAGGATAGATAGAGCCATAGCCGTGTCCGCCGATGTGGCGGTACGCCGGACAGGTATTCATACAGGCTCCGCAGCGGATGCAGCGCAGCACATCGCGAAACTCTGAGCCCAGCACCTGCGAGCGACCGTTATCGACAATCACCAGATGGAACTCTTCCGGTCCGTCAACGTTATCCGCCTCACGCGGGCCGGTCAGCCAGGTGTTGTAGCCCGTCAGACGTGCGCCCACGGCGCTGCGCGCCAGCATGGTGATCAGCACATCCACCTCGGCAAAGGTCGGCGCGATACGCTCCATGCCCATCACCGCAATGTGCGTTTTCGGCAGCGTGGTGCACATGCGCGCGTTGCCTTCGTTGGTCACCAGACACACCGAGCCGGTTTCCGCTACGGCAAAGTTACAGCCAGTAATACCGATTTCGGCACTGAGGAAATCCTCGCGGATCTTCTGACGAATGAACAAAGTCATAGCTTCCGGGGTTTCCGGGCCGTCGTACCCCAGACGTTCGTTCAGCACGCGGCGGATCTGGTAGCGATCTTTATGAATCGCCGGAACCACGACATGCGAAGGCGGATCCTGATCCAACTGCAGGATATATTCCCCGAGATCGGTTTCGATCACCTGGATTCCGGCATCCTGCAGCACGTGGTTGACGCCGATTTCTTCGGTCACCATCGACTTGGACTTCACCACCTTCTTCGCATTTTTACTCTGCGCGACCTGCAAAATGTAGCGAGTGGCGTCTTCTTTGGTTTTGGCGAAATAGACGTGTCCGCCGTTTTCCGTCACTTTCTCGGAGAGTTGGTACAGGTAAGCGTCGAGGTTGCTCAGAACGTGATCGCGGATCTGGCTGGCACGATCGCGCCAGTCTTCCCAGTGGCCTAACTCATCGACCATTTTTTGCCGATTCGCGCCGATACGCTCCTGCGCATTAGCCACGGCTTTGCGCATGATCGGATCTTCTATCTGCTGACGAATTCGCAGTTTAAATTCTACATCGCTGGTTTTTATCGACATCTCTTTCCCCTCAGCGGCTCATCAGCACTTCAGCAATATGCATCACTTTGACCGGCTGGCCTTCCCGTTGCAGTCGGCCGCCAATGTTCAGCAGGCAGCTAACGTCTGCGCCAATCAAAAATTCCGGCTTTGCATCCATCAGATGTAAGACTTTCTCTTTCACCATCTCACCGGATATCTCGGCCATCTTGACCGAGAACGTCCCGCCAAAGCCGCAACAGGTATCCTGATCGGCAAACGTCAACAGCTCCAGTCCGCGCACGTTTTTCAGCAGCGTAAGCGGCTCTTCCTTCACTCCCAGTTTGCGGGTCAAGCTACAGGAAGGATGATACACAGCGCGGCCCTGGAGGCTGGCACCAACGTCCACCACGCCCAGTTTGTTGACGATAAAGGAGGTGAGATCCTGCATACGCGCGGAAACTTTCTCAGCACGCAGCGCCCATTCCGGTTCATCGGCCAGATACGTCGGGTAGCTTTTTACCGCGTAGGTGCAGGAGCCCGCCGGGGAGATAATCGGATCGTCGTTGTCTTCCAGCGCGGCGATCAGGTTTTTCATCCCGGGGATCGCCTCTTTGATGTATCCGCTGTTGATGGCTGGCTGACCGCAACACCCTTGCTTCTCGGGGAAATTCACGCGACAACCCAGTTTTTCCAGCAGCAATACGGAGTCTCGTGCCATCCGTGATTTCAGTGCGTCACCAATGCAGGTAACAAAGAAATTTACATTCACAATAACTACTCCATTGCTTCATTTCTGTTTATTGCGCTTGATATCGCGATATCAAGCAAAGATTCAGCTGTATTTCACGCCCAGTTTTTGTATTTGCTTGTTTTACTAATGTCTGGGTTCATTATGATGCACGGATCGTTTTCCTTTGATAGCGACTCTCCTCTTCTTATATCAGGACAATCGCAAATGTCTGTATTTTCATTTGTATGACAAAATCAAATAATCCCCTAATCAACATGCATATGCAATACCCATGTTTATTTATTTCGGACTTGCTCACATTTTTATATTGAAAACGACAGTGTTATTAACACCTTATAAAATAGTTTCGAATGATTACTACCTTCGTCACTACCATTATTAAAAATTTTATTAAATAACCACTTATGGGTATTTACCTTGCTCTTAAGTATATTTATCTGGCATTGAATTTTAATTAAAAGATTACAATAGTTACAAAACCACAAATCATAATTACTTTATTCACTGAAGCGATTCAGTTTACATATTTTATTTATACGGCAATGTAGCCTTCCCGCCATAAATATAAATCAGGTTTAATGAACCAATCAGGAATAGCAATGAACGAATATTTTATGTTTGCCCTGGCACTCTCTCCTTTACTACTTATGGTATTTTTAATACTGAAATTAAAAATGCCCATCCATTATTCCGTACTGATTTCTTTGGTATTCACCGCTGCACTATCGGCAATATTCTGGGAAATGCCCGTACAAAATCTGAAAGCCGCGATAGGCTATGGCGCACTGAAGGGACTATGGCCGATCGTGATTGTGATCCTCGGCGCTATTTTCAGTTATAACGTCATGCAAGCGACCAAAGCACTGGATATTTTGCGCGATATTCTCGCCAGCATTAGCGAAGATAAGCGTATTCAGGTGCTGCTGATTTCATGGTGTTTTGGTGGATTTCTTGAAGCCGCAGCGGGTTATGGTACGGCGGTCGCCATCCCGATCGGCATTCTTATTGCGCTGGGATTCAACCCGCTGAAAGCAGCGATTGCTTCTCTCGTGGCGAATACCGTTCCCACCGCATTCGGCGCGGTCGGGATCCCGGTTTCTATTCTGGCTGAACAGGTTAATCTGCCGGTTTATACCTTAGGCGGAACCATTATTTTGCAGCTTGCGCTGTTTAATATCCTGCTGCCGTTTGTGATTGTCTGCATTATTGGCGGCGGCCTGAAAGCCATTCGTGGCGTATTTCTGATCACGTTGATTTGCGGGATTTCCACGCTGATTCCGCAATATTTTGTCGCCATCCATCTTGGCGCGGAATTACCCGCTTTTGCCGGTAGCCTGGTCAGCCTGTTTGCCGTGGCGATGGTCAGTCGCCTGCGCAAAGGGAAAACCGATCCAGAGTGGCGCATTGAGGTCAGCCATACCCGCGAAACCACGCCGCGCTCGGCAAAAGTGCTGTTCCGCGTGGGCTCTATCTATCTGTTTATTTTTGTGTTTATCCTGCTGTGTTCGCCGCTGTTCCCGACAATAAAAGGCGCGGCGTCCCAACTGGCTTCGGTGCTGCATTTCACGTTGGCTGACGGTAAAACGATGGCACTGAAAGTTGAATGGGTGACCACACCAGGTATGCTGATCATCTTTGCGACCATTATCGGCGGTTTTATTCAGGGGGCGTCCGCACGCGGGATGCTGGAAGTATTTATCAAAACCATTTTCCAGCTTAAAAACTCTATCGTCGCAATTATGGCGATCGTCGCGCTAGCCACGGTGATGGATCTCAGCGGGATTATCTCCACGCTGGCGCAGTCGATTGTCGATCTGACCGGCAGCTCGTACGTCTTCCTCGCCCCGGTGATTGGCGCGCTGGGCACGTTCGTTACCGGCAGCGATACCAACTCGAACATTCTGTTCGGCAAGCTGCAAACCATTGCTGCCAGCAAGTTGCATATCGATCCTAACTGGCTGGCGGCGGCCAATACCTCTGGCGCTACGGGGGGGAAAATGATTTCGCCGCAAAGCATCGCCATCGCGGTTTCTGCCACCAAAATGGACGGTCAGGCCAACCAGATTATGTCTGGCACCATGAAATACTGCTGCGCCTACATTGTGATCCTCGGCCTGAAAGTCGGTCTCTTTTATTACTGGTTTATGGCGTAAGCCATTGTCAACCCCGTCAAATTCGCGGCAATCGTATTTGACGACACAGTGACCAAAAAGGTTTACACCGTCCCAGGAACGGAACAAGGCGACAGGCTTTACGATTTGTCGGCGCTGACTAAAATAGCGCCGATGTTTCAAATCGAGGATTGTTGGTATGTTGTTCTGGAAAAAGATGGTGAAGAAGTTCGACGCCTTTTCCGCGTTGATTCCACCACGCTACTTCCGCGTGTAATACCTGGCGCTTCGCTTATCAGGCCTACATTTCACACTCATTTGTAGGCCTGCGTTTCACGCTCATTTGTAGGCCGGATAAGGCGCGAGCCGCATCCGGCAGCAACAGCAGCGTAAAATACTCACCCCTTCCTCTTACGCAGACCGCATGCTCTTAACACCGCCACCCACAGACGAAGCCACGCGAAACGGTAGACCAGAGGATGCTGAAGCCGCAGCAATGTCAGAAACATAGAGCCCCCTCGTGGCGCTACAGTACCGCTGCCCGATAGCGAATTTGCGGATCCATTATCTGGTGACGCGCATCTATCAGCCGCAGTTCATACGAATCATGCTCTTTCGTCAGTCGCATCACCGCATCGACGACACTGGTGGTCCGCTCCAGCGCCTGCTTGTCCTCATAACCATTGAGCAGTGAGGCCAGCATCACGCTGCAAATCAGATCCCCAACGCCCACCGGCATTTTGGCAAAGGTATACAGCGGCCGGGCAATGTGTAACGTCTGTTCCGGCGTCACCAGCAGCATTTCAAACGCCTGTTTGTCCCGCGAACAGTCACCGAGATGCTTCACCAGCACCTTCTTCACACCCCACGACACCAGTTGCCGCGCCGCTTCCACTACCTCGTCAAAACTACGCAGTTGTCTGCCCGTCAGCACGCCCAGCTCATAGAGATTCGGTCCCATGATGTCGGCCAGTTGAATGGCATCATCGACAAAAAAGGACTCTACGCCCTGCGCGACAATGCAGCCTTTTTGCGGATCGCCCATCACCGGATCGCAAAAATAGAGCGCCTGCGGATTACGCTGACGAATGGTGGTGACCGCGTGCTTCACCTCTTCACAATGACGTTTATCTCCAAGATACCCGGACAGCACGGCATCGCATTGCGCCAGCTTTTGCAGGTCATCCAGCCCGCTGATGATGGCACTCAGCTCGCCGTGCGGCATCACCATGCCCTGCCACATCCCGTACTGGGTGTGGTTGGAAAACTGTACGGTGTAAAACGGCCAGACATCGATCCCCGAAAGCTGCATCGGCAGCACAGCGGCTTTATTTCCGGCATAGCCATAAACGACTGACGACTGAACAGACAACACGTTTTTCATTTTGACTCCGTCTAACGAAACGTTGGCAGCAGACCAAATACGTCCAGAACAACCGTCAGATAGACAACCGCCCCACAGACAATCACCAGGTTAAGCACGGTGTTATTACAGGGCGCGGTATAGCTGGCGGTCGGAAAACGTTTCCGCGCGGCTTTCACCAGGAACGGCGGCAGGATCACGCTCCAGATGGTAAAGGCCAGACCGGCATAGCCAATCGCGTGCACAAAACCGTTCGGGAAGAAGAAGCACACGGCGGCTGGCGGGAAGTAGGTCACCAGCGCGGTTTTCAGTCGGCCCATGCCGTCATCCGGGAAGTGAAACAGGTCGGCGATGTAATCGAACAAGCCAAGCGTCGCCGCCAGCAGAGAACTGGCTACTGCGAAGTTGCCGAAGAAGGTCAGGATCAGATCCATATACCGGCTGGTGAACAGCTCGCTGATGGCTTCAACAAACACGTCGATATTGCCGCCTTTGGCGATAATTGGCGGGAACGCGGAACGGCTGATGTTACCCATCGTGACGCCCAGCCAGAAGATATACAGCAGCAGGGCAAACAGCGTACCGATGATAATCGAACGCGTGATATTCGAGACCCCACTCTTGCCATACAGCTTGACCAGGCTCGGCACGTTACCGTGAAAACCAAACGAGATAATACAGAACGGCAGCGTCATCAGAATGTAAGGCAGGTACTGTGAGTTGGGCAGCGCCACCGCCACGCTGTCGACAAGTTTCGCCACTTCAATATGACCAACCAGCCCGGAGAAAGTAGCAAAGAACGCGATAAACTTACCGATAATCAACACGGTAGTGATGCGTCCGACCAGCAAGGAGCTGTACCAGGCAATCGCGCCGACCAGCATACTGACGATCACCACCGAGATATTCGCCGGAAAGCGCACGCCGCTGTATTTGAACACGGTTTGCGCCATCACCGCTGACGATCCGGAAATATAGGCATAGGTCAGAATATACAGCACAAAGCCGAAAGCGATCCCGACAACGATATTCCACTTACGGCCTAATAAATCCTGAGTAAAGGTATTAAAACTGGCACCGGCGCCATAATGCAGGTTGACTTCAACCAGCATCAGACCGGTTAATAACATCATGATGGCGATAAACAGAAGAATAACAGACGCACCGGGGAACCATACGCCGGCCATCGCAATCGGCAGGGAGAACATCCCGCCACCCACTACGGTCGCGATAACCAACATGGTTCCGCTAATCAGTCCGGGGGTACTACTCTGTCGCTCAATGGCATTAATATCCATGATAAATGTTCCTGTAGACTATTCGTTATAATTACAGCTGTCATTTGTACATCATGCGGATAATAAAAATGTCGGAGTCAGGGTTTACTTTTTTTAGTTATGTCACGGTAACGGGCACCGCAAAGGCTTCCTGTTCATGGAAAAGGAATACAAAAAAGCCCCATCACGTGATGGGGCCATAACTATTTTTTAGATGTAATCAAAGCGTGCAGTAAAGAAACGTAACTGCTTCGGCTCGTAAATAAACTTCAGCCCGCGAATATCTTCTTTGTGCTGGTAAAGTTTAATAATACCGTCAGCCACGACATCCATATGTGCGTAGGTATAAACACGGCGTGGAATAGTCAGACGCACGGTTTCCAGTTTCGGTCTGTGGTGTTCACCGGTCACGTTATTACGGCCCGCAGAGATAATTCCGCGCTCCATACTGCGCACGCCGGTTTCCACATAGATGCTGGCGGCCAGACTTTGTGCCGGGAACTCGTCCTGCGTCAGATGCTCGCAGAAGCGACGCGCATCGAGGAATACCGCGTGACCACCCACCGGTTCAACAATCGGTACACCAGCAGCTTTCAGCTTATCACCCAGGTAGCGAACCTGCTTCACGCGGTGCTCGATGTACTCATACTGCATGGCTTCGCGCAGGCCAATCGCCATGGCTTCCATGTCGCGTCCGGCCAGGCCGCCGTAGGATGGCATACCTTCGTAAACCACGACTAACTCTTTGGCAGAAGAGAACATTTCGTCATCGTTCATGCACAGGAAGCCGCCGATGTTCACCAGACAGTCTTTTTTACCACTCATGGTACAACCGTCGGCGTAGCTGAACATCTCATGCACGATCTCGGCGATGCTCTTGTTCTCAAATCCCTGCTCTTGCTCTTTGATAAAGTAGGCGTTTTCTACGCAGCGGGTAGCATCGTAGAACACTTTAATGCCGTGCGCTGCCGTCAGTTCACGCACCGCACGCATGTTCGCCATCGAGACCGGCTGCCCGCCTGCGAGGTTAACCGTCACCGCCAGGCAGATATACGCAATATTCTCTGCGCCTTTTTCATCAATCAGTTTTTGTAATTTTTTAAGATCGATATCACCTTTAAACGCAATATTCAGACCGGCATCGTGCGCTTCGTCACGAACGATATCGACAAACACCGCACCATTTTTTTCCTGATGATAACGGGTGGTAGTGAAATACATATTCCCGGCAACATATTGCCCTGGTTTAATAGCCAGTTGTGATAATAAGTTTTCTGCGCCGCGGCCCTGGTGAGTCGGAACAATATGTTTAAAGCCGAACAATTCCTGCACGGTTCTTTCCAGATGATAGAAGTTTTCGCTGCCCGCGTAAGCTTCATCACCCATCATCATTCCGGCCCACTGCTTGTCGCTCATTGCGTTGGTGCCACTGTCGGTCAGCAGGTCAATATAAATATCTTTCGAATTTAACAGGAAAGTATTGTAACCCGCTTCCTGCATTTTCTTAAGGCGCTCATCACGCGGGATCATAGATACAGTTTCAACGCTTTTAATACGGAAGGGTTCTGCCGGATAATTCATTTTGTTTCTCCAGTAACAGTGGTCATGTACGTATTAATGTAAAGTAAATCATACCTGGTTCATCAATAAAGTCTGATGAAATATAACTATTCGCCTCCTGAGCCAGGGGGAGAAATAATGTGGAGGCACTATGCAAGATTTGATTGATTATGGAAATAGCCCGGTCAACATTAATCACTGGCAATAATTTAAAAAGCTGTAAATGTGAGTGATGCAAATCACACGTCATTTTTTTACCCGTTCATATTCAACGAGTTTTTTTTGCGTGTTGATTTGCCCTTCACCGTTGCATGTCATTGGAGAGGGAAAATACTGAAAACTTAACTTTCCAGGCTGTTCTCATAATGTATTGCTCAATGAGTACACCCCAATTTGTGAGAGTCGGATCACTTCGCGGGTTTATATTTGTGATTCACATCACTAAAAGTGTAAAGCAAAGTGTACAATTAAGCGTTGTTTCAGAGTTTGCTATTTGCTTCTGTGAGTTAGATCGCATTTTTGGTCTGATGCCGACAGGCGTTGTTTTCTGGAGCGTGGGGATATTCAGGCGCGAGAAAGATAATGAATAAATGCGATGAATAATACCGGATTTATTGGGATGAAGGCGTTTTCTATTTATTCCGAAAGCGTGCTATTCGCGCTTATTTCATCTTATTTACATCTGGGCTTACCGAAGATCACTGGGGGAATTTACAGGGGTTTTATTAGCGCGATACGAAGGTGTGCTAACACCTGCGCATCGCTAATCACAGTAACTATTTATATAAACGTATAACAGGAGGGATATCATCCCTCCTGTTCTCGCGATAATTATTTCACTAACGCGGATATATCCTTGAACAGCGAATGGGTTATTTCTACACCGTCACGAGTTGTACGCATACGGGAATGATAGCGACGCTCGCCCGGCAAACGCGCCCCTTGCCGCTGCATATCGGCAAAGAGTCTCTCGGCACGTGCCAGATGCTGCGGAGCCTCCCGTCCCAGAAAGCGGGCCGGGTCCAGGGCCAGAATCAGCTCGCCACCATAGGGCAACCCGCCAGCCCCCTTATCCCACGCCAGCGATTCCGCGCTGGTCATATCGCCGATGAGCGGTCCGGCAAGCAGTTCCACCATTGCCGCCAGTGCAGACCCTTTATGCCCGCCAAACGTCAACATCGCACCGTCGAGGATCGCCTGCGCGTCGGTGGTGGCCTGACCGTCACCGTCAATCCCCCACCCTTCCGGCACCGCTTTTCCCGCCCGTTGATGGAGTTGGATCTCTCCCCGTGCCGCCGCACTGGTGGCCATGTCGAAGATAAACGGGGGTTTTTCTTCACGCGGCCAGCCAAATGCTATCGGGTTAGTGCCAAAAAGCGGCTGCGTCCCGCCTGCGGGAGCAACCCACGCATGGCTGGGCGTCGTCGCCAGCGCCACCAGCCCCGCCTCCGTGAGCGGCTCAACGTCGGCAAACAGCGCCGAAAAGTGCACACAGCGGTTAATCGCCAGGGCTGCAATACCGCTGTGGCGCGCCTTTTCTATCAACAGTGGAAGCGCGCGCTCGAATGCCAGCAGGGAAAATGCCCCACCGGCGTCCACCTTCACAATGGCCGGCGCGGTATCGGTGATAACCGGCTCAGCGTCAGGTGACACCTTTCCTTTACGTCGCGTCTCCACAATCCCCAGCAACCGCCACAAACCATGCGAGGCACAGCCATCACGCTCACCGTGGGTCACGTTTGTCGCGATCGCCACGGCATGCGCTTCACTGAATCCGTTCCCGCGCAGCACCTTATATGCCAGCGTATAAGCCTCTGTTAACGAGAGGTTTACCATCTCCATGACCGACTCCTTTACTCTTCTTCATCACCGGTAAAGTTAGCCCGCGGCAGACAGGTTCGCTCACCCCAGTAGTAAATTCCCAGCGACATCACCGCTACCACCACCGTATCCCACGGATGACCAATCACCCCTGTGCCCCCAAAACTGCCCAGCCAGGAGAAGAGCATAATCAGCGCGTAGAAGGCGATAAGCCACAGAGACGATTTCACCTGCTGTGCCAGACTTACGGTGTGTACCGGCACTTTTGATTTGCAAAGCACATAGACGACAAACATCACAATCTGCAGTCCCAGCAGCCATGACAGCGTGCCCCAGCCAGACCAGAATACAATCAGCGCCGAAATCACAAACGACACCGGACCGATAATCCCGAAGGCACGCACGCGGAATGGGCGCGGCAAATCCGGCGCATTACGGCGTAGCCCCGCCGCCGTGACCGGGGCAATGGCGTAGCTCAGTACCAGCGCCGCCGACACCACGCTTATCAGCTGTTCCCATGACGGGAACGGTAATGTCCAGAAGATAGACAATGCAAAGGTCAGCCACAGCGCCGGACGCGGAATGCCAGACTCTTTATCGATGTGAGTAAACGTCTTAAAGAAGGTGCCTGCTTTCGCCCAACCATAAATCACGCGCGGCGTGGCGTTCATGTAGATATTGCCGGTACCACTTGGGGAGACAATCGCGTCGCACACCACCATAAACGCCAGCCAGCCCATACCGAGCGTAATGGCGATATCCCGGTACGGCAGCGAAAATTGCTTGCTGATCTCCGCCCAGCCGCCACCCAGCATTTCGGTCGGAATACTGCCAAGAAATGCCAGCTGCAACAGCACGTAAATAATCGTCGACAGCACCACGGATAAAATCAGCGCCACCGGGATGGTACGCTGCGGATTCTTTACTTCACTCGCCACAGAAATAATTGGCGTCAACCCCAGGTAGGCGAAGATGATCCCACCGGCGCTAATCGCAGCCTCAACGCCCGACATACCAAAGGGTGCAATCCCCTGAACGTGCAGGTTCTCAGGTTTGAAAAAGGTAAATAGCGTCACAACGACCGCTAGCGGCACCAAAAATTTCAGAATACTGATGATGTTATTGGAACGGGCAAACGTTTTTACGCTGTAGTAATTCAGCCCGAAGAACAAACACAGCAGCAAAAACTGCACTACCCATCCCAGCAACGTTGGGTCGCTTGAACCAGTTTGAGTCAGCATCGGGAACCATGCTGCCGCATACTGCCGCGCAGCAACAATCTCTATGGAGATGAGGCTTGAAAACGCAATCAACGTAATAAATCCAAGCAGATACCCCATCAACTCACCGTGGGAAAAGACCGGATAACGGATAATCCCCCCGGCACGAGGCAGTGCCGCGCCCAGCTCACAATAGACAATCCCTAACAGCAGAACGGCAATCCCACCGATGACCCACGAGGCAATGCCCGCAGGTCCGGCAATCGATGCCACATGGCTTGCGGCAAACAGCCAGCCGGAACCGAAGATAGCCCCAAGCCCAATAAACGTCAGGTCGGTTAGCGTTAGCTGCTTTTTAAATTTACCCACCTCAGCAACGCGGGCCTGTGTTTGGTGCGTAGAGTGAATCGTCATGGTCATGCCCTTCAGTCAACAGAGGGGGAAATGGCTTCCCGGGTCCACTGCCCGTTAATCAGGCGCAGCAGGTTCAGAGGGTTGTCATCCTGGACAGCAGGCGGAAGCAGCGCGGCAGGCACATTTTGCAGGCATACCGGGCGTAAAAAACGGTCGATGGATTGCGTCCCTACCGAGGTACCGCGAGCATCGGTGGTGGCAGGCCACGGACCACCGTGCACCATGGCATCACAAACCTCGACACCGGTCGGATAACCGTTAAACAAAACGCGTCCCGCTTTTTCGGTGAGGGCTGGCAGCAGGCGCTGCGCCAGCGGCCCATCATCAGATTCGGCGTGCACGGTTGCCGTCAGTTGGCCCGGAATCACGCGCAAAATGGACTGCAACTCCGCCTCATCGGCCACCTCGACCAACACCGCCAGCGGGCCAAACACTTCCTGCTGTAGCAGTGGATCCTGTGCCAGCAGCAGCGAAGCCGGAGCCTGATACAACCGGGCCTGCGCGCGGCCGATAACCGATTCATCAGACCCTGCCAAGCGCTGAATATGCGGATGTGCCTCAAGCGCGCTGACCCCCTCTTCATAATGGGCAAGCGTCGGGGCATTCAGCATGATCTGTGCCGGTGCCTGGTCAACCGCGACCTTCAGCGCCTGCGTGAAGCGGGACATACCCTCGCCGCGTAAGACAAGGATCAGCCCCGGCTTGGTACAAAACTGCCCACATCCCAAAGTGAAAGAGGACACCAGCTCATTGGCCAGCGTTTCTGCCCGCGTGGCGACGGCCTGCGGAAGAATAATCAGCGGGTTAATGGCCGACATTTCCGCAAAGACGGGGATCGGCTGCGGACGCTGCTGCGCCAGCTGCCAGAGCGCCTTACCGCCGCGCAGCGAACCGGTAAAACCCACCGCCTGAATCGCCGGATGGCGAACCAGATCCGCGCCAATATCGGTGCCGAAAATCATGTTAAAAACGCCCGCAGGCAGGCCAGATGCCGCGACCGCACGCACAATCGCCAGGGCAGTCAATTCCGCCGTCGCCATATGTCCGGGATGGGCTTTCACCACCACCGGACAACCCGCCGCCAGCGCGGATGCGGTATCGCCTCCTGCCGTAGAAAAGGCCAGCGGAAAATTGCTGGCCCCGAACACCGCCACCGGGCCAAGCGCGGTCAGATACTGACGCAGATCCGGGCGCGGCAGCGGCTGGCGGTCAGGGAGTGCGGTATCAATACGTACGCCAAAGGCATCGCCCCGACGTAGCACCCCGGCAAACATGCGCAGCTGATTACTGGTACGGGTGCGCTCTCCCTGTAACCGCGCCAGCGGCAGCGCCGTTTCCTGGTGGGCTATGGCGAAAAAATCCTCGCCGAGCAAATCCAGCTCGTCGGCAAGGGTGTCGAGAAAGCGGGCACGCACGTCTGGCGCGGTCTGTGAATAGACAGGAAACGCCTGGTCAGCCGCCTCCGCCGCGGCGGCGGCCTCCTCATGAGAGGCCGGGTAAAAATGGTATCCGGTCAGCTTGCCGTCAGCGGCACGCAGGCTTGGCAGCGTCGCCTCACCGCTTGCCACGCGGCGTCCGGCGATAAACTGCTGACCCGAAACAGAAAGAGGTAGCGTCATCATCACTCCTTTACTTAAAGGCCAACATCCGGCAGCTGTGGACGGGTCGCCAGCGCCTTCTCAACAATCGCCACCACTTGCGCACGGGTATCCCCTTCCAGCGCCAGACGCGGTGGACGGGTAATGGCGCTGCCACGCCCCAGCAATTCTTCACAGAGCTTGATGCACTGCACCAGATCCGGGCGCGCATCCAGATGCAGCAACGGCATAAACCAGCGGTAAAGCGCCATCGCTTCCTCATAACGCTGTTGTTTCGCCAGGCGGAACAACGTCTCCCCTTCACGCGGGAAGGCGTTCGACATTCCGGAGATCCAGCCTTCCGCCCCAACGGCAATGCTCTCGACCACCACATCATCCAGCCCAGCGAACAGCACAAAGCGGTCGCCAACAGAGTTACGCAGGTCGATAAAACGGCGGGTATCGCCGGAGGAGTCTTTGAAACAGACGATGTTGTCGCAGTCGGCAAGCGTCGCCAGGATATCCGGCGTCACGTCGTTTTTGTAAATCGGCGGGTTGTTGTACACCATGATAGGCAGGTCGGTAGCCGTAGCCACACTGCGGAAGTGGGCCGCTGTTTCATGCGGTTTTGAGGAATACACCAGCGCAGGCATCACCATAATACCGTCGACGCCCACGCGCTCTGCCTCTTTCGCCATCTTCTGTGCAAATGCGGTGGTGAATTCGGCCACCCCCGCAATGACTGGGATCTGACCGCCCGCTGCATCTTTCGCTACTTCGATGATCTGCAGCTTTTCCTGCGTGGTCAGAGAGGTGTTCTCCCCCACGCTGCCGCACACCACCAGGCCAGAAACACCATCCTTGACCAGGTTTTTCATCACCGTATGGGTGGCATCCAGATCCAGGGAATAATCGCTACGAAACTGGGTGCTGACTGCCGGGAATACACCGCTCCAGTGAATGGCTTTCTTGCTCATGTTCGGTTCCTTGTCGTCAATTTGTTAATTTAAAGTGAATGAATGGTGAATATTCACTGACAGATTGACGTTTCAGGCGACCGACTGCTTGGTGGTTTTCTTCCTCTTTGATGACGAAATTAGCACAGTGAGTGTGTCTTACCCGGCAAGCGTAATACGAAAATCACGCGGCGTAGAGCCCGTCATCGCCTTAAACTGGCGGCTAAACGCGCTGTGATCGGTATAACCGCACTGCAACGCAATATCGGTAATCGGCGTATCGCCCGCCAGCAGTTCGGTGGCTTTTTCCAGCCGAACTTTGTGGATCATCTGGCGCGGCGTGAGATGAAAAATACGCTTACAGTAGCGCTCAATTTGCGCCACCGACATGCCGCTCAGGGCAGTTAGCTCTTCCATCGCGATGGGACGGTGATAATGGTTGCGGATATGATCGTCGACGATCGCCAGCCGCTGCCACGCCGGGTGACGCGCTTGCGCTTCCTGCAGATCGTGTGAAATCCCCGCCATACCGATGACCTGGCCCTGCGCATCCCGCAGCGCCAGCTTCTGGGTCAAACACCAGCCGCGTTCACGACCGTTGTAGAGATGCATTTCCAGCTGATCGCGCAGCGTTACCCCTTCGCGCAGCACCCGCATATCCTGCTCGGTATAGCCCAGCCCAAGCGCTGAAGGGAAAACATCAGCAGAGGTTTTACCCAACAGAGAAACCACCGTCTTAAACCCGCAGCGTCGTGCCAGGGTCATATTGACCATTAAATAGCGGGCCTGCACATCTTTGATAAAAAAAACCACATTCGGAATGGCATTGAGCAGCGGCGCAATCAATGCCATCGCATGGAGCAACGTCTGGATATTGTCCGGACGCTGACGCGCCAACCCCTCACATATCTGGCTAAGTTCAGCCACTTCAGGCACCGGCGACGGGGCCCGCACATCATTAATCACACAGGACATCACGCTTCCTCCCGATTAGTGATCTGAATATTTATTAACTTTTTGTTAACCTAGCAAGCATCCTTACTGTGTTTTGCGATCCTGCCGTAGATTTATAATTTCCCCTTTTCCAGCCACTGGCGCAGTTGCCTATTTTGGTTTACCACGTCACTAACAAAATGATTAATAACAAATAAATATGATAATGCCTTAACGATGACAGCGGTCATTATGCTGATTTCGTCATTTGCGGTGACGAAAGCGATCAAGCCGGGACGCAAGGCTTGCGTCAGCATTTAGCAACAAAATATTAACTTCCCGGAGATCCTATGACAGCACAGTACAGTGAACTGAGAGTGATTGATTCTCACACCGGCGGTGAACCCACTCGCCTGGTCATCGACGGCTTTCCGGATCTGGGAGCGGGGAACATGAGCGAGCGTCGCGAGCGCTTTTCCCGCGACTACGACGACTGGCGTAAAGCCATTATTCTTGAGCCGCGCGGTAACGACGTTCTGGTCGGTGCATTGCTCTGTGAGCCAGTTTCGCCACAGGCCACGGCGGGAGTCATCTTCTTTAACAACTGCGGCTTTCTGAACATGTGCGGTCACGGCACCATCGGGCTGATTGCCTCGCTGGCATGGCTTGGGCGCATTCAACCCGGTAAACATCTGATTGAAACGCCGGTGGGCGATGTGACCGCCACGCTGCACGAAGACGGCAGCGTCTCGGTCGAAAACGTGCCGGCCTACCGCTGGCGTAAGCAGGTACAGGTTGAAACCATCCACGGTACGGTAACGGGTGATATCGCCTGGGGCGGCAACTGGTTCTTCCTCGTCAACGATCATCCGTTCGCGGTCTCGCCGGAAAAGATCCCTGAATTGACGGAGTACGCATGGGCAATCCGTGAAGGGTTAGATCGTGCAGGCATCCGTGGCGAACATAACGGCATTATCGATCACATCGAACTGTTTGCAGAAGATGATCGCGCGGACAGCCGCAGCTTTGTACTCTGCCCCGGAAAAGCCTGGGATCGATCGCCCTGCGGCACCGGCACCAGCGCTAAGCTGGCCTGTCTGGCAGAGGACGGAAAACTCAAATCCGGAGAATCCTGGCGGCAGGCGAGCATCATCGGCAGCGAATTTACGGCGCATTTCGTGCCGCATGGCGACAAGATCGTCCCAACAATCCGCGGGGAGGCATGGGTCTGTGGTGACAACCGACTGATCCTCAATCCTGAAGATCCGTTCTGCTGGGGGATCTCGCTGTGATCGAAAGTGACGTCATCGTCATCGGTGCCGGGATTATCGGGGCCGCCTGCGCCTGGCAACTGGCCGCTCGCGGGCAGCGAGTCACGCTGGTCGATGACGGCAATGCGGGCGCGACGGCGGCAGGTATGGGTCACCTGGTGTGCATGGATGACGATCCTGCGGAGCTCGCACTCTCCGCCTGGTCTCTGGCGTGCTGGCGCAAACTGACGCCCCGGATGCCGGAAAGCTGTGCCTGGCGCGGATGCGGCACGCTGTGGCTGGCGGAAACGCCGCAAGAGCTTGCGCTGGCAGAAGAAAAAAAACAACGGATGGCACAATACCAGGTTGTCAGTGAAATGCAGACCCGCGATCGGCTTGCCGCGCGCGAACCGCTGCTCACCACCGGACTCGCTGGCGGGCTGTGGGTCCCCGGCGACGGGATAGTTTACGCCCCAAACGTCGCCCGCTGGTTTATTAACGATGCCAATTTAACGCATCTTCGGGATAGCGCCCTCTCTGTTGATGCCCCTTACGTCACCCTACACAGCGGTAAACGACTGCGTGCACGCGCCATCGTCATCGCCAGCGGTCTGGGTGCCAATATGCTGCTGGGTGAAAACTGGCTCATACCCAAAAAAGGCCAGTTGGCGATCACCGACCGCTACGGCCCCTTGCTCAGCCACCAGCTGGTAGAGTTGGGATACGGTGCCAGCGCCCATGCAGGCGGCACCTCAGTGGCATTTAACATTCAGCCACGCCCCACCGGACAGTTGCTGATTGGCTCCTCCCGCCAGTTTGATAACACCGACCGCGAGGTTGACCTCCCCCTGCTGGCACAGATGCTGGCGCGAGCGCGCCATTTTTTACCCTCTCTGGAGACGCTAAATATCATCCGTTGCTGGAGCGGTTTTCGCGCGGCATCGGCTGACGGTAACCCGCTGATTGGCCCACATCCTGCGCGTCCGGGTATCTGGCTGGCGCTGGGACATGAAGGACTGGGCGTCACAACCGCGCCAGCAACCGCCGAGTTACTTTGCGCCCAGATCCTTGGCGAGCACCCGGCGGTATCCCCGGACGCCTGGCTCCCCGCACGTCTGCACAAGCAGGAGGCCATCGCATGACGACCCTGAACGTGATTATCGACGGCCAGAGCTGTGAGGTTCCCGTCGGAATGAGTATTGCCGCAGCACTGGCCCTGGTGGGCAACGGCGTGACCCGTCGTTCGGTGAGTGGTCAACTGCGCGCGCCCTTCTGCGGAATGGGCGTTTGCCAGGAGTGCCGCGTCACGGTGAACGGACACCGGGTGCTGGCCTGCCAGACGGAATGCCAGCCCGAAATGGTGATTGAAAGGAGCCATCATGCAAAGCGTTGACTGTGAGATCCTGATCCTTGGCGCAGGGCCAGCCGGGTTGTCGGCGGCACTGGCTGCCGCACGCTGTGGAAAATCAGTGATAATCCTTGATGACAACCCGCGCCCCGGCGGGCAAATCTGGCGCGACGGGCCGCAGGTCTCGCTCCCCCGGGACGCCAGGCGGCTTCGTCAGGCGGTAGCTGAACATCCCAACATCACACTGCTGAGCGGAGCCCGGCTAATTGCCCGCCCCGACCCACATTCCGTAGTCTTCGAAACCGCAGACGACTGCGGCGAAATCCGCTGGCAGCGGCTGATTTTATGCTGCGGCGCCAGAGAACTCTCGCTGCCTTTTCCCGGCTGGACGCTACCCAATGTGACGGGGGCCGGAGGCCTGCAGGCGCAGATAAAACACGGCCTACAACTCAAGGGGGAACGCGTGGTCATTGCAGGCAGCGGTCCTCTTCTGCTGGCGGTCGCCAGTACGGTGAAACGCGCTGGCGGGAATATTGTCGCCATCATCGAACAGGCCCCGATGACCGCACTGGCCCGTTTCGCAACCGGGCTATGGCGCTGGCCTGAAAAATTGCGTCAGTTCGGCGAGCTCTTTCCAGCCCGATATCATCCGGCAAGCCAGATCATCCAAGCGCAGGGTGATACCTGTCTGCAGTCAGTGACCGTGCGCCACCAGGGGCAAACCCGCGAGATTGCTTGCGATAGGCTGGCCATTGGCTATGGGCTGGTACCGAATATAGAACCTGGCGCAATCTTTGGCTGCAAAACAGAAAATCAGGCTATTTGGGTCGATGCGGATCAACGCACCAGTGTGCAGGACATCTATGCGGCAGGAGAATGCACCGGCTTTGGCGGCAGCGAGCTGGCGTTAGCCGAGGGAGAAATTGCCGGCTACGCCGCCGCAAATTGTCCGCAAAAGGCCCAAAGCGCCATCTCCGCGCGCGCCCGCTGGCAGCGTTTTGCCCAGGCGTTGCATACGACGTTTGCGCTGCCGGAGTCGCTAAAAGCCGCGACCACCGCGGATATGCTGCTCTGCCGTTGTGAGGATATTCGTTGTGGCGACGTGCAAAACGCCGAAAGCTGGCAGGCGGCAAAGCTCGCTTCACGCTGTGGAATGGGAGCCTGCCAGGGAAAAGTCTGCGCCACCAGCGCCCGCTGGCTGTACGGCTGGCCGCTGCCGCAGCCGCGCGAACCGCTCTCCCCCGCGCGTGTCGACACGCTTATCCATCTCGCAAAACCAGAGGGTGATGGTCAGGTATAAAGGCGCCCACTGGCGCCTTTTTTGATGTGGTGTATCCGTAGACCGTTTCGTCAAAGGGAATAATTTTCATCTTCACCCATATCTATTTCGCTCTGTGTATTGGGAACCGAGCGTCCTATTTATGCCAAACATTCAAAAATATAAAGGGAATGTAATTCATGGTTAAAATATGATAAACCCAACACTTCAAATTACCAATATTGCTTTTATTAACAAGCAGAAACCAGCATAACACCCCAGTAAATAACCTTTTCTTTTCATATAGTTATAAAAATAACACTTACTAAAAAAAGGTTTTTTATACCCCCCCTATGAATGAGCATGAATAACTTAAAAATAATATGGCGAAAAAAGTGTTTTATTTAATCTGCGAATTCGATAATGAATATTGTTTTTAGTGTTGGCCGAAATAGACACAGCAACGCTTGATTAAGTGATATTTTGCGAGCATCATCGCAATTATTTACCCGAAAATGAAATCAATGACTTCCAGTAAATCCCTGCAGCAGGCAATTGCCGACATCACCATCTGGCGTAAAGGCGAGCAGCGTGCGCCGCACAAGCCTCTGCTGCTGCTTCATGTGCTGGCGGGGTATCAGCAGGGTCACGGTCGCCTGTTTGATTACGGTTCAGAAGTTCGCGACCCCTTGCATAGCCTGCTGGAGCGATTTGGACCGCAACGCGCGCAGTATCGCCCGGATATGCCCTTCTGGCGCTTACAGGGAGATGGGTTCTGGGAGCTACAAAACGCCGAGCATTGTTCAACATCCGGCAGCAGCAAACAGCCCCCTGCCGGAGAACTGGTGGCGCATAACGTTGCCGGAGGCTTTGATGAACAACATTTTGCCCTGCTGAAAAAGAGCAACAACCTCATTAACACCCTGGCACAGCAAATTCTCGAGGCTCACTTCACCGAAAGCATCCAGGAAGAGATCGCGGATGAACTGGGGTTTGATATCCTGCAAATCCGCAAACAGCGGGACCCATTGTTCCGCCAGCAGGTTCTGCGTGCCTATAACTATGAATGCGCCATTTGTGGCTTCAATATGCGCCACGACAGCACTTCGGTTGCCCTGGAAGCCGCCCATATCAAATGGAAACAGCACGGCGGTCCGTGCGAGATTTCGAACGGCCTGGCGCTGTGTGCAATCCACCATAAAGCATTTGATAAAGGTTCGATTGGGCTGGATGAGAGTATGCGAGTTCAGGTGTCACCCGCAGTAAATGGCAGCGGCATGGTGGGCAGACTATTCTGGGATTTCGACGGGAAGGAGATTGCTCTACCGATGATGCGCGAGAATTATCCAAAAGAAGGTTTTGTGGAGTGGCACAGGAAGGAGGTGTTTAGAGGGTGAGTGCGAAGGCCGGACTCGCACATTCATTTAAATTGTTGTAAAAAATGGATTTTATTCATAATCAATTCAATTATGCCCCCTTTTGTGCCCCCTCCAATCGCTGTTCACATTTTGATTTTTGTTGATTATTTATCCAAAAATTATCGAAGAAATAGTCAATCCAGTTAGGTTCCGTTAAACGGATCCAAACCGGGACTTGACTCAACAAAAAATACTTTTTTTTCGCAAAACCATGCACACTATTCACTCTGCAACTTTTAATTTATATATCAATTGGTTATGTATTAACAGTTAGGTGAAGAGTGAACTGCTATCTCTACATTCGTACGTTTCCAATAAGAAACCCGGCATCAGCCGGGTTAGTTGTAATTATTTGATTGTTGGCTCATCACACTTGGGAAGCCAGTCTGCATTACTTTCCTCTTTTAAAGTGAGGTTAGTCTGCATTCCCTGATTAGTTCGCCGCTTCTCATAATTTAGCCCGTATTCCTTCAGCATAACTGGTAGCCCTTTGCCAAACATTGTCAGGCTAAGGGTATTTTTAAAGCCATTAGCCTCCATGTATACGAGATAGGCATGGTAAAGGTACGTACGTGGCTGGCGCGGGACAATATTGGCGTTCCCCATAAACATGCCGTTGGTGTCAGGTAATGCCTCAAGGTAGCCACAAAAATCAAATGCTGGATCAGCATCACGCTTGATGGTGAGAGCCTCATCAGAATTCTGCTGCGACTGAAGCAATGTTCTGGCGCTCATCGGATCGCTGAAACGCTGCATGAGCTGACGAACAATCACAGCCAGTTCTCGTGCAATTTTATCTTTCAACTGCGGATCGCGTTCTTCCGGTGCTATCTGCTCAGGAAAATGCAGAATAACTCTCCTGCGGGACACACCACCACTGCGATCAGTGAAGCGCATAGGATTATTATTTACGGCCAGGATAACCGCCGGAATATGTGTTGAATAAGCATTCTGATATTTGGGGTCCACAGATACTGCATCGCCACCAGTTATAGCCTTAAGCCCGGCGCCGTCGCCGCTCCACTTCTCCTGATCAGGCAGGCGAATAAGAGAAAAACCTATCAGAGCCGCACGTTCTCGCGGGGACTCCAGCGTTTCAATGGTCGCAGAGGTGGCGTTATCCTCTCCAGCAAGCATGGTCGCAATTTCAGCCAGAATACTTTTGCCACTTCCACCAGGGCCAGTCACTTCCAGAAAGAGCTGCCAGTCATAGCGGTTCGCTAGCACCATAAATAACGCTGCAAGAATAATGTCACGTTTTGCTGGCTTGTGTCCGGCGGCCCGGTCCAGCCAACGCCAGAATGCCGGGGCATGAGTTTCAAGCGTTTCCCCCTTTACCGGTGGCGTGAAATCGACTTCACACAGGGTACGCAGCCAGTTCTCTTTACAGTGCGGACTAAAAAGCCCTGTTCGCGTATCGAGAACGCCATTACGAAAACCAATCAGATGACGTGACGGATTTTGCTGCTGCGGAACAATTAACTTTAATGTTTCCACCAGTGAGGCAATTTTTCCTGAGGAAAACGGTGCCCCGAGGCGCTGGAAAAGGGCTGCGACATCTCGGGCAAAATCTGACTGAGAAATAACTTTCCACGCTCCAGACTCGTAGCGGGATAAAAGCTGCCCGTTCGGATCAACCGCCAGTGCATCCCTGTAATGCTCCCGAACCCTCTGAGCTTTTTCGCTGACACTCATCGCTGTGAATTCTGCTTCACTCATTGTGTCGAAAGGACTGGCGTTATGTGGCTTCAAAGCCTCAAGAATTGCCTTCCGGGTGGATTCCTCTCCGTATTGGGTAAGCGCATCATTCCAGTCACCAAAAACCGGTGGCAGCACAATGTCACACTGACTCGCTTTTGCAGCAGTTTCAGCCCTGTTCTGGCCTGAACCATTCAGATCGCGGTCCGCTGCAATAATTAACTGATATCCAGGATACTTATTATGGGCAACGCTGCTCAGAGAAAGAAAGTTGACCGACGAAAATGCCACCATGACGGCTTCTCCTGTCAAATAATGAATGGTAAGCGCCGTGGCGTAACCTTCCGCAATCCAAATCCTTCTTACAGAACTCCCGCCCCCTTCTATCAGATGATAGGCCTCCTTAACCTGACCTCCTTTAAGAAAACACTTGCTACCATTGCCACTGATAAGCTGAATATTCACCAGCTCCCCGTCAGCGTTATAGAGTGGGACGATCAAATCACCGGGGCGGAACATCACCCCGCCGGCCTTATGAGCTGAAGTCAGCTCATGGCAAATATGCTCCGGGAAACCTTTATGTGTAAGATAAGTGTTTCCGGCAGATTCACGCGAGGCTTGCAGCAGTCGCGCGGCAAGTGCTGCCGCTGCATCTTTCCCGCTATCGGTATCGGCGGTTAACGTCCTGACCTCGGAATTAACTATAGACAGATCATGTGTCAGTCCATGTATCCTGTCAGCTGCTTCACTGATATCCACATTCAGTGCCCTGGTGACAAGCGCTAAACCATCCCCGGCTCCGCACTGATTGCAGAACCATGTTCCGCGTCCTTCCTGATCGTCGAAGCGAAAACGATCTTTACCGCCACAGACCGGGCAAGGCTGATGGCGATTTTTCAATATATTCACGCCCAGCGCTGGCAGAATCTGAGCCCAGTGACCGCGGGCAGCCTTCACGGCCTGACTGACTTTCATTCCTGACATGACGCAGTTCTCCCTCAGTGTAAAACCGGCTTTTTGATGTGACGGACGCATAACTCATCCATTACGGCTATTCCGAGCTGGGAGAGTGCGGGACAGGACATTAGAGGGCCGTATTCCATCAGGTCTGAAAGCAGGGCGCAGGCGATTTCCATGCCTTTTGTTTGCCCGTGCTGTCGCAGATAAAATCCTTCAAGCTCACGGGCAATAGCGGTTTCAATTTCATCCAGAGTGAGCTGCAGATGGCGGTTTTGCTGATAGCAGGCACTCAACCAGGCGCAGGCTACCGCGCGGCGATACAACGCTACCCGAAGTGAAAGGGAAAGAGTGCGTGATTTCATTGCACCACCTCCATGTTCATGAGGTCATCCTGGCAACGCTGTACCACGCCATCAAGCTGCTCTGTCATCAGATAAATCAGGGAAACCAGTTGTTCACATTGAGCACTGGCAGGTTTTTCGTAGCAATCCTGAAGAACAGCCATTCCAGTGACAAACTCTCCCACGTTACGAAGATGCTTCAGGCGGAGAATATCGTCATAAGAGATTGCGGCGTGATTCATTAGATCACCTCCCGGACAGGCAGGCGAGCAGCAAGACAAAGCACATACTCATGGACCAGTGAAAGACGTGCATGATGCTCATTGCTGGCGATGATACGCAGCATACTGATACGTGGTTTACGTTCTGCACGACGAACGGCGGCAAAAACAAATATAAATTGAGGATGTGACGGGGCGAGGATCGTAGCCATAAGGGCAACCTCCAATAAGTAGCGGTAAATGCCACCACCGGAGTTCCTACGCTCATGGGTGGTGACCCGAACGGGGGTAGGAATACCGGCCTTATTGGAAACCGGCCAGCCCGAAGGCTGCCCCGCCCGGACCACCATTATCTGAAAGGGGCTAAGGTATAAGCACCGCAGCCCGAAAAATGGGTGTGCCTGAGCAACGACGTAAAAAAAGACGCACGGCGCGTCTGGTGTCGCCAATAAGTAACTCGGGTTCCTACGCCCGGCAGCCGATTTTGCGGCAGCGGGAAAACTATACCTGGAAAAGATATCAGGACGCAAGCCAGAAAAAAGGAGATGAGACTGCAAAGCAAGTTTCACGCATGGCCTCCTTGCTCGCGGGCAGCAATTCGCGCCGCCATCCATGCACTGACCTCCGACTGTACCCAGGCCACATTTTTTCCACCCAGGGATATCTGCTGCGGGAAGGCATCGCGGCTGATAAGGTCGTAGATGGTTGAACGGGATAGCCCGCAAAGGTGCATCACTTCAGGTAATCGTATGAAGCGCTCCTGCTGAGCCGGAACCGGGAGCACCGGAGCAGCTGGTGCCGGGGTGGAAACGGAAATACTATTCATCTGGCTACCTCTCTAATATGTTTACAACAGTCCGGGCAATTCCATGCGGATTCAGGTAGTTCCTTATTATGTTTATATAAGCGGCTCGCGCATGCTTTATTTATTTTGTGTGAAATGTTGATTTCTCAAAAAATAAAACAGCTAAAAACCGTATGAAACGAACAAAAACAAACAATTCCTTTATGGAATATAATAAGGAGCATCAATAATAAAAAAGTCTATTACACTAGGCAGGATCACAGCTCAAATCTGAACCAGCCCATATCATTCAGGGCTTTACATCATAAGCACTAAGACAATACCTGATTAATAAAAGAGCCAAAAACGGCCAAAAATAAACAGCTCACCATGTGTATCAATAAATCCGATGATTAAAGAAATTAAATTACCATCTTACTTCCGCATGTATCCGGATGTGTTTAATGAACATCAGACAAATTCATTTTTATGAATATTTCCCTGAAATGCAACTGAGTGCAGGGAGGTTGAATGTTCAATTATTAAACAGACATAAGACATCTTTTATTCTTTACATAGAATATGTATTGAATACTGGTGAATATTGGTGATGAGAAAAGCTCCAGTAATAAACTGAAATAAATATCGCGACTTATATGAAAAATAAATATATGTTTAATTTTATCTCTGTGAACAGTCATGAACAGTAGATGATCACTTTAATTAAAACACTACACCACTTAACCACATGTATTTACTATATTTTTATTGAAGTGAACAGTAGTGAATAGTATGTATTAAAGGAAGGGTGTAGATCAGACATGACACCTTTCTCTGGCTAGCCAGAACAAGGTCATTGTTCAGTCACTGACACAATCCTCCTCGGTAGTGCGCTTGTATGGACCCCGGCACAATTGACACAACAACAAAACACTACCGGAGCAGCCATGACAACTGTTAACCAGATCTCTGATGCAAACATTACCCCCACCCTCCCGCCGAAAATTCGCGAAGCGGTGGAAAAAGTTAAGGCAGCAAAAGCTGTCTGGCAGGAAGAACGGCGAAAACAAACCGAAGCCGCTGCAATGACTGAAACTATCCGTAAACGTCAGGAAGATACAAAAACGGAGACGCAGGCGCTTAATGATGAATGGCGAAACCTGTTTCGTGAGAATCAGGGGAATATGACGCCACGAATGAAAAAACTGCGGGCAGAAATCGCCCTAGGACGCGAAACACTAGATGAGTTCGAAGATTTGCTGGCTGCTCAGGCTGCAGAAAATGAATTCCTGCCATGGAAAACTGCGGATGCTGCAAACCGCTACATCAGCGAACATAATCACCTGATTGAAACTCATGCAGTGTGGCTCTGGAATGAGTTTATGAAGGAACACGGCCAGAAACTTATTCAGATCCTTGGATTGCTGAAAATGACTCTGGGCCGAAGCGCATCTTCTGTTATCGGTGTAGTTCATACCGTAAACGACCCCGAAAGTGTGCTGAAGCAATTTATCAGCGAGCAACTCACCACTCCGGCACTGTTCTGTAACGTATCTTCAACGGATGATATTGCCCTGCCGGGGATCAGCATTTATGCGGACGATAAAGCCATACAGGATGCCAGACAATCACCCAGCCCTGCAGCACGTTCCCGGATGCTTAAACAGCGTGACATGGCTAAAGGGGGCGAGAAGGAATGAATACCGGAACCATTACTCAGGAAGCTCTCAACGATTACCGCGCGGCAATAAAAAGCTGGCTGACACTACGTAATGTGCAAAGTACCAGCCAGCTTCGTCTGGCTGCTTTGCTGGATACTGAAGAAAAACCCGCAGCATATGCCAGCCAGCTTGAGGATCTTCGTGAGCGTCTTGCACTCCTCGAATGGCAGATTAACTGTGCCGCCCGGGATGGTCTTTATGCTCACCAGATTGTGCTGGAAAGCTGTGTTACAAGCGCAACGGAAAACTTCATGAGCGAGCATGGTGATGCACTCACTGACGCTCTGGCTCCTTTTCTTTGCGCACCATACGGGCTTGAGGCGGCAATGAAAATATTACGAACCGCTGTAGCCCGACAAACGGAAGTCCGTACTCCGGTAATTCCAGCAGCATATAAGAGCATTATCGACGAAACCGGATTAACGGTGGATGCATCAATGCGCGCTGATGCTTCAGCCAGTTTCACCCCGGCACAACATAAAGTTTTCCTGGCCCGCCTTAATCGACTTAATGAAAAAGGAGTGTGCTGATATGGCCCTGAAGTGTCCTGAATGTGGCGCGGTCGCTCACGCCAGAACCAGCGCCTATGAAGCTCCGTCGGTTAAACGCTCATGGTATCAGTGCCAGAATCTGGAATGTTCCTGCACATTTACCGCACTGGAAAGCGTGGATACGATCATTATGAAGCCTCGACGCAATGAACAGGAATCAGACAAAGCAAAAATGCCGGAAAAACAGCAGCAAACTCTCAATCGCTATGGCTCCGCATCAAAGCTGTCAAACCGTCAGCAAATTCCTGTCTGATTAGCAAAATACGCCCACGAAGTCCCGGTCCAGTACCGGGATTTTTTACGCCTGTTCCCTGGCTGGCCTGAGAGCGTATGAGTGCATATCTATGGCGCATGAAAACGCATGAGTCTCATGCGCCATTTTTGACGCGAAAGCCCTTGTGTGGTGGCTTCTGAGACGATTTACGGGGTGCATGAAAACCAGTCTGTTAAGCGAAGCGGGCAGGCGGGCGGGGCTGTGCACGTTGGTGATTTTGTAATTATGTAGTTTAATATTGAGTTTCTCCCAAAAGTAGGTTTAATATAGCTTCAGCTACGATGTAGTTTTGATACAGCATTGAATAATCTTCTTTTAATTAATTTAGCCAAGCAGTTATTTTACGGTGCAAATACATTACAAGGTTCTAATCCATGCATTTAAAAAATATGACTATCGGTGGTTTTAAAAGTTTTTCATATAATGAACCACAAAAAATTTCATTTGAAAAAGACAGAACAGTATTCATAGGTAACAATGGAACCGGAAAGAGTGCAATTCTTGATGCACTAAATAAATTATTCAGTGTTTCAAATTCATTCCGAACCATATATCCTTCTGAATTTCATGTTGAAAACGAAGATGATCAAACCCAAATTAAAAATCTCTTCATAGATGTCACATTTGCTTTCGGCAAAATAAAAGATGATGTAAGTATCCCTTCGTTAATAGAACAAATGACACTCGATGACGGAGAGGATGTAATCTTTAGGGTCCGACTTGAAGCATCATTAAGTTATGAATTTTCAGATGTCGGCGATATAGATGAAAACATCTATATCATTACAGATATCTCAGAAACTCCCAGCGATGATTGCAAAATAAAATTATCACCATTGATTCGAAATTCAATTCAAATCCATTACGTACCTGCGACCAGAGATCCATTAAAACAATTAACTTACTCCTCATCAGCGGTTTTGGGTAAGTTAATGAAAGCGATTAACTGGGATGAAAATGCTAGGGACGAGTATAAAGAGAAAGCATTAGAACTGATTGCCATCGCGAAGAAAAACAAAGAGATAAGTTTAATATCAGAGTCCATTAATAGTGGATGGTCAACACTTTATAAAGAGAGTGTACTTTCAAATGCCCAATTAGACTTCCCTCTAAACTCGATAGATGACTTGATGAAGTTAGTTACTTTATTCTTAAGTCCCAATGAACAAGGTGCAATTATATCGGCTGAATTACTTAGTGATGGTCAAAGATCCCTGATGTATCTTGCAATAATCAATGCATTATTTAACGTGGAAATAAAAATAAAACACGCGGCTAAAGGTGAATATAGTTTTGATAAATCAAAATTAAGACTCCCAATATTTAGCTTAATTTCATTAGAAGAACCAGAAAACCATTTATCACCTCATTATCTCGGTAGGATAATAAAGTTATTTTCCAACTATGCCGAGAAAGATTCATTCCAAATGGTAATGTCTACGCATTCAACCTCTATAATGTCCAGAATAGAACCTGAACAGGTTCGACATTTTTCCTTGAAAAACACTTGTAGTGTTATAAATAAATTAGAACTACCGTTGAAATCCGATGAGAAATTTAAATTTATAAATGAAGCGGTCAAATCATATCCTGAAATATATTTTGCTAGTCTTGTAATTTTAGTGGAGGGTGATAGTGAGCAGGTAATACTACCCAAAATATTTGAATCTTATAACTTTGACGCAGATAGTAAAAATATTGCAATTGCTCCTTTAGGTGGTAGGCATGTAAATCATTTCTGGCGCTTACTTGAGTCTTTAAAAGTACCTTACATAACATTATTAGATCTCGACCTAGGAAGAAATGGTGGAGGATTTGAAAGAATCAAATATGCCATAAAACAATTATCCTCTCATAGGAATGTAACTTATTTACATTCTGAGATGCTTGACCGATTACCTAATTGGGACTCGGAGCAAGATCCATTAACTTTTACAATATGTTACAAAGATGGAAAAGAAGTAAATATTGTCGACGAGTTAAAAAAGCATAATATATTTTTCTCTGCTCCTTTAGATATAGACTATATGATGATTAATTCGTTTCCTGAAATTTATTGTGAAATAGATTCAGAAAACAATGAAAGGGGACCAGAGGTTTTGAAGCAAGAAAAAATAATTGAAAATGACATAATAAAACAAGTCCTTAAAGATGGAAACAAAGGGAATAAAAATTATAAACATGATAATGGTTATTTAACAAAATTTGTTTGGTATAATTATAGATTCCTTGGCAGTAAAAGCAAACCAGCCTCTCACATACGGCTTATTAATAAAATAAAGGGATCACTTGTCGAAAGGATGCCAAGCGTTCTTAAAGAATTAGTAGAAAGAGTGGGAGAGATTAGCCATGGTAGATAATTCTTTACCACAATGGAATCCAGAAGAATTCATTGTTAAAACTAATGAGTTAGAAAGTATTATTTATGAACAAGACTCATTATCAATACTAGCAGGGCCTGGGGCTGGTAAAACTGAGATGCTTGCTCAAAAAACCATTTATCTTTTAGAGCATGATATTTGCCCTTGGCCTAAGAAAATTCTTTTCCTAACATTCAAAAACGAAGCTAGTAAAAATGTCAAAGATAGAGTATTAAAGCGCTCACCTGAGGCAAATGACAGATTTCTATCTAAGACTTATCATTCCTTTGCTAAATCTATCGTCGATAGATTCAGATTATCACTTGATGAAAACATAAGACCTAATGCAGGATATGATGTTATATTCAAGGGTAAGAGCGATAAAAACAAAGTTCATATTAGTGATGTAATTAAATATGCGTCAGCAATAATAAAAAACAATGGAAAAATTCCGATTTTATATCAGGAATGTTTTACTCATATTTTTCTTGATGAATTCCAAGATACCACATTACAGCAGTATGAGCTTATTTCATTATTATTCTTGAATAGCCAAGTAAAAATTATTTGTGTAGGAGATCTAAATCAAAGCATTATGCTTTTTGCTCAAGCTTATCCTGAAATATATCGACTAGTAGAGACAGATTTTAAACCTAAAAGAAAATTACTAATTAGTAATTTTAGAGCCGGCGTTAAAATAAAAGAATTCTTAAGCCACTTTCAACCTTTTGTCGAAAAAGGAGTATTTAATCAGATAACACCACATAAAAATAATAACTGCACAATTCATCATTTTAATGATGATATCAATGAGTCGGAATTCATAACTGACTATGTATTAAATAAAATTGCATCTGGATTTTCACCAGAAGACATATGTATACTCACCCGACAAAAATCAAGCAACTACAGTGCTAAATTATGTGATCGATTAAATAATAAAGGCATCAGTAATATTGTTTATGATACTTTTCAGGATGCGATAGCAGATCCATTAGGAATTATCTTTAGTTTAATCCTCGAATGTGCATTGATAAAATCACCTAAGGCTTGGTCTGAGTTGTTAAATCTATATATAGAACTGAACATAATAGATGAGAACAATGACTCTGATAATAATAAGTTAATAACGTTTATTGATTATTTTTCAACTACTAAAAAAGCTACGGCTTTCAACGACTATAAGAATGTTTTAGATTTTATAACAAATATAATTGATCACATAGGCCTCAATCTAATAAAGAGCAAATGGCCACAACACAAATCAGTTGAACATACAAAATACATTTGGACGGAGTTAGCTAAACAACTTCATAAAATATACTCAAATAATATTGACAGAGAAACAATTGTGATGAATTTCTGTGGGAAGCAATCATTAAAAATAATGAACATACATAAATGCAAAGGGCTTGAGTATAAAGCCGTGATACTAATTGGTTTCGAGGACGAGGCTTTCTGGAATTATTCTGATGATAACTTCGAAGAGCGATGCGTTCTGTATGTGGCGTTTACTAGAGCTAAAGAAGAGATATTAATAACACAATCAGATTATAGAGACTTTATATCTGGTGGCAGAAAAAAAACCAGTCAAGAAATCACTTCAAAATTAAGGGATAATTTAATCGACAAATGCGGGTTTATACTCCACTTACATTAGTCGCAAAGTATCTCATAGAGAAGTATCATATTTTATGATCCTTCTCTAGCAAAGTCATAAGGAGATATAGAACGTGATTTATTGGAATATAGAAAATCTGCCCACCACTGCACCATCAAACGACGCTCATCCAAATGCTCAGAAGTATGAATATAAGCAGCACGCACATTATTACGCTCTGAGTGGCTCAACTGGCGCTCGATCGCATCATCGCTCCATAGCCCTGACTCCCCCAATGCACCACGCGCCATCGTTCTGAACCCATGCCCACATACCTCAGTTTTCGTGTCATATCCCATTGCACGCAATGCACTATTTACCGTGTTTTCACTCATAACCTTAGTTGCGTCATGATCTCCAGGGAACAGCAGCTCTTTATCGCCACTAATCTGCTTAAGCTGCTCTAACAAAACCATCGCCTGCCGACTAAGCGGAACGATATGCTCCTCTTTCATTTTCATGCCACGATACGAGTAACGCACACCTTTTATTTCCTCTCGCTTTGCAGGTATACGCCAGAGAGATTTATCAAAGTCGAACTCATCCCATCTCGCAAAACGTAGCTCACTGGAACGCACAAAAGTTAGCAAAGAAAGCTCGACCGCGATCCGTGTCATTACACGGCCACGATATGCAGCAAGACGTGCAAGAAACTCAGGGAACCGGCTAGAAGGTAAAGCAGGGTAATGTCGCGCTTTGGTTGTCGATAGTGCACCGGCCATATCGCTGGCTGGATTTGAGTCGATGTAATCGTTCTGTACGGCATAACGCATAATGGCCGTGACGCGCTGTTGCAGGCGCTGAGCGACATCGTGTTTGCCACTGGCATCAACTTTTTTAATCGGGGCTAACAGGTGGCTAGTTTTAAGCTGCCGAATGTCGGACGAACCAATATGAGGGAAGATATAAAGCTCAAGATAGCGAAGAACGCGCGATCGATGGTCTTCACTCCAGCGCTTGTTACTGGCATTCCATTCTCGGGCGATAGTTTCAAAAGTATATGCCCCCGAATTCGCGGCCTGAGCTTCTTTCTGTTCGGCTTTTGGGTCTATGCCCTGCACTAAAAGCTTTTTAGCTTCATCGCGTTTTGCTCTTGCCTGAGCAAGCGTCACAGTAGGCCAAACACCAAAAGCGAGGCGATCCTCTTTTTTGTCAGAGGGACGTCTGTATTTCATGCGCCAGTATTTGGAACCTTTGGCCGAAACCTCAAGATACAAACCGCCACCATCGGCCATTTTGTAGGTTTTGTCTTTTGGCTTTGCGGTCTCGACCTGTCTGGCGTTGAGCTTCATTTGGGGGCACATTTCTAATCGAAGTTAAGATGCCCCCAATTATGCCCCCAATGACATCCGGATTTCAACGGACAACCTCGGACGACGCAGGACGTAAAAATCGCTGCAAGCATTGATTTTAAAGGGATAGTTAGACTTTCTCGGATGGTCTTGGAAGTACTAATGGTGCCGAAGGCCGGACTCGAACCGGCACGTATTTCTACGGTTGATTTTGAATCAACTGCGTCTACCGATTTCGCCACTCCGGCACGGAAGGGATGCGGAAAACGTTGTGGATTATACCTGTCATGCGCCACCATGCAAGCGCCAGCGTGTGTCTGGCTCGCTAAGTGTTGAAAATTTCAGCATTACCTTTCTTAGCTGTAACCCTCATCACAGTTTGCCCCCTCCTTAATCCCCCCTTCTGCGAAGCGTCCCGTTTCCCCATGCTCTACACTTCCAGTTCAACACCATACTGAGGGAAACACGATGTCGATGATAAAAAGCTACGCTGCAAAAGCGGCGGGCAGCGAACTCGAACTCTATGAATATGATGCGGGCGAGCTTAAGCCGGAAGATGTCGAAGTCCAGGTCGATTACTGCGGTATCTGCCATTCCGATTTGTCGATGATCGACAACGAATGGGGATTCTCTCAGTATCCGCTGGTTGCCGGGCATGAGGTGATTGGTCGCGTGGCGGCGCTCGGCAGCGCGGCGCAGGATAAAGGTCTGAAGGTTGGTCAGCGCGTCGGCGTTGGCTGGACGGCACGCAGCTGCGGGCACTGCGATGCCTGTATCAGCGGCAATCAGATTAACTGTCTGGAAGGGTCTGTCCCCACAATTCTTAATCGCGGTGGCTTTGCTGAGAAGCTGCGGGCCGACTGGCAGTGGGTGATCCCGCTACCGGAGAGTATCGATCTGGCGGCAGCTGGCCCATTACTGTGCGGCGGCATCACGGTGTTCAAACCGCTGCTGATGCACCATATCACCGCCACCAGCCGCGTCGGGGTGATCGGCATCGGCGGCCTGGGGCATATCGCCATTAAGCTGTTACACGCGATGGGTTGCGAAGTGACCGCGTTCAGCTCCAATCCGGCGAAAGAGCAGGAAGTGCTGGCGATGGGAGCGGATAAGGTGGTCAACAGCCGCGATCCGGATGCGCTAAAAGCGCTGGCGGGCCAGTTCGATCTCATTATTAATACGGTTAACGTCGATCTCGACTGGCAGCCCTATTTTGAAGCGCTGGCCTACGGCGGTAACTTCCATACCGTCGGCGCGGTGCTGAAGCCGCTGCCGGTTCCGGCGTTCACCTTAATAGCCGGAGATCGCAGCATCTCCGGTTCGGCGACCGGTACGCCGTTCGAGCTGCGCAAGCTGATGAAATTTGCCGGGCGCAGCAAGGTGTCGCCCACCACCGAACTGTACCCGATGTCGCAAATTAACGAAGCTATCCAGCACGTGCGTGACGGTAAGGCCCGCTACCGCGTAGTGCTTAAAGCAGACTTCTGATCGTCTTTGCCGGGTGGCGTAAGCTTCCCGGCTATTCTCCCCGCTATTCCAGACAGGTTAAATTCTCCTCACAATCTCCGCAATTTAGCGGTGAAGAGTGCGTCACGGTTGCCTATACTCCAGGCAGGATAAATGGAGGAAATCTCAATGAGCGCACCCCTGCTAATTGCCCGCACGCCGGACACCGAACTGTTTTTACTGCCAGGCATGGCCAACCGTCACGGGCTGATTACCGGCGCGACCGGGACCGGTAAAACCGTCACGCTACAGAAGCTGGCCGAATCGCTTTCCGAGATTGGCGTTCCGGTATTTATGGCCGATGTGAAAGGTGACTTGACCGGCGTAGCCGAGGAAGGACAAGCCTCTGACAAGCTGCTCGCCCGCCTGAAAAATATCGGTATTACTGACTGGCAACCGCATGCTAATCCGGTCACGGTGTGGGATATCTTCGGCGAAAAAGGTCATCCCGTGCGGGCCACGGTATCTGACCTCGGTCCGCTGCTGCTGGCCCGTCTGCTGAACCTCAACGACGTGCAGTCCGGCGTGCTGGATATTATCTTCCGTATTGCCGATGACCAGGGTCTGTTGCTGCTCGATTTCAAAGACCTGCGGGCTATCACCCAGTACATTGGCGATAACGCTAAATCCTTCCAGAATCAGTACGGCAATATCAGTAGCGCCTCGGTCGGGGCGATCCAGCGCGGGCTGCTATCGCTGGAGCAACAGGGCGCGGCACACTTCTTTGGCGAACCGATGCTGGACATCAAAGACTGGATGCGTACCGATGCCAACGGCAAAGGGATGATTAATATCCTCAGCGCCGAGAAGCTCTATCAGATGCCCAAACTGTACGCCGCCAGCCTGCTGTGGATGCTCTCCGAGCTGTACGAACAGCTGCCGGAAGCGGGCGATCTGGAAAAACCAAAACTGGTGTTTTTCTTCGATGAAGCGCACCTGCTGTTCAACGATGCTCCGCAGGTGCTGCTGGATAAAATCGAACAGGTGATCCGCCTGATCCGCTCGAAAGGGGTCGGTGTGTGGTTCGTCTCGCAAAACCCGTCGGATATTCCGGACAACGTGCTTGGTCAGTTGGGAAACCGTGTGCAACATGCCCTGCGCGCGTTCACGCCGAAAGATCAGAAAGCGGTGAAAAGCGCGGCGCAAACCATGCGCGCCAACCCGGCATTTGATACCGAAAAAGCCATTCAGGAGCTGGGAACCGGTGAGGCGCTGGTGTCGTTTCTGGATGCCAAAGGCAGCCCGTCGGTGGTTGAACGAGCAATGGTGATTGCGCCATGCTCACGGATGGGGCCGGTGACGGACGACGAGCGCAACGGGCTGATTAATCACTCTTCGTTGCACGGTAAATATGAAGAAGAGATCGACCGCGAGTCCGCCTATGAACGTTTACAGCAAGGCGTGCAGGCCAGTACCGAGCAGCAAAATACGCCTCCCGCCAACGGTAAAGCTGTCGATGTGGACGGCGGTATTCTCGGTGGGTTGAAGGATATTCTGTTTGGCAGCACCGGACCGCGCGGCGGTAAGCGCGATGGCGTAGTGCAGAGCGTGGCGAAAAGCGCGGCGCGACAGGTTACCAATCAGATAATCCGCGGCATGTTGGGGAGTTTGATGGGCGGGAGAAAACGCTAGCCCCGTGTTACGTTGCCGGATGGCGGCGTAAACGCCTACTCCGGCCTACGGGTCCGGAGTAGGCCTGAAAAGCGCAACGCCATCAGGCCTACGATTACTGTGATTACGACTTACGCAGCATCAGCCACAGGCTTATCAGGAAGAAGCTGGCGCTTGGCAGCAGCGCACCGATAATCGGCGGAATGCCGTACACCAGCGTCAGCGGGCCAAAGATTTGGTCCAGCACATAGAACACAAAGCCAAAGCTAATCCCTGTCACCACGCGCACGCCCATCGGGACGCTACGCAGCGGACCAAAGATAAACGACAGCGCCATCAGCATCATGACCGCTACAGACAGCGGCTGGAAGACTTTGCTCCACATATTGAGCTGGTAGCGTCCGGCATCCTGGCCGCTCGACTTCAGGTACTTCACGTAGTTATGCAGACCGCTAATCGACAGCGCATCAGGATCCAACGCCACAACGCCGAGCTTGTCGGGTGTCAGGTTGGTTTTCCAGGTGCCGCTCACCGTTTGCGAGCCGGTGATTTGCTTCGGATCGGTCAGGTTGGATTCATCCACCTGCGACAAACGCCAGACCTTCTGCTCCGGGTCAAACGTCGCGCTCGCAGCGTAGCGTACAGACTGCAGACGGCGCTTGTCGTTAAACGAGTAGATGCTAATCCCGCCTAATTCGGCGTCGCCTTTCACCCGCTCGATGTAGACAAAGCTGTCACCGTCTTTCGCCCACAACCCCTGCTGAGTAGAGAGCAGCGAGCCGCCGTACATCTGCTGCGCACGGTAGTTACGCGCCATCTGTTCGCCTTGTGGCGCGACCCATTCGCCGATAGCCATCGTCAGCAGCACCAGCGGAATCGCGGTTTTCATCACCGACAACGCCACCTGCATACGGGTAAAGCCGGAAGCCTGCATCACCACCAGTTCACTGCGCTGGGCCAGCATGCCCAGCCCCAGCAATGCCCCCAGCAGCGCCGCCATCGGGAAGAAGATCTGGATATCTTTCGGCGCACTGAGCAGGGTATACAGCCCGGCGCCCATCGCATCGTAGCTCCCCTGCCCGGCTTTTTTCAGCTGGTCAACGAACTTGATGATCCCGGAGAGCGACACCAGCATGAACAGCGTCATCATGATGGTGGTGAAAATGGTTTTACCGATATAGCGGTCAAGTACACCAAAAGGCTGCATTATACCGCTCCTTTACGCATAAAACGGGCACGCAAGCGGCGCATCGGCACCGTATCCCAGAGGTTAAGCACAATCGCCAGCGCCAGATATGCCAGGTTAACCGTCCACATCCAGAACACTGGATCCAGCTTACCTTTACCGCCGTTCGACTTCAGCGACGTCTGAACCAGGAAGAACAGCAAATAGAGCAGCATTGCTGGCAGCATCGACAGCACGCGCCCCTGACGCGGGTTCACCACGCTCAGCGGTACAACCATCAGCGCCATCATAAATACGGTGAATACTAACGTGATACGCCAGGTCAGCTCCGCGCGGGCACGATCGGTGTCGGTCGTCCACAGCGTACGCATGTTCATCTGGTCGGTATCGTTTGGATCCAGTGCCACGGCCTGATGACCGATAATCGCCTGATAATCCTGGAAGTCGGTAATGCGGAAATCGCGCAGCAGCGCGGTACCTTCAAAGCGCGTCCCCTGGTTCAGCGTCACGACCTGAGAGCCATCACGCATCTGGGTAAGATGTCCGGAATCGGCTACGACGACCGAAGGACGAGCGTTGCCTTTCGGGCGGATTTGCGCGAGGAACACGTCTTTGAAGTTGCTGCCGTCAACGCTTTCGATAAACAGCACCGAACTGCCGTTGGTCGCCTGCTGGAATTGCCCCTGAGCAAGCGCCGCCATACCGGGGTTCGCTTTCGCCTCCGCCAGGACTTCGTCCTGATGTCTGGAGGACCACGGCCCGGCCCACATCACGTTGACCGCCGCAATAATACTGGTAAACAGCGCCAGCACCATCGCCGCTTTCACGAGCACTGCCTTGCTCAGCCCGCAGGCGTGCATGACCGTAATTTCGCTTTCGGTATACAGTTTGCCCAGCGTCATCAACAGCCCGAGGAACAGGCTTAAGGGCAAGATAAGTTGCGCCATTTCTGGCACGCCCAGCCCCAGCAGCGAGAGCACCAGATTTGCCGGGATATCACCGTCAACCGCCGCACCAAGGATCCTGACCAACTTTTGACAAAAGAAGATCAAAAGCAGGATGAATAGGATCGCAAGTTGGCTTTTGAGCGTTTCCCGAACCAGATATCTTATGATTATCACTTTAAATACGCCCGTAAAAACCCGTCTTTTGCCGGAATTTAGCTTGTTTCATGGCTTAAACGTCATTTATTCTCTTGAGTCGTCGAAATCGTCGCTAAGATCATTATACTCAACGGATCCACCTCTCAGAAATTGTTCTGACGTGCCAATGCCGTAATAACGTTAAGATTAACACGAAGTCACCGCAACAGCGGGTATGAGTTACGAAAGCTTGCAATTCTATCCGTAGCCACCGCCGTTGTCTTTAAGATTCAGGAGCGTAGTGCATGGAGTTCAGTGTAAAAAGCGGTAGCCCGGAGAAACAGCGGAGTGCGTGCATCGTCGTGGGTGTCTTTGAACCACGCCGCCTCTCTCCGATTGCAGAGCAGCTCGACAAGATCAGCGACGGGTACATCAGCGCACTGCTGCGTCGCGGCGAACTGGAAGGCAAACCGGGTCAAACCCTGTTGCTGCACCATGTTCCTAACGTTCTGTCTGAGCGAATTCTCCTTATTGGGTGTGGCAAAGAGCGCGAACTTGATGAGCGCCAGTACAAGCAAGTCATTCAGAAAACCATCAATACCCTGAATGATACAGGCTCAATGGAAGCCGTCTGCTTTCTGACTGAGCTGCACGTCAAAGGGCGCAATAACTACTGGAAAGTGCGTCAGGCCGTTGAGACGGCACAGGAAACGCTGTACAGCTTTGATCAGTTGAAGACCAACAAAAGCGAGCCACGTCGCCCGCTGCGTAAAATGGTCTTTAACGTGCCGACCCGCCGCGAACTGACCAGCGGTGAGCGTGCGATCCAACACGGTCTGGCGATCGCCGCCGGCATTAAAGCGGCAAAAGATCTTGGCAACATGCCGCCGAACATCTGTAACGCCGCCTACCTGGCCTCTCAGGCGCGCCAGCTGGCAGACAGCTACAGCAAAAATGTTGTGACCCGAGTGATCGGCGAGCAGCAGATGAAAGAGCTGGGCATGCACTCTTATCTGGCCGTCGGTCACGGCTCGCAGAACGAGTCGCTGATGTCGGTCATCGAGTACAAAGGCAATCCGTCCGAAGACGCGCGTCCGATTGTGCTGGTCGGTAAAGGGTTAACCTTTGACTCCGGCGGTATCTCCATCAAACCTGCCGAAGGCATGGATGAGATGAAGTACGACATGTGCGGCGCAGCAGCGGTATACGGCGTGATGCGCATGGTGGCCGAGCTTCAGCTCCCCATCAACGTTGTCGGCGTGCTGGCGGGCTGTGAAAACATGCCGGGTGGCCGTGCGTATCGCCCAGGCGACGTGCTGACCACGATGTCTGGACAGACCGTTGAAGTGCTCAATACGGATGCCGAAGGCCGTCTGGTGCTGTGCGACGTGTTAACCTACGTCGAGCGCTTTGAGCCAGAAGCAGTGATTGACGTCGCAACCCTGACCGGCGCGTGCGTGATTGCGCTGGGCCATCACATCACTGGCCTGATGTCTAACCACAACCCGCTGGCGCATGAGCTGATCGGTGCGTCCGAGCAGGCTGGTGACCGCGCATGGCGTTTGCCGCTGGGTGATGAATACCAGGAGCAGTTAGAGTCCAACTTTGCGGATATGGCGAACATCGGCGGACGTCCTGGCGGTGCCATTACCGCGGGCTGCTTCCTGTCACGCTTTACCCGTAAGTACAACTGGGCGCACCTGGATATCGCCGGTACCGCATGGCGTTCAGGGAAAGCCAAAGGCGCAACCGGTCGTCCGGTCGCGTTGCTGTCGCAGTTCCTGCTCAATCGTGCCGGTTTTAACGGCGAAGAGTGATGTAAAACGCCGGGTGCGCCTTACCCGGCCTACAACATCACTCAACCGTAGGCCGGGTAAGCGTAGCGCCACCCGGCTTTGCATTTAAATCCACAACAAGAAGCCCCATATCATGAGAAACGCAACGTTCTATATTCTGGACAATGCCAACACCGTCGATGGCTTAAGCGCCGTTGAACAACTGGTGTGTGAAATTGCCGCAGAACGTTGGCGTGCTGGCAAGCGCGTGCTGATCGCCTGTGAAAATGAAAAGCAGGCTCTTCGACTGGATGAAGCCCTGTGGGCGAGACCGGCAGAAAGTTTTGTTCCGCACAATCTGGCGGGAGAAGGCCCCAGAGGTGGCGCGCCGGTAGAGATTGCCTGGCCGGAGAAACGCAATAGCAGCCCGCGCGACCTGCTCATCAGTTTGCGCGTTGGCTTTGCAGATTTTGCCACCGCTTTCACAGAAGTGATAGACTTCGTTCCTTACGAAGATTCTTTGAAACAATCGGCACGCGATCGCTACAAAGCTTACCGCGTGGCTGGTTTTAACCTGAATACGGCAACCTGGAAATAATGGAAAAGACATACAACCCACAAGATATCGAACAGCCGCTTTACGAGCACTGGGAAAAGCAGGGCTATTTCAAACCTAACGGCGATGAAAGCAAAGAGTCCTTCTGCATCATGATCCCGCCGCCGAACGTCACCGGCAGTTTGCATATGGGTCATGCTTTCCAGCAAACCATCATGGATACCATGATTCGCTACCAGCGCATGCAGGGTAAAAACACCCTGTGGCAGGCCGGTACCGACCACGCGGGTATCGCTACCCAGATGGTGGTTGAGCGTAAGATTGCCGCTGAAGAAGGTAAAACCCGTCACGACTACGGTCGCGAAGCGTTTATCGACAAAATTTGGCAGTGGAAAGCGGAATCCGGCGGCACCATTACCCGTCAGATGCGCCGTCTCGGCAACTCCGTTGACTGGGAGCGCGAGCGCTTCACTATGGACGAAGGTCTTTCCAATGCCGTGAAAGAAGTCTTTGTTCGCCTGTACAAAGAAGATCTGATCTACCGTGGCAAGCGTCTGGTCAACTGGGACCCGAAACTGCGCACCGCTATTTCTGATCTGGAAGTGGAAAACCGCGAGTCTAAAGGCTCCATGTGGCACATCCGCTATCCGCTGGCTGACGGCGCGAAAACCGCAGACGGTAAAGATTACCTGGTCGTCGCCACCACCCGTCCGGAAACCGTACTGGGTGATACCGGCGTAGCCGTTAACCCGGAAGATCCGCGCTACAAAGATCTGATCGGCAAATTCGTTGTCCTGCCGCTGGTTAACCGTCGCATTCCGATCGTCGGCGATGAACACGCCGACATGGAAAAAGGCACCGGCTGCGTGAAGATCACCCCGGCGCACGACTTTAACGACTACGAAGTCGGGAAACGTCACGGCCTGCCGATGATCAACATTCTGACCTTTGACGGCGACATCCGCGAAACCGCGGAAGTGTACGACACCAAAGGCGAAGAGTCCGACGTTTACTCCAATGAAATCCCGGCTGAGTTCCAGAAGCTGGAACGTTTTGCTGCGCGTAAAGCGGTGGTTGCCGCCGTTGATGCGCTGGGCCTGCTGGAAGAAATTAAACCGCACGACCTGACCGTACCTTACGGCGACCGTGGAGGCGTGGTTATCGAACCGATGCTGACCGACCAGTGGTACGTCCGTGCCGACGTGTTGGCAAAACCGGCGGTTGAAGCGGTTGAGAATGGCGACATCCAGTTCGTACCGAAGCAGTACGAAAACATGTACTTCTCCTGGATGCGCGATATTCAGGACTGGTGTATTTCCCGTCAGCTGTGGTGGGGTCACCGTATCCCGGCATGGTATGACAACGACGGCAACGTCTACGTTGGCCGTACCGAAGACGAAGTGCGTCAGGAAAACAACCTCGGCGCCGACGTTGCGCTGCGCCAGGACGAAGACGTTCTCGATACCTGGTTCTCTTCTGCACTGTGGACCTTCTCTACGCTGGGCTGGCCGGAAAACACCGATGCGCTGCGTCAGTTCCACCCAACCAGCGTGATGGTTTCCGGCTTCGACATTATCTTCTTCTGGATTGCCCGCATGATCATGATGACCATGCACTTCATCAAAGATGAAAACGGCAAGCCGCAGGTTCCGTTCAAGACCGTCTACATGACCGGTCTTATCCGTGACGACGAAGGCCAGAAGATGTCCAAATCCAAGGGCAACGTGATTGACCCGCTGGATATGGTCGACGGTATATCTCTGGCAGAACTGCTGGAGAAACGTACCGGCAACATGATGCAGCCGCAGCTGGCTGAGAAAATTGCCAAGCGTACCGAGAAGCAGTTCCCGGACGGCATCGAGCCGCACGGCACCGACGCCCTGCGTTTCACCCTGGCAGCGCTGGCCTCTACCGGTCGCGATATCAACTGGGACATGAAGCGTCTGGAAGGTTACCGTAACTTCTGTAACAAGCTGTGGAACGCCAGCCGCTTCGTGCTGATGAACACCGAAGATCAGGATTGCGGCTTCAACGGCGGCGAAATGACCCTGTCTCTGGCGGACCGCTGGATCCTCGCTGAATTCAACCAGACCATCAAAGCGTACCGCGAAGCGCTGGATAACTTCCGCTTCGATATCGCCGCGGGCATTCTGTACGAGTTCACCTGGAACCAGTTCTGCGACTGGTATCTGGAGCTGACCAAGCCGGTCATGAACGGTGGTTCCGAATCTGAACTGCGCGGCACTCGCAATACGCTGGTTACCGTGCTGGAAGGTCTGCTGCGCCTGGCGCACCCAATCATTCCGTTCATCACCGAGACCATCTGGCAGCGCGTGAAAGTGATTTGTGGCAACACTGCAGATACCATCATGCTGCAGCCGTTCCCGGAATATAACGCAGCGCAGGTTGATGAAGCCGCGCTGGCCGATACCGAATGGCTGAAGCAGGCGATCGTCGCCGTACGTAACATCCGTGCGGAAATGAACATCGCCCCGGGCAAACCGCTGGAGCTGCTGCTGCGTGGTTGCAGCGCTGATGCGATGCGTCGCGTGAACGACAACCGCAGCTTCCTGCTGAACCTGGCACGTCTGGAAAGCATTACCGTGCTGCCAGCCGATGACAAAGGTCCGGTCTCCGTGACCAAAATCATCGACGGCGCCGAACTGCTGATCCCGATGGCTGGCCTCATCAACAAAGAAGATGAGCTGGCACGTCTGGCGAAAGAAGTGGCGAAAATCGAAGGCGAGATTGCCCGTATCGAAGGCAAACTTTCCAACGAAGGTTTCGTTGCCCGCGCACCGGAAGCAGTCATCGCCAAAGAGCGTGAGAAGCTGGATGGTTACGCAGAAGCTAAAGCGAAGCTGATTGAACAGCAGGCGGTCATCGCCGCGCTGTAATTGCCTATGCCGGATAGCGCTGCGCTTATCCGGCAAACGGGCACCGTCATCGTAGGTCGGATAAGCGTAGCGCATCCGACACCACAGACGATAAAGCCTCTGACGCATATGCTCAGAGGCTTTTTATTGAATTATCCTCGCTTGCGCTTCCCCTCACCGCAGTGGTATTAACTGCATATGTCTCACTTTTATGTCATGAGTTCGCTATGAGTGCCATTACCTCCGTCGCGGCAACGCTGCGCCGAATTTCTGCCGATGATAACGCCGCAATTGCCCGCGTTATCCGCAAAGTTTCCGCTGAATACGGGCTTACCGCCGATAAGGGGTATACCGTTGCCGACCCTAATCTGGACGAACTGTTCCAGGTTTACAGCCAGCCGGGCGCGGCCTACTGGGTGGTTGAGCAAAATGGTGAAGTCGTGGGCGGTGGCGGTGTTGCACCATTAGGATGTAGTGAACCGGACATTTGCGAGCTGCAAAAGATGTACTTCCTGTCGAGCGCGCGCGGTCAGGGGCTGGCGAAAAAACTGGCGCTGATGGCGCTCGAACATGCCCGCGAGCAGGGTTTTAAACAGTGCTATCTGGAGACCACAGCGTTTCTGACTGAGGCAATCCGCCTGTATGAGCATTTAGGCTTTGAGCATATCAGCGAAGCGCTGGGCTGTACCGGGCACGTGGATTGTGAAGTGCGGATGTTAAAGCCCCTCTGACCTTACGCCGAGAGGCTTTAGCCACGTTACTGCATCTCGGCTGAGAGCATCAGTCGAATAACGCCAGCCGCGCGAGCGGTTGGCAGCTTCAGCACCTGTGACCAGAGATCCTGCACTATCTCACAGGCAATCTTCTCTTTGCCGATCGCTTTAGTCGGATCGGCCATGATCTGAATATCCGGCCCATAGCGCTGTACTAGCCCAGGGCTTATTGCTTGCAGATCCTGCAACGCCAGCTGTTTCTCTTCTGCCGTGACCGTATGTTTGTTCGGACCATAGGCAGCACGCATCATACTCATATCACTCGCCATACGACGGTTCATGATCTCATGCGGAACCAGACGTGCCGGGTTAATCCCCCCTTTCACTGCCGGAAACAGAAAGCGGAAGCATTCGTCATCACCGATTTTGGCCACAGCAGCGATCTGCTCAAGGTTAATTTTCATATATTCAATGACATTGGCATCTGGCGCCTGCTGCAATCTTGCCATTTGCAACTGAAGAATTTGCGGCTGTATCGCGTCGATAACCTGCTGTTCGCTACTCCCTGCTTTCTTCATCTGCGCAGCCTGGCTGATAATTTTTTGTGTCAGCTCAGGTTCCTGCTCCTTAATCACCTGAAACGCCGGATTGGAGAGCATCGCCTTTTCAAACTGCTGCTCTTCGGTCAGACCATAATCCGGGCTTTCGCGTGGGATCAGGTAGTGCACATCAAACAGATTCCACGCGATAACCGCCACCACAAAGACCACCGCGCCGGAGATCTTGCCCAGCCAACCTTTTTTGCGAAACATGCCGACGACGATAGCAATCACCGCCCCGATATAACCTGCCAACAAAACGTGTGCCCAGTTCATTAACCATCCTTATGCCAAATCATCTCTGTTACGGGGATATATTTCCCCTTCGTGTGTTTTGATTATTACGGCAGCAGCGAGCGATTTCCAGCCACCAGATTTTGCTAACAGAAAGAGGAAGGATTAATCCGCGCGGCGATGGACACCGCGCGTCAAAGAAAGGAATTAAGCTGGCACACCACTGTGGAAGCGGAATTCATCGTCAGGAGAGGTGATCAACGCGGCTTCTACTTCGCCAAAAAACCGCACCCGGCTACTGATATCATCGGCTGAAACCTGCTGCGCCAGCGCCAGGTAATCCTGATAGTGCCGCGCCTCGGATCGCAGTAGCGACAGATAAAACGCCTGCAAATCGTCATCCAGATACGGTGCCAACGCGGCGAACCGTTCACAGGAACGCGCCTCAATATAAGCCCCGCAAATCAGTTTATCGATTAACGTCAGCGGCTCGTGGGTGCGTACCTCTTTGAGCATGCCTTTAGCGTAACGGCTGGCGGTAATCTTAATATAGGGAATGTTGCGGCTCATCATCGCCTCACGCACCTGCCAGAAGTGATGCAGCTCTTCTTTGATCAGCAAAACCATGCTGTCGATAAGCTTGCGTCCCCACGGGTCGTCGGTTTGCGGCATCACGCTTTTGCTTATCTGTTTATTCAGCGCGATAAAATCCGGCTCATCCCCTTCTCTGAAAGCAAACGCTTCATAGGGTTTCAGCCAGTCCAGCAGCGCCTGCGATCCCTGTTTATCTGCGACATACTTACGCACCAGCAGCATCGCCGTTTGCGCCGCTTTCAGCTCACAGACGAGGTGATCGGTCAATAACAGTGGGAGATTCGCCGGGTCTCGCGCTTTATCAAGCCAGGCCTGGGGCGTTTTACAGTACAGGAAGTTGTGGATCGGGGAGAGTATTTGCAGGTAATCCATACATTGTCCTTGGCCTGCGGCAGCCTGGGCTACCGCAGGTCAGTTGATGACTTAGTGACGCACGCCGTCATCATCTTCGTCGACGAGGTCTTCATCGTCGCCGTCTTCACCTTCTTCACCGTTCGGGTCTTCAAAATAGGTGCCCCAACCGTCGTATTCCACATCGTATTTTTCAGCCAGGTTCATCAGCTGCTCAACCTGAGCATCGATCAACTCCGCATTCAGTGCACATTCGCTCAGAATGTCACAGCAAATAACCGTGTCGCCTTCTTCCACTTCCAGCTCTTCCGGCTCGGTCACTTCATAACCCAGCTTGAAGGCTTCTACTGCCGCTTTTTCCAGGGTTTCGAAGTCATCCGCGGAAAGGTGATGCTCGATGGTGTACAGCGCGTCTGGATCGCTGCCATCTTCGAGTAACTCTTCAATAATCAAGCGTGTTTCTTCACGCTGTTCTTCCAGTAGTTCCGGGTTTGCCATGGCTCGTTCCTCATAATGTCCTGCCGATACTCTTATTGTCACATACCGCTGTCATTGCCTCCACCTTTCCAGGAAAGATTTGTTAAACAAGGTTGCAAATGAATAAACATCCATATAAATTGAATTTTAATTCAATAAATGGCCTAAGCCATGTGAGGGAACCATGTCTGCGTTTTATCAGAAACATTTTTTGAAACTGCTTGATTTCACCTCTGCTGAACTCACGTCACTGCTTCAGCTCGCCGCACAGCTGAAGGCGGAAAAGAAAAACGGCACTGAAGTCGCAAAGCTCACCGGTAAAAACATCGCGCTCATCTTCGAAAAAGACTCAACCCGTACCCGTTGCTCTTTCGAAGTTGCCGCATACGATCAGGGCGCGCGCGTGACATACCTCGGGCCAAGCGGCAGCCAGATTGGCCATAAAGAGTCGATCAAAGACACCGCCCGCGTGCTCGGCCGCATGTACGACGGTATTCAGTATCGGGGCCACGGTCAGGAGATTGTCGAGACGCTGGCGGAATATGCCGGAGTTCCGGTGTGGAACGGATTAACCAACGAGTTTCATCCCACCCAGCTGCTGGCGGATCTGTTAACTATGCAGGAACACCTGCCGGGTAAAGCGTTTAATGAGATGACGCTGGTCTACACCGGTGATGCCCGCAACAATATGGGCAATTCCATGCTGGAAGCCGCCGCGTTAACCGGGCTGGATCTGCGTCTGGTCGCACCGCAAGCCTGCTGGCCGGAAGAAAGTCTGGTTGCGGAGTGCAAAGCGGTGGCACAGAAAAACGGCGGCAATATTACGCTGACCGAAGATGTCGCCACGGGCGTGAAAGGCGCGGACTTCATCTATACCGACGTCTGGGTATCAATGGGCGAGGCAAAAGAGAAGTGGGCCGAACGTATTGCGCTGCTGCGTAAGTACCAGGTTAATAGCGCGATGATGGCGTTGACCGGCAATCCGCAGGTGAAATTCCTGCACTGCTTGCCCGCGTTTCATGACGATCAAACCACGCTTGGCAAACAAATGGCACAGGAATATGGTCTGCACGGTGGAATGGAAGTGACCGATGAGGTCTTTGAATCCCCCGCCAGTATCGTATTTGATCAGGCAGAAAACCGGATGCACACCATCAAAGCGGTGATGGTGGCGACGCTGGCGAAGTAAGAGCATGGATGAAAAGAATGCCGGATGGCGATGCTAAGCATCTTATCCGGCCTACAACCGCGCTCCCGTAGGCCGGGCAAGGCGAAGCCGCCCCCCCGGCAAATACGCTTATGCCACCCGCATTTTCACCACGGCTTTGCGTACCAGCGCTGGTGCACCGACCGCGCACAGCGGTTTATGCACTTCGCCCGGATAGAACACAACGAAATCACCTTCGTTCAGCACCACCGTTTTTTCCTGTACTCCTTCCGGCAGGAAAGCGATATCTTTATCCGCCAGCCAGTCAGTTTCCGGCGCGCCCGCAGGCTGCGTGCTGAAGGTCATGCCTTCCTGACCTTTGAGCAGAATCTGAATATCCAGATAGCGCGCGTGATATTCAGCGCGGCGCTGTGCAAACGGCTCCGTCATATCTTCAGCAATCAGATAAAACAGGCGATCGCCGTCGATGTCGTGCTTACCTTTTTCCGTCTCATCCGTCACATGCGCTTTAATGTGTTCAATCGCCTGACGCAGCTCTTCCGGCAGCCAGGCATCCAGGTTGTGAATATTGCCGACAATCATCTTAAACCCCTTAATTAAAACATCGTTTCATTTTAGTTGTTATACGAAAAAACGGTCTGCCATACTACTGCTATTTGCCGATATTTTGCGTCAACGCATGTTTATCTCATTGTTGCTGTTTGGCATTCAGGGTGAATGAATATTCATGAGAATCGTTTGCGATGAATAATTTGTGCATTTTTCGCTTGATCCCATAACGGAGCTGAGTATAATCGCGGACAATTTGCCGGGAGGATGTATGGTTCAGTGTGTACGACATTTTGTCTTACCGCGTCTGAAAAAGGACGCTGGCCTGCCGTTTTTCTTTCCGTTGATCACCCATTCCGAGCCCCTCAATTGAGGGGCTTTTTTTTTGCCCAGGCGTCAGGAGATAAACATGGCTAACCCGCTCTATCAAAAACACATCATTTCCATAAACGACCTCAGCCGCGATGACCTCAATCTGGTCCTCGCAACAGCGGCGAAATTAAAAGCTAACCCACAGCCGGAGCTGTTAAAGCATAAGGTTATCGCCAGCTGCTTCTTTGAAGCCTCAACCCGCACCCGTTTATCCTTTGAAACCTCCATGCATCGCCTGGGCGCCAGCGTGGTGGGTTTCTCTGACAGCAGCAATACCTCTCTGGGCAAAAAAGGTGAAACGCTGGCCGACACTATTTCCGTCATCAGCACCTATGTCGACGCCATCGTAATGCGCCATCCGCAGGAAGGCGCCGCGCGTCTGGCTACGGAGTTCTCCGGTAACGTTCCGGTACTGAACGCAGGCGACGGCTCCAACCAACATCCCACCCAAACGCTGCTGGATCTGTTCACCATTCAGGAAACTCAGGGTCGCCTGGACAATCTGCACATCGCCATGGTGGGTGACCTGAAATATGGCCGCACCGTCCATTCCCTGACCCAGGCGCTGGCGAAGTTCGAAGGTAACCGTTTCTACTTCATCGCCCCGGACGCGTTGGCGATGCCGCAATACATTCTGGATATGTTGAATGAAAAAGGTATCGCCTGGAGCCTCCACGGCACTATTGAAGAGGTGATGGCGGAGGTCGATATCCTCTATATGACCCGCGTACAAAAAGAGCGTCTGGACCCGTCCGAATACGCCAACGTGAAAGCGCAGTTTGTTCTGCGCGCCAGCGATCTGAACGGCGCCAGAGCAAACATGAAGGTACTGCATCCGCTGCCGCGTATCGATGAGATCACCACCGACGTCGACAAGACGCCGCACGCCTGGTATTTCCAGCAGGCTGGCAACGGCATCTTCGCCCGCCAGGCGTTACTGGCACTGGTACTGAATAACGAACTGGCACTGTAAGGGAGAAAAAGAGATGACACACGATAACAAACTGCAGGTTGAAGCCATCAAACGTGGCACCGTGATTGACCATATTCCCGCACAGGTTGGTTTTAAGCTGCTGACGCTGTTCAAACTGACGGAAACCGACCAGCGTATCACCATCGGTCTGAACCTGCCGTCAGGCGAGATGGGCCGTAAGGACCTGATTAAAATTGAAAACACTTTCCTGACCGACGAGCAGGTAAACCAGCTCTCCCTGTACGCCCCGCAGGCAACGGTAAACCGCATTGACGATTACGACGTGGTGGGTAAATCTCGTCCGAGCCTGCCTGAGCGTATCGACAATGTACTGGTTTGCCCGAACAGCAACTGTATCAGCCATGCTGAGCCGGTTTCCTCCAGTTTTGCAGTGAAAAAGCGTGCTGATGACATCGCACTCAAATGCAAATACTGTGAAAAAGAGTTTTCGCATTATGTGGTGCTGGCCAACTAATTGGGGTTGGTTATGAGATCCCGGCTCCCTATAATGAGCGGGAACATTCTACTACCGCTGTAATTCAGGAGAAATCATGAGCAAGACTATCGCGACGGAAAATGCACCAGCAGCAATCGGCCCATACGTTCAGGGCGTTGATCTGGGTAGCATGGTAATCACTTCCGGTCAGATCCCGGTCGATCCGAAAACCGGTGCCGTAGCGGAAGACGTGTCCGCTCAGGCACGTCAGTCGCTGGAAAACGTAAAAGCTATCGTTGAAGCAGCAGGCCTGAAAGTGGGCGACATCGTAAAAACGACCGTCTTCGTAAAAGACCTGAACGATTTCGCAACTGTAAACGCGACCTACGAAGCGTTCTTCACCGAACACAACGCGACCTTCCCTGCGCGTTCTTGCGTAGAAGTTGCCCGTCTGCCGAAAGACGTGAAAATCGAGATTGAAGCGATCGCCGTTCGTCGCTGATTTCTAGCGCAAAGATAATCCAGGCGACGTTCTGGATTATCTCAAGGTTGACCGCGCCATGGAGGGCCGGTAATGACAAAAGCTCGTTTTACCGCAGAACAAATCGCCGATTTTCTTCAGCAGTCTAAAAACGGCGTATCCAATAAGGTATTATGTGAAAAATACGAATTTAGCGTCAGCACGCTCCGTCGCTGGCAGGAGCAGCACGCCGAAGGCATCCGCCGTGAGTTAAAACAATTAGAATCGACGGGCGCAATCGTATTCTTGTTCTTTTTCATTTCGGCCACATTACTCGCCATTATGTTCTCTAAATCCCTCTCCGCATGTGTGATGTTCTTTTTCCTCGCGTACTGCGTTGGCTACATCCGTCAATTTCGCAAGATATCTGCAAAACACATCCAAGAAGAAAATATCTTTCTCGCCCGCTCCGGACGTGGAGCGAGAAATGCGTTTTATCATTTCAGTTGGGCCTACATTGCTCTTTTTGTCTTTGCCGTTGGGTATATAATTGTGCGCATGGTCTGAAAGATTATCGGCCTGGCGAAGCATAGTTTGTAGGCCCGGTAAGCGTAAGAGCCACCGGGCATTTATCACATCACACCAAACAGTTTCGGCAGGAACAGCGAAATCGCCGGAATGTACGTCACGAGCATCAGCACCAGGAATAGCACAAGGTAGAATGGCAACATCGCCTTCACCACCTGCTCTATTTTCTGTTTACTCACCGCACTGGCCACAAACAGCACCGACCCTACCGGCGGCGTAATCAGGCCGATCCCTAAGTTCACCAGCATGATCATGCCAAAATGAACCGGATCAATGCCGAGCGCGTTGGTCACCGGCAGCAGAACCGGCGTCAGAATGAGGATCAGCGGTGCCATATCCATCAGCGTACCGATCAGCAGCAGCATGATGTTAATACACATCAGGATGACGTATTTGTTGTCCGAGATGCTGGTGAAGGCTTCAGTGATACGCATCGGCAACTGCATATAAGTCATGACGGCACCGAACGCAGCAGCAAAACCTATCAGGATCATGACGATAGTGACCGTTTTCACCGTGCGGAACATCAGCTTCGGCAGCTCAGACCATTTATAGTCACGATAGATAAACATGGTGACAAAGAAGGCCCACAGGCAGGCAATTGCCGCAGACTCCGTTGCGGTAAAGATACCTGACAGGATACCGCCCATGATGATCACAACGGTCATCAGGCCCCACAGCGTATCAACGAAAATCTTCAGCGCCTGGCGAAACGGTACACGTTCTCCTTTTGGATAACCGCGCTTGTGCGCAAAAGCCACGCACATCACCATCAGGCTGAGGCTTAACAGCAGCCCCGGCAGGATCCCGGCGATGAACAGCGCGGCAATCGAAACCGTGCCACCGGTTGCCAGCGAGTAGATAACCGAGTTATGGCTGGGCGGCGTAAGAATCGCCTGCACCGAACCGCTGGCCGTTACCGCTGCGGCAAAGTCACGCGGATAACCTTTTTTATCCATCTCCGGGATCATTACCGAACCGATGGACGCGGTATCAGCCACAGACGATCCGGAAATAGCGCCAAAAAAGGTTGATGCCACAATGTTTACCAGCGACAGTCCGCCGCGGATAAAACCAACAAAAATATAGGCAAAGTTCACCAGTCGCCGCGCAATTCCCCCTTCGGCCATGATTGCCCCAGCCAGAATAAAGAATGGGATCGCTAACAGAGAGAACTTGTTCACCCCGCTGGTCAGTTGGATCATTACCGCTTCCAGCGGAATATCAATATACCAGGCCCCAATGATGGCGCTAATGCCAACTGCGTACGCTACCGGTACCCCAATCGCCAGCATAATGCCGAGCGTAAAGACGAGAATAAATGCATCCATCTGCTTTCCTTTCTAAAATGGGGGCGGTAACTAGCTGGTCGATCCCAGCATGACAACGGGACGTTGGTACTGCGGACCACGGAAAATCTTTTCAGCGATAAACAGCAGCGTTATGGCAGAGCCTATCGGCAACGGAAGATAGTTTTGCCCGGCGCTTAAAAGCGGGAATTCCGCCACGGGCTGGTCCCACAGTTCAAGGCAGAGATTGGTTCCGTACCACAGAATGAACAGACTTATCGCCACCAACATAACGTCAGCGATTACCGAGCAATATCGGCGAGAAGCATCACCCAGACGGTCAGTCACCATGCTCACCGCGATATGCGAGCCTGCACGATAGCTCACCGCCGCGCCAATAAAGGTGAATGTCACCATACAGAGAATAGCGACGGGTTCAGGCCATGACAGGGCGTTATTCAGAACATAACGCGCGAATATGCCAATGGGGATAATGGCGACCATGACCAATAATGCGATACCGGCAATCCACATTGACACCCGATAAAGAAAATCCATTACCGATGAATAGCATTCACCCATAATTATCACCTCGAATTAATCAAAAGATTCAGGCGGAGGGTTGATATCCCCCACCTGATGAATTACTTCACATCCTGAATACGTTTGATCAAATCCTGGTGGTCTTTACCATAATTATCCCGCACTGACTGCGTGGCTTTATAGAAATAGTCCGTATCAATATCGTGGAACTGAACGCCGTTGGCTTTCATGGTCTCCAGTGATTTCGCATTATAATCCTGCCAAAGTTTTCGTTGCTCTATCTGTGCTTCTTTGGCGAGTTTAATAATGAGATCCTGATCTTCTTTTTTCAACTTATCCCATTTAGCTTTCGAAAACAGAAAAAGCTCAGGAATAATAAAGTGTTTGCTCCAGGTATAGTTTTTCACGACCGGCAAATAGTTATGCGCAACAAACGTTGGCGGGTTATTTTCCGTGCCATCAATAACGCCGGTCTGCATGCCGCTAAATACTTCACTGACGCCCATGACAACGGAGTTAGCGCCCATCGCTTTCAGGGTATCCAGCGCTATCGGACTTCCTTGAACACGGATTTTCATACCGTGTAAATCTTCCGGTTTCACCACCGGATTTTTGGTGATCAGGTTACGCGTGCCGGCATCCATCCAGCCGAGAAACACCAGCCGCGATTTGGTATTAGCCGTCAGACGGTCGCCAATTTCCTGCCCGATCATGCCGTCGAGAACCTTATGCAGATGGTCCTCATCGCGGAAAATATATGGCAGGGTAAACACGTTAATTTCAGGGAGAATGGCGGCAACAGGCGTCATTGAGACACGAATAATATCGATAGCGCCTAATTGCGCCTGTTCAATCATCTGTTTTTCATCGCCTAACACGCCACCAGGAAATGTTTTAATCTCCAGACGGCCGTCGGTCGCAGCGCTAAGTTTTTCCCCCATATGTTTCACTGCGACAACGTTCGGGTAATCAGCCGGATGCACATCTGCGGCGCGAAAAGTTTGTGCCAGCGTTGCATGACTCGCCAGGAATACAGACGCGCCAATACACAGACTTAACAGGTTTTTTGTCAGTTTCATTTGTCCTTCTCCAGAAGTTCATAATATCCATTAACAGGAATAGCTTGCAGAGCAAATGACTGCCGGAATTAAAAACGGGCAGCGAGAAACTTTCTTAACGACGTTACCTGCGCAGACTAACTGGTGTAACAATTTATTTCGATGACTGCGTTCACAAAAAATCGCAGATGCTTAAAATTTTTAGCACACTGTTTCATTTTTGCAATGCAGATCGTTTTATTGATAAAAAAACAACGCAAGGAAGGCGATTTGATACTAATAACACCCGTTAGCATTTCAATAAAAATAAAACACTAATGTTGCGAGGTAATATCTTCGAATGAAAATGAGGAATGCAGGATGGTATTAACACCATCCTGCTGAGGCGTTTGATGTTTACTGCCAGCCGTAGCGACGGCTATAAAAACCTTTCACTAATTGAGTCAATGTCATGTAACCCGCCAGAATCGCAATCAGCCACGGGAAGTAGCTCAGCGGCAATGCCTGCAATTGCAGATAGCTGGCCAGCGGCGAGAACGGTAATGCAATGCCGACAACCATCACCACCAGCGTCATCAACATCAGCGGCCACGCGGCGCGGCTCTGGATGAACGGCACACGACGGGTACGGATCATATGCACAATCAACGTTTGCGACAGCAGGCCCACCACGAACCAGCCAGACTGGAACAACGTCTGATGTTCAGGCGTATTGGCATGGAAGACGAACCACATCAGGCAAAAGGTCAGAATGTCAAAGATCGAGCTGATCGGTCCAAAGAAGATCATAAAGCGGCCCAATTCGCTGGGATTCCAGCGCTGCGGCTTTTTGATCTGCTCTTCGTCGACGTTATCAAACGGAATCGCCACCTGGGATACATCGTACAGCAGGTTCTGAATCAGTAAGTGCAGCGGTAACATCGGCAGGAACGGTAAGAAGGCGCTCGCCACCAGCACGCTAAACACGTTACCGAAGTTTGAACTGGCCGTCATTTTGATGTACTTCAGCATGTTAGAGAAGGTACGGCGTCCTTCAATCACCCCTTCTTCCAGCACCATCAGGCTCTTTTCCAGCAGGATGATATCCGCCGCTTCACGTGCAATATCAACCGCGCCGTCAACGGAGATACCAATGTCCGCCGCGCGCAGCGCCGGGGCATCGTTTATACCATCGCCCATAAAGCCGACCACATGGCCTTCGCGCTTGAGCAGCGTGACAATGCGCTCTTTGTGCATTGGCGTCAGACGGGCAAACAGCGTGGTGCGCTGAGCAAGCCGAGCCAGCTCATCATCGCTTAATCCTTCAATGCTGTTACCGATAACCACATCGCCCGCATCCAGCCCCACTTCATGACACACTTTCGCCGCCACCAGCTCGCTATCGCCAGTGAGAATTTTCACCGTAATACCGCTGGCTTTTAGCGCTTTGAGCGCCGGCGCAGTGGTCTCTTTCGGCGGATCGAGGAACGCAATATAGCCTTCGAGGATCAGATCTGATTCATCAATACGCTGGTAATCACCTTCACGCGCTGGCAGGTATTTCGTCGCCACCGCCACCACGCGCAGCCCCTGCCGGTTCAGCGTGTCCGTAACGCGTTTCACCCGACGCAGCATGTTGTCATCTAACGGGACTATCTCACCGTTGTGACGCACCTGGGTACATACGCTGAGGATCTCCTGTAGCGCCCCTTTACAGACCAGCTGGTGCACATCGGTTTCTTCTGCCACTACTACCGACATGCGGCGACGTTCGAAATCAAACGGGATCTCATCGATTTTCTGCCAGCGAGTCGAGAGCTGGCGGGCTGATTCTTCGTCCACACCTTCCAGCACCGCCGTATCCAGCAGATTCTTCAGCCCGGTCTGATAATGGCTGTTCAGCCACGCAGAATGCAGGACGTGTTCGCTGGGTTTACCAGAGATATCCGTATGATTCTCAAGTACAATTTTATCCTGAGTCAGGGTGCCGGTTTTATCGGTGCACAGGATATCCATCGCGCCAAAGTTCTGGATAGCGTCGAGGTGTTTAACGATAACCTTTTGTTTTGACAGCTTCACCGCCCCACGCGCCAGCGTTGAGGTGACGATCATCGGCAGCATTTCTGGAGTCAGTCCCACCGCCACAGACAGGGCAAACAGCGCCGCTTCCCACCAGTCACCTTTGGTGTAACCGTTGATAATAAGCACGATGGGCGCCATCACCAGCATAAAGCGGATCAGCAGCATGCTGACGCGGCTGATCCCTTTCTGGAAGGCATTCTGCTCGCTTTCCTGCTCGCTGACGCGACCGGCCAGTTGCCCAAACCAGGTATTGGCTCCGGTTGAAATCACGATGGCCTGCGCCGTGCCGCTCACCACGTTGGTGCCCATAAAGCACAGGGTATCGCATTCCAGCGGGTTGCTTTGCTGTGGATCGCGACTGGTTGCCACTTTCTCCACCGGCAGCGATTCACCGGTCAGTGAAGCCTGGGCTACGAACAGGTCACGCGCCTGCACCACGCGCAGATCTGCTGGGATCATATCCCCTGCCGCCAGCTTGATGACATCGCCGGGAACCAACTGGTCGATCGGCAGTTCAACCCAGCCGTTCTCCCCTTTCTCGTTGATGACGCGCAGCACCGTGGCGGTGTTGCTGACCATCGCTTTCAGCGCATCAGCCGCTTTGGTGGAACGCGCCTCTTGCACAAAATTCAGCAGCGTAGAGATGACGACCATCAGGGCGATGACGCCAGCGGCAAACAGATCTTCGGTGGCATAGGAAATCGCCCCGAGAATGGTCAGCAGTATATTAAACGGATTGCGGTAGCAGACCCACAGATGCACCCACCAGGGCGACGGCTTCTGCGCCGGCAACTGGTTCTCGCCATGTATTTCGCGGGCGTTCTCGACTTCTGCGGCGTTTAAGCCTTCCGGATGAGCGCCGAACGTTTTCCACAGCGCGTCTTCGTCCATCAGCGCCATTTTCAGGCAATGTTCGCTTAGCGATGGCGGGATCGGCGTGCTGGCAACGGTCTGAGCATTCGGCAATGGATCACGATGCACCAGACGATGCGGTAAATGGCGGTTTAGCCGGGCAAACAGCTGGCGGGTCATATTTTTGAACATAGGCAGTCCCTCTGCACCTGTATAAACAGGCGCAGTAAATCCTTCAGGCGTGGCAAAGCCTTGCCTGGTGGCAATATTAAAATCACAACAGGGACGTCAGAACGTCACTGTCTTACTGCTCCGGTAAGACAGTGAAAGACAGGCTTACCGGAAAGGGTTGTTTCTCCATCTCGGGAGAGGGGTGGGATCGGGATCCATATAGCCTCCGGTAAGTGAATGATTTGCGTCGCGGATTATACGCAGAAAACCATAAGGTTTGTGGCAATTATGGCGGTATGATAAACCATGGAAACTAAACCAAACGTATACCAGACTTTGCCCATTGCGCCGCGCTTGAGTAAAGTTATTCTCTATTTGGCATAACTTCACACGCAACACGGGAAAACAGGATGCAAAATCGGCTGACCATTAAAGACATCGCCCGCTTAAGCGGTGTGGGAAAATCAACCGTTTCCCGTGTGCTCAACAATGAAAGCGGCGTGAGTGAACGCACCCGCGAACGCGTTGAGGCGGTGATGAATCAGCACGGTTTTTCCCCTTCCCGCTCCGCACGCGCCATGCGCGGACAAAGCGACAAGGTGGTGGCGATTATCGTCACGCGCCTGGATTCTCTTTCAGAAAATCTCGCCGTGCAGACCATGCTGCCCGCCTTTTATGAACAGGGCTACGATCCGATCATGATGGAAAGCCAGTTCTCGCCCGAGCTGGTTGAAGAACATCTCGGCATGCTCAGACGCCGCAACATTGATGGCGTGGTGCTGTTTGGTTTTACCGGCATTACTGAAGCCATGCTCGCCTCCTGGCAGGATTCTCTGGTGCTTCTGGCAAGAGATGCCAAAGGCTTTGCCTCCGTCTGCTATGACGATGAGGGTGCCATTCGTACCCTGATGCAGCGTTTATACGAACGCGAGCATCGCCATATTAGCTTTCTTGGTGTTCCGCATAGCGATGTGACCACTGGTAAACGCCGCCATGAGGCCTACCTGGCATTCTGTAAAAAACACAAACTACATCCTGTGGCCGCGCTGCCGGGTCTGGCCATGAAGCAGGGCTATGAGCAGGCCGCCAACGTCATCACCCCGGAAACCACTGCCTTAGTCTGTGCGACGGATACCCTTGCCCTTGGGGTCAGCAAATATCTGCAGGAGCAGCGGATTGAGAACCTGCAGTTGGCAAGCGTGGGCAGCACGCCGCTGATGAAATTCCTCCATCCGGAAATTATCACCGTCGATCCAGGATACGCCGAAGCAGGGCGACAAGCGGCCTCGCAGCTGATCGAACAGATCAACGGCCGTAGCGAACCACGACAAATCGTTATTCCTTCCACCCTCTCCTGATCGCTTTCTGAGCATTAATTTGTGATCTTCGCTGCGTTTCGGGAACGTTCCCATTTTTAAATATTCATCGAAGATATACTCTGGCGCCAACAACGAGAGAGTTGCCGAATGACGACGCAACAGCGTCTTTTCCGGTCTACGGGGAACACACACCATCATGAGCAAAATAAAACAAGCAGACATCGACCGGCTAATTGAGCTGGTTGGCGGGCGCGACAATATCGCTACGGTGAGTCACTGCATTACTCGCCTGCGTTTTGTGCTGAATCAGCCTGCAAACGCCAGGCCGAAAGAGATCGAATTATTGCCAATGGTCAAAGGCTGCTTCACCAACGCCGGGCAGTTTCAGGTGGTAATTGGCACCGAGGTGGGCGATTACTACAAAGCGCTGTTGGCGACCACCGGACAAGCCAGTGCCGACAAAGAGCAGGCAAAGAAAGCGGCGCGGCAGAACATGAAGTGGCACGAGCAGCTGATTTCTCACTTCGCGGAGATCTTCTTCCCGCTGCTGCCAGCGCTGATTAGCGGCGGCCTGATCTTAGGTTTCCGTAACGTGATCGGCGATCTGCCCATGAGTAACGGGCAGACGCTGGCGCAGATGCATCCTTCGCTGAAAACCCTCTATGACTTCCTGTGGCTGATTGGCGAAGCGATCTTCTTCTATTTGCCGGTCGGGATTTGTTGGTCGGCGGTCAAGAAAATGGGCGGTACGCCGATCCTCGGTATTGTGCTGGGCGTGACCCTGGTTTCTCCGCAACTGATGAACGCCTATTTGCTCGGTCAGCAGGTGCCGGACGTGTGGAACTTCGGCCTGTTCAGCATTGAGAAAGTGGGCTACCAGGCGCAGGTCATTCCGGCACTGTTGGCCGGGCTGGCGCTCGGGTTTATTGAAACACGCATGAAGCGCATCGTCCCGGATTACCTGTATCTGGTGATCGTCCCGGTGTGCTCGCTAATCCTTGCGGTATTCCTTGCGCACGCCTTTATCGGTCCATTTGGCCGCATGATTGGCGACGGTGTCGCGTTTGCGGTCCGTCATCTGCTGACCGGCAGTTTTGCTCCGATTGGCGCGGCGCTGTTCGGCTTCCTGTACGCCCCGCTGGTGATCACCGGTGTGCATCAGACCACGCTGGCTATCGACATGCAGATGATTCAGAGCATGGGCGGTACGCCGGTATGGCCACTGATCGCCCTGTCGAATATCGCTCAGGCCTCTGCGGTGGTCGGGATCATTATCTCCAGTCGCAAACACAACGAACGTGAAATTTCCGTTCCTGCCGCGATCTCCGCCTATCTCGGGGTAACTGAACCGGCAATGTACGGGATCAACCTGAAATACCGCTTCCCGATGCTGTGCGCGATGATCGGCTCCGGTCTCGCCGGACTGCTGTGCGGCCTGAACGGTGTGCTGGCAAACGGGATTGGCGTCGGCGGTTTGCCGGGCATCCTCTCCATCCAGCCGACTTACTGGCAGGTCTTTGGCATGGCGATGGTCATTGCGATTGTCATCCCAATGGTACTGACCTCATTCGTTTACCAGCGTAAACACCGTCTGGGCACATTACAGATTGTCTAACTTTTCTTCGGGGCGCAGTTGCGCCCCAGCGTATTTCCAGGAAACAACCATGAATATTCCCCACTGGTGGCAAAACGGCGTTATCTATCAGGTTTACCCCAAGAGTTTTCAGGACACCACCGGCAGCGGCACCGGAGATTTACGCGGCGTGACGCAGCGCCTCAACTATCTGCAAAAGCTGGGCGTTGATGCCATCTGGCTGACGCCGTTCTATATTTCACCGCAGGTTGATAACGGTTACGACGTCGCAGACTACACGTCTGTCGATCCGGCCTACGGCACGCTGGAAGACTTTGATGAACTGGTGGCGCAGGCGAAAGCGCGCGGCATCCGTATTATTCTCGACATGGTGTTTAACCACACCTCAACCCAGCACGCCTGGTTTCGTGAAGCGCTGGATAAAAACAGCCCGTATCGTCAGTTTTATTTCTGGCGCGACGGCACGCCAGACTGCCCGCCAAATAACTGGCGCTCCAAGTTTGGCGGCAACGCCTGGGGCTGGCACGCCGAAAGCGAGCAGTACTATCTGCACCTCTTTGCTCCGGAACAAGCCGACCTGAACTGGGAAAACCCGGCGGTACGCGCCGAGCTAAAGAAAGTGTGCGAGTTCTGGGCCGATCGCGGCGTGGACGGATTGCGCCTCGACGTGGTGAATCTTATCTCTAAAGATCAGGACTTCCCGAACGATCCCGACGGCGATGGACGGCGTTTTTATACCGACGGCCCACGCGCGCATGAATTTTTGCGTGAGATGAACCGCGATGTTTTTACCCCACGCAACCTGATGACGGTCGGCGAAATGTCTTCCACTACGCTTGAACATTGCCAGCAGTACGCCGCACAAGATGGTAGTGAACTGTCGATGACCTTTAACTTCCACCACCTGAAAGTGGATTACCCCAACGGTGAGAAGTGGACGTTAGCAAAACCCGATTATGTGGCGCTAAAAGCCCTGTTCCACCACTGGCAGCAGGGCATGCACAATCAGGCATGGAACGCGCTGTTCTGGTGTAACCACGATCAGCCACGCATCGTGTCGCGTTTTGGCGATGAAGGTAAATACCGCGTTCCGTCGGCCAAAATGCTGGCGATGGTGCTGCATGGCATGCAGGGCACCCCCTACATCTACCAGGGTGAAGAGATTGGCATGACCAACCCGCACTTCCGCCAGATTACCGATTATCGCGATGTGGAAAGCCATAACATGTTTGCCGAGTTGAACGGCCAGGGACGCGATGCGCAAGAACTGCTGGCTATCCTCGCCAGTAAATCACGCGATAACAGCCGTACGCCGATGCAATGGGATGCCAGCAAACACGCGGGCTTCACCCCCGGCGAGCCGTGGATCAATCTGTGTGACAACGCAGCAGACATCAACGTGGCGGCAGCACTGAACGATACCGACTCGGTGTTCTACACCTATCAGAAGCTGATCGCCTTGCGCAAAGCGGAGCCGGTTATCACCTGGGGCGACTACCAGGATCTGCTACCGGACAGCCCGCATCTGTGGTGCTATCAACGAGAGTGGCAAGGGCAGCGGCTGCTGGTCATTGCCAATCTTAGCGATACCTTCCAGAGCTGGCAGCCAGCCCAGACCGACGGAAACTGGCAGGTGCTGATGCACAACTATGCCGAGGTTGCCAGCCAACCTGGGGACATGACACTGCATCCTTTTGAGGCCGTCTGGTGGGTGCAAAAATAGCTTGCAATTATGTTCAGGCCCGGTACGCATAGCGCTACCGGGCGTTGCTATATACGCTTAGCTTAGCTTCCTGTTTTTGTTGAATAATTAATCAGAATTTTCTGCCCACAATTTACAATCGCTGTACTGCCCGTCATCTGTACGCTCCGATTTTTACTTTGCGCTACATCAAATAAATCGTAAACATCCTTGATGCAAATCACTACATATAGAACTTAAAATGCACGCCGACCCAATATGTTGTATTAATCGACTACAATTGCTACAACTACAGTGCACCGTTTAACGGTGGAATTGTGGATAAAGTGGGTCAGGATTGCGGGAAGTCATTGGCCAGATAGATGAATAAAGCCATGGCCGCTTCTCCAACCTCTGTGGATAACCTGTTCTTATAAATATGGAGTGATCATGACACCGCATGTGATGAAACGAGATGGCTGTAAAGTGCCGTTTAAATCAGAGCGCATCAAAGAAGCCATTCTGCGTGCAGCTAAAGCAGCGGGAGTCGATGACGCAGATTACTGTGCCACCGTCGCAGAAGTCGTTAGTAGCCAGATGAATGAGCGCAGCCAGGTCGATATCAACGAGATCCAGACAGCGGTTGAAAACCAACTGATGTCTGGTCCGTACAAACAACTCGCCCGTGCGTACATCGAATATCGCCACGACCGTGATATACAGCGTGAAAAACGTGGCCGTCTGAACCAGGAAATTCGTGGTCTGGTTGAGCAAACCAACTCTGCTCTGCTGAACGAAAACGCCAACAAAGACAGCAAAGTGATCCCGACCCAGCGCGACCTGCTGGCCGGTATCGTCGCCAAACACTATGCGCGTCAACACCTGCTGCCGCGTGATGTCGTCCAGGCGCACGAGCGTGGTGATATTCACTATCACGATCTCGACTACTCTCCGTTCTTCCCAATGTTTAACTGCATGCTGATCGACCTGAAAGGTATGCTGACGCAGGGCTTTAAGATGGGTAACGCGGAGATTGAGCCGCCAAAATCCATCTCCACCGCGACGGCCGTCACCGCGCAAATTATCGCGCAGGTTGCCAGCCATATTTATGGCGGTACCACCATTAACCGTATTGACGAAGTTCTCGCACCGTTCGTGACCGAGAGCTTTAATAAGCATCGCAAAACCGCTGAAGAGTGGCAGATCCCAGATGCCGACGGTTATGCGCATTCCCGTACCGAGAAAGAATGCTACGACGCATTCCAGTCCCTTGAGTATGAAGTGAATACCCTGCATACCGCCAACGGTCAGACGCCGTTCGTCACCTTCGGTTTCGGCCTGGGAACCAGCTGGGAATCGCGTTTGATCCAGCAGTCCATTCTGCGTAACCGCATTGCCGGCCTGGGTAAAAATCGTAAAACCGCCGTGTTCCCGAAACTGGTGTTTGCGATTCGTGACGGTCTGAACCACAAGTTTGGCGATCCGAACTATGACATCAAGCAGCTGGCGCTGGAGTGCGCGAGCAAGCGTATGTATCCGGACATCCTGAACTACGATCAGGTGGTTAAAGTGACCGGCTCGTTCAAAACGCCAATGGGCTGCCGCAGCTTCCTGGGCGTATGGGAAAACGAGAACGGCGAACAGGTTCACGATGGCCGTAACAACCTCGGCGTTATCAGCCTTAACCTGCCGCGTATCGCGCTGGAAGCTCATGGCGATGAAGCCACCTTCTGGAAACTGCTCGACGACCGTCTGATCCTGGCGCGTAAAGCGCTGATGACCCGCATTGCGCGTCTGGAAGGCGTGAAGGCCCGCGTTGCACCAATCCTGTATATGGAAGGGGCCTGCGGCGTACGTCTGAAAGCAGACGATGACGTGTCTGAAATCTTTAAAAACGGCCGCGCGTCGATTTCTCTGGGTTACATCGGCATTCACGAAACCATCAACGCGCTGTTTGGCGACAAACACTTGTACGACAGCGAGCAGCTTCGCGCTAAAGCTATCGCCATTGTGGAACGTCTGCGTCAGGCAGTCGATCAGTGGAAAGACGAAACCGGCTACGGCTTTAGTCTGTACAGTACACCAAGTGAAAACCTGTGCGATCGTTTCTGCCGTCTGGATACCGCCGAGTTTGGCGTGGTGCCGGGTGTTACCGACAAAGGTTACTACACCAACAGCTTCCACCTCGACGTGGAGAAAAAGGTTAACCCGTACGACAAGATCGATTTCGAAGCGCCGTACCCGCCGCTGGCGAACGGAGGTTTCATTTGCTACGGCGAGTACCCGAACATTCAGCACAACCTGAAAGCACTGGAAGACGTCTGGGATTACAGCTATCAGCACGTGCCGTATTACGGGACCAACACGCCAATCGATGAATGCTACGAGTGCGGCTTTACCGGTGAGTTCGAGTGCACCAGCAAAGGCTTTACCTGCCCGAAATGTGGTAACCACGACGCCGCGCGCGTGTCGGTCACCCGCCGCGTATGCGGTTATTTAGGCAGCCCGGACGCTCGTCCGTTTAACGCCGGTAAGCAGGAAGAAGTGAAGCGCCGCGTTAAGCATTTAGGTAATGGGCAGATAGGTTAATTTCGACAGTATTATTGCCTGGCGATGTGACGCTTTTCGCAAAGCAATTGGCGCCAGGACAAGGCGGCAAGCAAGCGAATCCCGGGGAGCTTACATAAGTAAGTGACCCGGGTGAGCGAGCGCAGACAACACAGTAATGGCGTCAATTGAGAAGCGAAAATGCGATACCATCAATACTATCCTGTCGATATCGTCAACGGCCCAGGAACTCGCTGCACCCTGTTTGTGTCGGGATGCGTGCATGAATGCCCTGGCTGCTATAACAAAAGCACCTGGCGACTCAATTCCGGCCAGCCGTTTACCAAAGAGATGGAAGACAAGATCATTGCCGATCTGAACGACACGCGAATCCCTCGCCAGGGTATTTCGCTGTCCGGCGGCGATCCGCTGCATCCGCAAAACGTGCCGGATATCCTGCAACTGGTACAGCGTATTCACGCTGAGTGTCCGGGGAAAGATATCTGGGTGTGGACCGGCTACAAGCTTGATGAACTCAACGCCGCACAAATGCAGGTGGTGGATCTCATCAACGTGCTGGTCGATGGTAAATTTGTGCAGGATCTTAAAGACCCGGCGCTGATCTGGCGCGGTAGCAGCAACCAGGTTGTACATCATTTGCGTTAACTTTCAGGCGGTAAACATTCTGTTATCCGCCTCTCAAAAACGGCTCACACACTCCATCGCAACCGCTTTGAACTCGGTGAAATGACGGCACGCGCAGAGTCGCGTCATCGCGCGTTCGCGCAGGAAGGTGACGAAGATATCGTAGATAGCCATCGCCTCTTCGTATTCACTCTTGCTGATGGCGAGCAAGAAGATCACGTGGGCCGTTTCATCTCCCCAGGCGATACCCTGCGGGGCGAGGATGGTGTAGACCACCGTTTTCTTTGCCAGCAGACCAAGGGCGTGCGGCAAGGCAATGCTGTCACCCAGCATGGTGCTGACGATGGCCTCACGCTCAACCACCGAATCAAGAAACTCCGCGTCGACAAAACCTTCATCCTGCAACTGACGGCATAAGGTTTTGAACAACGTTTGTTGATCCATTGGCTCGTCAATCACACGAAAATGGGCGGCATCGAAGAATTTGTTCAACATCCACGGGCGGGTTCTGTCGACCAGCACCAGTTTGCCAATCTGCTCCAGCTGATAATCGGTAGGGAATGGCGCAATCATCACCACCGGCTTATCTTTTTCACCAATCCGCGCGGTTGAGATGACAAAATCTTCGCTGATGCTTTCCCGCTGTTCGTAGTCGCGAAGCGTTACGGTATCGACGATCTCTATCTGCGGATACTTACGCGCCAGTACCGCTTCAATCATCCGCGCCATCGCATTTCCGGCATCGCATACCAGCAGAACCTTCGGCTGCCTCTGGTAACCGATGTTGTAACTACGCTCCAGCCCGACGCCAATATGCAGCACGAGGAAGCCAATCTCATTTTCACTGATGGTGTACGGCGTATATTTTCCCCATCCCGAGACGGCGGCCAGCGTCATGTCCCACGCCATGGGGTAATGCTGTTTAATATTTTCCAACAGCGGATTGGGGATCATTATCTGGTAACGCACCCGGGTGATCATCGTCTTAATATGCGTCAGCAGGTCAGCATGCAACTGTTTATCATTCAACAGGTTGTAGTTGTACTGGGTGTTGATAAAACGCAGGATGTAATTGACCAACGCTTCGTCATCATCCGCATTGATAGCACTGGGCGCGATCTCCTGAACCTGGCGGGCAGCAATATGCACCTGTAGCCAGTTTTCTTCGGAAACGGAAAGCGGTTTGTCTGCCAGGCGGTGCAGTACCGCCGCGATTTCCCGCGTGGCCAGGCACACCGATTGATCGGCCTCTTCTGCGGCAAAATCCGGGAGTGGATATCCTTCGCTAATCCGCCGTACCGCCACCGCGCAGTACAAGCGTAAAAACAGCTCGCCCTCATCGGTCAGACGAATATGGAAACGGGCAAAAATGTCCTGCAAAACGGGTTGCAACTGTTCAGGAAGCCCCGCATTCAGCGCTTCTTGCGTCACTAACGGATGCTGCGGATCCTGCTGCGCCAGCGTCCACAGCAGATCGGTCAAACAGGCGCGGATCGCCATTTCGCTGCCGAACAGCTTCATGCCGTGACGGGGACGCGTTTCCAGCGTCAGATGATAACGTTGCAGATGCTCGCGCACCTCAGCCATATCGTTTTGCAGCGTCGCGCGGCTGATAAACCATTCATCAGCCAAATCTTCCAGCTTCAGCGAGAAAGCCGACGTCAGAAAACGCACCACCAGCCAGTGTATCCGTTCCTGGCTGGTGCGTGGGATGCGCAGCAACGTATTGGGCTGCTGCGTTTGCAGGGTGTGAAAGCTTGCCGGGTCATCAATTTTGAGCTGATAACCATTACCCCGGCTGAGGACAAACTGTGCGCCGTACTGGGTGAGCAGCGCGTTTAGCGCGGTGATATCCGCCCGTACGGTGCGTGTGGAAACCGACAACCGCTGCGCCAGCTCGTCCTGTGGAAGCGCTTCGTTTTGCAACATGTCAAACAGCTGTGCTAAACGTTGGTTGGGGAATCGCACGTCAGTTTCCTCATCAGTCAGTTAGCCTACGCAGGCCCGGGTCATCGCCATCAGCTGGCGTACGTCGTCCGGACGAGTGTTACCACTCACCTTATCAATAATCGAACTATAGATGTGAGGAATGATTTTACTCACTCCGGCATCGAGGGCAATTTGCAGGATTTCAGTGAAATTATCCAGATCGATACCGCCGGTTGGCTCCAGCCAGAAGTCATGACGGGCGCAGGCCTGCGCGACCGCAATGTACTCGTCACGGCATTTCAGGCCGCCCATCGGGAAGTATTTAATTGAGCTACCGCCCATGTCTTTGAGCAGCGCAATCGCGGTTTCTACCGACACAATACCTTCCGGCGACTGGCTGCTTAGCGGACCAGTGGAGATTTTCACCCTGCCCGGCGTGCCGGTTGGCGAGACCAGACCATTGACCACTGTCTCCTGCTGGCCCAGCAGCGCGCGACTGGTGGCCACGCCGGTAAAGACCTGATTGACATGCTGTGGCTGCACCTGACGGGAGATTTCACTGACCATCGCCGACTGGTTAGGATCGCCCGCCCCCAGCCCCACGGAGAGCGCATTGTCGATAAAGGCCGCGTATTCACGCATATCCGCTACTGCGCTTGCGACATCCGGGTAATTTTTTGACAATACGCCAACCAGCACGTGTCCTTCCGCCGCCGCATAAATATCCCGGGCATTTTCTTTGGAGCCTGCCAGCACGTTCAGGCAGACGCGGTCGCGATAAAAGTTAGGGGTCAGTTTCATGCGTTTTTCTCCTGCGAAATCACTTCACCAATTCGACGGGCCACAATCTCCAGCTGCGCGCGATCGACGCTGCGCACATCGGCTTCGATAATGCCTTCATTGGCTTTGTAACCACGGAAGTAAATCGCGTACTCCCCCTGTTTCAGCGCGTCGACCAGTTCCCCCGTGGCGATCCCGGTTACCGCTTCATCAAACTTAATTTCCGTGCGTGCGATGTCGCGCCCTGCACTATCCCACACCACGCGGGCGCTCACGCCGTTAAGCTGGTTCAACTCATTAATGAACGGCGTCATTTTCTCGACCATCTCCGCGCCGCTCTCTTTCTGCGCGTTCAGATACAGTTCGATGGCGCAGGTCAGTCCAAGAATTCCCTCTTTGCCCACCTTCATCGCCCGGCCAATCCCCGCCGTCTGGCGCTTCACCCACTCAACATATTGGGTTTTACCAATCACCAGACCGCTGGTTGGTCCTTCTATCGCCTTGGCGCCGCTATAAATCACCAGATCTGCACCAACCCGGTAGTAGCACTGCAAATCCTCTTCCGCCGCCGCATCCACGATCAGCGGCAGATTATGCGTACGCGCCACCACCGCAGCCTGCTCCACGCTGAGCATACTTTTCTGGACGCAGTGGTGAGATTTGATATACAGAATGGCCGCCGTACGCGGTGTAATGGCCGCCGCCAGCTGTGCCGCGGAACATTCGTTGGCATAACCGGCTTCCACTAACTTGCCGCCGCCAAGCGCTACCATGGTGCCCACCGGTGCGCCAAAGTTGACGTTGTGACCTCTGGGCAGCACGATTTCGTTGTTCTCGATGGGCGTGACGTGCAGGTTCTCCAGCAGCCAGTCGCTGTCTTTAACCAATACGCCAGCCACCGACAGGGCGATCCCGGCCGATGCGCAAGAGACAACCGTTGCCCCCTCCACTTCCAGTAATTTCGCGATGTAGTCGCCGGTTTTATTGACCAGGTCTTTCATCTCGAAATATTGGTTCATCCCCGCCATCGCGGCTTCAACCACTTCTGGTCGCGGCGTGGAAACGCCGAGCGCCGTCATGCGGCCGGAGGTATTAATCACCTGTTTTAAATCGTATTTCTCAAAAATCGAAGGCATGTTCCGCGCTCCCTTGTTCGGTCATATAGCCCTTGCCCGCACGTATTGCGGCAAGCGGCACCAGCAGTTGTTCAGCCTGCAGGCTGTCGTTTTCTGCATCTACCAGCACGGTTGGCTGGCGCTTAAGCGTAAAGAGGGTTAAATCGGCATCCAGACCGATCCGCAGCCGCCCCTTCTGTTTCAGGCGCAGACCATCGGCGGCATTGGCGGTAACGCATTCAATGACCTGCGGAAGCGACATCCCAATGGCGAGGAATTTCGACATCACATTCGCCAGGGAATGCACCGGGCCGCTGATACGGTTACGACAGTAAATATCGGAGCTAATGGTGTGCGGCAAAATACCCAGTTCGATAGCGCGTTTTGCCACCGCAAAGCTCAGGCTGGCGGTGCCATGCCCAACGTCCAGACGCACGCCGCGTGAAATCGCCCGCGTCACTGACGCCCGTAGCTCACCTTGCGGTGTCAGAATGCGATTCGGCTTACCGTTGTAACAGTGGGTAATGATGTCACCCGCGCTCAGGCGTTCGGCGATCTCATCCAGGTCCGGCGGGTTGTTGCCGATGTGCACCATCAGCGGCAGGTCACCGTTCTGCGCTTGCATCGCTTTGGCGCGATCCAGCGGCGTGATGCCATTTTCACCGACTACGCTGCTGCTCATACGTGCCTTCAGACCGACGATAAAATCAGGGTGGCGTTTCACCGCCTCTCGCACCGCATCAGCGTCAATATTGACCATGTTGGCCAGCTCGTTCTGGGCAATAAGCCCAACGCGGGAGATATTCAGCAACGCGTACACTTCGGTGGCAGCTTCCCGGGTCAGGGTGTAAAAATCGTCGATGTCATCCGCTCCGGTGCTGCCCGCATCCACTACGGTAGTGACGCCGGTCGCAATACCAACGCTATCCGGCTGGTCGTGGTAAATCGGGGATTTCGGGTAGCAATGAACGTGGGAGTCAATCCAGCCTGCGCTGACGTAGCACTCACCGCCCAGCTCGATGGTTTTCAGCGCCGGACCATCAACGTCACCCAACGCCGCGATCTTGCCGTCTTTGAGCGCAATATCGCTCACCGTATCGTCAACGAGGCGCGCACGGCGCAGGAGTAAATCAAACATGTCTCTCTCCTGTTGAAATGGGGGCGGTCGTGTAGGCCTGATAAGCGCAGCGCCATCAGGCGTCATTGTCGGATGGCGGCTGCGCCTTATCCGGCCTACAACGACACACCATCAACTAATGGCAATCGGGAAAATAGACCCGAGGATCATTGCGCCGAGGATCGCCCCGCCGGTAATCGGTTTTTGCCACAGGTAAAACAGCAGCGCACCCGCCAGAGAACCGATTCCGATAGGAATAGAAGCCGTCATCGCGCTGAGGATAATCAACGGTCCGAGGAAGCGTCCGGAGGCGTTACCGGCCCCCATCATGACGTCCGCACCGTAGGTCGAGTCGCTCTGGTTGATGGTGAACTTACGCGCCAGAATGATGATGTAGCCAATCGCCAGACCAATCACCAGACCGGTGACCAGCGAGGCGGCGAAGTTGGCGACCGGGAAGATAATGCCCGCGCCCAACAGCAGCGCCGGAACACCTAACCCAACCCCGGTTTGAATCGCCCCGCCGATATCCAAAATCCCCACCAGCGAACCTTCAATGATGCGGGCAAACAGGAAGCTTGCGCCAAATGCCGCCACCGCTCCGTAGGAGCCGGTATCCATTCCCGCCTTCAGCATCGCCACAAAAGCCACTTCGTTAAATGCGCCAATACCGTACAGGTAGTACATGTGTGTTCCGGCAAACACGCCAGAGGAGAGCAGGCCCACGAAGATCGGGAACGACCAGTCAGCGAACCAAAAACCTTTATTCTGTTCCATGATGACCTCCGTTATTTGCCGCTGAGCGAGTTGTGGATAAGTTCGAGCCAGTTAGGCACGGTCAGATGGAAGGATTCGATCATCTTCATGTCGAAGCCACGGAAGAAGCCGCTCAGGACAAACAGCGCGACGATAGCCACCATCATCACTTTAGTGACGTGGTTCCAGCCGCTCTCTTCAACACCTTTGCCGATCAGAATGCCGAGAACCAGACCCGGAACGGCGTTACCCATGATCAGCTGCGCCGCGCCGCCAAAAACGGTGGCCCAGAAGCCAGATTTCTTACCGGCGTCGATCGCCGCCAGCCAGAAGATTACTGGCATCACGGTGTTAACCAGCAGGTTAGCCGCGGGCACCAGCACCTTGACGGCGGTAACCTGCAACGCTTCCGGTACGGATGATGCGGTGAGGTTCAGGAAGGTCACCACGATCATCCCGATAACGCCGCAGGCAATTGCCATGCGTTTGGGGTCGTGCAGCGTTTCACCGACGTTGCGATTTTTAATCATCAGCGCGGCGGCGCCCCAGTTGGGGATGATGCGATGGTCGACGTCCTGCGTGAACGCCCCCGCCGCAACAGAGGAAGCCCAGGCGTTAAAGAAGAAGCCCAGGCCGAACGAGAAGTGAGACGCCGGATCCCCTTCGCAGGAATTCAGTTCTCCCAGAGTACGAAACGCGCCCATCCCTTGAGTGGTAGGCGCATGAAACATGCGTGCAGCCCCAGCGCCGACACCAACGCCAACCAACGCGCCGATGATGAGCGATTTTATTAATATTATCAGGAACATAATTATGCCTTTTAATAGAAAAATCAGCGTTGCGTAACGAAATCCACCTTGTCGAGATTGATGGCACTCACGTTGACGGTCACGTCCAGCTCCACGCTGAAAGTGCGTCTTTCCCGGCGCAAAAAGAGGAATAAAAACGCCTCTTTACGCACCGATTCACGCGCTTGAACAACCTGCACATCCTGTGGCTCAATACGCAGTAAGATATGCGGCGACGCTTTCATCACCGCAGCCTGAACGTGGTTCAGGGCATCGGCAAAGGCGCGAGCTTTGGTCTCGCCCTTACCCGTGACTCTCACCGTGGTGGTGAATTGCTCTTTCATGCTTAAGCGCCGTGTTTCTTTTGCCACGCCTGCACCAGGCGCTCGCCGAGCTCTTCTTTGTCCATAAAGCCGAATCCCAGTACGTTGCACCCTTCGTTGATGGCGGTTACCCCTTCATCGACCGAGCGCATGCCGTATTTCGCCTTGTAGCCGTATTTGGTCTGTGCGGTAATCGCTCCCGCACCACCGCTGCCGCAAAACGAGATACCAAAGGTGGCGTTTTCCGCTTTCATCACGTCACCCAGCTTCATATCTGCTGCAACGCCCGGCACCACAACGGCACGACCACCCGCTTTCTCTACGCCTGCCGCCACTTTCTGGCCTTTACCCAGACGATCGCCAATCACTACGGTAATCTGTTCCATCTTTTGCTCCTTAAAGGTTGTCTTTCGCGACTTCGAAGTGCACCGACAGCAGCCAGGCCTCTTCCTCAGGAAGATTGCCAAACTCGGCGACCACGTCGCGGGCAAGCGCCATTGATTCGGCAGATATTTCATCAAACAAGCTGGCATCGACCTCTGGTAAGGGTTCACCCGTTACCGAGCGGTGCGCCATGGCGCGAACATGCGACGTCAGCATCTGTTCCTGTACGGCGTTGGGAATAATGTTGCGTTCACGCAGCAAGGCATACACCTGCGCCAGCATGCGGTCGGCCAGTTCCACCGATTCCCCCATGTCATTCATTACAGCTCCGTTATTCACTCGTCTTACCCCGTTAATGTCTCTGAGGATAAATTAGCGACGGAGGTTATGAGTTTGTAGCGAGTTGTTTTCCACTTCGAAGTGGAAAGGTGTGCAGCGATAGTGATCTGTGCCGCAAAAAGAGCTGGAACCACGATTTATCACTGGAAGAATGTGATTGAGATCGCAAGAGCGAGCAGAAAAATGGAAGGAAGTGCGAACAATGAATGGGCGATAAAAATGAAAAAATGTGATGGGTATAGCGTTTACTTATGGGGCGTGCAGTAGCGGGGTGTTGTATCCGACCTACGGGTATGCAGGCCGGATAGCGCAGATTAGCGGAACTTCTTGTGGTTTTCGTTGCGCGTGGTTTTCAGCTCTTCCGCAACAGCTTTCGCCTCTTTAACTTTACCTTCGTTCGCCAGCTTCAGCGCGCCGTCAATCTGGCCGATCAGCGTGTCAAAACCGTGACGGAAATCCTTCATCTCCGGGCTATCCGGGGATTTGTTTTCCAGCTTCGGCGGCGTTCCCTTTTGCGCGTCCAGCGCAGCTGCACGCATTTTGGTTAACGCATCTTTCAGTTCGGTCGCATTATCCGTTTTTTCGACGATTTTCAGGTTGTCGTTGAGGATCCCCATATCGTCTTCGAGATCGGCTGCAAACGCAGAAGAACCAAGAACCAGCGTTGAAGCTGCGACGATCGCTAACAGGTGTTTACGCATTGCTCACTTCCTTTTTTATTATTCAAAAATAAACAAACGCCAGATACCCTCAATAATTCACGCCACAGCTTGAAGTATGACGGATATTATTGCCCGGCGATCTTCATCTCCGGCAACAGGACCGAACCACACTGAATATTACTGCGCGTTTCAATATCGTTGCCGACGGTGACGATATTACGCCACATCTCTTTTAAGTTACCGGCGATGGTAATTTCACTCACCGGGTACTGAATTTCACCGTTTTCGACCCAGAAGCCCGCCGCGCCGCGCGAGTAATCGCCGGTAATGCCGCTTACGCCCTGTCCCATCAGCTCGGTAACCACAAGACCTGTGCCCATCTCTTTGAGCAACTGCTCGAAGCTTAGACCCTGTCCCGGAATTCGCCAGTTGTGGATCCCGCCTGCATGACCGGTGCTCTTAAGCCCCAGCTTACGTGCAGAATAATTGGTCAGCAGCCACTGAGTCAGCACACCGTCTTTAATAATGTCGCGGCGTTCGGTCCGTACGCCTTCGCTGTCGAACGGTGAAGACGCCAGCCCTTTCAGCAGGTGCGGATGTTCTTCAATGGTCAGCCATTCCGGCAGAATTTGCTTGCCCAGCGAGTCGAGCAGGAAGGTGGATTTGCGGTACACCGAGCCGCCTGCAATGGCGCCAACCAGGTGTCCGAACAGTCCGGTCGCCACTTCATTGGCGAAAATCACCGGCGCTTTCATGGTGGAAAGCTTACGCGGAGACAGGCGTGATAAGGTACGGCGAGCACAGTCAGCCCCCACCCACTCCGGCGTTTGCAGATCGCCCATCGCCCGACCAATGGTGTAGGCGTAATCGCGCTCCATATCACCATTTTCTTCTGCGATTACGCAGCTGGAAAGGGAATGGCGCGTGGAGCAGTAGCCCTGCAGCATACCGTAGCTGTTGCCAAACACTTTGATGCCATAGTGGCTGTTAAAGCTGCCACCTTCGGTATTGGTGATGCGTTTGTCGGCCTGTAGTGCCGCCTGTTCAGCGCGGGCAGCCAGTTCGATAGCTTCGTCAGGGGAAACTTCCGCCGGGTGAAACAGGTCCAGATCGGGCGCATCAAAGGCCAGCAGTTCTTTATCTGCCACGCCCGCGCACGGGTCCGGCGAAGTGTAACGTGCAATGTCCAGCGCGGCCTGCACGGTGCGTGCAATCGCCTGCGGGCTTAAATCGGTGGACGATGCGCTGCCCTTACGGTTCTGGTGGTAAACCGTAATCCCCAGTGCACCATCGCTATTGAATTCGACGTTCTCCACTGCACCATAACGGGTGCTGACGCTAATACCCGTGGTCTTGCTTACAGCGACTTCCGCGCCATCCGACTTACCTGACGCTAATTCCAGTGCTGTCGAGACTGCTTCTTCCAGAATCTTACGCTGCGCTTCAACTTGTGAGATTACTTTCATCGCAAATGCCATAATGTAGAGAGAGTTTCTCTGAAGTCTAACAGAGAACCGTTTTTCAGTGCGCATCTTAACTGGTAACATTAGCCTCTTTTTTTAAGGAGCCTGACATGACTAAGCAGCCCGAAGACTGGCTCGACGACGTTCCCGGTGATGACATCGAAGACGAAGACGATGAAATTATCTGGGTCAGTAAAAGTGAAATAAAACGTGACGCCGAGGAGTTAAAACACCTGGGTGTGGAACTGGTAAAACTGGGGAAAAACGCGCTGGATAAAATCCCGCTCGATGCGGATTTACGTGCCGCGATTGAGCTGGCCCAGCGTATTAAGATGGAAGGTCGCCGTCGTCAGCTGCAGCTGATTGGCAAAATGTTGCGCCAGCGCGATGTTGATCCTATCCGTCAGGCGCTGGACAAGCTGAAAAACCGTCACAACCAACAGGTCGTTGTCTTCCATAAGCTGGAGCAACTGCGTGACCGTATGGTTGACGGTAGCGATGAAGCTATCGAAGAAGTGATGAACCTGTGGCCTGACGCCGACCGTCAGCAACTGCGTTCGCTGGTGCGTAACGCCAGGAAAGAAAAAGCGGGCAACAAGCCGCCAAAATCTTCCCGCCAGATCTTCCAGTATCTGCGTGAACTGGCGGAAAACGAGGCCTAACCTCTTCGTCCGCCGAAAGTGCCGGATGGCGGTGCAAATACCTTATCCGGCCTACGATCCGTTGTAGGCCCGGTAAGCGTAGCGCCACCGGGCATTTTTTTACTCTTCTTCTGCCTGAGCTTTCTTCGCCAGACCATCCAGCAGTTTTTGATGAATACCGCCAAACCCGCCGTTGCTCATCACCAGAATGTGATCGCCAGGCTGTGCGGTTTTCACCACCATATCTGCCAGTGCATCCACATCGCCGCTCCAGTGTGCCGGCTGAACGCAGGCTTCAGCGACTTCTGCTACCTGCCACGGAATGTGCGGGGGTTGCAGCAGGAACACTTCGTCTGCACGCCCTAACGACGGCGCCAGGTCATCTTTGCACAGGCCCATTTTCATGGTGTTCGAGCGAGGTTCCAGCACCGCGATGATGCGCGCCGTGCCGCCCACTTTACCGCGCAGTGCCGCAAGCGTTGCCAGAATGGCCGTCGGGTGATGGGCAAAATCGTCATACACCGTCACGCCATTGGCTTCACCGCGCAGCTCAAGACGGCGACGGGCGTTGATGAACGAGCCCAATGCATTGGCCGCATCCGCAGGCACGACGCCAACATGACGCGCGGCTGCAATTGCCATCAGGCCGTTGTGCATGTTGTGCTCGCCCACCAGGCCCCACTTCACTTCGCCGACTTTTTCACCGTCCAGCCACACTTCCCACTCGGAGGCATCGGTGGTCAACTTTTTCGCCTGCCAGTGACCTTGTTCGCCCACCAGCTCTTGTTCGCTCCAGCAGCCCATCGCCATCGTCTGTTTCAGATTGATGTCATTTTCCGGGTAGATGATGCGTCCCTGGCCCGGCACGATACGTACCAGATGGTGGAACTGTTTCTGAATAGCTTTCAGATCGTCAAAGATGTCCGCGTGATCGAACTCAAGGTTATTGAGGATCAGCGTGCGCGGGCAGTAATGCACGAATTTAGAACGCTTGTCGAAGAACGCGCAGTCGTACTCATCCGCTTCAATCACGAAGAAGTCGCTCTCGCCGAGGCGCGCGGAAACCTCAAAGTTGCCCGGAACGCCGCCGATCACAAAGCCAGGTTTATAGCCGCAGGCTTCGAGGATCCAGGTCGCCATTCCGGCGGTAGTGGTTTTGCCGTGCGTACCCGCAACCGCCAGTACCCAGCGATCGCGCAAGACAAAGTCATGCAGCCACTGCGGGCCTGACATGTACGGAATGTTCTTTTCCAGCACCGCTTCCACGCACGGATTACCACGGGTCATGGCATTGCCAATGATCACCAGGTCCGGCTGTGGGTCGAGCTGGCTGGCATCGTAACCCTGAATCAGATCAATGCCTTGCTTCTCAAGTAAGGTACTCATCGGCGGATACACATTGGCGTCCGAACCGGTTACTTCATGACCGAGCGAGCGCGCCAGCATCGCCAGACCGCCCATGAAAGTGCCACAAATTCCCAAAATATGAATGCGCATACGTCACTATCCTTTTTTAATCTGGGGGCCATTTTACGCACATGTCCGGCAAGTGAGAAACGCATTTCAGGATATTCCGCAGTTTGCTGGCGCGATTCACCTAAGCGCAACAAAGGAAATATTTGTTAATATTGTTGCGGTCGCTTTACTCCACATAAATTGCAGGGAAAGTGTTATGAAAACGTTAGGTGAATTTATTGTCGAAAAGCAGCACGAGTTTTCTCATGCTACCGGTGAGCTCACTGCTTTGTTGTCGGCAATAAAGCTGGGCGCCAAGATCATCCACCGCGATATCAATAAGGCCGGTCTGGTCGATATCCTGGGTGCCAGCGGTGCTGAGAACGTGCAGGGAGAGGTTCAACAAAAACTCGATCTGTTCGCGAACGAAAAACTGAAAGCTGCACTGAAGGCGCGCGACATTGTGGCGGGCATTGCCTCAGAAGAAGAAGATGAAATCGTCGTCTTTGAAGGCTGTGAACACGCTAAATACGTTGTGCTAATGGATCCGCTGGATGGCTCATCCAACATCGATGTTAACGTCTCTGTCGGTACGATTTTCTCTATTTACCGCCGCGTAACCCCAGTCGGCACACCGGTCACGGAAGAGGATTTCCTGCAACCGGGCAACAAGCAGGTTGCTGCAGGTTACGTTGTTTATGGTTCTTCCACCATGCTGGTGTATACCACCGGCTGTGGCGTACATGCCTTCACCTACGATCCTTCTCTGGGCGTATTTTGCCTCAGCCAGGAACGTATGCGCTTCCCGGCGAAAGGCAGCACGTACTCCATTAACGAAGGTAACTACATCAAATTCCCGAACGGCGTGAAGAAGTACATTAAATTCTGCCAGGAAGAAGATAAGCCAACCCAGCGCCCGTATACCTCGCGCTACATTGGCTCTCTGGTTGCGGATTTCCATCGCAATCTGCTGAAAGGCGGGATCTACCTGTACCCAAGCACCGCCAGCCACCCGCAAGGGAAACTGCGTCTGCTGTATGAATGCAACCCGATGGCCTTCCTGGCCGAGCAGGCGGGCGGCAAAGCCAGCGATGGTAAAGAACGCATTCTGGATATCACCCCAGAAAGCCTGCACCAGCGCCGCTCCTTCTTCGTGGGTAACGACCATATGGTTGAAGATGTAGAACGCTTTATCCGCGAGTTCCCGGACGCGTAAGTATCATTCATCGCACGGACGTAGGCCGGATAAAACGCGTAGCGTTGCCATCCGGCCTACAAAATCCATCGTCTGCTTACGCTTTCTGTAGCTTAAATACGGCCATTGCTTCGATTAGCGCTGAAGACTGCTCTTCCAGAGAGCGGGTAGCCGCTGAAGACTGCTGCACCAGCGCCGCGTTTTGCTGCGCCGTTTCATCCATCTGAATTACCGCGATATTCACCTGCTCTATGCCGCGACTCTGTTCCTGGGACGCACTGGCAATTTCACGCATCAGTTTGGTCATACGCATAACCTCGGTCGCGATTTCATCCATGGTTTCGCCCGCCTGCTGCGCCAGTTCACTGCCTTCCCCCACATGGGTATGCGAATCGCTGATTAGCGTACGGATCTCTTTGGCCGCCTCGGCGCTGCGGCTGGCCAGATTACGCACTTCTCCAGCAACAACCGCAAAGCCCCGTCCCTGCTCACCAGCCCGCGCCGCTTCAACGGAAGCATTGAGCGCCAGAATATTGGTCTGGAAAGCAATGCCGTCAATCACGCTGAGGATATCGGCGATTCGGCTGGAACTGCCGGAAATATCGCGCATTTTCTCGATCACATAGCACACCATTTCGCTACCGCGATCGGCAGTATCCGACACCGATTTTGCCAGCTGGTGCGCCTGTTCCGCGTTCTGCGCATTCTGTTTCACCGTCGCCGTGAGTTCTTCCATGCTGGCGGCGGTCTGCTCCAGCGAAGTGGCTGTCGATTCAGTGCGTTGCGCCAGATGCTGGTTACCGGCCGTCAGTTCACGACTGCCAATATCAATTTGCGAGCTGGCATCGCGTACGCGCTGTACCGAGTCGCCCAGCGCATGGCGCATGTCATCCATTGCTGCGTTCAGGCGGTTGAATTCGGCGCTGGCCGACAACGCGGTAACCGGCGACAAATCCCCCGTAGCCAGACGTTCCAGTTGCTCAACCATGTTATCCAACGGTTTGAGAAACTTATTTCGCAGCATAAACCAAATGACCGCCAGCAATGCGATAGCAGCCAACATTGCAGCGCTCATAATACCGTGATAAATCAACGAGGTAATGACACGTGTAGACGCATATAGCCCCATGCCACCGGTCAGTAGCAGCAGGAACGTCAGCAGAGACAATAACACCAACAAACTTGATCGAATTGAAAGGGATTTTGGCATCGTTATATTTCCGGTTGTAGGGTTAAAACAGACCTGTACAGAACCTATCGACTACAACCGGAAAAAGTTTAGGTATTTAAATGTTTTGTGCAAAATCAGGATGTTACTTTGGTGTTGCCGCCGTACCCACTCGGGTAACCGGCGAGCTTTGACGATTTTCCCAAAGCACCGTCAGACCGCGTTGTAACGCTATAAATATAAACAATAAAATGCCAATCGCGATCTTCGTCCACCAGGAACTTAATGTGCCGTCAAAATTAATGTAGGTCTGGATCAGCCCCTGAATGGCGACGCCAAACAACGTCCCTAACACTGTACCGACCCCACCGCTGAGCAGCGTTCCGCCAATCACAACTGAGGCTATCGCATCCAGTTCGACGCCAACGCCCGCCAGCGCATAGCCCGCCTGGGTGTAAATGGAAAAGACAATGCCGGCAAGCGTCGCAAGCCCGGTAGACAGCATATAAATGCGGATGGTGGTGCTGCGGGTTGAGATGCCCATCAGGTTGGCAGAGGTGGCGTTGCCGCCAATCGCGTAAACCTGATTACCAAAGCGCGTACGGTGCGCCAGGAATATGCCGATGACGACAACCGCCAGCATCAGCAATCCCATCGCGCTCAGGCGACCACCGCCGGGAATTTTCCATGCCAGGCTTGAGAGCGTGTCATAAACCGGATGATTAATCGGTATAGATTCTTCAGAGACCAGATAGCTGACGCCGCGCAGGAAGAACATTCCCGCCAGGGTGATAATAAATGCCGGGATCTTCAGCGCATCAATCAGTAACCCCATAAACGCACCAAACGCGCAGCCCATCAGCAAAACCAAAGGGAACGCCAGCAGCGGAGAAATGCCCCAATAGCCAATGGCCTTTGCCAGAAATACGCCGGTAAAGGCGATCACCGAGCCAACGGAAAGGTCGATCCCGCCAGAGAGGATTACGAAAGTCATGCCTACGGCAATGATGCCCAGAAAGGCGTTATCGGTCAGGATATTGCAAATGACCCGGGTGGAAGCAAAAGCGGGAAACTGCGTCAGGCAGTAGAGATAACCCAGCACAAACACGCCGAGGGTGATCATCAGCGGTAAATTACGTTTTATCATGACCACGCACTCCTTTTATCAGGCTGATAAAGCGTTGCGACTGCACGACCAGCACACACAACACCACCACGGCTTTGACCACCTGATTCAGTTCCGGCTGGAAGCCCGACAGCAAAATCCCGGTGTTCATGCCCTGAATAATCAATGCGCCTACCACCGACAGCAGCAGGTTAAAGCGCCCGCCCATCAGCGACCCGCCGCCGATAACCACCGCCAGGATGGCATCCAGCTCCAGCCATAATCCGGCGTTATTGGCATCCGCCCCGCGAATGTCTGCCGTGACGATAATGCCAGCGATAGCCGCGCACAGGCCGCTCAGCACATAGGTGAGCATCACGATAATGCGGGTGTTCACTCCGGCGTTTTTTGCCGCACGAATGTTGATACCCACCGCTTCGATAAACATACCCAGCGCCGTTTTCCGCGTCAGCAGCCAGAACACCACCAGCGTGAGCAGTGCAATAATTACCGGCGTAGGGAACAGTAAGAGCGAGCCGCTGCCAAACCATGACAGTTCGGGCGAGTTAAAGGTGACGATCTGCCCGGAAGTGATAAGCTGCGCCACCCCGCGCCCGGCCACCATCAGGATTAGCGTGGCGACAAACGGTTGGATCTTGAGGATGGCCACCAGAATCCCATTCCACAGCCCAGCCAGAATGCCGGAGCCCAAGGCGGCAAGCAGCACTACCGGCAGACTGTGCCCGGCCACCGTCATCGCCGCGGTAGTGGCGCCAGCAATAGCCATGACGGCCCCCACGGAAAGGTCGATGCCACCGGTTGCAATCACCAGCGTCATACCAATCGCCAATAGCGCCACGGGCGCGGCACGGTTGAGAATATCAATCGGGCTACCGAACAGCCGACCATCCTGCAAAATCACCTGGTAGAAATGCGGGGCGACCAGGCTATCCACCAGCAGCACCAGCAGTAACGCCACCAGCTGTGGCATCCCCTTTGGCCAACGGAACCGCCGTTTAGACGGATTGGATTGAGGGAGAGATTGAGGCATCACCATAGTCTCCTTAGGCCGCAATGGCATTCATGATCGCCGGTACGGACAGTTCAGCCAGGGGGATCTCGGCCACCTGTTTGCGATCGCGCATAATAATGACCCGATCGGCATAGCCCACTAACTCTTCCAGTTCGGATGAAATGACCAGCAGCGCCAGACCATCCGCGCACAGCGTTTCGATCAGGCGGATGATCTCCGCATGCGCGCCAACGTCGATCCCACGCGTGGGTTCATCGAGGATCAGGAACTGCGGTTTGGTCAGTAACCAACGCGAGAGCAATACTTTTTGCTGATTGCCGCCGGAGAGAAATTCGATCGGCTGCTCAGCGTTCGGAGTACGAATACCAAGCTGGCGGATAAAACGCTCGGCAATCTCGTTTTGCTCTTTCCGGGGAATAGGCCGCAGCCAGCCGCGCTGCGCCTGCAATGCCAGAATGATGTTTTCCCGCACCGAAGCAGCAGCAATAATGCCATCCGTTTTGCGATCCTCCGGACAGAAGCCGATCCCCAGACACGAAGCCTGATGTGGCGATCGCAAGGTCTGCGGTTTGCCTTTGATCAGCGCACTTCCGCTGTCGGCGGGTTTAATACCGAAGATCACCTCCGCCGTTTCCGTTCGCCCGGATCCCAGTAGTCCGGCGAGACCGACGATCTCACCGGGACGCACCTGTAGATCAAATGGCGCGATGGTGCCTTTTTTGCCAAAGCCGCTGAATGCCGCCACCGGTTTATCACTCAGCAACGTGCGGCCCGCACGCTGTAGCGCATGGGTATCCAGTTCACGGCCCAGCATCATTTTGACCAGTTCGATCTGAGGCAGTTCTCGGGTTTCACGGCAGCCAACGAAGCCGCCGTTACGCAGAACGGTAATGCGATCGCTGACCTGATAAACCTGATCAAGAAAGTGGGTGACGAAGATCAGGCTGACGCCCCGATCGCGCAGATGCCGCATCAGGCCAAACAGCATTTCAACTTCCTGGGTATCAAGGCTGGCGGTCGGCTCATCAAGGATCAGCACTTTCGCGGAGAGATCGATCGCCCGACAGATGGCGACGATTTGTTGCATCGCCACGGAAAAGCGGTTCAGCGGCTCGCGCACGTCGAGGGAAAAACCGTATGACGCCATCAGCTCCGTCGCGCGTTTTTCCATCTGCTTGCGCTGAAGCAGGCCAAAGCGCCGCGGTTCACGACCAATAAATAAGTTATCGGCAACCGACATATTGGGCAGCAGGTTCACTTCCTGGTACACGGTGCCAATCCCCAGTTGTTGGGCATGGGCGGTGTTTTTGGGGGTGATCGGTTGGCCTTCAAGCCAGATAGTGCCGCGATCGGCATGGTAAACGCCGGTCAGCGCTTTGATGAGCGTCGATTTGCCGGCTCCGTTTTCTCCCAGCAGCGCCATAATCTCACCACGACGCAAGCTGAAATCCACGTTATCCAACGCTTTGACGCCGGGAAAGAATTTGCTTAATCCTTCGGTGCGGAGGATTTCCTGATGTTGGTCGGTGGTCATGGTTCCCCCTGCATCACGCCGGATGGCGCTACGCTTATCCGGCCTACAAAAGAGCGTAATGTAGGCCGGGCAAGCGCAGCGCCCCCGGCATTTTCATGAAGGCTTAGTAGCCCATGTTTTTCTTCTTCTCTAACTCTTCTTTTGCCGTATCCGGCAGATAGAGGATCGACTTGGTAATGGTCAGCTTCTCAGGCATCGTGCCGTCTTTTTTGAATTTCTCCAGTGCGTCGAATGCCGGGCCGGCCATATTCGGCGTCAGTTCGACGCTGGCGTTGGCTTCACCGTCAATCATCGCTTTGTAGATATCCGGTACGCCATCGATAGAACCGGTGAGAATATCTTTGCCAGGTTTCAGGCCCGCTTCTTTGATCGCCTGAATCGCACCGATCACCATGTCATCGTTGTGGGCGTAAACCATACAGATGTTCTTGCCGTTGTTTTCCGCTTTGATAAAGCTCTCCATCACTTCTTTCCCTTTACTGCGGGTGAAGTCACCGGACTGAGAGCGAATAATTTTGATGTTTGGCGCATTAGCGATAGCTTCAGCAAAGCCTTTCTTACGATCGATCGCCACGCTGGCCCCAACGGTCCCTTGCAGCTCAACGACGTTACACGGCTTGCCATCCACTTGTTTAATCAGCCAGTCGCCGATCAATTTACCTTCCAGCACGTTGTCGGCGGTGACGGTGGTCATATAGAGAGATTTGTCTTTTACATCGATGGAACGATCGAGCAAAAAGACCGGAATGTCGGCATCTTTAGCTTCTTTTAAAACCGGCTCCCAACCCGTTGCCACGACCGGCGCAATAAAGATGGCGTCGACGCCCTGCGCAACAAATGAGCGGACTGCTTTAATCTGGTTTTCCTGCTTTTGCTGGCCATCAGCGATTTTCAGCGTAATTCCCCGCTTTTCGGCCTCGCTTTTCGCGACGTTGGTTTCTGCGGCGCGCCAGCCGGATTCAGAGCCAACCTGCGAAAATCCTACGGTTAAAGGGGCTGCCATTGCCATAGACGACATGGCTGCCGAAACTGCTGTGACTAAAAGTAAGCGCTTCCACATAAGTGCGTCCTCGTAGGGTGATTATTGTTGGTTAATTAACCGTTGCGAAAAAACTATAGACAATTGAGCATGTAACGGATTGCGTTACATCACACTTCAAAAAAGTAAATAAAACGTTAATCACAACTTTGTAATCGCTTTCATCTCACTATGAAAAATGCGGCTGAAGATATGGATTTTTCTGTCACGAGAGAGAGGTAAAAAGAAGAAAATGCACGCAGAGAAAGCGAAAACAAGCGGAGACATTCCGCGCGAGTTGGCTATAATACCCGCCACTTGTTTGCCATAGCTTATTTAAAGGAAACAGACATGAGCTTACTCAACGTCCCTGCCGGTAAAGACCTGCCGGAAGATATCTACGTTGTTATCGAGATCCCTGCGAACGCAGATCCGATCAAATACGAAGTTGACAAAGAGAGCGGCGCCCTGTTCGTTGACCGCTTCATGTCCACCGCGATGTTCTATCCGTGCAACTACGGTTACATCAACCACACCCTGTCTCTGGATGGTGACCCGGTAGACGTTCTGGTCCCGACTCCGTACCCGCTGGAGCCAGGTTCAGTGATCCGCTGCCGTCCGGTTGGCGTACTGAAAATGACCGACGAATCCGGTGAAGATGCGAAACTGGTTGCGGTACCGCACACCAAGCTGAGCAAAGAATACGATCACATCAAAGATGTGACCGACCTGCCGGAACTGCTGAAAGCGCAGATCACCCACTTCTTCGAACACTACAAAGATCTCGAAGCGGGCAAATGGGTAAAAGTTGATGGTTGGGACAACGCTGAAGCTGCTAAAGCTGAAATCGTTGCTTCCTTCGAGCGCGCGAAGAAGTAAGTTCGCTTTCTAAGTCAGCATAACTGATTGAAGCCCCTCGTTTTATGAGGGGCTTTTTTTGATGCAGTGACTCGCCCTGAGTGGTGATGCATATACGGATCAATCGATCCCTCACCACCACTTATTCAAAGAAGCGACTTCACTTAGCAAAGCACAATCATCCAGATCATTGTCATCTCTGAGTTTAGGATCAGAACAATAAAGATCTAAAGCTGTAAATACGCTATCTACATACAATTTTGTATTTTCATCAATTTCATTTATATCATCAGAGTCCCTATAATTTCGCCAGGCAACACTATATTGCTTATCAAACTCTGAAGCGGATAGCACACCGGAAAGAAAGGAATCGATTAACCACTGACTGGCATTGGTCATTCTGCTATTAATCTCCTGAATGATGGTTTTTTACATACTCATGCCCTTCATCAGTAACTCGATAGTCAGGTTGAGTAGCATTTTCGATATCAATGATTTCTACAAGGCCCTGATCAGCCAAGCTATTAACAATTCTGACTACATTACCAAAACCTGGAATATCTCTTACAGAAAGTACCCGATCAAGAAGATAACAATTCCAGTCTTTGTCTTTCTCAGCCATAACTTTCAGTACGTTAAATTCAATATTCGCAATCATTTATAACATTACGCCATTAACTTCAGATAGGGTTTAGTTTCAAAAAAAAGATCCTGCTCCTTTTCATTAATTAATACATTTTCTCCTAACGGTATTTGTGTTCTTGAAATTCTCACTCCGTGACCACACGATTCACACCAAATGAGCCTCCAGCCAACATAACTATCTACGAACCCAAAGTATTGATAAGAAAGACCTTTAGAACCAAAAACTAAACAATCAGTAGATGCGAATAAACTGTTATCCCTTGGTATGTGATTCATCCAGTCATGATATGTAATTGACTTCATTTATTGATTGAATCTCTTTATACATATAATCACAGGCATCATCTTCCATAATAAATTCGACAACTCTCGTTCTTACCACTTTTCAAAGTAATAAACTATCCATTTATCAATTTCAAAATCAAGGTATAACTACTCATTAGGCAATCCTCCGTTTAGTGAATAGAGAGGTTTTGATACCTTTTCTTTCTCAAGAAGATTTTTAACTCATTTTCTTTCATAATAAAACCATAGCCCCATATTCTCCGCAGTCATATGGTCACGGAATATAAGTAAAATCTTTGGTCAGTTGCTCCGATGATAGAGCCAAAGATGCAATAGTCTTTCCTTCTTTGTCACAAAACTCAACTTCGTAAGCTAATGACGGTGAGTAATACACATCAATAACTGCACCGACCTGACCCTTCGTTAAACCATCGCCTGGCAAATCAACATTCAGAAACACAACGTCTAAAGGTGATAATTTCATTATTTAGCCTTACTATTTTACATAGATGGTCGTCATACGAGGCACTAGCGAGTCAGTCTCATACATCCAACCTGTACGAACTATCGCGGTTTCTCCGTTCACCCCAATAATCGGTATATCGACGGACATTCTTTGACCAAATTTATCATAGGCCCCTAACTCAGCAGAGCTAGATATGATTCCCTGCTGAACTCTGGAAACTAAGATCCCTGCATTAGATGGGTTAAAACCCAAAGCTGATTCGAAAACTCTCGCTTTATTCCCCCCAACAGGATGCTCTGGATTTAAAGCATAAGATGCCATTTTTTTCGGATCGATAACTGCATGTTTGGCATTGAGTAATGTTTCAGCCTCTGATGTGAACCCTTTTAAATAAGGGGATTCAAGGGATGGAATCTTACTATAATTCGATATCTCAGCCAGCGCACTGGCCGTACTCAACTTACCAATCCCTAACCCTGCAGTTATTGAAGCCCCCGCAATCAGCAATCCCTTGGTCTGGTCATTAATTATCTGATTAAAACCGATAGGTGCATCACCCCCCAATTTTTCTGCAGTGTCCCTGAACCCCTCGATGTTGCCGTTATAAATCCCCCCTGCCGCCAGCAGTCGACCTATACCAGCGCTGTTAAGGGTTTGAGTCTGGGGTTTCGGCACAGGAACAAACAACTTATTGTATTCTGCAGGCAGAGCAAGATAGCTAAACTCAGTATTACTTATCAGATGTTTACTGAGAATATAATCATAATCAACAGATATTGTTTCTGTATGTATCTCGTCTTTTATAACTCTCATCTGAATGCTTGATATCGATGCACCTCTGAGCTGAATATAATAATACCTCTCCCATTGACCATATCTATTTATGCGATAAAACCAAAACTCTAGAAACAGGTTTTCATTGTTATTAATCGCATTCATTAATAGTGGTGAGCTTTTATCTATTTGCTTACTGAATGTTAAGTTCTGTAGATTCGTACCGTTACCTGTACTCGCTACTCCTGCAACCAGAGAAAAAACAAATATTTCATTCACATGATTCTGTTGCCAACGATTACCGACTGAATCAGTTGTGCCACATCCATCAGAAATATCGGTTTGTTGTTCACCAATAAGTTTAAGATAAACAATATTGCTCATCCATTACTATCCTCCCTAGTTAGTAAATTTATACACTGAGTAATATTGCCTATGGCGTTAAATTATTTATACCAGGCAGATCAAATTAAATAAATTATATAATCATAAATACGAAGAATATTATTTCAGGAATAATTAGATATATTTATTAACATAACCTAATTGCAGTAACGTCAACTGAGCTATCGTGATTTTTGCTATAAATACCCATACATAAAACATGGCCATATACACCTACCAGATTGGGTAGTCACATTTCATTTATCTTAATTGCGAATGAGATTAGATCTCATTATCATTCTCAGCATGTAAATAAATGTGAATAAAAGTCAATGAACCTCCACAATGTGAAGTCCCTGAAACGCTATTCCTGCGTGGCTCTCGCCACAGCACTGTTATTTACCAGCCTGTCCAGCGTGGCGCAGACGCTACCTGAGCAAGATTTTCTGACCCGCGACGTTGGCAACGGCGTATATGAACTGGCGGTTGATAGCCAGCAGAATGCGCTTTTTGCTGCCTCGTCGCCGTCGTTTGATAAAGATAAAACCAGCGGGCTTATCTATAAACTCGATCTGGAGAAACTCACCACGACTGAAGTTATCGAAACCAGCCGTCGTGCCTTTGCCACTGCCCTGGATGCAGAAAACCAGGTGCTGTATGTCGGCAACACGCTGGAGGGTTCGGTCACGCTCATTGATACCCGCAGCGGTAAAGAGCTGGCGATACTGCAACTGAGCGAAGCCAAAAACCCGAAAGAAATTGTCCATACCCGCGAAATGGTGCTCGATAAACAGCATCACCGCCTGTACGTTTCCGGCGTGGCTGAAAAGGGTATTGTCTGGGTGGTGGATACGCAAAAGCGCGAGAAAATCGCCACCCTTGAAAACATGGGCCAGTATCCGACCGGCATGGCCGTAGATGCCAATAAGAACCGCCTGTATGTCGTAAATGGCCGCAACGAACTTATTACGCTGGATACCACTAACCATCAAATTATTAACCGCTTTAGTATTGAGCCAGGCAAAAAACATTTTTTCCTGAATATTGCTTTGGATGCAAAAAATAATCGCGCATTCCTGACCGATCCTGATTTAGCGGATGTACTGGTTGTTGATATTAATACCGGTAAGGTTATTGCGCCCATTAAGGTTATCAACTCGCTGGCAGTGATATATAACGAAAAGCGCCAGGAAGTGTATATCACCCACCGTAATGCAAAGCGTATCAGCATTGTGGACAGCAAGACTTATCAGGTAAAACAAAGCATTGAAACCAATGCGTTACCTAATAGCCTGGCGCTCTCGTCTGATGCCAACACTCTGTATGTCAGCGTCAAACAGCCGGAAAAAACGGCAGGTGTGAAGCCCGATTACATGCTGAAAATCGACCTCTCCAAATATTAATAATTAATAACGCTTCTGACACCTTGCAGCTTTTCTGGGCTGCAAGGTGATGCTTTTATTTTTTACTTTTCAGGTGTCTATATTATGAAAACGCGTCAACTTATTACGCTGACAGGGATCGTTGCATTCTCAGGCGGTGTTATTTTCCCCACTCAGGCAGAAGAACTCACCGAAACCTCACGCAATAGCGAAGATGAAATGGTGATCACCGCATCCGGGTTCTCGCAGCAAAAGCGCGAAGCGCCGGCCACCATTTCCGTTATCGATCGTAAAACGCTGGATATTCAGCCGGACCGTAGCATTGGTGAAGCGATTAAAAACCTTCCTGGCGTCTCGGTCACCAACAGCAGCGGTATGAACGCTGGCAGCATTATGATTCGCGGCATGGACCCGTCCTATACCGCGTTTATGGTCAACAGCGTCAAACAAAATACCGGTGAATCTCGCCCTTACGGACATGACATCGGTACTGAAGCCAACTTCTTACCGCCGATGGAGGCCATTGAGCGTATCGAAGTTATCCGCGGGCCCATGTCCTCGCTGTACGGCTCAGATGCCATCGGCGGTGTGGTCAACGTGATTACCAAAAAACCGTATGGCGCAAAAGAGTGGACGACGGCAATTGCCGCCAATACCTGGCTTCAGGAACACCAGTATTTGGGTAATACCAGCCAGATGAATCTGTTTACCATGGGGCCGATTGTGCCCGATGTTCTCGGCCTTAGCGTAGCGGCCGACTGGCTCGACCGTCGCGATGACGATCGCAATAACTATTTCGGCAAACACAACCGTAAATCCGTTGATATGACGCTGGGCCTGGCCGCTAGCGAAAATAACCTGTTCGACCTCAATGTGGTCACCGGTGAGCAGGAGAAAAACCGTACCCAGAAGCGCGGCGCGCCGTGGTCATGGCTGTTCGATCGTAACGCCGCCACCTTAACGCATACCGGCTGGTATGCCGACGACACCATTGCAACGACCAACTACATAAATTATGAAAAAGGCCGTTCGAAGTACGTTTATGACGGCCAGTCGCCGCAGTATGTACAGATGGAGAACTACGTCGCTAATTCGCAAACCACCTTCACGCTCGACAACCATAAACTGACCGTTGGGGCGAATTTCACCCGCGAAGAGTTGAATGACCGCTTTGATGTGGCCAACAAAACGCTGCCCGGATCTGAGCCAGTGACAAAAATCAGCCGTAACGGTTGGGCATTGTTTGCTGAAGACGGCTGGAGCATTGACGACTTCATCCTGACCACATCAGCGCGTATGGACCAGGATGATAACTTTGGCACACATATTACGCCGAAAATGTACGGTAACTGGGCCTTCAGCAATGACTGGGCGCTGAAGGGCGGCGTTTCCGCAGGTTATAAAAAACCTGAGCTGCGTGCGACATCCAGCGACTTTGTCACCCCATACGGCTCGACCGTACCTTATCCCTTCCTGACCGTCGGTAACGACGATCTGAAACCAGAACAAAGCGTTAACTCTGAGCTGGGCCTCTACTGGACGGGGAATGCGCTGTCACTGGATAGCACCGTCTTCTATACGCAGTTCAAAGACAAAATTGCTGAACAAACCATTTGCGAAACTACATCGACGAATCAGTGCTCCGTGAATGGCTACAAGGCGGACTCCGTCAGTAAATACTTCAACGTCAGCAAGGCGGACGTGTACGGCATAGAACTGAATGCCGACTGGCAGATTAGCGCCGATGTAAAAGCCAACGCTAACTACACCTGGAACCATAGCGAACAGAAAAGCGGCGTAAACAAAGGCTACGCGCTCAACGATTACCCGCGCCATATGGCGAACCTGTCGCTGAACTGGGCGGCAACGCAGAGTCTGGACGTATGGAGTACGGTGAATTACCGCAGCAGTAACCGCAACAGCGGCAATAACTATAAGTACGATGACTACACGATGGTCGACGTAGGCGTACGTTATAAGCTCAATACGCACACGCAGCTGATGGCAGGGATCTACAACGTGCTGGATGAAGATCCGAAACTGACGACTGCATGGAATGAATCCGCGCAGGTGGAAGGACGCCGCTATAACCTCGGCGCGCGCGTGGAGTTTTAAGCCTTTAATAAACAACGCCACCCGAAGGCGGCGTTGTTTATTCTGGTAGACGATATATCAGTACTGGTCTCTGTCTAACCAGTTACCGCTTTCAATCAGCGTTAAGCCATCAACCGGACGTTGGTACACGTACATCCATGCACTTCCGTACGGCGTTTGAATTAACTGGCGTGCGTATTCACCGCCACGGGTACGCAGAGCGTCAAGCTCTGCCAGCGTGGCGTTATCAATACGATAAACTTCCCCGTGTACTGTTCCATTTCCCGGAACCGCGCCTGGATAGTGGCCCAGGCTGTACAACTGGTAGTTATCGATACTGAAATTTCCCAGCAACAGGGCATTGGTCATCCAGTGGCTGTTGCCTTGTTTGGTTCGTAAACTGCCGTAGACAAATATTCGCATTGCTAAAACTCGAACTGATAGAGCAAATCAAGTGCCTGATCTACGCCAGACACTGCTTCCAGATATAGCTTAGGCATCAGACGATAACGTAGCGTGAGTGTCGCTAAGGAGTCAAATATACCCACACCATATTTCACCTGCAGACCTGGCAGTACGTATCCGCTGACAACCACCTGAGATGAGTCGCCCACCCCTTGCGTGTCCAGTGCCAGATTGCTTACGCCAAATGTCTCCCCGATTTTACCCACAACCTGACCACTTTGTGCAACCCCCAGACCAATAAGCATTGAAGTCATCGCTGCGCTATCGCTCTGTTCGCTATCCAGCCCTTGTCCACGTAGCAGGTAGGAAAGCGCCATTTGCTGCGACATTGCCGGGTCGGAGAAGATCTCCGCCTTCGGTTCATCGGCGGTACCGGTGACGCGAACGCCAGCGATCACGTCGTCTTCGGTGGCATCTGGGTTACGAATCGCTTCGATGTTGAGCAACGGCTGATCCGGCGGACCGGAGAACAACAGCTCGCCCTTACGCACAATCAGATCCTGACCATAGGCGTGGAAGCGACCGCTCGGGATATTAATTTGCCCGTTAAGTCCCAGACCTTGCTTATCCTGCACCACTTTCAGATCGCCCGTCAGACGCGCTTTCAGACCAAAGGCGTCAAGACGCACGTTGTTACCAACGTGGATGTTCAGGTTGCTGTTGATCGGAATGCCGGCGGTCTGCGGTTTCTCGGGCTGCAGGTTGTTGTTAAGCATGACCATATCGCTGGAAACCCCAACCGCACTTTCCGGCAGGTCATGTACCACGATACGCGCCCACGGCACATCCACGTTACCATCGAGAGTAAACAGGCTCGGCGTGGCTTCAAAGACCACGTCAGGCGATACGTCGAGGCGGACCATCGGCGGTACGGTAATACGTACCCTGCTGCCTTTAGCCGCGACACGCGCCCGCCAGTTGTCTATCTGACTCCAGTCGGCATCGCCGCTCAGGTTAATTTCTCCCTGCTGCGTACGCACCACGCCCGCCAGCGTTGAGCGTGTTCCATTGAAGTTAACGGCTAACTGGCTTGGCTGCATGTCAAACGGCATGAAGTTACCGTCGATATCCAGACCACTCAGTTGCAGCTGTCCGAGCAACTGCGGGCTTTGCACATCGCCGCCCAGCCGCAGGTTGGCGTTGATCATCCCTGCCGCTTTTTCACCGCGCGAGAAGATGGGGTTCACCATCGCCAGATTGAAGTTGCGAATATTGACGTTACCGCCCAGATTACGACGCCCTTGCGGGTCCGTTACCTGCACCTGTCCGTCAAACTGCCCGTTGTTGGTCAGACGAATCAGCCAGCCCAACTCGGCACGGTTGTTGTGCAGGTCGGCGGTCAGATTCAGCGTTTCAAACGCCACGGGGAGCGGGGCATCATTCACGCTTTGCGTGACCTTGACGTTACGTCCGCTCAGGGTGACCTGCCCCTGTGGCAGCCCCTCTTTGGTGGTGTCCCAGCTCACATCAGCTTTGCCAGTGAACACACCGCTGGCCTGGGTTGTCTCCGGCATAAACGGTTTTAGCATCGCCAGGTCGAAGCGGTTAAGATTCACCACCGCGCGACCTTCTGCACCGGCATCAATGGTTTGTGGTACGCACAGCTCCGCATTCGGGTTGTTCCAGCAGTGCGGTCCGATACTAATTTTCTGTTCCTGATTACGATAATCCAGCGCGATAGCCCGGTTGAGCGACCACGGACCGACCGGCGTCTGGAAGCGGGTATTGCTTAACTCCCCTTTCCAGCGCTGTTCTTTGCGATCAAAGCTCCCGGCAAGATCCAGTTGCCCTGAAACCGGCTCACCCTGAATGCGTAACTGCAGTTCATGCTGCTTTTCACTGCCTTTGGCGTTGAGCGTCACCAGACCAATATTCACGTCAGGTTGTACAATTCGCTCTACACGAACGTTGAGATTACCGGCGATTTGCTCGGCCGATTTCACATCGCCTTCGACGCGCACCTGAGCAACGGAAAGTTCCTGCCAGCGCAGACCACGGGCGGTAATATCCACCAGCAGCTGCGGCGCTTCAACCGTACCGCGAACTTTTACCAGCCCTTTCGCCGTCCCGCCTAATCCCGGCAGCGCGTTATCCAGGCTTGGGGCATCAATCGTCGCGTCGAGGTTGAGGTCTTTAACCCCCAGTTCGCCTTTTACGTCCGCACTGTTGCGTCCCAGTTCCAGATGCAGGCCCGGAATCGTCCACTGCAGGTAGCTGTTCCCCTTCAGCGAACCGTTCACATTGACCTTGTTCTGCTTCACGTTGCCGGTCAGCTTCAGCTCCGGAACCTCCATCTGCCAGCTTCCGCCGTACAGACTGCCGCGCGTTTTCACCAGGCCATTCAGTTTTGACGGCCAGTCCGGGATCGCTTTCGCGGTATTGATACCATCCAGCGTTAGCTCCCCGCGCCAGCTGATCGCCTGCTGCCAGTCCACCAGCGCTTTCAGCTCGGTTTTCCCTTCCAGCGCCGCAACGCTGAGTTTGTCGAGATTAATCTGCTGCTCGTTGCCTTTGGCGTCCAGCGTGATGGTAGCTGGAGGAATATCCTGACCTTTCACGGCGGTACGCATCGACAGCGTATAGTCGGTCATCTTGCCGGTCAGTTTGAGCTTGATGTCATCGGCCTGGAACTGTTTCTCACCGGTAAACGGCCAGTAAACCTGCTTACTCACCACCTCAATGTTGAGCGGCAATCCGGCTTCTGCCAGGCGCGTCTGTGCACGCAGGTCCATATCTACCGGACCAGACAGATTGACGCCGACTTCCAGCTGTTCGCGCAGCGCGCCGCCAACCTTCAGCTTCACCTTTTCGCCTTTTAACGGGTCGATGTTTAGCGTGCTGTTTAACGTAATATCAACCGGCCACGTGTCGGTCAGTTGCGCCGTGCCGCTGGCTTTTACCGTTCCCTGATTCGAGTCGATATCCAGCGCGTCGAGCTTCATGTTGCCGTCTATGCTGCTCACTTTCAGCAGCATGCTATGTACCGTTAAATCCGTATCTCCGGTCACGCGCAGCTGCTCGCCGCGAAACTCTTCAATATTGAGATTGAGCGGCAGATGGACATCGGTCATTTCCGGCAGCACCGGTTTTGAGAACAGATCTTTTAGCGTTTCCCCGAGCGGCTTTTCATCCGGCTGCGGGTTCTGAATCTTCGGTTCGACAACCTCTTCCTGTGCCACTTCCGCCACTTTAGGCAGAGCAATCAGCAGCCCCTGTAATGACGTTGGCTTCAGCGTCAGCGTTTTTTCCTGCCAGTTCAGGCCAGAGGTAAAATCCAGCACCGAAACCGTGGTGTCATCGATTTTGATATTGATGTTGTTCAGCGCCACGCGCGAAAGCGTGATGGGGTAAGGCGTGGAAAGATTAAGCGGACCGCTCTCTTCTTCCTCAACCGGCGCGGATGGCGGCATCTTTTTGCTGTCGATCGCCACGTTGATGTTTTTCAGCGCCAGATCGTTGACGCACAGGCTGCTGTCCCACAGACAGTTAAGCCCCACGGCCAAATGCACTTCACCAGCATTCACCGCCACGCCAGGCTGGTCGTAGCGAATATTTTTCAGTGATAGATCCCGCCAGCCGCCGGTGACCTGACCAATTTCCAGACCCGGAACCCACCGATTAGCTGCTTTGAAGATCAGATGCAGGCCCGAGGTGGTACCGACGAGGAACGCCACCGAGCCTAACAACAGCAGGATAAAAATCAGCACGCCGAGGCTTATCTTCTTCCATAAACTCATAATTCAGGCCCCAGACCGATGTAAAACTGTAAACCATGTTCATCTTTGTCGCCGACCGGGACGGCAAAGTCGAGCTTGATAGGCCCCACTGGTGATTGCCAGCGTACGCCGACCCCGGCACCGGTTTTGAAATCGCTTCGGCGAATGTCGCTGACCGCTTCGCCGCTATCGACAAACATCGCTCCCCACCATTTACCGGTCACGTTGTACTGGTATTCCAGCGAGCCGGTTGCCAGCTTGGAGGCCCCTTTCAGCTTGCCGTCGCTGCCTTCCGGCGAAATAGATTTGTATTTGTAGCCGCGAATACTGCGATCGCCCCCGGCAAAGAAACGCAGGTCCGGCGGCACTTTGTCGAAGTCTCCAGTTTCAATCCAGCCGAGATTACCGCGCATCACAAAGCGATGCCTGTCGTACAGCGTGCGGATCCAGACGTTTTGCGCCTGGAAGACGGAGAAATCAACATCTGAACCCCAGGCGGTGTTCGAGTAATCAATAGAGTAACGCTGAGAGTCGCCCCAGACAGGCATCAGGCCGCCGCGTGAACGCGTCCGGCTGATCATCACGCCCGGATAGAGCAGCATAGTGGTGTTGGTGACGTTACCCTGGGTAAAGTGGTCGAGGCTCCAGCGCAGGTTAATCGCGCGCTGCCAGCCGCTGGAGAGGTCCCAGTAACGGGAAACCGCAAGCGTTGTGGAATCCTGCTCGGTGTCGTTTAAATCGGTACGCTTAAAGCCGCCCTGTACCAGGTAATACTGCTCCAGCGGGTTCTTTAACAGCGGCATTTTATAGCTGAAATCAAGCACCTGCTCTGGCGCCGAGATACTGGCGCTGGTCGTCAGGCTGTGCCCGTAGGAGTTCATCCACGGTTTTTTCCACGAGGTCTTCACCCGTGGCCCGACGTCAGTTGAATAACCGACCCCGGTTTCGATAGTGTTTTCGGTTCGCGGTGAGACCACGCCTTTCAGCGGCAGCACCTTGGTTTTGCGGGCTTTATCAAACTCCGGCGCGACGACCACGGAATTAAACCATCCGGTCGCCGACAGACGACGGTTCAGTTCGCCCAGATCTTTCGACTCGTACTCTTCACCTTCTTTAAAGGGCACCAGATTTTGCAGATACTCATCGCGAATTTGCGAGCCTTCAAAGGTGACATGCCCAAAGCGATAGCGTTCGCCGCTGTTGTAATCGATATCCCAGAACGCCTGGCGACGCTCAAGCGCTATCCCGAGCTGGCTTTTATTAAATTCACTATCGAAGTAGCCTTTGCGCAGCGCCACGCTGGTGAGTGACTTTTTGAAGTTGTCATAGTCCCCCTGATTCAGCACGGTGCCGATTGCCGGGCGCGTTTTCAGCAGATCCAGATAATCTTTATCCGTACGCGCGCCACCGCGCAAAATCACCTCGGTGCCACCAATCAGCACCGGCTCGCCGGGGGTCACTTTGGCAATCAGCACCTGGCGGCCTTTTGCCGGCGGTGGACGCAGTTCAAAATCAATGGTCGGCTCAAAGTAGCCCAGCGCTTTTAGCCCTTCGCGGATGGCATCATCAACGCGCGCACGAAAGCGTCGGTCTGGAGTGACTTCATCACTTTGAATCGTGGACAGCTGCGCACGGACGTTTTTCTCCAGCGGTCCTGATAATCCTTCGACCTGTAAGCGAACATTCGCGGCGGCGGCGGAGCCACTTAAGCACAGTAATCCCACCCAACATAACTGACGGATATGTGGCACATTTTCTCCTGAATATCCTTTTTTCCCACCCCTGGAAAAAAATACTATGCCGTTCCTCGGCTTAACAAAAAATCAACAATAAGAGTTGAAAAACAGACGACAACCCAAATATTTCTTATGTTTAACTCTAGACGTATTCACGCCGTTTATTGTGGGCAAAGACGCGTCTCGTTACAACCTTAACCCAAATGACTGATTTCGGGAGAACGGCCATGAGTTTATTTGATAAAAAGCATCTTGTTACTCAAGCAGATGCGCTACCTGGACGCAACACCCCGATGCCAGTGGCAACGCTGCATGCGGTTAACCAACATTCGATGACCAACGTGCCCGACGGTATGGAGATAGCTTATTTCGCCATGGGATGCTTCTGGGGCGTTGAACGTTTATTCTGGTCATTACCCGGGGTATACAGCACCGCAGCCGGGTACACCGGCGGCTACACCCCAAACCCAACCTATCGTGAAGTGTGTTCTGGCGATACCGGGCATGCCGAAGCGGTACGCATCGTCTATGACCCGCATGTTATCAGCTACGAACAACTGCTGCAGGTGTTCTGGGAAAATCACGACCCGGCTCAAGGCATGCGTCAGGGGAACGACCAGGGCACGCAGTATCGCTCCGCCATTTACCCGTTAACGCCGGAACAAACCGCCGCCGCACAGGCCAGCCTTGAACGTTTTCAGGCAGCAATGACCGCCGCAGGCGACGAGCGCACCATTACCACGGAAATCACTACGGCAACCCCGTTCTATTATGCCGAGGACGATCACCAGCAGTATCTGCACAAAAATCCTTACGGATATTGTGGCATTGGTGGTATTGGTGTTTGCCTGCCCCCACAAGGATAATTTCCCCCTCTGGCGACTTTACAGTACCTTACGCTATACTAGCTTCTGAATTTACCGGCTCACTTCCACGAGCCGGTTTTCAATGAATATTCCATTGGATTTATACTCTAAGGATTTCGAGTTGCAGGCAGGCGGCAAACTCGTGAATCCCCAGGAGCATAGAGAACTATGTGACTGGGGTGAATGAGTGCAGCTAACGCACCTGCAGCTTGAAAGACGACGAGTATCAACTTCTCCCTTCCGAGGATCTGACCCGAACGGTCGGATAAGATATGTTAAACAGTATTTTAGTCATTCTCTGCCTGATCGCCGTGAGTGCGTTTTTCTCGATATCTGAGATCTCGCTTGCTGCATCACGCAAAATAAAACTTAAACTGCTTGCCGATGAAGGCAACGTAAACGCACAACGTGTTTTGAAGATGCAGGAAAACCCCGGCATGTTTTTTACCGTCGTGCAAATTGGCCTTAACGCGGTCGCCATTCTCGGCGGTATCGTCGGTGATGCAGCATTCTCCCCGGCGTTTTACAGCCTTTTCTCGAAGTACTTCACTCCAGAGCTGTCCGAACAGTTAAGCTTTATTCTGTCGTTCTCGCTGGTTACTGGCCTGTTCATCCTGTTCGCGGATTTAACCCCGAAACGCATCGGTATGATTGCGCCAGAAGCTGTGGCTTTGCGTATCATCAACCCGATGCGCTTCTGCCTGCTGGTCTTCCGCCCGCTGGTGTGGTTCTTTAACGGTCTGGCAAACAACATTTTCCGTCTGTTTAAGATCCCAATGGTGCGTAAAGACGACATCACCTCGGATGACATTTACGCCGTGGTCGAAGCGGGTGCGCTGGCGGGTGTTCTGCGCAAGCAGGAGCATGAGCTGATTGAAAATGTGTTCGAACTGGAATCCCGTACCGTCCCGTCTTCAATGACCTCGCGCGAGAATATTATCTGGTTCGATCTCCATGAAGATGAGCAAAGCCTGAAGAACAAGGTGGCGGAACATCCGCACTCCAAATTCCTGGTGTGTAACGAAGATATCGACCACATCATTGGTTATGTTGATTCAAAGGATCTCCTCAACCGCGTACTGGCAAACCAAAGCATGGCGCTGAACAGCGGCGTACAGATCCGCAATACGCTGATCGTCCCGGACACGCTGACGCTCTCTGAAGCGCTGGAAAGCTTCAAAACCGCAGGCGAAGACTTTGCCGTCATCATGAACGAGTACGCGCTGGTGGTGGGGATTATCACCCTCAACGACGTTATGACGACGCTGATGGGCGATCTGGTAGGTCAGGGTCTGGAAGAGCAGATTGTGGCACGTGATGAAAACTCATGGTTAGTCGACGGCGGTACACCGATTGATGACGTAATGCGCGTGCTGGATATCGACGAGTTCCCGCAGTCCGGCAACTATGAAACCATCGGCGGCTTTATGATGTTCATGCTGCGTAAAATCCCGAAACGCACCGACTCGGTGAAGTATTCAGGTTACAAATTTGAAGTGGTGGATATCGATAACTACAAGATCGATCAGCTGCTGGTGACGCGTCTGGACAGTAAACCTACCGTTCTGGTACCAAAACTGCCAGATGCAAAAGAAGAGGCAAAGGCGTCTTAACGCCTTACAGAAACATCAACGGCTCCCATCAGGAGCCGTTTTTTTAACTACTGCATAGCACTTTGATCAAGCCATCTCAGTTTGCAGACGCAAGACCTGACGGTTAACTTCGGACATCACGGAAAAATGCAGTTTGTCCTTCACTTTTGGGATAAGAATCTTACCCTTATCAAATTCAAAAGCGCCTACATCCTTGATATATAACCGTCCACGAAACAGGATCTTCACGTACTTCGCCACCTGCAGCGGGTTGTATCGTTGGAAAATTTTCATTGTTGTCTCCTGCTGAGCATTACGCCTTTGCGGTACCACAATCGGTCCGACAATCCTCAGGCGCAAATTTTAATGCCCTATGACTATAGACTATCTCGTTGATGTTTCCAGCGTGTATAAGTTTATTTACCTTCAAGTTACAATTATTCAGAATTATCTTTTCAACGCTTCGCTGTCTTCAGTATAAGCCTTCATTTTTCGCAGGATTTGTGCGCCCGTCCGCAAACTGGCATCGCGCTTGCGGGAAAAAGCATCATTCGCACATATGATTAAATTCCAGACCCAAGTGGTCGGATCACCTGCAAAATAAAAGAAAGAAGGAAAACCTATGACCTTACGAAAACTGCTGGCGCTGTCGTGCCTGCTACTGCCGATGATTGCCTCCGCACATAAGTTTGAGACTGACCAGCGCGTACCGCCGGTGGGGATCGCCGATCGTGGCGAACTGATTCTCGATAACGATAAGTTTAGCTACAAAAGCTGGAATAGCGCGCAGTTGCCAGGCAAAGTGCGAATTGTGCAACACATTGCCGGACGCACCTCCGCCAAAGAGAAAAATGCGACGCTGATCGAGGCAATCAAAGCCGCCAACCTGCCGCACGACAAATACCAGACCACCACTATTGTCAACACGGATGACGCCATTCCCGGCTCCGGTATGTTTGTGCGCAGCAGTCTGGAGAGCAATAAGAAGCTCTACCCGTGGTCGCAATTCATTGTCGACAGCAATGGCATTGCGCGTAAAGCCTGGCAACTGGATGAAGAGAGCTCCGCTATCGCCGTACTCGACAAGGACGGACGCGTGCAGTGGGCAAAAGATGGCGCATTAACGCAGGAAGAGGTACAGCAGGTAATTGCCCTGCTGCACAAATTACTCAGTAAATAGAGACGCGGAAGCCGGGGTTGAGGAACGATTCACGTGGGGTGTAATCCAGAGGTTTCCCCTGCCAGTCGTGAACGTGCGCTCCGGCTGCGGCGGCAACGGCATGGCCAGCGGCGGTGTCCCACACGTTGGTTGGCCCAAAACGCGGATACAGCTGTGCGTGCCCTTCCGCCACCAGGCAGAACTTCAGCGATGAGCCAGTCGAGGTGGTCTGGTGCTCGCCCAACTGTTGCAGATACTCTTTTAACTCATTGTCGGCATGCGAGCGGCTAATGACCACCAGCGGCGGACGCGCGTCACGAACCTGAATTTGTTTGCGTACGCCGCACTCTTCTTTCCACGCTTTACCTTCTGCTGCGCTGTACATCACTTTCATTACCGGCGCGTAAACCACGCCCAGAACCGGCTTTCCTTTCTCGATCAGCGCAATATTGACGGTAAATTCACCGTTACGCTTAATGAACTCTTTGGTCCCGTCCAGCGGGTCCACCAGCCAGTAGCGCTGCCAATGCTGGCGAACATCCCAGCCAGGAGGCGCCTCTTCAGACAGAACCGGAATATCCGGCGTCAGCGCCAGTAATCCTTCGAGGATCACCGTATGCGCGGCGATATCTGCCGCCGTGACCGGAGAATCATCCTGCTTGCTGGTAATCTCCATCGGTTTGATTCCATCGTAGACCTGCATAATGGCATCGCCCGCGTTCCGTGCAAGCTGGCATACATGTTCTAGCATTCTCCACCTCGTTTCTGTCAGTGGTGTTAACTCGTTGTTTTACTTATACCCGATCGTCAGGGGATCCGCCAACTGTGATAGCGTCTGCGGTTTTAAACGCTATATTCATGTCATGATTCACAGTTCTGTAAGCAAGAAGATTTATATACATTTTCTTTTGTGGCTTAGATCTTAAAAGGATGCCCCTGATGATTAAGTTTAGTGCAACGCTTCTGGCAACGCTGATTGCAGCCAGCGTCAATGCCGCGACCTTCGATCTGCGTATAATGGAAACCACTGATTTGCATAGCAATATGATGGATTTCGATTATTACAAAGATACACCGACTGAAAAATTCGGTCTGGTACGTACGGCAAGTCTGATCAACGCTGCGCGTGGTGAAGTCAAAAACAGCGTGCTGGTTGATAATGGCGATCTGATTCAGGGCAGCCCGCTCGGGGATTACATGGCGGCCAAGGGGCTGAAAGCGGGCGAAACTCACCCGGTATATAAGGCGCTGAATACCCTGGATTACGCGGTGGGTAACCTCGGCAACCATGAATTCAACTACGGTCTGGAGTATCTGCACAACGCGCTGGCCGGAGCGAAGTTCCCTTACGTTAACGCCAATATCATCGACGTGAAGACCAAAAAGCCGCTGTTTACGCCTTACTTGATCAAAGACACTGAGGTGGTCGACAAGGAAGGGAACAAGCAAACGCTGAAGATTGGCTATATCGGCTTTGTGCCACCGCAGATTATGACCTGGGATAAAGCCAACCTCAGCGGCAAAGTCACGGTGAACGACATTACGGAAACTGCACGCAAATACGTTCCGGAAATGAGAGAAAAAGGCGCCGATGTTGTGGTGGTGGTTGCTCACTCCGGGCTTTCTGCCGACCCATATCAAACCATGGCGGAAAACTCCGTTTATTACCTCAGCGAAGTACCGGGCGTGGATGCCATTATGTTTGGTCACGCTCACGCCGTCTTCCCAGGTAAAGACTTTGCCAATATAAAAGGCGCAGATATCACAAAAGGTACGCTGAATGGGGTTCCTGCGGTGATGCCGGGTATGTGGGGCGATCACCTGGGCGTGGTGGATTTAGTGCTGAATAACGACAGCGGTAAATGGCAGGTCACTCAGGCGAAAGCCGAGGCGCGTCCGATCTATGACGCCGCAGCCAAAAAATCACTGGCAGCAGAAGACAAAAAAATCGTTGAGATCCTGAAAGCCGATCACGACGCCACGCGTGAGTTTGTCAGTAAACCGATCGGTAAATCCGCCGACAACATGTACAGCTATCTGGCGCTGGTACAGGATGACCCGACCGTACAGGTGGTGAACAACGCGCAGAAAGCCTATGTAGAACACTTTATTCAGGGCGATCCGGATCTGGCAAAACTACCGGTACTTTCCGCCGCCGCGCCGTTTAAGGTCGGTGGACGCAAGAACGATCCGGCAAGCTTCGTAGAAGTCGAAAAAGGTCAGTTAACCTTCCGTAACGCCGCTGATTTGTATCTCTATCCCAACACTCTGGTGGTAGTGAAAGCCAGCGGTAAAGAGGTGAAAGAGTGGCTGGAATGTTCTGCCGGGCAGTTCAATCAGATTGATATCCACAGCAGCAAACCACAGTCGTTGATTAACTGGGATGGCTTCCGTACCTATAATTTCGACGTGATTGACGGCGTGAATTATCAGATTGATGTTTCACAACCTGCTCGCTACGACGGTGAATGTCAGACCATTAACCCGAAAGCGGAACGTATTAAAAATCTGACCTTTAACGGCAAACCAATCGATCCGAATGCCACCTTCCTCGTCGCGACCAACAACTACCGCGCCTACGGCGGTAAGTTTGCCGGAACCGGCGACAGCCACATCGCGTTTGCTTCTCCGGATGAAAACCGCTCGGTGCTGGCGGCCTGGATTGGTGCTGAGACGAAGCGTGCCGGTGAAATTCACCCGGCGGCAGATAACAACTGGCGTCTGGCGCCAATTCATAGCGATACACCACTGGATATTCGCTTTGAAACATCACCGTCTGATAAAGCCGCGGCATTTATTAAAGAGAAAGGCCAGTATCCGCTGAAGAAAGTCGCGACCGATGACATCGGTTTCGCTATTTATCAGCTGGATTTAAGTAAGTAATTTTCGTGCCGGATGCGGCGCAATAGCGTCTTATCCGGCCTACAAAACTACGCAGCCCGTTCGTCCCGCTGCGCTAAAACCTGCGGCAAATTCAGTTCTATCCAGTCCGCCAGCGCGGCGACTTTATCGCTCACCTGCTCACCCAACGGCGTCAGGCTATACTCCACGTGCGGCGGCACCACCGGATACGACACCCGATTGATAAACCCATCATGCTCTAACGCTTGCAGGGATTGCGCCAGCATCTTTTCACTGACCCCGCCCATCTTACGGCGCAAATCGCTGAAACGATGCGTACCGTCGCGCAGCGCCACCAGAATCAACACGCCCCAGCGGCTGGTGACGTGTTTTAACACCTCACGGGAGGGACACTGTTCGGCAAACAAGTTGCCATCGCGTAACTGCTGAGAGAGCGTCGAAGCTGTCATTTTCATACTAACCTTTTTGTGCGTACTTACTAAAAGTAAGTTTAGGTGTTAGCGTGATTAAACACAAGACCAATACCAAGGAGTCACTCCATGATCGCAATTACCGGCGCCACCGGCCTACTGGGCCAACACGTTATTGAATCTCTGCTGAAAACCGTTCCTGCCAGCCAGATTGTGGCAATTGTGCGTAATCCCGCTAAAGCGACGGCGCTTAGCCAGCAGGGCATTACCGTTCGTCAGGCGGATTACAGCGATGAAGCCGCCTTGACGGCTGCCTTACAGGGTATCGACAAGCTACTGCTAATCTCCTCCAGCGAAGTGGGACAACGCGCCCCGCAGCATCGCAACGTGATTAACGCAGCGAAAGCCGCGCACGTGAAATTCATCGCCTACACCAGCCTGCTGCACGCCGATACCTCCCCGCTGGGGCTGGCTGATGAGCATGTGGCAACCGAGAAGATGCTGGCTGAATCCGGTATCGGCTACGCGCTGCTGCGTAACGGCTGGTACACCGAAAACTATCTCGCCAGCGCACCGGCTGCACTGGAACACGGCGTGTTTATCGGGGCTGCAGGTGAAGGCAAAATCGCCTCAGCGACCCGCGCCGACTATGCCGCTGCCGCCGCGCGCGTCATCAGTGAAGACGGTCACGCCGGTAAAACTTATGAACTGGCGGGCGACGCAGGCTGGACCCTGAGCCAGTTGGCTGCCGAGCTGGCAAAACAGAGTGGTAAAAAAGTGGTGTATCAGAACCTGAGCGAAGCAGATTTTGCCGCCGCGCTAAAAGGTGTAGGCCTGCCTGCCGGGCTGGCGGACATGCTGGCTGACTCAGACACTGGCGCCTCCAAAGGTGGTCTGTTCGACGACAGCCATACGCTGAGCAAACTGATTGGTCGCCCGACCACCTCGTTGGCTGACAGCGTCAAAGGCATCGTGTAAGTGTTAAAAATTAGTTAATTGTGGTAGCATCCCCGCGCATCCTCTCTGATAATGACAGGATGATGCGTGGGGAGAGAAAACGTGCAAGGTGTACCTGAGCAGTTTATTGATGAGAAAGACAGCGCCCGCTTTCGCCATCTGGCGCAGGTGCCGGGCGTTGAGCTGTATCATGCACACATCTCGCGTTACGCTTTCGAGCCGCACACCCATGAAGCGTTTGGCATTGGCGCGATAGAAGCCGGAGCCGAACGTTTTCGCTATCGCGGCACGCAGTATGTTGCCCCCGCCCATTCCGTCGTCACCATGAATCCCGATGAGCTGCATACCGGCGAAGCCGAAACCGCCGACGGCTGGCGCTATCGGATGATTTATCTTGAACCCGACCTTCTGGAAGAGGTCACCGGGATCCGCCACTGGTGGTTTCATGACGTAACGCGTCACGATCCGCTGCGCTCGCGCCAGATCTGCTCGCTGATCCACGGCCTGTGGAACACGGAGGATCCGCTGGCGCAAAAAGGCCTTCTACTCGATCTGATCGACACGTTCCAGCCGCTGGCCCGCCATGCGCCAGTATTAACGGAGGGGGCGCATCGCTTTGAACGGGTACGTGAGTATCTGCACGATAATTATATGCATCCGGTCACGCTCGACGAGCTGGCGCGGGTTGCATCGCTGAGTCCCTGGCATTTTCAGCGCCAGTTTAAGTCTCATTTCCACGTCACGCCGCACCAGATGCTGATGGCGATCCGGCTGTGGCGAGCCAAAGGTTTTCTCACTTACGGTATGCCCGCCGCAGAGGTCGCCGCCGCAACCGGCCTCACCGACCAGTCGCATCTCACCCGCGCGTTTACCCATCGCTACGGCATTACGCCGGTACGTTATCAGAAACAAGTCGTCCGGCGTTGATCAGCAATCTCATACAATACGGCGGCATTTTTCCTGCCTACACTCGACTTATTGTTAAACGATGTGGATGTCAAAAATGATTAGCGGTGTGTTGTATGCCCTGTTGGCCGGGCTGATGTGGGGATTAATTTTTGTTGGACCGCTGATCGTACCGGAATACCCGGCGGTATTGCAGTCGATGGGGCGTTATCTGGCGCTGGGGCTGATCGCATTGCCGATTGCCTGGCTGGGACGTGCGCGCCTGCGTCAACTCGTGCGGAAAGACTGGGTAACTGCGCTGACGCTAACAATGATGGGGAATCTGATTTATTACGTTTGCCTGGCAAGCGCTATTCAGCGCACCGGCGCGCCGGTTTCAACGATGATTATTGGTACATTGCCGGTGGTGATCCCGGTCTTCGCTAACCTGCTCTACAGCCAGCGTGACGGCAAATTATCATGGTGGCGTCTGTCGCCTGCGCTGGTATTGATTGGTATAGGACTGCTGTGCGTGAATATCTCGGAGCTGAATCAGGGGTTACCAGACTTTAGTGGCTGGCGTTATGGTTCCGGCATCGCGCTGGCGCTTGTCTCGGTGATGTGTTGGGCATGGTACGCGCTGCGTAATGCCCGCTGGCTGCGAGAGAATCCGGATAAGCACCCGATGATGTGGGCGACGGCCCAGGCTCTGGTAACGTTGCCCGTTTCTCTGCTCGGTTACATTGCCGCCTGCCTGTGGCTTAACGGGCAAACGCCGGACTTCGCTCTACCCTTCGGTCCGCGTCCGGGCGTGTTTATCGGTCTGATGATAGCCATTGCGGTATTGTGTTCGTGGGTTGGCGCACTGTGCTGGAACGTCGCCAGCCAAAAATTACCGACGGTGATCCTCGGCCCGCTGATTGTCTTCGAAACGCTGGCCGGTTTGTTGTACACCTTTATTCTGCGTCAGGAATTTCCACCTCTGCTGACGGTTAGCGGTATTGCGCTACTGATGGTTGGGGTGGTGATAGCAGTCAGAGCCAAGCCGCAGAAACCGAGCGTCGTGGTGGTTTCACAATCATAATGTGCCGGATGGCACTGCTTATCCGGCCTACAAGGACTGTACGATCTCATGTAGGCCGGATAAGGCGTTTACGCCGCCATCCGGCGCGACACTTTAAACACCGCTACCGTCTGGTTCAACCGCGCGGCCTGCTCTTCAAGCGCGGCAGCGGCGGAAGCGGACTCTTCTACCAGCGAGGCGTTTTGCTGCGTGACGCGATCCATTTCGGCAACCGCCAGGCCTACCTGATCGATACCCCGACTTTGTTCATCAGAAGCTGAGGCAATCTCCCCCATGATGTCGGTCACGCGGGTCACGGCGCTAACTATTTCCGCCATCGTTTCACCCGCTTCATGCACCAGCGCCGTACCGGCATTGACCCGATTCCCTGAGTCATCTATCAGCGCTTTGATCTCCTTCGCCGCCTGAGCGCTACGCTGCGCCAGCGTCCGAACCTCGCCTGCGACCACGGCAAATCCGCGCCCCTGCTCGCCCGCACGCGCCGCTTCCACCGCCGCGTTTAGCGCAAGGATATTGGTCTGGAAGGCAATACCGTCGATAACATTGGTAATTTGCGCGATTTTGCTGGAACTGGTGGCGATTTCATCCATCGTACGCACCACACCATCAACCACGGTTCCGCCTTTTTGCGCCGTCTGTGAAGCATTTTTTGCCAGACTGGTCGCCTGACGCGCGTTATCTGCGTTCTGTCTCACGGTTGCGGTAAGTTGTTCCATGCTGGCTGCGGTCTCTTCCAGAGAGGCGGCCTGCTGCTCGGTACGTGAAGAGAGATCGTTACTGCCTGCGGCGATTTCACCCGCACCGGTATAGATGGTATCGGCCCCGTCACGCACCACGCTGACCGTATTCGCCAGCGCCTGCTGCATGTCACGGACGTTACTTGCCAGCAGCGCCATTTCATTGCTGCCATCGGCGCTGATGGGGTGCGTCAGGTCACCGGCGGCAATGTAGCGAATATGTCCCATCACCTCGTGGAGCGGCTTGAGCAGCACTCGCTGCATCGCCAGCCAACTGGCGATAATCACGGTGACGACAATCAGCATCACCGCGGACAGCAGCCAGATTATCTTCTGGTAATCACTCTCATTGTCCTGCACTCCGGCAGCGGCCAGCGCCGTTTGCGCGCTACGCCATTCCCGATAAACGTCCTGCATGGCCGTTTGCTTTTGCTCGGCATTCTGCTTGAACATCTCTTCCAGCTTTCCTTCAGCCAGCAGCGCGTTCATTTTTGCCAGCGTCGCAGAATAGATGCCGTACTGCTCTTCCAGTCGATCGGCCAGATGCTCATCCAGCCCCGGCGTTTCCGGCAGAGCGTAGTATTTATCGTAATGCTCTTTCGATTCGGCCAACAGGCGATTTGCCGTGTTCACCAGCTCCTTCAATTGACCGCCGTTAATATCGCTGGCCATGGTTCCCTGTAAACGCAGCATGCCCCGGTTGAGCGTGACGCGAGCCTGGTTCAGGCTAATCCACGCATCGGTAAACTCGGACACGTTCTGGCTGGAAAGTTGAGACACGTTAAAGTTCTGCTTATCGTTATTGAGTGCGCCAATAAAGACGCCCGCGGAGATGAGCTGCATTGCGCCCAGCGCGAGTAACACGGTGATAAGTAAGGTTATCACTTTGATTCGTTTGAACATCTGTAGCCTTTTATTATGCAGGTATTGTCTGAGGTCTAACTATCGGCAGCGGCGTGCGCTTATTTAATCCTGTCGTGCGGCTTTTTTCGCCGTACCTTTCCTTTCCAATAAGATTCAGCATCTTAACGAGATAAGAAATTTTCGTGACGCCCTTCACAAAACACCCCACCCCGAAAGGGTTATATCCTTCGCCATAAGTTGCATTTAAAATGCATCTTATATTATTGAGAATGAGGTAACGGCAATGTCTTATCGCGATCAACCTTTAGGTGAACTGGCGCTCTCTATTCCTCGCGCTTCGGCCCTGTTTCGTAAATACGATATGGATTACTGCTGCGGCGGTAAGCAAACGCTGGCACGCGCTGCCGCGCGTAAAGAGCTGGATTTAGACGTTATTGAGGCGCAGCTCGCGCAGCTGGCTGAACAGCCGCTGGAGAAAGACTGGCGTACCGTGGCTCTGGCTGAAATCATCGACCATATCATCGTGCGTTATCACGACAGACACCGCGAACAGCTGCCGGAGCTGATCCTGCAGGCCACTAAAGTTGAACGCGTTCACGCAGACAAACCGAACGTACCGCGCGGTCTGGCGAAAAACCTGACCATGCTGCATGAAGAGCTGTCCAGCCACATGATGAAGGAAGAGCAGATCCTGTTCCCGATGATTAAACAGGGCATGGGTAGCCAGGCGATGGGGCCAATCAGCGTGATGGAAAGCGAACATGACGATGCGGGTGAACTGGTAGAAGTGATCAAACACATCACCCATAACGTCACGCCGCCACCAGAGGCCTGCACCACCTGGAAAGCCATGTATAACGGCATTAACGAGATGATCGACGACCTGATGGAACACATCAGCCTGGAAAACAATGTGTTGTTCCCGCGTGCCCTCGCAGGTGAATAAAAAAGCCCGGTAGCGCTAGCGCTTACCGGGCCTACAACGACCTCGAACGTAGGCCTGATAAGGCGAAGCCGCATCAGGCAATCCCGCCAGCATAGTGCCGGATGCGGCGTAAACGCCTTATCCGGCCTACATCTCACGTCTTAGCGATTAACGCACGCCTGCCATACGTTTCTTACCGATAAACAACCAGCCCAGACCCAGCGCGATGAACCACAGCGGCGTCACGATCAGCGCCTGACGGGTATCATCTTCCAGCGTCAGCAGTACCAGTACGAAGACGAAAAATGCCATACATACCCAGCACATCAGCTTGCCTAACGGCATCTTGTAGATTGATTTTTCATGCAGGTGAGGACGTTGCTTGCGGTACACCAGGTACGAGCAAAGAATGATGGTCCAGACGAACATGAACAGAATCGCCGATACAGTGGTGATCATGGTGAAGGCGCCAATCACGCTCGGGTTCACGTACAGCATCACCACGCCGCCCAGCAGACAGATACAGGAGAAGGTTAAACCCTTCGCTGGAACTGCGCGTTTAGACAGCTTGGCAAACGCTTTAGGCGCAACGCCTTCCTGCGCCAGACCGAACAGCATACGGCTGGTAGAGAACACGCCGCTGTTTGCAGAAGAGGCAGCTGAAGTCAGTACAACAAAGTTGATCAGGCTCGCCGCAGCAGGCAGACCAACCAGCACAAACAGTTCAACGAATGGGCTCTTGGTTGGCACTACCGAGCTCCACGGCGTAACGGACATAATCACGATCAGCGCGAACACGTAGAACATGATGATACGGATTGGAATCGAGTTAATGGCGCGCGGCAGAGATTTCTCCGGATCCTTGGTTTCCGCTGCGGTCGTACCCACCAGCTCAATACCCACAAACGCAAACACGGCTATCTGGAAGCCGGCAAAGAAGCCACTCAGACCTTTCGGGAACCAGCCACCGTCATTCCACAAGTGCGTGAACGATGCCTGAACGCCGGTTGGCGACTGGAAGTGCGTCAGCACCATCACCAGACCGACGACAATCAGGCCGATGATGGCAACGATTTTGATCATCGCAAACCAGAACTCCATCTCACCGAACATTTTTACGGTGGCGAGGTTGAGGCTCAGCAGCAGCACAATCACCGCCAGCGAGGCGACCCAGTCTGACAGTTCGGGGAACCAGAATTGCGCATACGCGGTAATCGCGACCACGTCTGCCATCCCGGTAACAACCCAGCAGAACCAGTAGGTCCAGCCGGTAAAATACCCGGCCCATGGCCCGAGCAGGTCAGAGGCAAAATCACTAAACGATTTGTACTCCAGATTCGAGAGCAGCAATTCACCCATTGCGCGCATCACGAAAAACAGCATAAAACCGATGATCATATACACAAAGATGATCGACGGGCCGGCGAGACTGATGGTTTTACCGGAGCCCATAAACAGGCCAGTACCGATAGCGCCACCAATAGCAATAAGTTGAATATGACGGTTTGTGAGATTGCGCCGTAGCGACTGTTCAGACGACGCCTCTTCAGCGGTGTCGACTTTTACCTGATCTACCATGTTTTTTCTTCCTGTACCTGTCTGTGTTGTTCAGGCTCTACGGCCTTTAGTGTGTCTATGATACGACGATCCTGTTATCAGGACTCATCGATATTAGGTAAGAATTGGCGGGATGAATACTAAGATTTAGATATAATGTTAATTTAATGTTTAAAGTGAGTGTCATATCACTCTGATAGCGCGAATCAGCTCACAAAAATACACGCTGATGGGGCATTTGCAAGATAAAATATCGACAACGACGTAACTATAGCTTTTCACGCTATTTTTTTGCTCCCCCCGGCCTCGGGGGGAACAGAAGTCACTGCTTACAGGATCTCAAGCAGCTCAACTTCGAACACCAGCGTGCTGAACGGAGGAATGGACGCGCCAGCGCCACGCTCGCCGTAAGCCAGTTCCTGAGGAATAGTCAGTTCCCATTTGGAACCTACCGGCATCAGGGTCAGCGCTTCAATCCAGCCTGGGATTACGCCGTTAACCGGGAATTCAGCCGGTTCGCCACGTGCGACAGAGCTGTCAAACACGGTACCGTCGATCAGCTTACCGGTGTAGTGCACGCGAACGCGGTCAGTGCGTGCCGGAATAGCACCTTCACCCTGGGTCAGAACACGGAACTGCAAACCGGATTCAGTGCTGTTCACACCGTCTTTCTCACGGTTTTCTTCCAGATATTTGACGCCATCAGCCGCCATAGCCTGGAAACGCTCGCGACGAACTGCATCAGCACGTTCGTGGATTTCACGCAGTGCGCGATGCACAACATCAACCGGCACTGCCGGGTGCTTACCTTCCAGCGCGTCAGCGATACCCGCTACCAGCGCTTCAGGCAACAGTCCTTCCAGTCCGGATTCGCTCAGCTGTTGTCCTACCTGCAAACCAATGCCGTAGCTTGCTTGCGCTTCGATAGTGTCAAAAGTCGGGTTAGCCATCATATTTCCTTTCATCGGATGTAAAGTAGCGGGCAGCATATCAGCCATGCCGCATCCGGTAAAACTTTGTCTCGGGAACAGATGACAAATCGCGAGGAAACATAAACAATAGGAATATCCCGCGTTGACGTCACGAAAGCGGGTAATATGACGAACATCATAGCGTTAGCCATCTATACTCTATGATCGAGGAACGAGACGCGGAGCAGGAGGAAAGCCATGCCCGGGCGCTTTGAATTAAAACCAACCCTGGCGAAAATCTGGCATGCACCGGACAATTTTCGCATTATGGACCCGCTACCGCCTATGCACCGCCGCGGCATTATTATTGCTGCTATTGTGTTGGTGATAGGTTTCCTGCTCCCTTCCAGTGACACCAGCGATACCCCTGTGGTGACGCGTACTGCCCAGCTGGATTTACAGTCACAGTCGCAGCCACCGACTGAGGCTCAGCTGCAGGCACAGCTTGTCCCGCCGCAAAATGATCCCGGCCAGGTCGCTCCGGTTGCGCCAGAGCCAATCCAGGAAGGCGAACCTGATGCGCAGCCTCAGGTCCAGCAATCTCAGCCTCAGACACAACCTTTCCAACAGGATAGCGGAATTGACCAGCAGTGGCGCTCCTACCGCGTAGACTCAGGTAAAACGCTGGCGCAGGTATTCCGTGACCATAACCTCCCGCCAACCGATGTGTATGCGATGGCACAGGTTGAAGGCGCCGGAAAACCACTGAGCAATCTGAAAGACGGTCAGATGATACAGATCAGGCAGAATGCCAATGGCGTGGTGACGGGATTAACCATTGATACCGGGAATGGTCAGCAGGTACTGTTTACCCGCCAGCCTAACGGCAGTTTTATCCGCGCCCGTTAAGCGCTGTGACCCCGCGATTGTAAGCCTGATAAGCGATAGCGCCATCAGGCATCAAGGTGAAACGTCAGCGTTTCACCTTGTTCACCCACCAGATCCCCGAACACACCAGCACCAGCGCTACCGCATATTTCCATTCGAGAATGTTTTCACCGAGGAATATTGCCGACAGCACTGCTCCCGAAACCGGGATCAGGAAGTTAAACGGCGCAATCATCCCCACGCGATTATGCTTGAGCAGAATACTCCACAAGGCGAAAGCGACCGAAGAGAGTAACGTCAGGTAGCCGAGAATCGCCACCGAAGACGCACCGTGTACGGTTAGCGTGCCGCCAAAAGCGTAGCCGCCGATAACCAACGCCAGGCCGCCACCGCCCAACTGGTACCCTGTCATTACCGTCGGGTCCACCGTCTGAGAAATACGTTTTCCATATAGCGTGGCAGCAGAGAGAATAAAGGCTGCCATCACTACTGAGCCGTCGCCTAACAGGCTGAAGCTAAAATCCATTCCGCTGCTAAAGTTCACCACCATTACACCGGTAAAGCCCAGAATACAGCCCAGCGCTTTGTTGTAGCTCAGTTTGTCGTTATGGTAGATAAAATGGGCCAGCAGCACGCTGAAGAAGGTCCCGGTCGCATTCATGATGGACCCTTTCACTCCCGTCGTGAACGCCAGGCCAATGTAGAAGAAGATGTATTGCAGCGAGGTTTGCGTTAGCCCCAACAGCGTGAGTTGGCCGTACTGACGCGGGCTTAACCGGCCAATTGGTTTACGCTGCGCTACCGCCAGCAGTAGCAGCAATAATCCCGCAAACAGAAAGCGATATCCGGCAAAGACAATCTTTGAGGGAATGTCATCCGTGGCAATCTGGAAGATCTCATATCCGCTTTTGATCGCCGGATAGGCGCTCCCCCACAACAGACAGCAAAACGCTGCGCTCAGGTAGACAACATTTTTACGCGCAAACAGAGGTTGGTGCGTTGGTTCCATTCCATCACCACTTTGAAATAATGTTTTATTTTTGTGATTATCCCGAAAAGGATAAAGAATAGCCAGAGAGAAAAGCGGGGGGAACAGAAAAGCAAAACGCCGGCACAGGGCCGGCGCTTTTACGCGGTCATCAGAATAAAAACTTATTCTGCAACTACGTTTACAGTCAGCTTAGCAAACACTTCGCTGTGAACCTGGAAGCTCACTTCGTGCTCGCCAGTGGTACGCAGAACGCCGTTCGGCAGACGAACTTCGCTCTTAGCTACTTCAACGCCAGCTGCAGTTACAGCGTCAGCGATGTCGCGAGTACCGATGGAACCGAACAGTTTACCTTCGTCGCCAGCTTTAGACGCGATGGTTACGGTTTCCAGTGCGTTGATTTTCTCAGCACGAGCTTCAGCAGCGGACAGAACGTCAGCCAGTTTAGCTTCCAGCTCAGCGCGACGCGCTTCGAAAAATTCAACGTTTTTCTTGGTAGCAGGAACAGCTTTACCCTGTGGTACCAGGAAGTTACGAGCATAGCCCGCTTTAACGTTAACCTGATCACCCAGGCTACCCAGGTTTGCTACTTTATCAAGCAGAATAACTTGCATTATCTTATCCTCTCAAAGTCGTATTAATGGACCGTGACCGATTACTGATGACGATCAGTGTACGGCAGCAGGGACAGGTAGCGAGCGCGTTTGATAGCGCGAGCCAGCTGACGCTGGTATTTTGCACGGGTACCGGTGATACGGCTTGGGACAATCTTACCGCTTTCGGTGATGTAGTTTTTCAGCGTAGCGATATCTTTATAGTCGATCTCTTGAACGCCTTCCGCGGTGAAACGGCAGAACTTGCGACGACGGAAATAACGTGCCATATGGCTAGTCTCCAGAATCTATCAATTCAATCTGCTCGGCATGCAGAACCATTTTGCTCAGGCCGTTCTTTGCCTTGTGGCAAGAGATGAACCCCTGAACGGTCACTGCGCTACCGACCGTTATACTGTGAGTAATGGCCTGGTTTTCGTGTCCGCTAATAATAACGGGCATTTGGCACCACGCCTGCCGGTGAAACCCGGCTTCCTCCTGCACAGAACGATGCTCAAGCACGAACTGGCAATGAGGAATTCCTGATGGACTGACCTTTCGAAGGGGGGCCCTGCACACAGTGCCGGACAACGCCAGACGGTTGGTCATCAGAAATTACTCTTCAGAATCCCCAGCTTCAGCATCATCTGCGGTTTCGTTAGCGAAATCATCGCGACGTTCACGACGCTCGTCTTTCGCTTTAACCATCGGAGATGCTTCGGTAACAGCGTGTTTAGTACGCATAACCATGCTGCGGATAACGGCATCGTTGAAGCGGAAGGTAGTTTCCAGCTCATCGATCACTTCCTGCGGCGCTTCAACGTTCATCAGAACGTAGTGAGCTTTGTGCAGTTTGTTGATCGGGTAAGCCAGCTGACGGCGGCCCCAGTCTTCCAGACGGTGGATCGTGCCTTCTGCACCAGTGATGGCAGCAGTGTAGCGTTCGATCATACCCGGAACCTGTTCGCTCTGGTCAGGATGGACCATAAAAACGATTTCGTAATGACGCATCGAATTGCTCCTTACGGATTATTCAGCCTCCTGTCTGGGTCAGCCGAGGCCCATGGAGGCAAGGAACGTGTTAAAGGTCGGCTGAAAAATGACGCGTCATAATACTGGGGTCAGCAGGTAAACTCAAGGTGCTTGTACGATTATTTATCATGTTGCCATTAATACATATCCAGCAGCATTTTGATGCTGATACAAATGGAGACAATGACAATCATGGGTCGGATGACTTTCTTACCGCGCGTCAGTACGACTGTCGCACCAAGACGTGCGCCAAGGGATTGCCCTGCAAACATCACCAAACCCAGCGACCAGATCATTTTACCGCCGAAAATGAAGAACAAAATCGAGGCGATGTTCGACGCCAGGTTAATAAAATTCGAGTGGATTTGCGCTTTATCAATACTGTATCCCCACAGCAGAATATAGCTGAGGGTATAAAAGGAACCTGCCCCAGCCCCGAGAAAGCCATCATAAAAACCAATACATCCCCCACCGATCAACGAGAAGAGAAACAGGGATACCTGCTGCTTTCTTTTCGGTTCGCTAAGGTTTGGCGCAAAAATAAAGTAAATGGCGACTGCGATAATCAGGATTGGGAGCAGTTTCTTCAGCAGTTCCGGTTCAATGAACTGGATAAGCGTCGTTCCCAGCGCAGAACCGATAAAGGCAGATAAAAACACATACTTGTGCTCCTGCACGTTGATATGTCCTCGGCGTAAAAAGTAAATTCCGGAGGTCAGCGAGCTACCCAGAGCCTGAATTTTATTGGTTGCCAGCGCATTAGCCGGGGGTAAACCAGAAATTAAGAGTGCGCCAATAGAGAGAAATCCACCACCACCCGACACCACGTTAATAAAGCCAGCCACCAGCGCGACCATAAACATAACCACGAAATAGCTGAAATCCATGAATGAAGTATCCATAAGTTTTTGCCTTATTATCATAAAGTTATATTAATTATCCGGCTCACTATAAACGGCGTACTCACCCGATTAAATTGACTATTTGGTAAGAGCTTATGCGCGAAAGGCAGGTATTTTTTCACCGCAGCGGTATACACCAGCAGACTGTTAATTAAAGAAAAGATGGTTATGCGGTAATTTTTTGAACAACTGCATCAGAAATGGTCGCTATCGACTGCGCTGGTAGCGGTTAAAATTACATCAGAAGTTAATCACTCACAGGAGAGAGGCAACCAGAGACCGCAGTCGAGGAGGTACATATGCGAGCCCGTGTTTTGACCCTTCTGGCTGTGCTTTTGCTCAGTGCAAATGCAACGGCAGCCATCAAAATTGATAACCATCAGGCCAGGAACATGGATGATGTGCAGAGCTTAGGCGTCATTTACATAAATCATAACTTCGCCACTGAAAGTGAAGCCACTCAGGCCCTGAATGAAGAGACCGATGCGCAAGGCGCAACCTACTACCACGTGATCCTCACCAGGGAACCCGGTAGTAACGGAAATATGCACGCCAGTGCAGATATTTATCGTTAACACCAGAAATAACCAACGAGAACATTGCCACAGTTTGACTTGCCCCCTTCACTGGGGGCTTTTTTTGCAAAACAATCCCGAAGCCAGACCGATCTCATCCCCATGAAGAGTTGGCTCCGGAACGTTTATTCCTACTTCTGCCCGTAATAGGCATTTGGGCCGTGCTTACGCATGAAGTGCTTATTCATCAGATAACTGTCGATAGCGCTGAGCGCCGGATTAATGCCACGCGCAATCCATGCCATTTTTGCCACCTCTTCCATCACCACCGCGTTATGTACCGCGTCATGAGCGTCTTTGCCCCAGGCAAACGGGCCATGTTGGTACACCACTACGCCTGGCGTATGCAAAGGTTCCACCTCCCCCAGCGTTTCAACAATCACCCTGCCGGTATTCAGCTCATACTCATCCTGAACTTCCGCTTCAGTTAACGCCCGGGTGCAGGGGATATCACCAAAGAAGTAGTCCGCATGCGTCGTGCCTAGTGCAGGAATTGCCAGACCTGCCTGCGCCCATGCCGTCGCGTGGGTTGAGTGGGTATGCACCACGCCGCCAAGAGAGGAATAGCGACGATACAGCGCCAGATGGGTGGCGGTATCGGAAGAAGGACGATAGCGTCCTTCCACCACGTTGCCGTGCAGATCCACAACCACCATGTCGTCCACTGTCATTGTCTGGTAGTCGACGCCGCTGGGCTTAATCACCACCATCCCGCGTTCGCGGTCGATGGCGCTGACATTACCCCAGGTAAACGTCACCAGCCCGTAGCGCGGCAGATCCATATTAGCCTCAAAAACCTGCTGTTTGAGTTTTTGCATTACACCGCCTCCACCAGACCGGCGCTGGCCATACGCGCTTTCACCCAGTCGCGCGCCTTCGCCACTTCACGAGCCGGATCGTCCGACGTTTCACTCCACATCTCAATCAGGTATGGCCCGCAATACCCACTCTGTTTGAGCGTCGCAAAACAACGTTCGAAATCGACAACCCCTTCACCAAACGGCACATTCTTGAATACACCGGGTTTGGTATCTTTCACGTGTACGGCAACGATATGGCCCATTCCCGCCTGCAGCTCCATCTGCACATCGTTGTCCCACGCCGACAAATTGCCGATATCGGGATACAACTGGAACCACGGATTGTTGAGATAGTGAGCGTATCCCAGCGCCTTACTGATCGAATTCATCAGTGGATAATCCATGATTTCCATCGCCAGCGTCACCTGTGCACGGCTCGCCATCTCTACGCTTTCTTTCAGCCCATCGCGAAACCGACGACGCGTTTCGTTATTGGCCTGCTGGTAATAAACGTCGTAACCCGCCAGTTGAATAACGCGAATACCGATATCCTGCGCAAACTGAATCGCTTTACGCATGATCTCCAGCCCTTGTTCGCGTACCGCATCATCTTCACTACCCAGCGGGAAACGTCGATGAGCGCTCAGGCACATGGACGGCACCCGTATCCCTGTCTCGGCGATAGCGGCCACCAGCGCCAGTCGCTGCTCGCGGTTCCAGTCAAGACGCGCCAGGCGAGCGTCGGTTTCATCAACCGACATTTCGACAAAGTCAAAGCCCAGTTCCTTCGCCAGCTGCAAGCGCTCCAGCCAGCACTCCCCGCCGGGGAGTGCCTTTTCATAAATACCGAGCGGGACCTGTTTCGACAACATAGTCGCTCCTTATCCCCACAGCTGGGCGATAGAACGTTTGAACTGACGGGCCGCTTCCACCGGAGAGGCGGCATCGCGAATGCTGCGACCGGCAATAAATACGTGAATCGGAATTCCCTGGAACAGCGGCAGATCTTCCAACGCCAGACCGCCGGTGACGGTGACTTTAAAGCCCATCTCGGACAGGCGTTTGATCGCGCTGATATCCGCCTCTCCCCATGCCACACCCGCTGCCTGCGCATCACGGCTGCGGTGATACACAACTTGCCCAATGCCCGCGTCACGCCACTCTTGCGCCTGCTCCCAGGTCCAGTAACCCGTCAGTTCAATCTGTACATCACCGTTAAATTCTTTCGCCACCTCCAGTGCCCCCCTGGTGGTGTTGATATCCGCACAGCAGATGACGGTGACCCAGTCAGCGTTGGCTTCGAAACACATTCGGGAGAGGATTTTTCCCGCATCGGCAATTTTGGCGTCCGCCAGCACAATTTTATGCGGGTAAAGCGCCTTCAGATCGCGTACGGCGCGCACGCCCTCTGCCACGCAAAGAATAGTGCCCACCTCAATGATATCGACCTCTTCGGCAATCAGACGCGTCGTTTCATACGCGGAAGACATTGATTGGTTATCCAGCGCAACCTGCAACATAGGTAATGACATTTTGTGTATCCTTTTAAACAGCCGCCGCAGTGGCGTTATCAATTAAATCCAACACTTCCTGCGCGGTGCGACAGGCGCGTAAACGGTCAAAATTGGCTTCGTCATCAAAGAGATTCACGATCTGCATGATGCCCACTTCCTGATGCGTGTTGGCGTCAACTGCCGCCATCGTTATCAGAATATCGACCGGGTCGTTATCTTCGTGGTTAAACACCAGCGGCGTTTTCAGCGTCACCAGCGCAAAACCGGTTTTCTTAACCCCTTCCTCCGGACGGCCGTGCGGCATTGCCAGGCCTGGCGCAATCACAAAGTACGGGCCAAACTGCTCAACGCCATCAAGGATGGCCTGGTAGTAGCGTGGTTCAACCACATCGGCCTTAACCAACAGATCCACACCAAGCTTTACCGCTTCCTGCCAGGTACTGGCCTCGGCTTGCAAAAGGATGGAATTATTGTCTGCCAGCGAGTCACGTAATTTCATATGCCGCCCCTTACTTCACGTCCTGCGGGAAATGCGCTTTGATCACTTCCAGCAGTTTTGGCCCAAAATCGGCAGGCGACAGCATGTTGCGTACGCCAACAACATATTTATTGCCAGTTACGGTAATTTCACCGGCAATATGGGTAGAGGCGATGATGATATCCGCGCCGTTCAGTTCACTTTTGTACTCACCCACTGCGCAGCTGTTCACCGTATGGTCAATATTTGACTGGGTTAAAAACTGGTCCACTTTCATTTTCATGATCATGGAACTGCCCTGCCCATTGCCACACACAGCCAGAATACGTACGGTCATAATCGGAACTCCTTATTAAGCAGAGTGTTCTGCCAGTTGTTTTTCTGCGTCTTCCTCAGCGCGCAACGTGCGTCCTGCGAAAAACATATAAGCCAGTGCAATCAGAATAATGACGGCCATAAACACGATGCCGATGGAGGCAAAGCCTTGCATCATCGGCGGTGCCAGAATTGACCAGTCCGCCATGCCCATCCAGGCGCTCATACCGGTGAGTTTCACCGCCCAAACGCAGCCGAAGATTTCGATCATCCCCATCACCAGGCAAATCTTGAGCGCCGCGCGCCAGCCGCCAAAGTGGTTAGCAAATACGCCGATAGTGGCGTTCGAGAAGAACATCGGGATAAAGCCTGGGATAATCAGGATGGAAGAGCCGCAGGCAACCAGAATACCTACTGCAATCAGTTGGCCGATGGTGCCCCACATAAAGCCCCAGACCACCGCGTTGGGGGCAAAGCTGTAAATCGCTGCGCAGTCGATAGCCAACACCGCGCCGGGGATCAGACGTTGAGAGATACCGTTGAACGCTTCTGAAAGTTCAGCAACGAACATACGTACGCCCTGGGTGATGATGAAGATAGCGACAGCAAACGAAAAACCGGTTTGCAGGATATAGACCGTCCAGTGGGTTTTACCCGCCATCGCCTGAACCACATCTATGCCGAAAGAGAGCAGGATCGCCCCGAAAAAGATGGTCATCACAATCGCGGTGGAAACGATGTTGTCATGGAAGATATTCAGCCAGCCTGGCAGCTTGAGATCTTCTACGCTCTCCTCTTTCTTACCCAGATACGGCGCGACTTTGTAAGCAATCCATGAGGCGAACTGCTGCTGGTGACCGATGGAAAAACCGCAGCCGTCGGTCACTTCCTGCGTCGGTTTGTACATCATATTGGAGGTAATCCCCCAGTAGAGCGACACCAGCACCGCGGTACAGATGATGGTGGTCCACATCGGGTAACCAAAGATGTAGAAAGAGACAGCAATCAGCCCCGCCTGCTGGAACATGATGTGCCCAGTCAGCATGATGGTTCGAATACCGGTAATACGCCGTAGCAGTACGTAACAAATGTTCAGCGCCAGCGCTAACAGTACGGCGTACCCTACCCAACTGTAGGCATCACCCATTCGTTCGATGGTTGCCATCATGGAGGCATAGGTATCGGAGATCGCGCCATTGATACCGTAAACCTCAGACATCTTCGCCACCACCGGTTTAAACGTGCTGGTCAGAATGCCCGACCCTGCCTGCAATAACATAAAACCGATAATCGTTTTGATCGTGCCTTTGATAATGACGCTGACACTTTTACGCAACAGGATATAGCCGAGGCAGGTCACAATACCCAACAGCAACGGTGCATTGGTCATGACCTGATTAAAAAAGACGGTAAAGATGTTGTAGAGGATCTCCATAACGATCTCCAGTAGACGAAGTTGCTGAACATTCATTACAGATGCCCAGGATGTTGTGCCCTCACTCTAATTTTCAAAAGTAATCACAACAAGATTGAATTTGATTAAATGTGATGAAGTACGCAAATAATTCTCTTACTTGCAGAGTGGATTTACTTCAAATTCATACACGTCAAAATAAATTCATTTAAAACAATAGAATACAAAAATACATTTCATATAAACCATCTTGTCACGTTGTAATTTGTTCACATTTTCCCATTCAACACCAAAAATCAGCGCATTGCCTTCTTGAGAAAATGATGTCAGTATCAATCAAAACAAATCATCATTTGATTCAACTTGAACAAACATGAAGGTAATTGCGATGAGTAAAGTAAAAAGCATCACGCGTGAATCATGGATTCTGAGCACATTCCCGGAGTGGGGAAGCTGGCTCAATGAAGAGATCGAGCAGGAACAGGTCGCACCTGGCACTTTCGCTATGTGGTGGCTTGGCTGTACCGGAATTTGGCTAAAGTCTGAAGGCGGAACTAACGTCTGCGTCGATTTCTGGTGCGGTACGGGTAAACAGAGTCACGGTAACCCGCTGATGAAAACCGGTCACCAGATGCAACGCATGGCGGGCGTGAAGAAACTGCAGCCAAACCTGCGCACCACACCGTTTGTTCTTGATCCGTTTGCCATTCGTCAGATCGATGCGGTGCTGGCCACGCACGATCATAACGATCACATCGACGTAAATGTTGCGGCAGCCGTCATGCAGAACTGTGCCGACGACGTGCCGTTTATTGGACCGCAGACTTGTGTGGATCTGTGGATCGGTTGGGGTGTACCAAAAGAGCGCTGCATCGTGGTAAAACCTGGCGATGTGGTGAAAGTGAAAGATATTGAAATTCACGCGCTTGATGCGTTTGATCGTACGGCATTGATCACGCTTCCTGTCGATCAAAAAGCGGCAGGTGTGCTGCCGGATGGTATGGATGCCCGCGCCGTAAACTATCTGTTCAAAACGCCGGGCGGTACGCTTTATCACAGCGGTGATTCACACTACTCCAACTACTATGCAAAGCATGGCAATGAGCACCAGATCGACGTCGCGCTCGGATCCTACGGCGAGAACCCACGGGGAATTACGGACAAAATGACCAGTTCCGACATGCTGCGTATGGCGGAGGCCCTGAATACAAAAGTGGTGATCCCTTTCCATCACGATATCTGGTCAAACTTCCAGGCCGATCCTCAGGAGATCCGCGTGCTTTGGGAGATGAAAAAAGATCGGCTGAAGTATGACTTTAAGCCTTTTATCTGGCAGGTGGGTGGCAAGTTCACCTGGCCGCTGGACAAAGATAACTTTGAATATCACTATCCGCGCGGCTTTGACGACTGCTTCACGATTGAACCGGATTTACCGTTTAAATCGTTCTTGTGATCCACACAAAATGCCGGGCCATCCCGGCATTTTTTCCCATTTACTTTAGTATTTCCAGGCTATTTCAAATATCATCTTTTCAAATCAATTTGTATCGGAATAGCTCATGACTGAAGCACAAAGACATCAAATATTGCTGGATATGCTGGCGCAGTTGGGCTTTGTTACCGTTGAGAACGTGATTGAGCGTCTGGGGATTTCACCCGCTACTGCACGCCGGGACATCAACAAACTCGACGAAAGCGGCAAACTCAAGAAAGTCCGCAACGGCGCAGAAGCCATTACCCAGCAGCGACCGCGCTGGACGCCAATGAATCTGCACCAGGCACAGAACCACGATGAAAAAGTTCGTATTGCCAAGGCGGCATCCCAGCTTGTGAATGCGGGTGAAAGCGTGGTGATCAACTGCGGATCGACCGCCTTTCTGCTGGGTCGCGAAATGTGCGGCAAGCCGGTGCAGATCATCACTAATTATCTGCCGCTGGCAAACTATCTGATCGACCAGGAGCATGACAGCGTGATCATCATGGGAGGGCAATATAACAAAAGCCAATCCATCACGCTTAGCCCGCAAGGCAGTGAAAATAGCCTGTATGCCGGGCACTGGATGTTCACCAGTGGCAAAGGGTTGACCGCAGATGGACTGTATAAAACCGATATGCTCACCGCGATGGCGGAGCAGAAGATGCTTAACGTGGTGGGCAAACTGGTGGTGTTGGTCGATAGCAGTAAGGTCGGTGAACGCGCGGGGATGCTGTTCAGTCGCGCTGACCAAATCGACATGCTGATTACTGGCAAAAATGCAAACCCTGAGATCCTGCAACAGCTCGAAGCTCAGGGCGTGAGCATTATGCGCGTTTAAAGGTGCTGGCGGAAAAACGTCACCGTCGCAGCCAGCGCTTCTGGCGTGATGCGATGTCGTACGCCCGCTTCCCACAGGCAGGTCAGATTGTTGTCCAAACCTGCCTGAATCAGCGCTTGCTGTAAGCGGAAAGTTTCAACAGCCGGTACAACATCATCATCCTGTCCATGCCACAGCAGCAACGGCCTGTCAGCGAGGCGTGGTAACTGATGCGTAACATCCCATTCGGCAAGCGGGGCGATAACAGCATCAAATTCCGCCTGCTGCTCTGGGGTCTGAACCAGTAAAGGGGGAAACAGCGTCTGCGCAAGCCGGGTAAAATAGCCAGAACCCATCAGGCTGGCTACACATTTAACCTCAGGATGGCGCGCCATTATGCCCAATGCTGTCATTCCCCCCATCGACGCCCCACCGACGGCAAGCCGCTCATCTGAAAGCCAATTTTCCGCCACCAGCGCCGCACGTAACGTCGTAAACTCCTGCATATTTTGCTGCAAAATATGCCAGAAGCGGTGCATTCGCACCTGGGCATCGCTTTTGAAGCGAGCGCCATGGTCGGGCGCATCTGGCATGACGACGCGGAACCCGGCCTGAGCCAGCGCAACGGCAAAATAGCTGTAAACCAGGCTTGAAGAGGTAAACCCGTGATAGAAGATAATACAAGGGAGTGAACATTCGCGTTTGCCAGCCGGAACGGCGTGCAGGACAGGGATACCCGCCAACTGTCGTGTTTCAATTTCGATCATTTGTCGCCTCTTTCTTTCTGGTATGCCATGCAGCAATACTTAACGCAAGCGAATGTGTTCGGCAATGATTCATAATGTTGAGAACTGGGTTACGCTTTCGCAACATTTTCATTCGAAAATCGCGTGAGAGATAACAATTCGGGAACATTCCCCTAAAGGGAAATTAATAAGGCACTACACTATGGCTATCAGGAAACGAGATAGAGTTATGCGTCGGTTTGCCTCTTTGTTGTTGGTTATGTTTTTAAGCGCCTGTAGCGTGCTACAGGGAACGCCACAACCCGCACCGCCCGTTGCCGACCACCCGCAGGAAATCCGCCGTGACCAGAGTAATGGGTTACAGCGATTAGGGACGGTTAGCGCGCTGGTAAGAGGCTCTCCGGATGATGCGCTGGCAGAGATCCGTGCCAAAGCCGCCGCGGCTAAAGCTGATTACTACGTGGTTTTATTAGTGGATGAAACTATCGTGACAGGCCAATGGTATTCACAGGCTATTTTGTATCGTAAATAACATTGGGTTGAAATTTAGTCAGTTTTACATTGCTTTGCGCCCCTATGCGTTTACCTGTGCACAATAAACCAACAGCAGGAAGCTTGAGGTTTATTATCGCGATGGAATGCCCTGCCGTGTGTAGGGGTACGAATAATGGAGCTGACGATGAAACAATCACTTGCCTTATCCTCACTGCTGCTTTCTGCCGGACTGGTAGGTACTACGGCGCAGTCTGCCGAATTCGCCAGTGCTGACTGTGTTACTGGCCTGAACGAAATTGGCCAGATATCTGTCAGTAACATTGCAGGAAATCCGCAGGATGTAGAACGTGTTGTCGCGTTAAAAGCGGATGAACAAGGTGCCTCATGGTATCGGATCATTCAAATGTACGAAGATCAGCAGCCCGACAACTGGCGCGTACAGGCCATACTCTATGCTTAACACATTGCCGGATGGCGTAAACTTATCTGAGCTACAGTGAACTGTAGACATGATAAGACGCGAAAGCGTCGCCATCAGGCATATTATTACCGTAATCCCCCCGTTGCCCGCAGAAGCAAATCATTCAGCACCTGCTCAGACAATCGTAGTCCCCCCCGCGTATCAAGCATCATTTGGCACCAGGCCTGCGCCACTGGTGGAGAGGCATAGCGCAACATCTGCGCTCCGCAACCAAGCTGGAAAAGCTGCTGCGTAATCTCCCGCCCCAATGCCTCGCTGGGTTTACGTAAACGCTGCTGGAGCTGACGTACCATTCGATCGTAATGTCGGTCTTGCCCTTTGACTTCCGCAAAGGCTTCACTGAGCATCTCGTATATGCCGGGTTGTTTGGTCAGTACCCGCAATACATCAAGGCACATAATGTTGCCAGAGCCTTCCCAGATACTGTTTACCGGCATTTCACGATACAAACGCGGCAGCTCGCTCTCCTCGCAATAGCCAATCCCACCCAGCACTTCCATCGCCTCTGCCACAAATGGCATACCGCTTTTGCAAACGGAGAATTTCGCTGCTGGCGTGAACAACCTGGCCCACAGCACTTCTTTAGCATCAGCACGGCGGTCCCAGGCCCGCGCCAGTCGAAACAGTAACGCCGTTTGACCTTCCAGTTGGAGCGCCATCCGACCTAACACTTGACGCATCATCGGCTGTTCAATCAATGGCTTGCCAAAGACCTGCCGCTGGTGCGCATGGTAAATCGCGACGGAAAAAGCACGCCGCATCATACCGTGACTACCGAGCGCACAGTCAAAACGCGTCATCCCCCCCATTTTCAGGATATGGCGTATACCTTCCCCTTCTTCACCCAATAGCCAGCCAATCGCATCGTGGAATTCAACCTCGCAGCTGGCGTTGGAGCGGTTGCCTAACTTATCTTTCAATCTCTCAAGACGGATAGCATTACGCTGCCCGTCAGGTAAAAATCGCGGCACAAAAAAGCAGGATAATCCCCCCTTAGCCTGGGCCAGCACTAAATGGGCATCGCTTTGCGGCACGGAGAAAAACCACTTATGTCCCACCAGCCGATACGAGCCGTCAGCAAGACGTTCTGCCTGAGTGGTATTGCTCAGCACATCTGAACCACCCTGCTTCTCGGTCATGCCCATACCGATAAGCAGCCCACGCTTTTGCCCACCGGGCAGCAAATGCGAGTCATAACGGTCGCTTAGCAGCGGCGTTATCCAGTCATGAAAGGGGGCGGGTAACATTTGAAGTAACAGCGGCGTGGCGGCAAAAGTCATGGTCACCGGACACAACGTACCTGCTTCAACCTGCGCATGCAGCATGAAACGCGCCGCCCGGGCAACAAATGTTCCCTGCCTCGCATCTTCTTCCCAGGCCAGATTATGTACGCGGTTGGCGCACAATCCCTGCATCAGCAAATGCCAGGCAGGATGAAAACGCACATCATCCAGCCGCTGCCCCTGCGGGTCGTAGCGCAACAGTTCAGGTGGAAAAGCATTGGCCAGACGCCCCAGTTCGAGCGACTCGGCAGTCCCTAGCTGCTGACCAATACTGGCAAGAAGATCGCTGTCCCAACCAGCGCCTTCGCGGATAACCGCTTCGCACAGTGCGCCGTCGGACAAATATAAGTTACTGTTATTGAGCGGTACAGGTTGGTTAAAAACGGTATGCGTTTGCCAGTGCATTGTGTCTCCCTCCGTCAATGGCCGTCGCTTTAAGTATGGTCAGCCAGACAAGAGAGTGCCTGGGATTCAGGTCACAAAAAAGCCATCCCGAGGGATGGCTTAAGAGACATAGAGAATGAATTAGCCGCGCTGGCGGACGGCTTCAAACAGGCAGATGCCCGTCGCAACTGAAACGTTCAATGACGAAACGCTCCCTGCCATCGGGATGCTGATCAGTTCGTCACAGTGTTCGCGGGTCAGACGGCGCATACCTTCACCCTCTGCGCCCATCACTAGCGCCAGACGACCGGTCATTTTGCTCTGATAGAGAGTATGGTCGGCTTCACCTGCGGTTCCGACGATCCAGATATTCTCTTCCTGCAGCATACGCATGGTGCGCGCCAGGTTGGTCACGCGGATCAGCGGTACGCTTTCTGCCGCACCACAGGCCACTTTTTTCGCCGTCGCATTCAACTGTGCGGAACGATCCTTCGGTACGATTACAGCATGTACGCCAGCGGCATCGGCGCTACGCAGGCATGCGCCCAGGTTATGCGGATCGGTGACGCCATCGAGGATCAAAAAGAACGGCTGATCGAGCGTAGCAATCAGATCCGGCAGATCGTTTTCCTGATACTGACGGCCCGGCTTCACGCGAGCAATAATCCCCTGATGTACCGCACCCTCGCTTTTCTCATCCAGAAACTGACGGTTAGCCAGTTGAATGACAACACCCTGTGCTTCCAGTGCGTGGATCAGCGGCAGCAGGCGTTTATCTTCACGACCTTTGAGAATAAAGACGTCCTGGAAGCGCTCAGGCGCACGTTCCAGCAGGGCCTGCACCGCATGGATGCCGTAAATCATTTCACTCATGAATGTACTCGTTAATAGTTTATGCGTAACGCCGGGCAACGCAAAGGTTGCCCGACTTACAGTCTATGGCTGTTATTGTGCGACTTTCTTTTTCGCCGCACGTTTAGCTTTAGTGGCGGCAGCAATTTTAAGCGTTTTTGCCGAGGGCTTTTTCGCTTTTTTATCGCCTTTCTTCTCAGCCGCATTCTTATCCGCCTGAGGTTTGGCTCTGCCTTTCTTCTCGCCGCGGAAAGCGCTGTCCGGCTCGAAATTCACCTTTTTGCCCATCTGACGACGTTTACCGGTATTTTTACCCGCATCGCCTTTTTTGGCTTTTTCGCGCGCGGTTTTACCTTCATTACGCGGCGCACGTTCGCTGGAGATCAAGCTGAAGTCGATCTTACGCTCGTCCATGTTGACTGCTTCCACGCGAACTTCCACGCGATCGCCCAGGCGATACATCTGGCCGCTGGATTCCCCCGTCAGGCGCTGCCCAACCTGGTCGAAACGATAGTAGTCGTTATCCAGAGAGGAGACATGCACCAGACCGTCGATAAACAGTTCATCAAGACGGACAAAGAAACCAAATCCGGTCACGCTGGCAATCACGCCTTTGAAGACATTACCCACCTGGTCCAGCATGAAGTCGCACTTCAGCCAGTCAGAGACATCGCGCGTAGCTTCATCAGCACGGCGCTCGGCCATCGAACAGTGCTGACCCAGTTGCAGCATCTCTTCCATCGAATAATGGTAGCCACCGGTTTCCGTGGTGTTGCCCTTATGGCCCTGCTCCTGCGCCAGCAGATACTTAATCGCCCGGTGCAAGGAGAGATCCGGGTAACGACGGATCGGTGAAGTAAAGTGTGCATAAGATTGCAGCGCCAGGCCAAAGTGACCACGGTTTTCCGGATCGTAAATCGCCTGCTTCATCGAACGCAGCAGCATGGTTTGCAGCATTTCTGCGTCAGGACGGTCAGCAATCGACTCCAGCAGTTCAGCGTAATCACGCGGCTCAGGTTTGTTGCCACCTGGCAGCTCCAGCCCCAGCTCTGACAGGACGGAACGGAACGAGTTAATCGCTTCGGTCGTCGGCTTATCGTGAATACGGAACAGCGCTGGCTCTTTGGCTTTCTCAACGAATCGTGCCGCGGAGATGTTCGCCATGATCATGCACTCTTCAATCAGCTTGTGCGCGTCGTTACGCTGCGTCTGCTCGATACGCTCAATACGGCGTTCAGCATTGAAGATAAACTTCGCCTCTTCACTTTCAAACGAGATACCGCCACGCTCTTCACGGGCCTTATCCAGCACTTTGTAGAGGTTATGCAGCTCTTCAATGTGTTTAACCAGCGGTGCGTACTGCTCACGCAGCTCCTGGTCGCCTTGCAGCATATGCCAGACCTTGGTGTAGGTCAGACGCGCATGGGAGCTCATGACCGCTTCGTAGAATTTAAAGCCAGTTAAGCGGCCTTTCGACGAAATGGTCATTTCACAGACCATACACAACCGGTCCACCTGCGGGTTGAGTGAACACAATCCGTTAGACAGCACTTCCGGCAGCATCGGAACAACCTGCGACGGGAAGTAAACGGATGTGCCACGGCTACGAGCTTCCTGGTCCAGCGGAGTCGGCGGGCGAACGTAATAGCTTACGTCAGCAATCGCCACCCATAAACGCCAACCACCGCCGCGTTTCTTCTCGCAATAAACCGCATCGTCGAAGTCGCGCGCATCTTCGCCATCGATAGTCACCAGCGGCAGGGAGCGCAGATCGACACGTCCTACTTTCGCCTCTTCCGGCACTTCTTCTTTCAGTCCGGCGACCTGTTTCTCAACCGCCTGAGGCCAGATATATGGGATTTCATGAGTACGCAGGGCCATATCCACGGCCATGCTGGTTCCCATGTTATCGCCCAGCACTTCAACAATTTTGCCCACCGCTTTGGTGCGGCGAGTCGGACGCTGGGTCAGTTCAACGACGACCACAAAGCCCATACGAGCGCCCATTACCTCTTCCGGCGGGATCAGAATATCGAAGCTCAGGCGGCTGTCGTCTGGGACGACAAATCCAACACCAGCGTCGGTGAAGTAGCGGCCGACAATCTGGCTGGTTTTCGGCACCAGTACGCGCACAATACGCGCTTCGCGGCGACCTTTACGGTCCGCGCCCAACGGCTGCGCCAGCACCTGATCGCCATGAATGCAGGTTTTCATTTGCTCGCTGGACAGATACAGGTCATCTTTGCGGCCTTCAACGCGCAGAAAGCCGTAGCCATCACGGTGGCCAATAACGGTACCTTTCAGCAGGTCGAGACGCTCCGGCAGCGCATAGCATTGACGACGGGTGAAGACCAGTTGTCCGTCACGCTCCATCGCGCGCAGGCGACGACGCAGCGCTTCTTGCTGCTCTTCACCTTCAATATTGAGTTCAGCGGCCAGCTCATCGCGGTTGGCCGGCTTTTCACGTTTAGTTAAATGTTCGAGGATAAATTCCCGGCTCGGGATAGGATTCGCGTATTTTTCTGCTTCGCGTTCCTGGAAAGGATCTTGTGACATGTCGGTTCCTCCGTCATCATCGCTGCTGGCGGGAGTCGTTACTCCACCAGCAATAATTTATAAAGCGGTTGATTCTTTTCAACCAAATCAGCAAGTGTGTAGTTGTCCAGTTCCGTGAGAAAACTTTGCACTGCTTTAGAAAGCGCCTGTTTGAGTCGACAGGCCGGGGTAATGTGGCAAAACTCGCTGCTACAGTTGACCAACGATAAGGGTTCCAGCTCGCGAACTACATCACCAATACCAATATCCTTAGCGGGTTTACCCAGGCGGATACCGCCATTTTTTCCTCGAATAGCAGTAACAAAGCCCGCCCGGCTAAGTTGATTGATTATTTTGACCATATGATTACGGGACACGCCGTAGACTTCTGTCACCTCAGAAATACTGGTCATACGTCCTTCGGGAAGTGACGCCATGTAGATTAGCGCACGTAATCCGTAATCGGTGAAACTTGTTAACTGCACATCAACCTCAGGAAAAGGGATAAAACGGATAAACCTGGTAGTATTAATTACATTGATGATAAACCAGCCACCAGCCAGGTCGCTAATTTATTTCAGTTCGGGAAGGAAAAAAGCGAGGAACTTACGTGATTTTAAGCCGGATTCTGATGCAAAGCACCTTATCCGGCCTAAATTAGTGCAAGCGCGGCGCCGTTTGACGCTACGCTATAACCAGAATTATGCGTCGAACGGGTCGCGCAGGATCATGGTTTCAGTACGGTCTGGGCCAGTTGAGATAATATCAATCGGCACACCGGTCAGTTCTTCAATACGCTTGATGTAGTTCAGCGCTGCCTGCGGCAGACCGCTACGTTCCTTCACGCCGAAGGTGGATTCAGACCAACCCGGCATGGTTTCGTAAATCGGCTCGATACCTTTCCAGTCGTCAGCTGCCAGCGGAGTAGTCGTTACTTCGCGGCCATCCGGCATACGGTAAGCAACACAGATTTTCACCTCTTTCAAACCGTCCAGTACGTCCAGTTTGGTCAGGCAGAAGCCAGACAGGGAGTTAATCTGTACTGCACGGCGTACAGCAACGGAATCCAGCCAACCGGTACGACGACGACGACCGGTGGTCGCGCCATACTCGTTACCTTGTTTGCACAGGAACTCGCCAACGTCATCAAACAGCTCTGTCGGGAACGGACCCGCACCTACACGAGTAGAGTAAGCTTTGATGATACCCAGAACGTAGTCCACATAACGTGGGCCCAGGCCGGAGCCGGTTGCCACGCCACCTGCGGTGGTGTTGGAGGACGTTACGTACGGATAGGTACCGTGGTCGATATCCAGCAGCGTACCCTGCGCACCTTCAAACATGACGAAATCGCCACGCTTACGCGCCTGGTCCAGCAGATCGGAAACATCAACAACCATTGAGGTCAGGATGTCGGCGATAGCCATCACATCATCCAGCACTTTCTGGTAGTCAACTGCTTCAACTTTATAGAAATTCACCAGCTGGAAGTTGTGATATTCCATCACTTCTTTCAGTTTTTCAGCGAAAGTTGCTTTATCAAACAGATCGCCAACACGCAGACCGCGACGAGCTACTTTGTCTTCATAAGCCGGACCGATACCACGACCGGTAGTACCGATCGCTTTCTCGCCACGCGCTTTCTCACGAGCGTTATCCAACGCAACGTGATAATCAAGGATCAGCGGACAAGCTTCAGACAGCAGCAGGCGCTCGCGAACCGGGATACCACGATCTTCCAGTCCTTTCATTTCTTTCATCAGCGCGGACGGAGACAGAACAACACCGTTACCGATGATGCTGATTACGTTTTCGCGAAGAATGCCTGATGGAATAAGATGGAGGACGGTTTTTTCACCGTTGATTACGAGAGTATGGCCTGCGTTGTGACCACCCTGGTAGCGCACAACATATTTAGCCCGTTCAGTCAGAAGATCGACGATCTTCCCTTTACCTTCGTCACCCCATTGGGTGCCCAGTACGACGACGTTGTTACCCATTTTTCAAAATCACCGTTTGCTTAAAAATGGATTCTACCACCGCTTTTTCAGATATACAGCACTTTTTGCATGCGAAAATCCGCAAATTAGTCTACTTATTGATCAGCCAATCGTTTTCCTCAACATGTAGTAGACCACAACGCCCGCAACCACAAGACCTCCACCAAAACGACGCAAAATATTTTCGGGAAGTTGCGCCATTGCAGAGATCATTTTCTTCCATGCGCTGGGATAAAGCATCGGACCCAGCCCTTCCAGCACCAAAACCAGCGCGAGCGCCAGCAAAATTGTTGAATTCATCCATCGCCCTTATATAAAAAGAAAACCACCGCATCCCTGGAGATGCCGGTGGTTTTGCTGCTTTAAAACCGCTGGAACGCGATTAGCGTGTCGCGGTATTTGGTGTCTTCATGTAGCGGAAGAAATCGCTGTCCGGGCTCATGACCATTACGTCCTGATTCCCTTCAAAGCTCTTCTCGTAAGCACGCAGGCTACGGATGAAGGCGTAGAAGTCCGGATCCTGACTGAACGCATCGGCAAACAGCTTAGCGGCTTCTGCATCGCCTTCACCGCGCATAATACGACCCTGACGCTCAGATTCTGCCAGCGTTTTAGTGACTTCATAGTCAGCCGTTGCACGCAGTTTTTCCGCCTCTTCCTGGCCTTGTGAACGATGGCGACGCGCTACCGCTTCACGCTCAGCGCGCATACGGTTGTAGATAGCCTCGGACACTTCAGCAGGCAGGTTGATTTGCTTAATGCGCACGTCAACCACTTCGATGCCCAATGCCGCCATACTGTTCGGGTTGATGACCGGTACTTTACCGTTCGTTTCAGCCTGAACACGTTCAGCCGCTTCGGCAATCGCGCTATCTGCTGCCGGAGTCGCCACTTCGTCTTCCGTGCCAGCAGAACCGGAGTTCAGCGCGTCACGAACTTCCAGGGTCAAACGACCGCGGGAATCGGTAACGATGTCCTTCACGTCCAGACGACCAATTTCAGAACGCAGACGGTCAGAGAACTTACGTTTCAGCAGGACTTCCGCCTGAGAAACATCGCCACCGCCCGTTGCCAGGTAGTAACGGCTAAAGTCACTGATGCGCCACTTGATGTAGGAGTCAACGATCAGGTCTTTCTTCTCTTTGGTAACAAAGCGATCGGCCTGGTTGTCCATAGTCTGAATACGCGCATCCAGCATCTTCACAGATTCAATAAACGGAATCTTGAAGTGCAGGCCAGGTGCTACGACCAGCGGCTTGTTTTCATCGTCACGCAGAACTTTACCAAAGCGCAGAGTAATACCGCGCTCGCCTTCTTTGACCACAAAGACAGACATGAACAGAACTACCAGAACGATGATGATAATCGCAATAACTGACTTACGCATCGTTATTCCCCCTGACGCTGGTAGTCGTTACGCTGCGCATTCGCGCGGCGTTGGTCCATAATATCGCCCTGACTGGTGGACGATGTGTTGCTTGCTCCAGTGCTGGAAGTCGTTGCTGGCGGCAGACGCAGCAGGTTTGAACTGCTGTCAGTCTTTGCTGCTGGCGCACTACCACCTTTCAGCATTTGATCCAGCGGCAGAACCATCAAATTGCTGCCTTTATCGTTAACCAGGACTTTGCGGGTATTGCTCAGCACTTTTTCCATGGTTTCGATATACAGACGCTCGCGGGTAATTTGCGGTGCGGCTTTATATTCCGGCAGAATTTTTGCGAAGCGAGCCACTTCACCCTGTGCTTCCAGGATTGTCTGAGTCTTATACGCACGCGCTTCTTCCAGAATACGCTGCGCCTGACCGTTTGCACGCGGCTGAACTTCGTTGGTGTACGCTTCCGCTTCACGGATGTACTGCTGTTCGTTTTCACGTGCTGCGATAGCATCGTCAAACGCGGCTTTTACTTCTTCCGGCGGACGTGCAGCCTGGAAGTTGACGTCCAGCAGGGTGATACCCATGTTGTACGGACGGATCGTTTCTTCCAGTTCACGTTGGGTATCGCTACGAATAACGGTACGACCTTCGGTCAGGATACGGTCCATGGTGTATTTACCGATAACCCCACGCAGGGCACTGTCGGTAGCCTGACGCAGACTGTCATCCGCGCTGGTTACGCTAAACAGGTAACGCTGCGGATCGGTCACGCGGTACTGTACGTTCATTTCGACGCGCACGACGTTTTCGTCAGAGGTCAGCATGACGCCAGATGCGGCAAGTTCACGCACGGCTTCAACGTTGACCGGTGTCACTTCGTCGACAAAGGTCGGTTTCCAGTTCAGACCCGGTTCAACCAAATGGCTGAATTTACCGAAGCGTGTCACCACGCCGCGTTCCGCTTCTTTAATGGTATAGAAACCGCTGGCCGCCCAGATAATGACGATAGCGGCCGCTGCGATAGTAAAGACTCGACCGCCCAGTTGCGGACGCGGGCCTTGCGATGAACTACCGCCGCCAGAGCCAGTACCTTTACCGCCACCCAGACCACCGAGCTTTTTACTCAGTTTGCGGAAGATATCGTCCAGATCGGGAGGTCCCTGCTCGCGACCACCTTTGTTTCCATTTCCCTCAGGGTTGCCGCCAGGTTTGCTGCTTCCCCAGGGGTCGCGGTCTTGTCCGTTATTACCGGGCTGATTCCACGCCATTTTTGTGCTCCATATTTGTTATGCGATGCTATACCTGCGTCTTTTGCGCTGCCGTTGCGTTGGCTGCGTCCCTCAACGCCAGTCACATAGTTGACTATGCTCCTGGAGATTTCAGGACTTGCCGCCTTCCTGCCGCACAAAATCCACAAGGTATAGAGGCGAAAAAATCTTCAGGCCATATCCGTCAGATCAGACAACATAGTCTTCCAGTGCCGGTTCTTGTTTACAGAGGCGACGCCAGTCTACGATCGGCATACGAACCTGCAGACCTACGCTGCCGTCCTCCTCCATCCACTCTTTTTCTATTGCCTGAAGTTGATAAAACCGGCTTCTCAAACGCCCTTCCTGCGGCGGCAAACGCAACGTATGCTGCGCCACCTCACCGGAAAGTCGCTCAGTCAAAGCCTGAAAAAGTTGTGGTATACCAATCCCCGTTTGCGCTGATACCCAAACGCGAATGGGTTTATTCTCTTCATCTCTGTCGATACGCGGCTCAAAGTCATCCAACATATCGATTTTATTCATCACCAGCAGGGTCGGGATCTCATGCGCATCGATCTCTTCGAGCACCGTATCGACGGCCTCAATGTTTTCCTGCACACGAAAATCTGCTGCATCAATAACGTGCAGCAGCAATGTCGCCTGACGTGTTTCCTGCAAGGTGGCCTTAAACGCCGCCACCAGGTCGTGCGGCAAATGACGGATAAACCCAACGGTATCCGCCAGCACGGTCTCACCCACGTCCGCCACGTCTATTCTGCGTAGCGTCGGGTCCAGGGTCGCAAACAGCTGATCCGCTGCGTAGACCTGGGCTTCGGTGATCTGGTTGAACAGGGTGGATTTTCCGGCGTTGGTATATCCCACCAGTGATACGGTTGGGACATCCGCTTTCTTGCGCGACTGTCGCCCCTGCTCACGTTGCTTTTCAACTTTTTCCAGGCGCGACTGTATCTGCAAAATGCGATTACGCAGCAAACGACGGTCGGTTTCGAGCTGGGTTTCACCCGGACCGCGCAAACCAATCCCGCCCTTTTGCCGTTCAAGGTGAGTCCAGCCACGGACCAGACGCGTAGCCATATGGCGCAACTGCGCCAGCTCAACCTGCAACTTACCCTCATGGGTTCGCGCACGCTGGGCAAAAATATCTAAAATGAGACCAGTCCTGTCGATAACAAGACACTGGCACAACTGTTCCAGGTTACGTTCCTGGGCAGGGCTTAGAGCATGATCAAAAATCACCACCGCAGCGCCAGTCGCTTTTACGGCTTCGGCAATTTCGATTGCCTTACCTTCACCAACAAAATACTTCGGGTGCGGTGCTTTACGGCTCCCGGTAATCACCTGCATTGCTTCGACACCGGCGGAAGAAACCAGAGATTCAAACTCCTGGAGGTCTTCCATATCTTTGTCTTGCGAAAAATAGATGTGTACCAGTACCGCCTGCTCACCGGCATCATAACGGTCAAACAAGCGTCAACCCCTTAATATAAATCAACGGGGAACACAGGATCGCTGGCTCCCCGTATGTAAAACAGCTAATAACCTTATTCGGTTTCTTCGCTGTCCTGTTGCGCAGATGAACCTTGCGCGTTGCTACCGTGATGGTAGTTGCTGCCTGTGCCGCCGGTGGCATTATTGCTGTGATGAGAAACCGGACGAGACGGGACAACAGTAGAAATCGCGTGCTTATAAACCATCTGGCTGACCGTGTTTTTCAACAGGATCACGAACTGATCAAAAGACTCGATTTGACCTTGCAGCTTAATACCATTCACCAAATAAATAGAAACTGGAACACGTTCCCGACGCAGTGCGTTCAGGAACGGATCTTGTAAAGATTGCCCCTTAGCCATTCTCTCTTTTCCTTATATGCTTATTTGTACTTTGAACCTTTCGATTCTGAAAAATTGCGCACGATACGTTTCAATTGTACACATTCAGTTCGCGATAGCACCAACAACCTGTAATACTTCGTTTCGCGCCTGGTCAGGCTTTTCACTGTCAAGCCAGTGCACCCCTTCCCAACCACGCAACCAGGTTACCTGTCGCTTCGCCAACTGCCTCGTGGCGCAAACACCTCTATAAACCATTTCATCGTATGAAATTTCACCTTCAATGTATGACCACATCTGGCGATACCCTACACAACGAATGGAAGGCAAATCCGTATGCAAATCTCCACGGGCAAAAAGCGCCCGGACTTCTGCTTCAAAACCTGAAGCTAACATCTGATGAAAACGCTGCTCAATTCGCTGATGGAGCAGTTCACGGCTCGCCGGGGCGATTGCAAACTGATGCACCTGATACGGCAAAGCATCTCCTGACGTTTGCGTCAGCTCCGTTAAAGTTTTACCCGAAATGAAAAAAACTTCCAGTGCCCGGGAAAGTCTTTGCGGATCATTTGGATGAATACGCGCTGCTGCCACGGGATCGATATCCTGAAGCTGTCGGTGTAACGCGTCCCAACCCTGCTCTGCCGCCTGCTGCTCAATTCTGGCCCTGACTTCCGGGTCCGCCGACGGTAACGGCGACAGTCCTTCAAGCAAAGCTTTGAAATATAACATTGTGCCGCCCACCAGCAACGGGATACGGCCCGCGGCGGTGATGTCGGCCATCTCGGCTAACGCATCGCGACGAAAATCCGCAGCGGAGTACGCCTGCGATGGATCGCGGATATCCAGCAATCGGTGCGGTGCGGCCTGTAATTCATCTGCATCAGGCTTGGCTGTACCGATATCCATCCCCTTGTAAATAAGGGCGGAATCAACGCTTATCAACTCTATGGGCAAAACTTTACGCAATTCAATTGCTAATGCCGTTTTACCGGAGGCCGTTGGCCCCATCAAAAAAATCGCCTTTGGCAGGCTCGCCTTACGGGTATCACTCATGTTTCAGGGCATTCATTACCGAATGTAAATCAACAGGTTGTAACAGACCACCCGGCGGTGCCTTCACGAGTTGTGGGCAGAGCCGCTCAACATCCGCTAACAGCGTAATCGCCTGTGCCATGCTCCACTGTGGATGCTCGCTCATCAGGTTACGTGCGATCCACTGTGCAATATTGCCCGGCTCGAATACGGATTGCTGCGCCAGGTAGCCTATCAGTTCAGGAATCAAGATTTGTAAATTTTGTTGGCGTAAGGGTAAAGGCACCGCCCGGATGGTCACATGCTGCGCATCCAGCTGAAATTCAATGCCCAACTCAGCCAGTTGGCTCTGTCCTTTTTGCAGTGCTGCTTTTTCATCGGCGGTCACTTTTAGACGTAAAGGGATCAGTAACGGTTGAGCACAAACCGCTCCCTGACCCGGCGTTAACTGCGCCTGACGCAACCAACGCTCAGCCACCGGTAATGCCAACAACCGAATATGGCCATCACACTCGAGTAACGCGCAGTCTGCACCAACAATCGTTAGCACCCGGCCAAAGCCCTGACTGTTGCCAGTCAGAGGCGTCGATGGCGTTTCAGAGACCGGCGTTTTACGCGTTGGAGCCGGCGTCTGCATTAGTTGCTGATAAATTTCGCCCTGCTGCTTTTGGTATCCGGGTTGAGCATGAGGCCAACTGGCTCCCGCCTGACGGCCACCGCCACCACTACTGCCACCGCTACTGCCACTTCCAGTGCCAGCGGATGCTGAGTACCGCGGTGTCGCAGGTTCACGCGCGGGAGCCGGCTCGGCAAAATGGTTGCGTCCAGCAGCAACGCGGTTTTCCGGAATGTGCCTTGGGGCGGGTTCGTCGTCATCAGCCAACGGCAGCGGCGTTTCAAGCTGCTGTTGCAGGACGCTCAACACGCCCTGGTAAATAAAATCGTGCACCAGCCGGGATTGATGGAAACGGACCTCATGTTTAGCTGGGTGTACGTTGACATCCACTTGATGCGGATCGATTTCCAGATACAGCACAAATGCGGGCTGTTGATCGGCTCCCAGCTTATCTTCACAGGCCTGGCGGATAGCATGGTTGATCAGCCGGTCGCGCATCATCCGACCATTCACGTAGCAGTACTGGATTTCTGCCAGTGCTGCCGTTGTGTGGTTAGGATCGGCCACCCAGCCGCGCAATGTTAAATCGCCATGCTGCCATTCGATCGCCAGCGCATGCTCCAGAAACGGCGTGCCGCAAATCGCGCCCAGTCGGCGCTCTTTCTGCCCATCCGCGGCCACTGCCCGGTACTGACGCACCACTTTGCCGTTGTGCGACAAATTTATCGTCACATCAAAACGCGCCAGCGCAATGCGGCGAATAATCTCGTCGATATGATTAAATTCGGTTTTCTCGGTGCGCATAAATTTGCGCCGCGCCGGGGTGTTGTAGAACAGATCCAGCACCTCCAGCGTGGTTCCCACCGGATGCGCAGCGGGTTTAACTGTGACATCCATGTCACGCCCTTCGGCATACGCCTGCCATGCTTCGGGTTGTTCTTGCGTACGCGACGTCAGGGTTAAACGAGACACGGAGCTGATACTGGCCAGCGCTTCGCCGCGAAATCCGAGGCTTACGATGGCTTCAAGATCGTCAAGCGAGGCTATTTTACTGGTGGCATGACGCGCCAACGCCAACGCCAGCTCGTCTTTTTTAATCCCGCAGCCGTTGTCACGAATACGGATAAGCTTCGCGCCGCCGCGTTCAATATCGATATCAATGCGCGTCGCACCGGCATCGATGCTGTTTTCCACCAGCTCTTTCACCACTGACGCAGGCCGTTCTACCACCTCGCCTGCGGCAATCTGGTTCGCCAGCTGTGGCGGTAGAACCTGAATCGGCATGGCTAATCCTTAATTTGTTAACGTGTTACCCGGCGATATGGCGCTGGCGGTTTGCGCCGGTGCGCCCTGCGGCCCGGTTTGCATCGGGTGCGCCTGGAAATAGTTACGCAATCCTTTGTAAATCGCCTCAGCCAGTTGCTGCTGGTAATCATCGCTCGCCAACAGACGTTCTTCGCTGTTGTTACTGATAAAGCCAGTTTCAACCAGCACTGACGGGATATCAGGCGAACGCAGTACGCCAAGACTGGCGTGTTCTGGACGACGCTTATGCATCGAACCAATACGTTCTAACTGGCCGATCATGCTGGTCGCCACATCATACCCGACGCGCTGCGAATGACCGAACTGCAGATCCAGTACGGCCTGGCTGAGGTAAGGATCGGACTGGCTGTTTGCCAGCACATCGCCCGCGCCGCCCAACAGCTCCGATTGCTTCTCGTGCTGTTCCAGCCAGCCGGCCATCTCACTGTTCGCCCGACGGTTTGACAGCACCCAAACGGAAGCACCTGTGGCATCACGATTTGGCGCGGCATCCGCGTGAATAGAAACCAGGAAATTGGCGTTTTGTTTACGCGCGACGTCTGAACGCCCCATCACCGAGATAAAGTAATCACCATCACGGGTGAGTACGCCTTTAAACATCGGATCATCATTGAGCAAACTGCGCAGCTTGCGCGCCACGGCAATCGTGACGTTTTTCTCACGCGTGCCGCCAGGACCAATAGCGCCAGGATCCTGTCCACCGTGTCCGGCATCAATGGCAATCACCACTTTATCGCCGTTGCTGGAACTGGCGCGCGCCGCAGGGCGCGTGGAGGTATTGCTGTTAGTCACAGCCGTAGTGCGATCGTTTTCTGCTTTAAACGGATTTCGCGCTGGCTCGACAGGACGTGGGGCAACAATCGGCGCTTCAACACGCTTTGCAACCACGGGAGGTGGAGGCGGCGGCGGTGGCGCATCAGCGTTGATGGTAAACACGACGGTATAATTGCCGCCGTTCTGGCGTTTTACTGCTTCGGCTTTACCGTTCTCGGTTAAATCCACCACCAGGCGCAGAGACTGCGCATCTATTGGCGTGCCGGAACGGATAGATTTCACCAGATTATTGCCGCTAAACAGCAGCGGTAATCCCTGAATCACACCGGTTTGTTTAATATCCAGCGCGACGGTTCGTTTCCCGTCCTGCGAAACGGCATATTCAGGATCGCCAATAAAGCTCAGCGTAATCCGCGCCTGTTGATCGCCATTGGACACCTGAAGATCGGAGAGGCTGGCGGCCCCTGCCTGCGCGCACAGCAGGACCAGGGTTGCCATCAGCCAGTTTCTGATGCGATAAATCATCCCGCCACCCTTAAGGTTAATCGGCTAAACGCGCCAGCAATAAATCACCTGATGAGGAGACTGCGCTTACACGCGCCTCTCGACCTTGCGCCTGGTATTCAATGTGTATTTCGACGTCCGGGTCTGGCAGTACACCTTTACCTTGTTGCGGCCATTCCACCAGGCAGATGGCATCATTGGCAAAATAATCGCGGATCCCCATAAATTCCAGCTCCTCTGGGTCCGCAAGTCGGTATAAATCGAAGTGATATACCATCAAGTTATCGAGTGAATAGGGTTCAACCAGCGTGTAGGTGGGGCTTTTTACATTACCTTTATGACCTAACGCCTGCAGAAATCCCCGGCTGAAGGTGGTTTTACCCGCCCCCAGGTCGCCGTACAAATATATAACCGTCGCGCCGTCACAGGCTTTGGCTACCCGCAGTCCCAGGTCTAAAGTCGCCTGCTCATCAGGTAGTGGAATTACTCGATTCATCATGATAAACGTCAATCACATCAGGGTTAACAATACGCTGTAGCGTGGTAAAGAGATCTGTCGCCAACATGCCGCGCGTACCAAAACGCGCCGCCAGCACATCCGCCGCCGCTCCGTGCGCAACACATCCCGCACATGCTGCATCATACGGGGTAAGCTTCTGTCCGAGCAATGCGCCAATAATACCGGAAAGCACATCCCCCATTCCGCCACTGGCCATCCCGGCATTGCCGGTATCAATAATACCCAACTCCGCCTGTTCAGCAGCAACAACCGTACCCGCGCCTTTCAGCACCACCACGCCTCCGTACCGTTTTACCAGACGTTGTGCACAAAGTAAGCGATCGTCTTCAATTTCTGCAATGGAACAACCCAGCAGTCGCGCGGCTTCACCTGGATGCGGCGTGATCACGCGATTGTGACGTTTATCGGGGTTGATTGCCAGCAGGTTCAGCGCATCCGCATCCCAGAGCATCGGTTTGCGAAAATTCTCCACTTTTTGCAGCGCTTTTTTGCCCCACTCCTGCTGACCAAGCCCGGGGCCTATCACCACTACATCCGCCCACGCCAGGCTCTCTTCCAGCGTCTGCGGCGTCAGCGCATCGACCATCAGTTCCGGTCTGGCTGTCAAAATAGGCGCAATGTTTTCAATGCGCGTCAGCACTTTGACCAGCCCGGCACCTGCTCGCAGCGCGGCTTCCCCGGCCATGCGTATTGCGCCTGCCGTACCGTGGTCACCGCCGATAATCACCAGTCGACCGTGGGAACCCTTGTGCGAGGTGGGTCGACGCGGCGTTAGCCAGTGCGCAAGCTGTTGAACATCAAAACGTTGAATTGGCGCATTCTGTCCCGCCAGCCAGTCGTCCAGCCCAAGTGCGTTAACATGCAGACGCCCGGTGACATCGCGCGCTTTACCGGTGAGCAGGCCCGGCTTGAGTGCAATAAAGGTAATGGTATGCGCTGCGTTGATGACCGCGCCCGGCGTCGCTCCCGTCTGCGCTAGCAGGCCGGAGGGAATATCTATCGCCACGGTGGGGGCTGGGTGAGAATTGGCACGTTCAATCAATACCGAGAGAGACTCACGCGGCGCATGTTTTAAGCCAGTGCCTGACAGCGCATCAATAATGACGTCCACGTTATTTGGCCAATTGATATCCGCCGCGTGAATGACGCCACCAGCGTTAAGCCAGGCATCACGCGCCTGCTGCGCCTCCTCGGGGAGCGGTTTGTCACTTTCCTGCGCCAGCAACGTAACTTCAAGACCCAGCGCTTTGGCAAGTCTTGCCACTACGTAACCATCACCGCCGTTGTTGCCATGACCACATAGCACCAGCCAGTGCCGGGCGTTCGGATAAGCCTCATGAGTGACCTGAAACGCCGCCTCTCCCGCCCGTTGCATCAGTTCGTACAGCGTCAGCCCTGAACTGTCTGCCGCCTCTCGCTCCATCCGCCTGATGTCATCGGCGTGCCAGATGGAGTGTGGTATACTTGCGGGGTTTTTCTTCATTGTATGGTCCGTCATGTCAGAGCCCCTCGATCTCAATCAGTTAGCGCAAAATATTAAGCAGTGGGGGCTGGAGCTTGGCTTTCAGCAGGTCGGGATTGCCGATACCGACCTCAGCGAAGCGGAACCCAAACTGCAGGCCTGGCTGGATAAACAATACCACGGCGAGATGGACTGGATGGCCCGTCACGGCATGATGCGCGCCCGACCTCACGAATTATTGCCCGGTACGCTACGTGTCATCAGCGTACGTATGAACTATCTTCCTGCCAATGCGGCCTTCGCCAGCACATTGAAGAATCCTTCTCTGGGTTACGTCAGCCGTTACGCGCTGGGGCGCGACTACCATAAGCTGCTACGTAACCGCTTAAAAAAGCTGGGAGAGATGATTCAACAGCACTGCGTTTCGCTGAATTTTAGACCTTTTGTCGATTCTGCGCCCATTCTTGAGCGTCCGTTAGCGGAAAAAGCCGGGCTTGGCTGGACAGGTAAGCACTCACTTATCCTCAATCGCGAAGCCGGTTCATTTTTCTTCCTCGGGGAATTACTGATCGACTTACCCCTACCGGTCGACCAACCAGCAGAAGAAGGATGCGGGAAATGCGTTGCCTGCATGACCATCTGTCCCACTGGGGCCATTGTTGAACCCTACACGGTGGATGCGCGCCGCTGTATCTCTTATCTCACTATCGAACTGGAAGGCGCGATCCCGGAAGAATTTCGTCCCTTGATGGGGAATCGAATTTATGGCTGCGATGATTGCCAGCTTATTTGCCCGTGGAACCGCTATTCACAGTTGACGGCAGAGGATGACTTCAACCCGCGCAAGCAGCTTCATGCTCCGGAGTTAATAGAGCTGTTTAGCTGGAGCGAAGCGTGGTTTTTAAAAGTCACGGAGGGGTCTGCCATTCGTCGTATTGGCCACCTGCGCTGGCTGCGAAATATCGCCGTTGCGTTGGGTAATGCCCCCTGGAATGAAGCCATTCTTCGCGCACTGGAAAGTCGCAGAGGTGAGCACCCACTTCTCGACGAACACATAGAGTGGGCAGTTGCTCGGCAAATCGAGAAGCGAAATGCCTGCGTAGTTGAGGTGCAGCTACCGCAGAAACAACGTTTGGTCAGGGTCATTGAGAAGGGTCTGCCGCGCGACGCTTAAGTCATCCACAGCTTGTGTATAAAAATAAAAACACATTGATATTCAAGAGGGAAAAAATCGTCAAGTGATCGTATTAACAATTTGAAATGATAATTAAATTAATAATTTCAAATAGTTAAAATGATACTATTCACCCGGCGAAGTTTTCTGCATTCCAGGAATAATACCCGAACCTGTGGATAAGTCTGTTTACAAGAGTATGTCAATGACGAAACAAAACGTCCCCAACGCGATTATTCGTTGTGGATATTTTTATTGGGGTAAGAATTTGGAGCGGGAAACGAGACTCGAACTCGCGACCCCGACCTTGGCAAGGTCGTGCTCTACCAACTGAGCTATTCCCGC
>NZ_JAOWHB010000035.1:0-35597 GCF_030332845.1 Citrobacter sp. Cpo061
TTTTGGAGCGGGAAACGAGACTCGAACTCGCGACCCCGACCTTGGCAAGGTCGTGCTCTACCAACTGAGCTATTCCCGCAAATCTGTACTGCTTTTGTTGCTGTCGTAATTCGCATTTCTGCGTCGTTACGGGAGGCGCATTATACGAGAAATCCGTTTAGCTGCAACCCCCCTGAAAGCGTTTTTTTTGAAAATTCGTTCAAGTGATTAATTTGCAATCAAGCTGAACAATTTAGCGTCAAAAAACCGGTGGCGCAAGCCACCGGAGAACAAAATCAAAGATTAATAAAATGTTCGCGATAGTAAGCAAGCTCAGCAACAGATTCACGAATGTCGTCCATCGCCTGATGTGTTCCCTGCTTGGTGAAGCCCGCAAGGATTTCCGGCTTCCAACGACGCGCCAGTTCTTTGAGCGTACTGACGTCCAGATAGCGATAATGGAAATACGCCTCCAGCTCCGGCATGTATTTAAACAGGAAACGACGATCCTGCCCGATGCTGTTGCCGCAGATAGGTGATTTCCCTTCCGGAACCCACTCTTTCAAAAAAGCCAGCGTGGCCAGTTCAGCTTCACGATCGCCCATGGTGCTCGCCTTCACGCGCTCCACCAGCCCACTTCCGGTATGCGTACGTACGTTCCAGTCATCCATTAATGCCAGCTGTTCGTCGGACTGGTGCACCGCAATTGTCGGTCCTTCAGCCAGAATATTCAGGTTGGCATCCGTCACCAGCGTGGCGATCTCAATAATGCGATCGCGCTCGGGATCCAGACCTGTCATCTCCAGATCGATCCAAATCAGGTTGTTTTCATTGGCACTCATGCTATTTTCCACCCTTCAGCGTCACATTCAGTGTGACTACATTGATCTAAAATTGTGTGTATCATAAATGTTTTGCCCATCATGGGCGACCAGGAGCCAGTCCGATTGAGTAAGAATAAACTCTCCAAAGGCCAACAGCGCCGTGTGAACGCCAATCACCAGCGTCGTCTTAAAACGTCCACGGAGAAGCCCGACTACGACGACAACCTGTTTGGCGAAACCGCTGAAGGCATCGTTATCAGCCGTTTTGGCATGCATGCCGACGTAGAGTCTGCTGACGGTGAAATTCACCGTTGCAACATCCGCCGTACAATTCGCTCGCTGGTTACTGGCGATCGCGTAGTCTGGCGCCCGGGTAAAGCGGCAGCTGAAGGCGTGAATGTCAAAGGTATCGTTGAAGCGGTACACGATCGTACTTCAGTACTGACACGCCCCGACTTTTACGACGGGGTAAAGCCTATTGCCGCCAACATCGACCAGATCGTTATTGTCTCAGCCATCTTACCCGAGCTGTCACTCAATATTATCGACCGGTATCTGGTAGCCTGCGAAACGCTACACGTTGAACCGATTATCGTGCTGAATAAGATCGATCTGCTGGATGATGAAGGCATGGCCTTCGTTAACGAACAGATGGATATCTATCGCAACATTGGCTATCGGGTGTTGATGGTATCAAGCCGCACAAAAGACGGCCTGAAACCGCTTGAAGAAGCATTAACCGATCGCATCAGCATTTTTGCCGGTCAATCGGGCGTAGGTAAATCCAGCCTGCTCAATAATCTCCTCGGCCTGCAGGAAGAGATCCTGACCAATGATGTCTCTGACAACTCCGGCCTTGGACAGCACACCACCACGGCCTCTCGCCTGTATCACTTCCCGCACGGCGGCGACGTTATCGACTCCCCTGGCGTACGTGAGTTTGGACTGTGGCATCTGGAGCCGGAACAAATCACGCATGGCTTTGTCGAATTTCATGACTACCTGGGCCATTGCAAATACCGCGACTGCAAGCATGATACCGATCCAGGCTGCGCTATCCGTGAGGCTGTAGAAAAAGGGGCCATAGCCGAAACCCGGTTTGAAAATTATCACCGCATCCTGGAAAGCATGGCGCAGGTAAAAACGCGTAAAAACTTTTCTGATACAGACAACTGACAACTAAGCTAAGCATCGCTAGAATCGTCCCCCTTTTTTCAGGATCCGGCCCGTATGCCGGATCGGGAACAAATTATGGCCTGGAGGCTACCTTGTTAAACTCATTTAAGCTTTCGCTACAATACATTCTGCCGAAACTATGGCTCACTCGCCTGGCGGGTTGGGGTGCGAGCAAACGAGCGGGATGGCTGACCAAACTGGTTATCGATCTGTTCGTGAAATATTACAAGGTCGATATGAAAGAGGCGCAAAAGCCGGACACCGCCAGCTATCGCACCTTCAACGACTTCTTTGTTCGCCCGCTGCGCGATGATGCTCGCCCGATTAATACCGATCCAAACGTACTGGTCATGCCCGCTGACGGTGTGATTAACCAGTTAGGCAACATCGAGGAAGACAAACTGCTGCAGGCTAAAGGGCACAGCTATACCCTTGAAGCGCTGCTGGCAGGCAACTATCAGATGGCGGACAAATTCCGCAACGGTACGTTTGTAACCACTTACTTGTCTCCACGCGATTACCACCGTGTACACATGCCGTGTAACGGTATCCTGCGTGAAATGATGTATGTGCCGGGCGATCTCTTCTCTGTAAACATCCTGACTGCGCAAAACGTACCGAACCTGTTTGCCCGCAACGAACGTGTAATCTGTCTGTTTGATACCGAATTTGGCCCGATGGTGCAGATTCTGGTCGGCGCGACCATCGTCGGCAGTATTGAAACCGCATGGGCTGGCACCATTACTCCACCGCGTGAAGGCGTCATCAAGCGCTGGACCTGGCCGGAAGGCGAAAGCGAAGGGTCGGTGGCGCTGCTGAAAGGTCAGGAAATGGGCCGCTTTAAGCTCGGTTCCACCGTCATCAACCTGTTCGCACCTGGCAAAGTTAACCTGGTTGAGCAGTTGCAGGATCTTTCCGTGACCAAAATCGGCCAGCCAATGGCCATCTCGACCGAGACTTTCGTGACGCCAGAGGCAGAACCGGCCCCGCTGGCGAAAGAAGAGATCGAAGCAGAACACGATGCCAGCCCGCTGGTTGACGACAAAAAAGACGAAAGTTAAACATAGGAATCGCTGCTGTGCGCCTGATTATCACTTTTCTGATGGCCTGGTGCCTCAGCCTGGGGGCGTACGCTGCGACGGCCCCCGATGCCAAACAACTCACCCAGGAACTGGAGCAGGCAAAAGCGGCAAAACCCGCTCAGCCAGAAACCGTCGAGGCGCTCCAGTCCGCGCTGAATGCCCTTGAGGAGCGTAAAGGCTCTCTCGAGCGTGCCCAGCAATATCAGCAGGTTATTGATAACTTCCCCAAGCTGTCCGCAACGTTACGCGCGCAGCTTAGCAACCTGCGTGATGAACCGCGCAATGTACCAACCGGACTCACTACCGATGCGTTAAACCAGGAGATCCTCCAGGTTAGCAGCCAACTGCTGGAAAAGAGTCGTCAGGCCCAACAGGAGCAGGATCGCGCCCGGGAAATCGCCGACTCGTTAAGCCAGCTTCCTCAACAGCAAACCGATGCCCGCCGCCAGCTCAATGAGCTTGAGCGACGCATTGGTACCGCCAACGGCAATTCCGCACAGAATCAGGCGATGCAGGCTGAATCCGCCAAACTTAAAGCCCAGGTCGATGAACTGGAGCTGGCGCAGCTTTCCGCCAATAACCGTCAGGAACTGGCGCGTATGCGCTCCGAACTGGCGGAAAAACAGAGTCAACAACTCGACGCTTACCTGCAGGCTTTGCGCAACCAGCTTAACAGTCAACGTCAGCGTGAAGCTGAGCGAGCGCTGGAAAGCACTGAACTGCTGGCGGAAAACAGCGCGGGACTGCCGGAGGGTATTGTCGACCAGTTCAAGGTAAACCGCGAGCTTTCTCAGGCCTTGAACCAGCAAGCACAGCGTATGGATCTGGTCGCTTCGCAGCAGCGTCAGGCCGCCAGTCAAACGCTGCAGGTGCGTCAGGCATTGAATACGCTGCGAGAGCAGTCTCAGTGGCTTGGGGTTTCAAATATGCTGGGAGAAGCGCTGCGAGCGCAGGTATCCCGTTTACCGGAAATGCCCAAGCCTCAGCAGCTGGATACCGAAATGGCGCAGCTTCGCGTACACCGCATGCGCTATGAGGATCTCCTCAACAAACAGCCGCAGCTGCGTCAAATTCATCAGGCCGATGGACAACCTCTGACCGCTGAACAGAGCAGCATCCTCAACGCCCAGCTACGCACCCAGCGTGAGTTGCTGAACTCATTGTTACAGGGCGGCGATACGCTGATCCTTGAGCTGACCAAGCTCAAAGTTTCCAACAGCCAACTGGAAGATGCGCTAAAAGAGGTCAATGAAGCGACGCACCGCTACCTGTTCTGGACGTCAGACGTTAGCCCTATCTCGCTCTCCTGGCCTGTCGACATCGTTCAGGATCTGCGGCGTCTGATCTCATTAGATACGTTTAATCAGTTGGGCAAAGCCAGCATCATGATGCTGACCAGCAAAGAAACGCTGCTACCGCTGTTCGCGGCGTTGGTGTTAGTTGGCTTTAGCCTCTCTTCGCGCAAGCACTTCACCCGTTTCCTTGAACGCTCGTCCGCGCGGGTCGGGAAAGTCACCCAGGATCACTTCTGGCTGACAATACGCACGGTATTCTGGTCAATACTCGTCGCTTCACCATTGCCAGTGTTGTGGGCAACGCTCGGTTACGGATTGCAGGAAGCCTGGCCTTATCCGTTGGCTGTCGCGATCGGCGATGGCGTTACCGCCACGGTGCCCATGCTGTGGGCGGTAATGATCTGCGCCACCTTTGCACGCCCCAACGGTCTGTTCATTGCCCACTTTGGCTGGCCGCGGAACCGCGTCGCGAAAGCTATGCACTATTACCTGATGAGCATTGGGCTGATTGTCCCGTTGATCATGGCGGTGATTATGTTTGATAACCTCAATGACCGGGAATTCTCCGCCTCACTGGGACGTCTGTGCTTTATTCTGATTTGCGGTGCGCTGGCGGTCGTAACCCTGAGCCTGAAACGCGCCGGGATACCGCTGTACCTCGATAAAGAGGGCAACAGCGATAACATGGTCAACAGCATGCTGTGGAATATGCTGATGGGTGCGCCGCTGATTGCCATTCTCGCCGCGGCAGTAGGCTACCTCGCCACGTCACAAGCCCTGCTGGCACGTCTGGAAACGTCTGTAGCGATTTGGTTCTTATTACTGGTGGTGTATCACGTTATCCGCCGTTGGATGCTAATTCAGCGTCGCCGCCTGGCGTTTGACCGCGCCAAGCATCGACGCGCTGAAATGCTGGCGCAGCGCGCGCGGGGCGAAGAAGAACCACCGCATTCCACCAGCCTTGAAGGCGCGATTGACGTTGATGAAAGCGAAGTGGATCTGGATGCTATCAGCGCGCAATCGCTGCGCCTGGTGCGTTCTATCCTGATGCTTATCGCCCTGCTCTCGGTCATTGTACTGTGGTCAGAAATTCATTCCGCTTTCGGCTTCCTGGAAAACATCTCGTTGTGGGATGTCACCTCCACGGTTCAGGGCGTGGAAAGCTTAGAACCGATAACGCTGGGCGCGGTGCTTATCGCGATTCTGGTATTTATCATCACCACCCAGTTAGTGCGCAACCTACCCGCACTGCTGGAGCTGGCACTACTGCAACATCTGGATTTAACCCCCGGCACCGGTTATGCCATCACCACCATCACCAAGTATCTGCTGATGCTGATTGGCGGTCTGGTTGGCTTCTCGATGATCGGTATTGAATGGTCCAAACTGCAATGGCTGGTGGCGGCTCTCGGTGTCGGTCTGGGCTTTGGTTTGCAGGAGATCTTCGCCAACTTTATTTCCGGTCTGATTATCCTGTTTGAAAAACCAATCCGCATTGGCGACACGGTGACGATTCGCGATCTTACCGGTAGCGTGACGAAGATTAATACCCGTGCCACCACTATCAGCGACTGGGACCGTAAAGAGATCATCGTGCCCAACAAAGCCTTTATCACCGAACAGTTTATCAACTGGTCGTTATCCGATTCCGTTACCCGTGTGGTGTTAACCATCCCGGCACCGTCGGAGGCGAACAGCGAGGAGGTTACGCAGATCCTGCTGACTGCCGCGCAGCGCTGTTCGCTGGTTATCGATAATCCGGCACCTGAAGTCTTCCTGGTTGACCTGCAGCAGGGGATTCAAATCTTCGAACTGCGTATTTATGCCGCAGAGATGGGACATCGCATGCCGCTGCGCCATGAAATCCATCAACTGATTCTGGCAGGCTTCCGCGAGCACGGTATTGATATGCCGTTCCCTCCGTTCCAGATGCGTCTGGAGAGCCTCGGCGGTAAGCAAACAGGGAGAACATTAAGTTCTGCAGGAAGAGGCAGTCGCCCGGCAGGGAGTTTGTAACGCACAATGCAGGCAAGAAATGCCGGATGGCGACCTGTTGGGTCTAATCCGGCCTACGGGTCTGCAATTAACCTGTAGGCCCGATAAGCTTGCGCCATCGGGCATTTCATCGCCGACCACAGACATTTTCGGGCTTAATATGCGTCCGGATCGGCAACAGGCAATAAACGCCAGATGGCCTTTATTCCACCGCCCACTCAGGCTCGTTGGTCGTGCGACGGCTGTAGTTCTGATAAATCGCCATCGCCAGCAGTGAGAAGAAGATCGGACCGCCGGTCATCCACAGTGCGCTGTTCCAGTCCCCGGCTTCAATTACCGGCTGGATGATGGTGAACACGTTAGCAAACGTCACCACCAGCACGACCACTCCCGTTGCCAGCAGCGTCGCCGCTCGGGTTTTAAAGACAACAAACGGCCTTTCCAGACCCGGACGGGATTTAAAGAACGGAAACGCCAGCGCCAGGAACAGATACGGCAGCGTCATCGAGACGTTCGCCATCAGCGTCAGTTTGTTATAGAACGCTGAAGCCGTATCGCCACCAAATGAAACCAACAGGATAAACAGGCTCACCAGCAGGCACTGTAACCACATTGCCGTCGTCGGCATCCCCACGGCATTCAGTTTGGTCATCGGCGCGGGCCACAACGCCTTCGGCGTGCCCTGAATAATCGCTTTCAGCGGTGAGTAGCTGAGGGTGAAAAAAGCGCCGGTATAGGCAAGGAACATGGAAAGCCCGGTAATACGTGCAAACCATACGCCCATCACCATTGCGGCATCAGGGGAAAGATGTAGCGCGTTACCCAACGTCATTCCGAGGCTTTTCATCAGGATATAGGTAATATTCCCGAGGTTAACTGAGCTATTACTTAATACCTGCTGCCAGTTGGTGCTAACGCCCCATAAAAAGATGGCCAGTGAATAACCAACAGAAATGACAATAGCGGCAAAGACAATGCCTTTTGCAAAGTTCTTTTCTGGTTTTTCTGTTTTATCAACCAGTCCCCCCACAGCTTCAATTCCGCCGTAAGCAAAAATGGCAAACACAACAAATGACAACATTGCCAGTCCAGACTGATATCCGGGATTAGGCGAAGAGATGAAATTAATATCCTGTGCAAAGTGGCCACCAGTTAATAACAAAATAGCGACACTCACTAACAACAGAACTAAATTAAGACACATTACGGCAATTCCACCTACAGCCGTAATACGCGCAATCTTATTAATACCCCGGGATGCCACGCAGGTCACCAGGATCATCCAACCGACTGCGAGCAGTCCGACAACCTGCGTAGGCTCAAGCCCTGCAATACGCCAGTGCTGCGTCATGTCTGCGCCAAACAAGAAGGTTGAAAAAGGTACCCAGACTTTCGCCGCAGTACTAACCATCCATATCACATAAGAAGAAAACCACATAAACGTGCCGATAAACGCATAGCGTGGTCCAACGCTATTATTCATCCACGAATAGATTCCCCCCTCTTCTTTCCGATAGGCAGAACCCATTTCCGCCATCATTAAAGCAAATGGAATAAAGAATAATAATGCAGAAAATATATACCACGGTATTGCACTATACCCCATTAAATAGAACGCGGAGGGGCTATTAGCAAAACCGAAAACTGACGTAAATATCATGAGAATGAGACCTATCAGGCTCATCTTTTTTATTGTTTGGGTCATTAAACCATCCCTTACTCTGGCAAGCGTTTAACAAACGCCGCTCACCGGTTGGCACTGCTCTCTTTGCAGAGTTCAGCGATAAAAAAATCAACACAGAATTGATACCTAAACGATATCAAATATCCAGGTGTAAATTGTGGCTATTAGAGGGGAAATGAAAAAATATGCTACAAAGTGGCGATTAAGCCACCACTTTGTATTGCAGAAGAGTAAGTTATGCGCGATCGACGGTAAATGCGATTACCTCGGCCAGGCTCTCTGCGCCCAGCGCCAGCATCACCAGACGGTCAACGCCCAGCGCCACGCCTGAGCAATCCGGCATGCCGACTTTCAGCGCTTCCAGCAGGTTGGTATCGATAGGTTGCTGTGGTAAGCCTCGTGCGGCACGTTTGCGGTTATCCTGTTCAAACCGCTGCTGCTGTTCGCGCGCGTCGGTCAATTCATGGAAACCATTCGCCAGCTCAATACCTTTGTAATAAACCTCGAAACGTTCAGCCACGCGGTGATCTTCGGTACTGATTTGCGCCAGTGATGCCTGGCTGGCCGGGAAATGATACACAAACGTCGGCTTGTCTTTACCAATATGCGGTTCAACACCCATCGTAAACAGCAGTTGCAGTAAGGTATCCCGGTCTTCTTCGGTATCAGCGATATTGCTGAGATCCAATTTCGCCGCCACTTCCCGCAGTTGGGTTTTATCCGCAGACAGCGGGTCAATCTCCAGATGGCGCTGGAAGGCCTGCTGGTAAGAAAGGCTTTCCGCAGGTGAGCAGTCCAGCACCTGCTGGAGCAAATCATCCACTTCATTCATCAGGCGATACATATCGTAGTGCGGACGATACCACTCAAGCATGGTGAATTCAGGGTTATGATGGCGCCCCATCTCTTCATTACGGAAGCTGCGGCACAGTTGATACACCGGGCCGCATCCTGCCACCAGCAGGCGCTTCATATGGTATTCAGGGCTGGTCATTAAATAGAGATTCATTCCCTGGGAGTGTCCAGGGCCAACGAAACGCGTTTCGAACGGGAACAGGTGGATGTCCGTTACCGTTGCCTGACTCATACAAGGGGTCTCAACCTCAAGCACGCCACGATCGGCAAAAAAGCGGCGAATCTCCGCTATAATTGCTGCACGTTTCAACAGATTGGGGATGGACGCGCTCGGCTGCCAGGTTGCCGTTTCGCTCATGGTTGTTTCTCCGATTTATGACAAGGGCACGAAGTCTACTCGTATCGCGCTAGCGAGACAAATTTCAGGCAGCACTAATCATCACTGGCAATTGGATAAAAAAAGCGACTTAGGGTGGTTTAGTAATTAAATTAATCAAATTCAATGATAATTCCCCCCTATGACACGCTAAAAAAATCGAACACGTCAAATTTCCCGCACATCCCTAAGACTATACTATTGTACCTATAAAGGAGCAGTGGAAACGCGTTCATAACCTGTTTGAAGCCGATGAAGCATCTGATTTCAGGCAGGGATGAAATAACAACAATCTGGAGGAATGTCGTGCAAACCTTTCAAGCCGATCTTGCCATTATAGGCGCCGGTGGCGCGGGATTACGTGCTGCAATTGCTGCCGCACAAGCAAATCCCAACGCTAAAATCGCACTGATCTCAAAAGTGTACCCAATGCGCAGCCATACCGTTGCTGCCGAAGGCGGCTCTGCTGCTGTCGCGCAGGATCATGACAGCTTTGACTACCATTTTCACGATACGGTAGCAGGCGGAGACTGGCTGTGTGAGCAGGATGTCGTGGATTACTTTGTCCACCACTGCCCAACTGAAATGACGCAACTGGAACAATGGGGCTGCCCATGGAGCCGTCGTGAAGACGGTAGCGTCAACGTACGTCGCTTCGGCGGTATGAAAATCGAGCGTACCTGGTTTGCCGCGGATAAGACCGGCTTCCACATGCTGCATACGCTGTTCCAAACATCTTTGCAGTTCCCGCAGATTCAGCGCTTTGACGAACACTTCGTTCTGGATATCCTGGTTGACGACGGTCATGCTCGCGGCCTGGTTGCCATGAACATGATGGAAGGCACGCTGGTGCAAATCCGTGCTAACGCTGTCGTGATGGCAACGGGCGGAGCAGGTCGTGTTTACCGTTACAACACCAACGGCGGCATCGTAACCGGCGACGGTATGGGCATGGCGCTGAGCCACGGCGTTCCGCTGCGTGATATGGAATTCGTTCAGTATCACCCAACAGGTCTGCCAGGATCCGGTATCCTGATGACTGAAGGCTGCCGTGGTGAAGGCGGTATTCTGGTCAACAAAAACGGCTACCGTTATCTGCAAGACTACGGCATGGGTCCGGAAACCCCGCTGGGCGAGCCAAAAAACAAATACATGGAACTCGGTCCGCGCGACAAAGTATCTCAGGCGTTCTGGCACGAATGGCGCAAAGGCAACACCATTTCCACTCCGCGTGGCGATGTGGTTCACCTCGACCTGCGTCACCTCGGCGAGAAAAAACTGCTCGAACGTTTACCGTTCATCTGCGAACTGGCGAAAGCTTACGTGGGTGTCGATCCGGTTAAAGAACCGATCCCGGTACGTCCGACCGCGCACTACACCATGGGCGGTATCGAAACCGATCAGCACTGTGAAACCCGCATTAAAGGTCTGTTCGCTGTCGGCGAATGTTCCTCTGTTGGTCTGCATGGCGCTAACCGTCTGGGCTCTAACTCCCTGGCAGAACTGGTGGTCTTCGGTCGTATGGCCGGTGAGCAGGCAGCAGAACGCGCTGCAACGGCTGGCGCTGCAAACAGCGCCGCTCTTGATGCACAGGTTGCTGGCGTTGAAAAACGTCTGAAAGATCTGGTTAACCAGGAAGGTAACGAAAACTGGTCTAAGATCCGTGACGAAATGGGCCTGTCCATGGAAGAAGGTTGCGGTATCTACCGTACGCCGGAACTCATGCAGAAAACCGTTGATAAGCTGGCGGAACTGCAGGAACGCTTCAAGCGCGTACGTATCACTGATACCTCCAGCGTCTTCAACACCGACCTGCTGTATACCATCGAACTGGGTCACGGTCTGAACGTTGCTGAATGTATGGCGCACTCTGCTCTGGCGCGTAAAGAATCCCGCGGCGCGCACCAGCGTCTGGATGAAGGCTGCACCGAGCGTGACGATGTGAACTTCCTCAAACACACCCTCGCCTTCCGCGATGCTGACGGCACGACTCGCCTGGAATATAGCGACGTGAAAATCACCACTCTGCCACCGGCTAAACGTGTTTACGGTGGCGAAGCGGAAGCAGCCGATAAGAAGGAGAAGGCGAATGGCTGAGATGAAAAACCTGAAAGTTGAGGTGGTGCGCTATAACCCGGAAACCGATACCGCGCCGCACAGTGCTTTCTACGAAGTTCCTTATGATGAAACCACGTCACTGCTGGATGCGCTGGGTTACATCAAGGATAACCTGGCACCGGACCTGAGCTACCGCTGGTCCTGCCGTATGGCGATCTGCGGCTCCTGCGGCATGATGGTCAACAATGTACCGAAACTGGCATGCAAAACCTTCCTGCGTGATTACACCAACGGCATCAAGGTTGAAGCGCTGGGCAACTTCCCGATTGAGCGCGATCTGGTCGTCGACATGACGCACTTTATCGAAAGCCTGGAAGCGATCAAACCGTACATTATCGGTAACCCGCGTACACCGGATCAGGGTCCAAACACCCAGACTCCGGCGCAGATGGCGAAGTATCATCAGTTCTCCGGTTGCATCAACTGTGGTCTGTGCTATGCCGCGTGTCCGCAGTTCGGCCTGAACCCTGAGTTCATTGGACCGGCTGCGATTACGCTGGCGCATCGTTACAACGAAGATAGCCGCGACCACGGTAAGAAGGAGCGTATGGCTCAGTTGAACAGCCCGAACGGCGTCTGGACCTGTACTTTCGTGGGCTACTGCTCCGAAGTCTGCCCGAAACACGTCGATCCGGCTGCGGCCATTCAGCAGGGTAAAGTTGAAAGTTCAAAAGACTTTCTTATCGCTACCCTGAAACCACGCTAAGGAGTGCACGATGACGACTAAACGTAAAGCCTATGTGCGGCCAATGACGTCCACCTGGTGGAAAAAGCTGCCATTTTATCGTTTTTACATGCTGCGTGAAGGCACGGCAGTTCCGGCAGTCTGGTTCAGCATTGAACTGATTATCGGCCTGTTTGCACTCAAGCATGGTGCAGAGTCCTGGATGGGCTTTGTCGCCTTTTTGCAAAACCCGGTGGTGGTAATCCTTAACATTATCGCCCTGGCAGCAGCGCTGCTGCATACCAAAACCTGGTTTGAGCTGGCGCCAAAAGCAGCCAACATCATCGTTAAAGACGAAAAAATGGGGCCAGAGCCGATCATCAAAGGTCTCTGGGCAGTTACTGTGGTTGCGACAGTAGTCATACTGTTTGTTGCCCTGTTCTGGTAAGGAGTCCGGAATGATTAATCCAAATCCAAAACGCTCTGACGAACCCGTATTCTGGGGCCTGTTTGGTGCAGGCGGTATGTGGAGCGCAATCATTGCGCCGGTAATGATCCTGCTGGTAGGCATTATGCTGCCGCTGGGCTTTGTTCCTGATGCTTTCAGCTATGAACGCGTACTGGCATTCGCTCAGAGCTTCATCGGACGTGCGTTTCTGTTCCTGATGATCGTTCTGCCGCTGTGGTGTGGTTTACACCGTATGCACCACGCGATGCATGACCTGAAAATCCACGTGCCTGCTGGCAAATGGGTCTTCTACGGACTGGCAGCAATCCTGACCGTTGTAACGGCTATTGGTATTCTGACCATCTAAGTACATGCGTTAATTATCAGGCCCGCCATTGGCGGGCCTTTTTATTTGTGCAGTATTCCTGTCAACCAACGGGAAAATTCACGCATCGCGGGTGTCTCCGGACGCGATTGCAAACGCGTTATCCAGTAACTTCCCAAATCAATCTGCGTTAAAAACGGTTGAACGATTCGTTCCCTACTGAGTAAATGCGTGAACATTCTGACTGGTGCAATTGCCACACCGATCCCCGCCTGCGCGGCTTCCAGCATGGTGACGGACGAATCAAACACCACCACGTTGTGCGTCGGTGACGGGGGCGCCTCTCCGGCGGCCTGCATCCAAAGCGTCCATTCATCCCGCCGATACGATCGTAATAACGGAAATTTCAGGATGTCCGCAGGCGTTTGAATCTGCGAAGCCAATGTTGGCGAACACAGTGGAGACATCAACGCGCTACATAAATATTGCGCGTCGGTATCGTGCCAGGCTCCCCCTCCGTAGCGAATGGTATAATCCAGCCCTTCGGCAGCGGGATCCACGCGGTTATTATGGGTAGAAATATGCAAATCAATATGCGGGTAACTGCGCTTAAAATCGCCCAGTAGAGGAAACAGACACCCAACCGCAAAGGTCCCCACCACGCCAATTTTAAGTTTTTCCTGGGTCTGTTTGGTGGCAAAACGATCCAGCATCCCCGCCATACGATCGAAAGAGTCATTAAGTACAGGTAACAGACTTTCCCCTTCAGTGGTCAACATTAATCCACGAGAACCGCGCACAAAAAGCTGACAATTTAGCTGCTGCTCCAGCGCTTTTACATGCTGACTGATGGCAGAATGCGTCACGTTGAGCTCAATCGCGGCGCGGGTAAAACTGAGATGTCTGGCCGCGGCTTCAAAAGCCCGCAGCGAGTTAAGAGGGATATAGCTACGCGTCATCATCCGGCCTGTTAGAAAAACTTATATCTGCTGCTAAATTTAACCGTTTGTCAACACGGTGCAAATCAAACACACTGATTGCGTCTGACGGGCCCGGACACCCTTTTGCTTTTAATTACGGAACTGATTTCATGATGAAAAAATCGTTATGCTGCGCTCTGCTGCTGACAGCCCCTTTCTCCACGTTTGCCGCCGCCAAAACAGAACAACAGATTGCCGATATCGTTAATCGCACCATCACCCCGTTGATGCAGGAGCAGGCTATTCCGGGTATGGCCGTTGCCGTTATCTACCAGGGAAAACCCTATTATTTCACCTGGGGTAAAGCCGATATCACCAATAACCACCCAGTCACGCAGCAAACTCTGTTTGAGCTAGGGTCGGTCAGTAAGACGTTTAACGGCGTGTTGGGCGGCGATGCTATCGCCCGTGGCGAAATTAAGCTCAGCGATCCGGTCACGAAATACTGGCCAGAACTGATAGGCAAACAGTGGCAGGGTATCAGCCTGCTGCACTTAGCCACCTACACGGCAGGCGGCCTGCCGCTGCAGATCCCCGATGACGTTACGGATAAAGCCGCATTACTGCGTTTTTATCAAAACTGGCAGCCGCAATGGGCCCCGGGCGCTAAGCGTCTTTACGCTAACTCCAGCATTGGTCTGTTTGGCGCGCTGGCGGTGAAACCCTCAGGAATGAGTTACGAAGAGGCAATGACCAGACGCGTCCTGCAACCATTAAAACTGGCGCATACCTGGATTACAGTTCCGCAGAACGAACAAAAAGATTATGCCTGGGGCTATCGCGAAGGGAAGGCTGTACACGTTTCTCCGGGACAACTTGACGCCGAAGCCTATGGCGTGAAATCCAGCGTTATTGATATGGCCCGCTGGGTTCAGGTCAACATGGACGCCAGCCGCGTTCAGGAGAAAACGCTCCAGCAGGGCATTGCGCTTGCGCAGTCTCGCTACTGGCGTATTGGCGATATGTACCAGGGATTAGGCTGGGAGATGCTGAACTGGCCGCTGAAAGCTGATTCAATCATCAACGGTAGCGACAGCAAAGTGGCATTGGCAGCGCTTCCCGCCGTTGAGGTAAACCCGCCTGCCCCCGCTGTGAAAGCCTCATGGGTGCATAAAACGGGATCCACTGGAGGATTTGGCAGCTACGTAGCCTTCGTTCCAGAAAAAAACCTTGGCATCGTGATGCTGGCAAACAAAAGCTATCCTAACCCTGTCCGTGTCGAGGCGGCCTGGCGCATTCTTGAAAAGCTGCAATAACTAACGATGAGGCCCAGGATATTGGGCCTCCTTTCTTTCTCTTTTTTTCCTGTTGTCATCTACACTTAACAAAAATACAGCAAGGAAAATCCCATGCGCATTTTGCCCGTCGTTGCTGCAGTTACGGCTGCATTCCTGGTTGTCGCGTGTAGCTCCCCGACACCGCCGAAAGGCGTTACCGTGGTAAATAACTTTGATGCCAAACGCTATCTGGGAACCTGGTATGAAATTGCGCGCTTCGACCATCGTTTCGAGCGCGGATTGGATAAAGTGACCGCAACATACAGCTTGCGCGACGATGGCGGCATCAACGTTATTAACAAGGGCTATAACCCTGACAGGGAGATGTGGCAGAAAACGGAAGGGAAAGCCTATTTCACCGGCGACCCAAGCAGAGCCGCGCTTAAGGTTTCTTTTTTCGGCCCCTTCTATGGCGGGTATAACGTAATTGCACTCGACCGGGAATATCGTCACGCGCTGGTTTGTGGCCCGGATCGCGACTACCTGTGGATCCTTTCACGGACCCCTACTATTTCAGATGAAATGAAACAGCAAATGTTAGCCATCGCGACCCGGGAAGGGTTTGAAGTGAATAAACTGATTTGGGTGAAACAGCCTGGCGCTTAGTGAGTGCTCAGCTTCAGACCAATAATACCAGCAACGATCAGCCCAAGGCTCAGCAAACGTGCCGGGCTGGCAGACTCACCCAGCAGTAAAATCCCTGTAATGGCCGCCCCAACAGCGCCAATACCGGTCCAGACCGCATAAGCTGTTCCAACAGGCAACGTGCGCATTGCCCAGGAGAGCATGGCGATGCTGACGATCATCGCCGCAATAGTGATAATGCTTGGCGTAAGACGCGTAAAACCGTGGGTGTATTTCAGGCCAATCGCCCATACGACTTCGAGCAAACCTGCAATTAATAAAACGATCCAGGACATATCAGGCTCCAGAACTATGGGGCCGTCCCCGGTGAATGAAGCGTTTGCAGGTCGTCCTGCAAAGCTGATGTGTGAAATGGCATTTTTGCCCGGAAGAAAATGAATTTCAACCTTTTTATTCACTGCCTGCTAAAAGCAAGAATTAAGCATAATTAGCGGCGTAGTTCCCGCATTTGGCACTCATCGGAGTTCTCTATGATGAAGGGCTTTCTGAAACCAGAAAGTCGATTGCCCCTCTTCTGAATGCGAAACGTTTATGCTTAAAATTTTAGTGATTGACCGGTGCCACTTTACCCGCACAGGGATAGAGGCCTTGCTTAATCATTCTGGCAGGTTCAGCTCCTCATTTCTGGTATCAGGAATCAATAATCTCCTGTTAGCAAAAGAGCATATTTTGCAATGGAAACCGCATCTGGTGATCGCGGATTTATACAGTTTTATTAGCGAGACGCACTCCAGTCCGCCAATTAAACCTTTTTTTATGAGTTGTGGCGTCATCCCACTGATTTTACTGCAATCAGCAGACAGACAGCATGCCCCCATCGTGCCCTCTCAATCCGTAGCCCATTCGGTCTTGACCAAGCACACCACGCTGAACACACTCTCCCACACAATTCAGGAAGCGCTTCAGGTTCGCCCCGCATTAGAAATAGCCAAAAACGCCACGCCTTTGCTTACGCCGCAGGAGGAGAAAGTATTATCAATGTGGATGGATGGTGTGAGTAACAATGCCATTGCCGCCGCACTCAGCATTCATGGCAAAACGGTCTACACCTATAAGCGGAATATCCGTATGAAACTGCACTTGGGGAACCGCTTCTCGCCGTTCCTGTCACTCCCAAAGAAGGGTGATTAACGGTACGACACGACGTCGTACCGTTCTTCATTATTGCTATTGCTGAGCTTTTGTCGCTGCACCAGAGATTGCGCTACCGCCTTCAGAGATATCCTGTCCTACGCCTCGTGTGGTATTACACGCGGTTAAAACGGAAGAAAGTACCAACACAGAAAAGATCGCAGCAATTGTTTTCTTAACCATAACGTCTTCCTTTTCTAGCCAATATTGTTTGTGTATAGCTACTTAATAATAGACAAGATCCGGGAGTGTGATGGATAAACAACCGTTTTTAAGACTATATGAAAGGATTAGCTGGCGGCGTGTGAAATTGAGTTGCCAAGATGTTTGATGTCTTCACCGAAGCCGCGCGCGGTGTTGCATCCTGTCAGAAGGGTGCTGGTGAAAAGGAGTAGCATTACAAGACCGAGAAGACGTTTCATCATTCCTGCCCTGGAAAAAGTATGGCGCAGCAACCTGCGCCATAAGATCAAATGGAAGACTTATTTTACGCGAGAAACGTATTCGCCGGAGCGGGTATCCACTTTGATCACTTCGCCGATCTGTACGAACAGCGGAACTTTAACGACTGCGCCGGTAGACAGGGTAGCCGGTTTGCCGCCAGTACCAGCGGTATCGCCTTTCAGACCTGGGTCGGTTTCAACAACTTCCAGCTCAACGAAGTTCGGCGGAGTTACGGAGATCGGCTGACCGTTCCACAGGGTCACGATGCATTCAGCCTGGTCCAGCAGCCATTTAGCGTTATCGCCTACCGCTTTCTCGTCTGCAGCCAGCTGTTCGAAAGTGGTGTTATTCATAAAGTGCCAGAACTCACCGTCGCTATACAGGAAGGTCAGGTTCATGTCGGCTACGTCTGCGCCTTCAGCGGAGTCAGTAGACTTGAAGGTTTTCTCTACGCGAGTACCGGTCAGCAGGCGACGCAGCTTAACGCGCGCAAACGCCTGGCCTTTACCTGGTTTAACGAATTCGCTGGCTTCAACCGCATAAGGTTCGCCGTCCAACATGATTTTAAGACCAGCACGAAAATCGTTGCTATAGTACGTTGCCATAAGGCCCTCTGAAAATTGTTAACTGGTAGCTAAGCCACAAAATGGCGCATATTGTAACCCTAAATACCCCATCCAGAGAAGATTGGTTATCGCAACTTGCCGATGTTGTGACCGATCCCGATGAACTTCTGCATCTTTTGAACATAGATGCAGATGAAAAACTGTTGGCCGGACGCGACGCGAGACGGCTTTTCGCCCTGCGCGTGCCGCGTGCGTTTATTGCCCGCATGGAGAAAGGCAACCCGGACGATCCGCTTTTACGTCAGGTACTGACTGCCCAGGAAGAGTTTGTGGCCGCGCCAGGCTACTCAACCGACCCACTGGAAGAACAGCACAGCGTGGTTCCCGGTCTGCTGCATAAATATCGCAATCGGGCACTGCTGCTGGTTAAAGGCGGTTGCGCGGTAAATTGTCGCTATTGCTTCCGCCGGCATTTCCCATACGCCGAAAATCAGGGCAATAAGCGCAACTGGCAGGTCGCCCTCGACTACATTAACGCGCACCCTGAGCTGGATGAAATCATCTTCTCTGGTGGCGATCCGTTAATGGCCAAGGACCACGAACTGGACTGGTTGCTCACGCAACTGGAAGCTATCCCGCACATTAAGCGTCTGCGTATTCACAGCCGTTTGCCGATAGTGATCCCGGCGCGCATTACAGAAGGACTGGTCGAGCGCTTTGCGCACTCCTCCTTGCAGATTCTGCTGGTCAATCACATTAACCATGCCAATGAAATTGATCAGACGTTTCGCCAGGCGATGAGCAGTCTGCGCGCCGCGGGCGTTACGTTACTCAACCAAAGCGTATTGCTGCGTGGCGTGAACGATAACGCGCAAACCCTGGCTAACCTTAGCAACGCACTGTTTGATGCCGGTGTGATGCCCTATTACCTGCACGTGCTGGATAAAGTGCAGGGTGCCGCACACTTTATGGTCAGCGACGATGAAGCGCGTCGCATTATGCGTGAGCTTCTGACGCTAGTTTCCGGCTATATGGTCCCCAAACTGGCGCGTGAAATTGGTGGAGAGCCAAGTAAAACACCGCTGGATCTGCAGTTACGTCAACAATAGCTATTACTGAGTGTCCGATTCCGGACACTCACCACGATTACTTATTATTTAAATCCCCACAAGTGGAGCCTCGCTTTTAATCTGTGCTATTTTAATTAGCGCAGTTCAATCATTCATTCGTAAATTTTATCAATAGTTTCAAATGCAGAATATTAATAAATATATGGTTAGGGAGAACCTTTTATGGCTATAAGTATTAAGGGCGTTAATACTGGCATTATTCGCCAAAAGAATGAATTTGTTGCCATGGCATTAAAAATAAAAGAACCAAGAAACAAGGAATCACTCTTTTTTCTCTCTCCACTTGGACTTAGAGACCTGCTTATTGCGCTGGAGAGCCGGCTGTACGCTATTTCTCAGCTAAACAAAGACGAGCGTATACAATATGAAAAGGCATGTGATAAAGCCAGCAAAAAAATGCACGAGAATATTCCGTCAATTCAGGAAGATGAACTAAAAAATGCGGATATTAACCGTCGCATAAATTCGCTGATGTTAGTGGATGACAAAGGCGAGAATTTAACATTTTCTCTGACGTTACATGACGGACAAACATGCGAATTACTGGTTAATGAATTACAGATTCAGGTGTTGGCGCATGCAATTATTCACGCAATAAATAATGCTGGCATGAGAGAACTCGCGCTACGAATAACATCGCTGCTGGATTTCCTGCCGCTGTACGATGTTGATTGTCAGCAAAACGACAATCTGGAATACGACTCTTATACACAACCCGAATGGAAACATAACCTGTTTAATCATTATCTGGCGATTATTTACCGCTATACAGACAATAAAGGAAAAGCCCAGTTCTGTGGTTCGGTCGTGAAAACTCGCGCCCTTTCCGGTAGCAAAGAAGCCGAAGCCATTACTCGCCGTCTTCTCGACTTCAGCCCGCGGCTGAAAAAACTTGCCGGTGTACCGTGCCAGGTGTTTGTCAGAACGTTGACGGGTGATAAGACGCAAAAGCTCAATCAGGATCAGTGCCTGCGCGCATTGCATCATTTACGCGTTCAGTCTGCGCATAAGACTCAGAATGCCTGATGGCGCTACGCTTATCAGGCCTACGATCATTCGTACCGTAGGCCGGATAAGACGCTTTAGCGTCGCCATCCGGCATCAGCAGCAGTTCTCAATTAGGGCACTTATAAACCTGTCCAATCATCTCACTGGCGGTAGGAACAAAGCTGGACAGCATTCCCTGCGATGGGCTGCTGACGCCATAAATCACGTTACCGCCCATTGCCGCAGCCTGGTTACGCAGATCGTTTGCTGCGCCACGCATTGAGCCGCCCTCTTCGCCGTGCTGGCCTGAAAGCCAGTTGCTTTGCTTACCGGTTGCGGTGCCTATCAGTTGGCACTCTGCGCCAGGCTTGTCTTCAACAAAACGTACGCTTTGCCCGGCTGAACTCAGTTCATTGCTGGAGCTACAACCCGCCATCAGTAGCGCGGCACCAACGATCCCTGCTAAATATTTCACGTGCATGTCATTCCCCATATTCAATTAGTTGGACCTTATGTCCGTAGCTGAATCATATACTAAAAAGATGACCAAAAGAAAAACCCCCAGACATTTCTGCCCGAGGGTTTCTCAATTCTGGGAGATGAGCACCCAAATCATTCTGGTTGCAGGAAGGCGGCCAGTTTGTTAATCCCCAGGAGCTTACTCAAGTAAGTGACTGGGGTTAGCAAACGCAGCCAACGCATCTGCGGCCTGAAGGATGCAGGGTGTAGGCAATTACATCATGCCGCCCATTCCACCCATACCACCCATACCGGCAGCACCTAAGTCAGGCGCATCGCTTTTCGGCAGGTCGGTAACCATGCACTCGGTGGTGATCATCAGACCCGCAACAGAAGCCGCGTACTGCAGAGCAGAACGAGTTACTTTGGTTGGATCCAGGATACCCATGTCGATCATGTTGCCGTATTCTTCAGTTGCAGCGTTGTAACCGTAGTTACCGTCACCCGCTTTCACGGTGTTAGCCACTACAGACGGCTCTTCGCCGCAGTTCAGTACGATTTGACGCAGTGGGGATTCCATTGCGCGCAGCGCAACTTTGATACCTACGTTCTGGTCTTCGTTCTGACCTTTCAGGCCGGCAATTTTAGACGCTACGCGAATCAGCGCAACACCACCACCAGCAACCACGCCTTCTTCTACCGCAGCACGGGTAGCGTGCAGGGCATCTTCAACGCGGGCTTTCTTCTCTTTCATTTCAACTTCAGTCGCAGCACCAACTTTGATAACCGCAACGCCGCCTGCCAGTTTCGCTACGCGCTCCTGCAGTTTTTCACGGTCATAGTCGGAAGTTGCTTCTTCGATCTGCTGACGAATCTGAGTCACGCGACCCTGGATTGCAGCTTCGTCGCCCACGCCATCAATGATGGTGGTGGTATCTTTGTTGATAACAACGCGTTTCGCCTGACCCAGATCTTCCAGAGTTGCTTTTTCCAGCTCCATACCGATCTCTTCAGAGATAACGGTACCACCGGTCAGGGTAGCGATATCCTGCAGCATTGCTTTACGACGATCGCCGAAGCCAGGTGCTTTAACCGCAGCGACTTTCACGATACCGCGCATGGTGTTAACAACCAGAGTTGCCAGCGCTTCGCCTTCAACATCTTCAGCGATGATCAGCAGCGGTTTGCCTGCTTTCGCTACAGCTTCCAGAACCGGCAGCATTTCGCGGATGTTGGAGATTTTCTTGTCAGCCAGCAGAATGAACGGGCTTTCCAGTTCTACTGCGCCAGTTTCCGGCTTGTTGATGAAGTAAGGAGACAGGTAGCCACGGTCGAACTGCATACCTTCAACCACGTCCAGTTCGTCCTGCAGACCGGTACCGTCTTCAACGGTGATCACGCCTTCTTTACCGACTTTGTCCATCGCTTCAGCGATCAGTTTACCTACGGTTTCGTCGGAGTTAGCGGAGATGGTACCAACCTGAGCAATAGCTTTAGAGTCGGAGCACGGTACGGACAGTGCTTTCAGTTCTTCAACAGCAGCAGCGACAGCTTTGTCGATACCACGTTTCAGATCCATCGGGTTCATGCCCGCAGCAACGGCTTTCAGACCTTCAGTGATGATGGACTGAGCCAGTACGGTTGCGGTGGTGGTACCGTCACCTGCAGCGTCGTTCGCTTTAGAGGCAACTTCTTTCACCATCTGCGCACCCATGTTTTCGAACTTGTCTTCCAGTTCGATTTCACGTGCTACGGAAACACCATCTTTAGTGATGGTCGGTGCACCGAAAGATTTATCCAGAACTACGTTACGGCCTTTTGGACCGAGGGTAACTTTCACTGCATCTGCCAGTACGTTTACGCCGCGCAGCATTTTCACACGAGCGTCGTTACCGAATTTTACGTCTTTAGCTGCCATTTTCTCTTTCCCTTAAATTCGTATGTTCAGTGTCGTTCGCGGATTAGGCTTCAACAATCGCCAGGATGTCGCTTTCAGACATGATCAACACTTCTTCATTGTCGATCTTCTCAGATTTAACACCGTAGCCATCGTTGAAAATAACGATATCGCCGACTTTCACGTCCAGCGGCTGTACGGTACCGTTGTCCAGGATGCGACCCTTACCGACAGCGATGATTTCGCCACGAGTTGATTTACCTGCTGCAGAACCGGTCAGTACGATGCCGCCAGCAGATTTGGATTCAACTTCTTTACGTTTGACGATCACACGATCATGTAACGGACGAATACTCATTGATAGCTCTCCTTTGAGAAAGTCTTTATCAGTTATGGGTGACGCCGGCCCGTAAACGGTTTCCCGGCTAGTGACCAGAGAGATGGGGATGGGGTTTTGTGCCTTCAAGGGGGCAAGCGAAAAAAATTTTTTATCAGCAGAAAATCCCGTCAAAACGCCGACGCACCTCACATTTCATAACGATTTCAGTCACGTCGTCATAAGCAAATCTGATTGTGATACCATCAAAAATCTGCGATGTAGCCCGATCAATGGACATAACCGGATAACAATTTATGAGCGGACTGAAACAAGAGCTGGGACTGGCTCAGGGCGTTGGCCTGTTGTCGACATCATTGTTAGGTACAGGCGTTTTTGCCGTCCCCGCGCTGGCCGCACTGGTTGCGGGCAACAACAGCCTGTGGGCATGGCCGGTGCTGATTGTTTTGGTCTTTCCTGTGGCGATTGTCTTCGCCGTACTGGGTCGTCATTTTCCCAGCGCAGGCGGTGTGGCGCATTTTGTCGGCATGGCCTTTGGTTCGCGCCTGGAGCGCGTCACCGGATGGCTATTTTTGTCGGTCATTCCTGTCGGTTTGCCTGCGGCATTGCATATCGCCGCCGGATTCGGTCAGGCGATGTTTGGCTGGCATGACGAGCAGCTTTTGCTGGCTGAGCTCGGTACGCTGGCATTGGTTTGGTACATCGGCTCTCGCGGCGCAAGCTCCAGCGCGAATCTACAAACGGTCATTGCAGGACTGATTGTTGCCCTGATTGTTGCTATCTGGTGGGCGGGCGATCTGACACCTGGCGAAATCCCCTTCCCTGCGATTACCGATATTGAGCTTCCCGGCCTGTTCGCCGCGTTGTCGGTCATGTTCTGGTGCTTTGTCGGCCTTGAAGCGTTTGCTCACCTGGCGTCTGAATTCAAAAATCCGGAGCGAGACTTCCCACGCGCACTGATGATCGGCCTGCTGCTGGCAGGGTCTGTTTATTGGGCATGCACCGTTGTCGTTATCCATTTTGGTGCCTACGGCGAGCAAATGGCGGCCGCAGCGTCGCTGCCAGAGATCGTCGTGCAACTGTTTGGCGTACAAGCTCTGTGGGTCGCCTGCATCATTGGTTATCTGGCCTGTTTTGCCAGCCTCAACATTTATATACAAAGCTTCGCCCGGCTGGTCTGGTCGCAAGCGCAGTATAAGCCGGAGAGTTATCTGGCTCGTCTGTCCCCCCGACACCTTCCGCGCAATGCGCTAAACGCCGTATTGGGCTGTTGCGTAATCAGCACTCTGTGCATCTATATGCTGCAAATCAATCTCGATGCGTTAATCGTCTACGCCAACGGCATCTTTATTATGATTTATCTGCTGTGCATGCTGGCAGGTTGTCGATTACTGAAAGGGCATTATCGCGTACTGGCAGTCATTGGCGGTCTGCTGTGCCTACTGCTACTGGCGATGGTCGGCTGGAAGAGTCTGTACGCGTTGATTATGCTGGCAGGACTGTGGCTGTTTTTACCCCGCAGGCCGGATAAGGCAACGTTGACGCCATCATCCGGCCTATAAACACTTTTGCCGGATGACGCTAACGCTTATCCGGCCTACATACTGATGCTTAATCCCGACGATCGTCTTTATGTTCGATGCTGTCGCGCTTGTCATCCTTGCGCTGAAATTCACCATCAAAAGTCTCACCGCCACCCGTTCCGGCGCTAAAACCACCGCCAGGCATACGCGAAAAACGCAAATGTGGCAGCAGTTTCATCGTCAGATGTTTTTGCACCGGGGGTAATAAAAGAAGAAGACCGAGGAAATCGGTGAAAAATCCGGGCAGCACCAACAGCAGACCGGCAATAATCAGCGATACGCTTTTGATCATTTCTGCAGCCGGACTTTCACCTGCCGCCATTTTCTGTTGCATCAGTAAAAAGTTCTTAAATCCCTGATTACGAACCAGAGACATACCGATAACCGATGTAAAAATAACCAAAATCAGCGTCATCAGGACGCCCATCACATGGGCAACCTGAATAAAAATAGATATCTCTATGTAAACATAGAGAAAAATGGCAAGTAATGGTATCCAGCGCAAAGGGATCTCCTGTTAATAACAGCCGTTTTGTTCAACTTCTGTTCGAAAAATTATGTTAATCGCATCGATTTGATATTGTGGTGGTTAGCAAAATTTCAAGTGGCTTGTACACTAATATTTGGGGTTAATCACAAAGGGGTGATCCATTTCACAGAATAATAAATAAGGGGTAAATTCCACGCTTTAAGTGATCCAGATTACGGTAGAAATCCTGAACCAGCATATGATCTCGGGTATCAGACCGATGCAGGGGATAATCGTCGGTCGAGAAACAATCGAAATCACATATATCCTGTGTGTTTAGTCAAATCATTGGCAGCTTGAAAAAGAAGGTTCACATGTTAAACAACATTCGTATCGAAGAAGACTTGTTGGGTACCAGGGAAGTTCCAGCGGACGCCTACTACGGTGTCCACACTCTGAGAGCGATTGAAAACTTCTACATTAGCAACAACAAAATCAGCGATATTCCTGAATTTGTTCGCGGTATGGTAATGGTTAAAAAGGCAGCGGCTATGGCCAACAAAGAGCTGCAAACCATTCCTAAGAGTGTGGCAAATGCCATCATCGCGGCGTGTGATGAAGTCCTGAATAACGGAAAATGCATGGATCAGTTCCCGGTAGACGTTTACCAGGGTGGTGCGGGTACCTCCGTCAACATGAACACCAACGAAGTTCTGGCCAATATCGGTCTGGAACTGATGGGTCACCAGAAAGGTGAATATCAGTACCTGAACCCGAACGACCACGTTAACAAATGTCAGTCTACCAACGACGCATACCCAACTGGCTTCCGTATCGCTGTATACGCATCCATCATCAAACTGGTTGATGCACTGAACCAGCTGCGCGAAGGCTTCGAGAAAAAAGCTGTTGAATTCCAGGACATCCTAAAAATGGGTCGTACCCAGCTGCAGGATGCTGTACCGATGACCCTCGGTCAGGAATTCCATGCTTTTAGCGTACTGTTGAAAGAAGAAGTGAAAAACATTAGCCGTACCGCTGAGCTGCTGCTGGAAGTTAACCTCGGCGCGACAGCAATCGGTACTGGTCTGAACACACCGAAAGAGTACTCTCCGCTGGCAGTACAGAAACTGGCTGAAGTCACCGGCTTCGCCTGTGTTCCGGCAGAAGATCTGATTGAAGCAACTTCTGACTGTGGCGCATACGTTATGGTGCACGGCGCACTGAAACGTCTGGCTGTGAAGATGTCCAAAATCTGTAACGACCTGCGTTTGCTCTCCTCTGGTCCGCGTGCGGGTCTGAACGAGATCAACCTGCCGGAACTGCAGGCTGGTTCTTCTATCATGCCAGCTAAAGTGAACCCGGTTGTTCCGGAAGTCGTAAACCAGGTGTGCTTCAAAGTCATCGGTAACGACATCACTGTAACCATGGCATCTGAAGCTGGTCAGCTGCAGCTGAACGTAATGGAGCCGGTCATTGGTCAGGCAATGTTTGAATCCATTCACATTCTGAGCAATGCTTGCTACAACCTGCTGGAAAAATGCGTTAGTGGTATCACTGCTAACAAAGAAGTCTGTGAAGCGTTTGTATTCAACTCCATCGGCATCGTTACTTACCTCAACCCGTTCATTGGTCACCACAACGGCGACATCGTCGGTAAAATTTGTGCCGAAACCGGTAAGAGCGTACGTGAAGTTGTCATGGAGCGCGGTCTGTTGACCGAGTCTGAACTGGACGATATCTTCTCTGCACAGAACCTGATGCACCCTGCTTATAAAGCAAAACGTTATACTGATGAAAGCGAACAGTAATCGTGTAGGGTAGTACCGGAGAAGGCACGTCATGATGACGTGCCTTTTTTCTTACTCGAAGTTACTTAAAAACAACAATTTAATATCAACTTGTTAAACAACAAGGAAGGCTAATATGATAGTTTTAGAACTTATCATCGTTTTGCTGGCAATCTTTTTAGGTGCCAGACTTGGGGGTATCGGTATTGGATTTGCAGGTGGGCTGGGTGTTCTGGTTCTCGCCGCTATCGGCGTAAAACCCGGTAATATCCCGTTCGATGTTATTTCCATCATCATGGCGGTTATCGCTGCCATTTCAGCTATGCAGATTGCAGGTGGTCTGGACTATCTGGTTCATCAAACTGAAAAACTGCTGCGTAAAAACCCGAAATACATCACGATCCTTGCACCTATCGTGACCTATTTCCTGACTATCTTCGCAGGTACCGGCAACATCTCTCTGGCAACGCTGCCAGTTATCGCTGAAGTTGCGAAAGAACAAGGGATCAAACCTTGCCGTCCGCTCTCTACTGCAGTGGTTTCTGCACAGATTGCGATTACGGCTTCTCCAATCTCCGCAGCCGTGGTTTACATGTCTTCCGTAATGGAAGGTCATGGCATCAGCTACATTCACCTGCTGTCCGTGGTCATTCCGTCCACCCTGCTGGCTGTTCTGGTCATGTCCTTCCTGGTAACTGCGCTGTTCAACTCCAAACTGTCTGACGATCCGATTTATCGTAAGCGTCTGGAAGAAGGCCTGGTTGAACTGCGTGGTGAAAGACAAGTTGAAATCAAAGCGGGCGCAAAAACTTCTGTTTGGTTGTTCCTGCTGGGCGTGGTTTGTGTCGTCGTATATGCGATCGTCAACAGCCCAAGCCTCGGTCTGGTCGCTAAACCGCTGATGAACACCACCAACGCAATCCTGATCATCATGCTGAGCATCGCGACGCTGACCACGATCATCTGCCGCGTTGAAACTGACTCCATCCTGAACTCCAGCACTTTCAAAGCCGGTATGAGCGCCTGTATTTGTATCCTGGGTGTTGCATGGCTGGGTGATACCTTCGTATCTCACAACATTGACTGGATCAAAGATACTGCAGGTAGCGTAATTCAGGGTCATCCGTGGCTGCTGGCTGTCATCTTCTTCTTTGCTTCTGCACTGCTGTACTCTCAGGCTGCAACCGCTAAAGCACTGATGCCGATGGCTCTGGCTCTGAACGTTTCCCCACTGACTGCTGTTGCGTCTTTCGCCGCGGTTTCTGGCCTGTTCATTCTGCCAACCTACCCAACTCTGGTTGCGGCAGTTCAGATGGATGACACCGGTACAACTCGCATTGGTAAATTCGTCTTTAACCATCCGTTCTTCATCCCGGGTACTCTGGGTGTGGTTCTGGCTGTCTGCTTCGGCTTCTTGCTGGGCAGCTTCATGCTGTAAGTTTTTCCTGCAGGGTGCCTGGGCGCCCTGCAGTTCCTCCTCCCCACCCCGCTTTAGCTAACATCCTTCCCTCGTCCGTTGTATAGTGACCATTCTTTTGCTGGTTACTCTGTTCTTTCGAGGTGTTTATGCTTGATGTAAAGAGTCAGGATATTTCCATCCCCGATACCGTTGTGGTGCTCTGTACCGCCCCGGATGAAGCAACCGCCCAGGATCTCGCCGCCAAAGTGCTGGCGGAAAAGCTGGCTGCTTGCGTGACCCTGCTACCCGGTGCGACCTCCCTCTACTATTGGGAAGGCAAACTGGAACAGGAATATGAAGTCCAGATGATTTTAAAAACCACCGTCACACACCAGCAAGCCCTTCTCGATTGCCTGAAGTCACATCATCCGTATCAAACGCCTGAACTTCTGGTTTTACCCGTCACTCACGGAGACTTTGATTACCGCTCATGGCTCAACGCATCCTTACGCTGATCCTGCTGCTGTGCAGCACATCTACCTTTGCCGGATTATTTGACGCGCCTGGCCGCTCGCAGTTTGTTCCTGCCGATCGGGCGTTTGTTTTTGATTTTCAGCAAAACCAACACGATCTGAACCTCACATGGCAGGTTAAAGATGGCTACTATCTGTATCGCAAACAGATAAGCATTACGCCATCTCAGGCCGATATTGCTGAGGTAAAACTGCCGCCAGGCGTCTGGCATGAAGATGAGTTTTACGGCAAAAGTGAGATTTACCGTAAACAGCTGACTGTCCCGATCACGATCAATCAGGCTAAGTCTGGCGCAACATTAACGATCACATATCAGGGCTGCGCCGACGCCGGATTTTGCTATCCGCCAGAAACAAAAACGGTGCCATTAAGTGAAATGTCTGCTGGTTCCGCGGCCGCCTCTGCGCCAGCCCCAGCCACTGCAGATCCGCAAGAGAAACCGCAGCCCACGGCCCAACTCCCCTTCTCCGCGCTGTGGGCATTGCTGATCGGAATTGGTATCGCGTTTACGCCTTGCGTACTGCCGATGTATCCGCTGATTTCCGGTATCGTACTGGGTGGTAAGCAACGCTTATCAACCGGACGGGCACTGCTGCTGACGTTTATCTACGTTCAAGGAATGGCGCTCACCTATACCGCGCTGGGTTTGGTTGTTGCAGCCGCCGGTTTGCAGTTCCAGGCTGCGCTTCAGCATCCCTACGTCCTGATTGGCCTTGCCGTCATCTTTACGCTGCTGGCTCTGTCGATGTTTGGCTTGTTCACGCTGCAATTGCCTTCATCACTGCAAACGCGTCTCACGCTAATGAGTAACCGCCAGCAAGGCGGATCTCCCGGCAGCGTCTTTGCGATGGGGGCGATTGCTGGCCTCATCTGTTCTCCTTGCACAACGGCCCCGCTAAGCGCGATTTTGCTGTATATCGCTCAGAGCGGGAACATGTGGCTGGGAGGTGGCACACTGTATCTGTATGCGTTGGGGATGGGATTACCCCTGATGCTGATTACCGTATTTGGCAACCGCTTGCTGCCTAAAAGTGGCCCATGGATGGAACATGTCAAAACCGCTTTTGGCTTTGTCATTCTGGCGCTTCCCGTCTTCTTGCTCGAACGTATCGTTGGCGACGAGTGGAGCGTTCGCTTATGGTCACTGCTAGGCGTCGCGTTCTTTGGCTGGGCGTTCATCACCAGCCTACAGGCAAAGCACGCCTGGATGCGTATCGTGCAGATTGTCCTGTTAGCCGCAGCACTGGTAAGCGTGCGTCCATTGCAAGACTGGGCGTTCGGCGCGCCATATGCTCAAACCCAGGCACATCTTAACTTCACGCCGGTGGCATCGATAGATGCGTTAAATCAAGCACTGGCGCAAGCTAAAGGCAGGCCAGTCATGCTGGATCTGTATGCCGACTGGTGTGTAGCCTGTAAGGAATTTGAAAAATACACGTTCAGTAATCCGCAGGTTCAGCAAGCGCTAGGCAACACAGTGCTATTGCAGGCGGATGTGACAGCAAACAATGCACAGGATGTCGCACTCCTGAAACATCTACAGGTTTTAGGTTTGCCGACTATCTTGTTCTTTGATGCCGAGGGGAAAGAGCACCCGGAAGCTCGGGTTACGGGCTTTATGGATGCCGCGACCTTCAGCGCACATTTGCGCGATCGCCAACCGTGAGCGACACTTGCAACAGGAAATACGGAGGAGAATACCGTGCAACGTGAAGATGTCCTGGGAGAAGCCCTGAAATTACTTGAGGTGCAAGGGATAGCCAATACCACGCTGGAAATGGTGGCCGAACGCATCGATTATCCTCTGGATGAACTGCAGCGCTTTTGGCCCGATAAAGAGGCCATTCTGTACGATGCGCTGCGTTACCTCAGCCAGCGGGTGGATATCTGGCGGCGTCAGCTTTTACTGGATGACACGCTGAGCGCTGAGCAGAAATTACTGGCGCGCTACACTGCGCTGTCCGAATGCGTGAGCAATAATCGCTATCCCGGCTGTTTGTTCATCGCCGCCTGTACGTTTTACCCCGATCCCGGGCATCCGATCCATCAGTTAGCCGATCAGCAAAAAAAGGCGGCACATGACTTCACCCATGAGCTGCTGACGACGCTGGAAGTTGACGACCCGGCAATGGTCGCCAAACAGATGGAACTGGTGCTGGAAGGCTGCCTGAGCCGCATGCTGGTTAATCGTAGCCATGCTGATGTCGAAACGGCACACCGCCTGGCTGAAGATATCCTGCGCTTTGCCCAGTGCCGAATGGGCGGTGCGCTGACCTAAGCGAGCATTATCTGTTTTCGTCGTCTCTGCCGGATAGATTTGTGCAAACTTCAGGCATAACCATGCAGATTGCCGCAATATTAAGCGGTTGAACAATGTTTCCAGAAATTTGATTGACTGACAGACGTGAATACGGTTTAATGCGCCCCGTTGCCCGGATAGCTCAGTCGGTAGAGCAGGGGATTGAAAATCCCCGTGTCCTTGGTTCGATTCCGAGTCCGGGCACCACTATTTAGAAGAACCCGCCTATGGCGGGTTTTTTGCTTTCAGGGCTCCGCAAGATTTCTTATCGTTCTGCCCACAGCGACTCCTACCCCACCTCATCACGACAGTTAAACCTTTCACTGGAACCACGATGGCACTGCAAAAAATATAGCGGTATCAGGCACACCTCTTTGTCTGGCGTGCTTAACCGTAGGCTAAATTTGAGTAATTTATCTGAACAACCTTGGGCACAATACTGTTGCGGGAGCGCCAGGTCGCGCCGCATTTCATTGATAAGCTCGCTGAAGGTCGCCCCCCTCTTCCAGATGGCGTTGTAGGGTACACACATTCATCCCCAGGGACTGGAGCTGGTGCGCCGCCTCGACATCTGAAGCAAACGCCAGGGAGTAAATACCAACCTTCATCTACAATTGCCATCATACCGAGCAAATAATGAGTCAACGAGGAATCTGGATGGTGAAAACAAGAGTCATACAGTCAGCGCAGGGAGCCCATGCCTATCCGCTGCTGATCAAGAGCTTGCTGCTGTCGGGTGGGCGTTCTCATCCCGAGCGAGAAATCGTCTACGCCGACAAGCTGCGTTACGACTATCGCACCCTCAAACAGCGCATCCATCGCCTGGCAAACATGCTGACAGCGGCCGGTGTCATGCCTGGAGACACCGTAGCCCTGCTAGATTGGGACAGCCATCGCGCCCTCGAGTGCTTCTTCGCGGTGCCTATGATTGGTGCCGTGCTACACACGGTGAACGTCCGCTTCTCGGCGGACCAAATCGCTTACACCATGAATCATGCCGAGGACAACCTGGTACTGGTGCACGACGACTTCTTGCCGGTTGTCGAGTCACTGGCAGAGACACTGACCACTGTCCGGGGATACATCCAGCTTAGCGACGAAGAATCGAAGGCAACCAGCCTGCCGGTGCTGGGGGAATATGAGACCCTTCTGGCCGCAGCGAGAGATCGCTTTGACTTCCCCGACTTCGATGAAAACTCGGTAGCGACCTTGTTCTACACCACTGGAACCACGGGCAATCCCAAGGGGGTCTACTTCAGCCATCGTCAGCTGGTCCTGCACACGCTCAATGAGCTGGGCCTCCTGGCAGCCCACGAGGGACAGTCGCTGCTACGATCGAACGATGTCTACATGCCGATCACTCCTATGTTTCACGTGCACGCCTGGGGCGCTCCCTATGTCGCAACAATGCTGGGTGTGAAGCAGGTCTACCCCGGTCGTTACGAACCCAACAAGCTGGTGCGGTTCTATCACGATGAGGGTGTAACCTTCTCGCACTGTGTGCCAACCATCTTGCAAATGATCCTCGAGTGCGACGAAGCCACACGGACCGATCTGTCGGGATGGAAGATGTTGCTGGGTGGCAGTTCACTGTCCCTTGGACTGGCGACACAGGCCCACCATAAGGGCATACGCATTCACGCTGGCTATGGTATGTCTGAAACCTGTCCCCTGCTCTGTATGACCCACTTAAGCGATGCCGAGCTGGCCCTTCCCATGGATGAGCAGTTACCCTTGCGGATTCGAACCGGCCTGCCTGTTCCGTTGGTGGATCTGCGTATCGTTGATGGCGAAGGTCGGGAGGTAGTGCACGACGGCGAAGCCCTGGGTGAAATAGTGGTGCGAGCCCCTTGGCTGACTCAGGGCTACCTGAAGGAACCCGAGAAAGGAGCTGAGCTATGGAATGGCAGTTGGCTGCATACCGGCGACATTGCCTCTATCGATCCCCATGGGATAGTGGAAATAAAGGATCGCATCAAAGACGTAATCAAGACGGGCGGTGAGTGGATAAGCACGCTGGAGCTGGAGAGCCTCATCAGCTCACACGCGGCTGTCAGGTCGGTAGCCGTCGTCGGGATACCTGATGAACAGTGGGGCGAACGCCCCCTGGCTCTGGTGGTTTGCAAGGAAGGGGAAGACCTGGAGCCGCAGGCCATAGCGGCACATCTACAAGGATTCGTCGACCGCGGCCACATCACTAAATGGGCGATCCCGCGACAGATAAGGATAGTCCCGGATATTCCCAAAACCAGCGTCGGTAAGATCAACAAGCGCCTGATTCGGGAGCTCGAAGCCAGCAATGGGAAGGAAAGCATTTAAGCGATTTGTCGCATTCATAGCGTAAGGTTAACAACAGTCACGCTGTCTATATTTCAGGTAGCATGTCGGTATCAATACTCTGCCGGGGATCTCACCATCCCCGCGCGGATGCTGATCCCCCTTTAGCAAAATGGGTGCCAGGGCATGTTCATCGCCACAGGCACCTTCCATCCAGCCTGATCATTTACCTAAATCTGCTTTATTCAACAACGCCAGATTCATCCTCACTCATGCTTTCTTTGCTTTGAATGAACCGGAGCGCCAAATAAAGGTCTGGTGCCAGAATCATGTCGTCGTCTTTCATTGTCGGTCGACTCTCCTTAAACCAGCGTGTTAACTCCGTTTTCCGGCCCGCAAGAATTAACTTAATCTGCCGCCCCTTCAGGTCCCGTTTTAACTCATTAATGGTTGCCAGGACGCTGATATCTGAATAGGTAAAGCAAGAAACGGCGTCAATGACCACCCATTTCGGTTGTAGCGCAGCACCATCGACTAAATTCAAAACACGGCGCTTAAAATAGGCCACATTAAAATAGGTCAGCGGTGAGTTAAATCGGTACATCAACACGCCAGGGATCATTTTCACATCAGTTGAATTACCTAATGAGTGAATCATCCCATTTTCGTCAATTCCCAATAAGTGTTCAGTAGGACGGAAAACTGTGCGCAGGAACTGCAACAGACCCAGCAATACCGCAAGGCCAATCCCCTGAATAACACCAATAATCAGAACACAGCCAAAGGTGAAGAACGCCAGGCGAAATGCGGGTTTATTTCTTCGCCTCAGGTTCCAGAGTCCGCGTAAATCAATTAATGACCACGATGCATAAATTAGAACAATGCCTAATGCAGATACCGGAATAAATTGTAATGGCTGCGTGAAAAATACCACGACGATTCCGATGATTAAGGCAGCAACAACGGAAACAAGCTGGCTTTTCCCTCCAGAGGAATCATTTACCGCAGTCCGGGAATCGGCTCCGCTAATCGCAAACCCCTGAGATAAGCCAGACATTAGATTCGCGACACCCAAAGCCCTGAACTCAGCATCAGCATTTATTTCGTATCCGTTTTTTGCGGCAAAACTGCGAGCGGTTAGCATCAAGCTAACAAAACTGACTAACGCCAGGTTCAGCGCAGGGATCAATAAATCACGCGCCAGACCAGGCTGAAACGATCCCCAGTGAACGACGGGCAAACCAGACTGAAAGCCCGATCCCCCAATAGTGGCAATCCCATACTGCTGCGCAGATGTGATCCATACCAGTGCCGTTGTTATCACAATAGCAATCAACGGTGCTGGCCATTGGCTACGAAACGTTTTGATAGCTATTAAAATCGCTAACGTTAGGATGGAGATCCCTAAGGTTAATAAATGAATTTCTGAGAGTCGGCCAGGCAGGGCAATGATCTTCTCAATCACTTGCTCTTCATCAAGCGTAATCCCCAACACCTTACCGAGTTGCCCGACAATAATCGTCACGGCAACCCCGTTAAGCAAGCCCGTTAGAATGGGGTGCGAAAGCAAGTCAGCAAGCGCGCCCAGGCGAAATTTACTGGCAAGCAGGCACCATCCCCCCATCATCACAGTCATGACAATTGTCAACTGCCAGTGAAGTTCTGGGTTTCCGGCAGAAAGAGGAACCACAACGGCCGCAATCACCGCGCAGGTCGTGGCATCAGGACCAACAATCAATTGGCGGGAAGAACCAAACAGCGCATAAGCTAGCATTGGCAAAACGCAGGAATATAACCCGACGATAGCCCCGACTCCCGCCAACTCAGCGTAAGCAATCGCAACCGGTAGTGCTACGGCAGCAACGGATAACCCGGCTTTAACATCATGTTTTAGCCAGCTTTTATCGTACGCTAATAAATTTTTTAGCCCCGGCATGTAGTTTAATACCATTTTTCCGAACACTTTATTCTCCGGATAGACCCTTACTTATAGATAAAGGTACACGTAACTGTCGCAGGCGATCCTGATATTTTCGGGAGGTAATAAAGAAAATTCAGATTGGGGGTTTACCGCATATACCGCAGGAAGGCTTGTGTTATGGAGGTTTTGGATATTGCTTTGCACCCGATGGTGCGGTGTTGTGATGAGCCTGATGCGCTGCGCTTATCAGGCCTACAAAATACGTTCAGCCCGGCCCCTGTAGGCCGGATAAGGCGGCACGTCGCATCCGGCGGTTTTCATCCCGCACAGACGCAAAAAAGCCCATCCGGCAGGATGGGCTTCTTCACTAAATTAATGCCTGGCAGTTTATGGCGGGCGTCCTGCCCGCCACCCTCCGGGCCGTTGCTGCGCAACGTTCAAATCCGCTCCCGGCGGATTTGTCCTCCTCAGGAGAGCGCTCACCGGCAGACAACAGATAAAACAAAAGGCCCAGTCTTTCGACTGAGCCTTTCGCTTTTATTTGATGCCTGGCAGTTCCCTACTCTCGCATGGGGAGACCCCACACTACCATCGGCGCTACGGCGTTTCACTTCTGAGTTCGGCATGGGGTCAGGTGGGACCACCGCGCTA